>JBAZTM010000006.1:0-95597 GCA_041661925.1 Gemmatimonadaceae bacterium
CTGCCAGGAACGAAAGAAGGGCCCCGGTTTCCCGGGGCCCTTCTTGACGGACGAACGGCAGAGTGAAGCTCAGCCGCCGACCTTGGTCACGTTCTCCGCGGCCGGGCCCTTCGCGCCCTGCACGATCTCGAACTCAACCGCATCGCCTTCGGCGAGCGACTTGAAGCCCGAGCCCTGAATGGCGCTGTAGTGCACGAAGCAGTCCTTGGTTCCGTTGTCAGGCGTGATGAAACCAAAGCCCTTCGCATCATTGAACCACTTCACCTTACCGGTCGTACGCATTCCCTACTCCTGGTTTCTTGATCGCTAGCTCGGGCCTGTCCCGAGGCGAAGCCGATCGTAACTGTCACGGGTCCACTGGAGCCCCCCGCGCTGGGCTGGCACGAAAAAAAGACCCGGACGAACCAGGTCTCTGAGTCGCATCACCCTGAACGTATGGATTCCTGTCAAATTAGCAAGGGCGCCTCCTCCCCTGCCCTGTGGCCGGTCCGGTTCGGCCTCCGGTTGCCCTCTGGGCGGCCGGCTTGGATGTTTGGCTCCATCCCTCTCGCCCACGCCCCGTGCTCCATCTCCTGGCTGCCCTGCTCGCCCCCCTCGCCCTCTCGCCCGCTCCCCTTCCCGACTCGGTCCTCTTGGGCCGCGGAGTCTCCCAGGAGCTCGCCTCAGCCCGGGCCCGCACCATCTCCGACGTCCGGTACGACCTCTCACTCGACGTCACCGCGCGCGACAGCGCCCTCGGTCAGGTCACGGTCACCTTCCGGCGTACCGGCACTGCCGACGTCATCCTCGATTTTCGGGGCCGTCGCCTCGACGCGGTCGTCGTCAACGGGACGCCGGTGGCCAGGCCGGTATTCAACGGTGCGCATCTCGCGCTTCCGGCCGCCTCACTGAAGCCAGGGGACAACACCGTAAGGATCGACTTTGTCGCCGACATCGCACCGGCGGGTGCGTCGATCATTCGCTCGACCGACCGCACCGACAGCAGCGACTATCTGTACACCCTGCTCGTCCCGGCCGACGCCAACCAGCTTTTCCCGTGCTTCGACCAGCCTGACCTCAAGGCACGGGTCATTTTCACCCTGCGCGCGCCGAAGGCGTGGACGGCCGTTGCCAACGGCTCCCTGATGCACACCGACACGGCGACCGCCGCGCTCACGCACCACTTCACGGAAACGCAGCCGCTCAGCACGTACCTCATTGCGTTCGCCGCGGGTCCCTGGCATCGCGCATCGTCCACCGTGAACGGGCGCACCATCAACGTCTTTGTGCGCGCCTCGCGCGCCAAGGAAGCCGACCTCGACACGCTGATCGCGCTCAATCGTCGCGCGTTGGAGTGGATGGAACGGTACTTCGATCGCCCGTATCCGTTCGACAAGTACGACTTCGTCTTGGCGCCGGCGTTTCCATTCGGCGGCATGGAACATCCCGGCGCCGTCTTCTACAACGAGGACCGCTTCATCTTCCGTGAGCGCCCCACGTTGCCGCGCGTCCTCGGCCGTTACTCCACCATCCTGCACGAGGTCGCACATCAGTGGTTCGGCGACCTCGTCACCATGAAGTGGTTCGACGATCTGTGGCTCAAGGAAGGCTTCGCCACGTACATGGCGGCCAAGGCACTGAACGATCTCGACCCATCAAGTCAGGCATGGAAGACCTTCTACCTCGGCAACAAGCCCTCGGCCTACGGCGTGGATCAGACGATGGGCACCACGCCGCTCTGGCAGTCGCTCGCCAATCTCGATCAGGCCAAGAGCAACTACGGCGCCATCGTCTACAACAAGGCGCCCTCTGTACTCAAGCAGCTCAACTATCTCGTGGGTGACACCGCATTTCAGCGTGGCGTGCAGCAGTTCCTCGCGAAACACGCGTACGCCAATGCCACATGGCAGGACCTGCTCGGCTCGATTGGGCACGCCTCGCAGCGCGATCTCACCGCGTGGGGCAAGCAGTGGATGCTGCGCCCAGGCATGCCAGAAGTGGAGACGAAGCTGACACAGAAGAACGGGCGCATCGAGAAGCTGGAGCTGGTGCAGCGTCCCGTGCAGCCGAGCGTGTCGGGGCAGGGAAGTTGGCCGCTGAAAGTGCGGGTCCTGCTCGCAGAGAACAGCATTGCGTTCTGCGTGGACAAATGTCCCGACGACAACTTGCGCAAAACCATCACAAGCGAGCCGTATGACGTCGAGCTCCGCGGTGCTGTGACTGCTGTTCCCGGTGTGGTTGGCAAACATGCGCCAGCTTTCGTCTACACTAACGGCGGCGACTATGGTTATCAGATTGTCACGCTGGACACGGCGAGCCGACGTGCGCTGCTTGGCGGTGATCTCGCGTTGGTCACTGATCCCTTCCTCCGCGCCATGCTCTGGGGCACGCTCTGGGACGAAGTGCGCGCTGCACGACTGCACCCGGCCCGCTTTGTCTCACTCGTAGTGCGTGACCTACCCAAGGAGTCGGACGAGCAGAGCGTCCCCACGCAGCTCGGCCGTCTGAGCCGCGCCATGAACGCCTACCTCGTGGACGCAGCGCGCGACTCGCTGCTGCCGCGCGTCGAGGACTTTCTGTGGAGCGGGGCAGGGGACACGACTCGCGCGTACGGAATTCGGCGCGCCTATCTCGACGCATTCGTCAGCGTCTCGCGCTCGCCGGCGGCACTCGACCGGCTGCGCGGCGTCCTCGCCGCCGACTCAGCGGCCGGTGATGCGGTGAAGGACCCGCTGCGCTGGGAGATCGTCACGCACCTCACCGTGCGCGGCGCCGCGGACGCCGGCGAGAAGCTCGCCGCGCAGATGGCGCGCGACAGCACGCCCGACGGACGCCGCCGCGCCTTCACCGTTGGCGCCACGCGCGGTGACGCCGAAGTGAAGGCCGACTACTTCAGACGCTACTTCGCCGACGCCACACTCAACGAAGACTGGGCCAGCGGTTCGCTCGGCGCGTTCAACGCGCTCGAGCATCAGGCGCTCACACGCGCCTACCTGCGCCCGGCGCTCGATTCGCTCCCATTCATCCAGGCCAACCGGCGCATCTTCTTCCTTGGCTCGTGGCTGGGCGCCTTCCTCAACGGCCAGTCGGACGCGGCCGCGCTGGACATCGTGCAGCAGTTCCTCCGTGATCACCCCAAGCTGCCGCTCGATCTCCGGCAGAAGGTGCTGCAGAACACGGACGAACTCGCACGCACCGTGCGCATCCGCGCCGAGTTCGGAAGAACGCTCGAGGAGTAGCAGCTTTGCGTGGGCCCTGCATGGGCTTCAGCCCCGCGCAGGCAGTGAAGGTGCGCTGGCTCACTTACGGCTCCGCGCGGCGGCGGTGGCCTTTTTCACCACGGAGGTCACGGAGGAAACGGAGGGCCACGGAGTACGACAAGACTTGGGGTAACGACATCGCGCCACGCGGATCATTGCGTGGCGCGCGCAGTTCCTCCAAGCAGTAGCAGTACTCCGTGGCCCTCAGGCAGTTCTCCGTGTGCTCCGTGGTGAAGAAGGTAGAGTGCCGCTCCATGGTGAAGAAGGCGCCCGGTCAGCGCGCGGTCGCGCACTCAGGGCCGCGGTGCAGGCAGGACGGTGAAGAGCCGGGGATCCACCCATCCGCGGTCAACGCCCACGCGGATGGACCGCCAGCCATTCATCGAAGGACCCAGCCGGACACGCTGCGCCGAATCCACCATGCGCAGCGTCTCACTCTCCCTCGTCGGCGCCGAGCGCACGCGTACCCAGGTGTTGGCAGTCGCGAATTCCCAGCGGCCGGTATCGGGAACGGCGACACTCGGCGGCGGTGCAGGTACAGGGGCCGCTGGATTCGGTGACACGCTCTTGGTGGCGTCGGCAGTCGTCGCCGACCGAGGCGCGGCGGCGACCGCCGCGGGAGCGGGCGCCGGTATCGATGTCGGAATCGGGGCGATCGAGGCGGGTGCCGCGCGCTCTGATGAGTCGGCGGCTATCAACGCCGTGGAGTCGATTGGCGAGGTCGCTTCTGTTGGCAGTCCCGTGTCTGCCACACTCACTGCCGGAATCGACGCGGATTTCATCTTCTCGGTGCGACGCGAAATCAGATACCCGACTGCAAGGATTATGGCGATGCCAACACCGGTCAGCATCAGGCCGCGCACGAGTCGCCGTCCCGACGGGGCCGTCGACATCAGGCAGTTCGGGCAAACACCGATGGCGACGGGACGTTGCACGCCGCAGTTGGGGCAATTGACCGTGGCAACGCGTTCACCGCCAAACTCGTAGGACACGAACGGCGCCTGACACCGCGGACAGCGGGTGGCACCAACCAGTGCTTTCGCACCGCAGGCACTGCAGTTCGTGTAGGGCATGACGCTTACTTCGTTCCTCGCACACCGTCGACGTAATACGCGGTCTCACCAAAGCAGCTGGTCGGTACGCCGCGGTGTTCCTTGTAAAACAGCGTCACCTGGCTCCCGGCGATCTTGGTGATTTCCTGTGCCACGGAGTCGTTGCGCACCGAGAAGTTGAAGATCTGCGGCGCGGTTCCAGGCACCGTCGTCATCGCAAGCTCACCTTCCCACGTCTTGCAGAGCCATCCCTTGCTGGAAAGCTTCTGCACGTATCCCGTCCGCGTCCCTTCGGAGTATGTGTACATGAACGCCACGCCCACCCACACCGCCATGCCGATGAGCGGTACCAGAACGATGGTCAGCAGCGTCAACTTGCCCCAATGCCGGCGGAACAGGCTGGGGCGGGGAGGTGCCGGAGCGTCAGGAGCGGGGGGAGGGGAAGACAGGGGTTCTTCGGGCATGAAACGTCGATCCTCAGCGGGGAGTCCTTGTGGATTATCGCGCCGGGGACCGCTCGCGTCCACCGCGCGTTAGTTTTCACTCGTCTCCAGCCCCGTACCCCGTGGTCTTCACTCCACGCCGACAGACAGTCACCGCGTACATCGGCAACGTCGCCGTCGGATCGGCGCACCCGGTCGTGGTGCAGTCCATGACCAACACCGACACGGCTGATCCCGTCTCCACGGCCGAGCAGGTGATCGCCCTCGCCAGCGCCGGGTCACAACTCGTGCGCGTGACGGTGAACAACGAGGAGGCCGCGGCGGCCGTGCCCGAGATGGCGCGGCGCGTCGCTGCTGCCGGCGTGGACGTCCCCATCATCGGCGACTTCCACTACAACGGCCATCTCCTCCTCGCCAAGTATCCCGAGGCGGCGCGCGCGCTGGCCAAGTACCGCATCAACCCCGGCAACGTGGGCGGCAAACGGCGCGACGAGAACTTCCGCACCATCGTCCAGATCGCCGTGGACAACGGCAAGCCCGTGCGCGTCGGGGTCAACTGGGGCTCCCTTGATCAGGACCTGCTCACCGAGATGATGGACGCCAACGCCCGACTGGCAGTGCCAGTGGACGCGAAGGACGTCTACATCGAGGCGATGCTCGAAAGTGCGCTGCGCAGTGCCGCACTCGCCGAGGAGGTTGGCCTTCGCCATGACCAGATCCTCATCTCCTGCAAGATCTCGCAGGTGCAGGATCTCGTGGACGCCTACCGCCGCCTCGCCGCGCGCTGCGACTACCCGCTGCACCTCGGCCTGACCGAGGCCGGGCTCGGGATGAAGGGCATCGTCGCGTCGTCCGCGGCGCTTTCGTTGCTGCTCGCCGAGGGGATTGGCGACACTATTCGCGTCTCGCTGACGCCTCGCCCGGGCGGGGACCGCACGGAGGAAGTGCATGTCGCACAGCAGATCCTGCAGTCGCTGGGCCTGCGCTCCTTCACGCCGCAGGTAACGGCCTGCCCGGGGTGCGGCCGCACCACCAGCACCTATTTCCAGAAGCTCGCCGAGGACATCCAGAACTACCTGCGCGAACAGATGCCCCTCTGGCGCGAATCACACCCCGGCGTCGAGGAGATGAAGGTCGCTGTGATGGGGTGCGTGGTGAACGGCCCGGGTGAGAGCAAGCACGCCAACATAGGCATTTCGCTCCCCGGAACGTTCGAGGAGCCCAAGGCGCCGGTGTACGTGGATGGCGCGCTCCTCAAGACGCTCAAGGGCGACCGGATCGTCGAGGAGTTCCTGGTGATTCTCAACGACTACGTGCAACGGACGTATCGCGCGCCTTAGCTGGCTGCCCCTTTGTGCAAAGCGCTGGCCTTTTTCACCACGGAGCGCACGGAGAACGGCTGAGGGCCACGGAGTACTGCAACTTCTTGAGGGAAAAGCGAGCGCCACGCAATTACATGCGTGGCGCGATGTCGTTACCCCAGCATTTGTCCTACTCCGTGGCCCTCAAGGCAGTTCTCCGTGTGCTCCGCGGTGAGAGAGGCCTCGTCGCACCGTGAGCTCCGTCGTGAAGAAGCTCAAGAGCCACCCGGAAGTTACCCGCCCGACTGTCCCGCCCCGATATCGGAATACCGCTCGAGCGCCTCGACCACACCGCGCAACTCGGTGAGGATCACGCCGGAGAAGTGGAGCTCGTTCAGGCGGTCATGCACGGCGCGGTACCAGCGGATGGTCCCCTCTTTGCCGGCGTTGAAGCGCCCCCACACCGACTCCGGATCTACCGTGCGCCGCAGGTCCGCCAGGATCGAGCTCGCATTGTGGAGCTTGTCCGCCGCGCAGACCCAGCGCGCGGCGTCATTGGCCTGCCCTAGTCGGGCGAGATAGTCCGCACTGCGCTCTTCCTTGTCCAGCTCGTTGCCATCCTCGTCCACCTTCCGGTGCGTGACCATGAGCACCGTTTCGAGGACGTCGGCACCGAACTTCTCGCCGATGCGCTCCTCGAGCATCTCCTGCGTCCAGTTCTCGCCCACGCAGTCTTCCACGACGTCGTGCAGGATGCCGGCCATCACTGTTTCATCACCCTGACCGTAGCGCGCCAGAATGATCGCGACGTTCGCGGGATGGGTGATGTACGGCAGCCGCGTCCCCTTCCGGACCTGACGATCATGGTGCTTGGCCGCGAAGGCCAGCGCGTGGTTGATGCGGTCGGAGTAGCCGTTCATTGCGTGGGAAGGGCCTCGGCAGATGCGTGAACAAAGATACTGACATGCATCGGGCACCGCACTCGAGCAGAGCAGGCGAGCGCCGTACGCGAGCCCCGCGTTCGAGTACCGCCCTCGACGACATGCGGATGAACTTGCCTGAGGTCTCGCCGGTTCCGAAATCCGCCGGAGTCTGTCGGCTCAGTTCACAGACGCGTGAGGTCGAGTACTCGCTGAGTTCTTTCGCGGATCGACTGTACGCGAGCGGACGCTACCCGTGGGCGGCATCACTCCCTCACCTATCCAGCGTCTCACTTTCGAGGGAGGCAAGTGAATTGCTTCTTCAATAAGAAATGACAATTAAAGGTCACTATAAGGACATTATAAAGCCACTATCATGCTACTACATATCAATGAGCAGAATTCCGTGGAGATTTACGCCTGCCGTTCGCAGCCATAGAATACTCGACTGAAGGGCTCGCAGTCGGGTCCGAGCTACGCGTGCAACGAGGATCGTTGGCGGGCTTCCGCATGCTGTGGCAGCCATGGCAGCCGCAGAGGCTGTTGGCGCCGCCAGCACCGTGAAATCGTACTCTCCGAGGAACGCCGCGAACTCGCTGCGCGCAATCTCGTTCTGCACCGAGGACGTCGTGTCCTGGCGAAGCCCGCCTGCGGGGATGACGTCAATCGCCAGCCCTTCGCTCGCTCCGATGGGACGGGCCACTTCCCGCCACAGACGCACACCCGCGATCGCCTCCGTGAAACCAGGTTCATCACGCCAGCCGAAGAAGGTCGAGGTCGATGCGACGCCGGGTGCGAGATCCACGAGCAACGTGGCGCGCTCGTCGGCGGCGGCGCTCACCGCCAGCCGAGCCGCCACGGCAACGGTACGCGACACGTCATCTCCCGTCACGCACACCACGCGCTCTCGTGTGCCGCTCGCCGTGAGTGAGAGATACACCATGCGAAAGGGATCGACGCCGGTTCCAGGTTGTAGCCGTGCGCGTCCTTCGCGCGGTACCCGAAACCCGACAGCTGAGGCGAGCACCGGCAGCCCGGTGATGCGTTCCACTTCCCGGGCGTGGGAGATGGTTGGCACCCTGGTCTCCGCCACGACGGCAAGGGCGAACATCAGGACGGAAACGACAAGCAGCGCGCTGGTTGCCACAACAAAGGGCGACGCGCCAAGAATGCGTGCCGCCCTGGCTCGTGCATCGGAATCCGCGCGCGCCTGCACTTGCGCGTGCCATTGACGCGCGTCTCGCAAGAGCGATTCGGCGCTCGTGACCTCGCGGCGGGCACTGTCTCGGGCAGCACGCGCCCCGCCGGTGTCAATCGATCCGGCGACACCGCGGCCCGTGCGATCCCCAGTGGCATCGATGAGCGCGATCTGACGAATGAGCGTCGATTGCCGCTCCCGACCGATGCCCTGCAGCGTGGCTCCAATGGCATTGGCGCGCGCGCTGAGCTGTGCGAACTCTGACGTCGGAGCCGCCGCGGGATCCAGCGTTCGCCGGACGTTTTCCAGCAGGTCGAGCGTATCGACCAGCACCTGGACCGCAGTAAGCGATCGAAGCGCATCCGAGCTGGCAAGGACGCGGTACGAAGCGGCAAGCGGCGCCTTGGCGGCGCGATCAAGCGCGGCAGTCAGCTGCGTCAGCACCGTGCTGAGTGAATCGCGCTCGTGCTGTGCCTCGACGGTGAGCACGGGTGGCGCATTCCACCGCTCGGCTCGAAAGAGGAGTGTGCGCAACAGCGAGTCCGTCCGAGTGGACTTTCGCTGCGCCGCCAGCACGTTGGTTACCAGGGGCGCGGTGTCGCGCTCGGCCGCCTGCAGGCGGCCTACTGACCGCTGGGCGGCAACGGCCCGATCCGCCAACGGGCCGCGCACCATCCACACGGCGGCAAACACGAGCGCAAACGTGCCGAGCGCATACGGCACGACGGGACGCAGCCGGCGCGTGGCGAGCAGGGCGCGGGCGGCCATCCAGTCGGCGCGGGCGATGGGACGCGAGGCGGCACGTGGCATCTGCCGCAAGATACGAAGAGACGGGCGGGTCCGGAGTCCGGACCCGCCCGTCAGTCAGCCAGAAACGCGCGCGGCGTGGCCGCGGCGGATTACTGAACCGTAACCGTCCCCTTCATGTTCATCGCCAGGTGCGGCGTGCAGTGGAACGGGTAGGTGCCGGGCTTGATGTTCGCGAATGAGATCGTCGTGAACTCGCCCGGGGTCATCATCATCTTGCTCGACAGCTCGGCCATCTTGTCGGCGTCGAAGTTCGCATCGAGCTGCGGCTTCACGTCAGCCGGAATATCGGCCGCGTTGAACGCGACGTTGTGCGGGCCACCGTTGACGAACACGAACTTGATGCCGTCGCCGGCCTTCACGGTGATGTCCTTGGGCTCGAAACGATAGCCCTTCTCGTCGCCGTACATCTTCACTTCGTGCGTCGTGCCCGTGATCGGGGCGGCCGTGCCGGTGGCCGCAACAGCCGGAGCGGCCGCGGGAGTCGCCGCGTCCGTCGCCGGGGCCTTCTCACCGCCGCTGCACGCGCCAAGAACAATGGCGCTCGCCACGAGCGCCGAACCGATGAACCGCATGTCGTGCCTCCGAAAAACGTCGTGATGTTTGGGTTAGAAAGGGGGGCTCCCCTCGCCTCTGAAATGTAGGGGAGCCAGGGGGGCAATTGAAGGGTCGCCGCCCTCGTCTTGCACCGTAAACGCAGGGGCGGAGACGCGCGCCATGCTGGTTCTTTCACCACGGAGCTCACGGAGCAAACGGAGGGCCACGGAGCACGACAACTTTTGGGGGTAAAGACAACGCGCCATGCGAAAGTCGCGTGGCACTCGCAGTTTCCCCAAGAAGTTGCAGTACTCCGTGGCCCTCCGGCCGTTCCTCCGTGAGCTCCGTGGTAAAGAAGCCCGACGCAACGCGCAGTTCTCAGCCGCTAGAACGCCGAATTTGACTCCAGCCCCCTGACCGACTAGGCTTCGCGTTCCATGAACAGCCGCCGCCATCATCACGTGCACCACCACGGTCCGTCGGGCCGGGGGGAGCACGTTCACGTGCGGCTGATGATCCGGATGGCGTAAACACGCCGCCCGCCAGCCAGACCCCTCGAGCCCGTCGGATATCCGACGGGCTCTTTTCATTTCCCCCCGCACCACACCCTGCTCCCTTTCCCTGCACCTCAAATGCTCCGCATTGCCATCCCGAATAAAGGCCGACTGAACCAGGACGCCCGGTCCCTCCTGTCCGACGCCGGACTCGAAGTCCGGTCCTCGTCCGAGCGCGCCCTGGTTGCGTCGCTCGGCGGCGAGTTCGAGGCGATCTTCGTCCGCGCGCAGGATATCCCCGAGTTCGTTGCCGACGGGGCGGCTGACGCCGGCATCACGGGCTGGGACCTGACTTCCGAGTCAGGCCGTGCGCTGGAGTCACGTCTCGACCTTGCCTTCGGCCGGTGCCGACTCGTCCTCGCCGCGCGCGAGGAATCTGCCGTGCGTTCGATCGCGGATATCCCAGTCGGCAGCCGGATTGCGACGGTCTTTCCGCGGCTCACACGTGAGTATTTCGCGCGAGCCAACAAGGACGTGGAGCTGGTGCCGGTGTCGGGCGCGGTGGAGATCGCGCCGCACCTTGGCATCGCCGACCTCATCGTCGACCTGACCTCCACGGGATCGACCCTTCGCGTGAACGGCCTGCGTGAGGTGGACACCGTACTCGAGTCCACGGCGCGGCTGATCGTCGCGCGCGGTGACCGTGACGAGGCACGCAGCCAGGCGCTCGACGAACTGACCGCCTCGCTGGCTTCCGTGCTCGCGGCGCGCGATCGACGGTATGTCATGGCGAATGTGCCGCGCGCACGCCTCGATGAGGTCAAGCGCATCCTCCCCGGCATCAGTGGCCCCACCGTCATCGACGTGATGAACGGCGGATCCATGGTTGCCGTGCACGCCGTGGCGCCCGCGGCAAGCATCTATCGCACCATCAACCAGCTGAAGGCCGTGGGCGGCGAGGGCATCCTCGTGACTCGCATCGAGAGATTGATGGCATGAGCGATCTTCCCATGGCCGTGCGCGGGTCGTTGGCCTCGCTCGACGCCCGCTCGCTCCCCGTGCTGTTCGAGCGGGGCAGTGCGGGCGATCCTGCGGTGCGCGACCGTACGCGACGCATCATTGACCGCGTGCGCGCCGAGGGTGATGACGCGCTGCTGGAGTTTGCCCGCGAGTTTGATGGCGCCGTGCTGGAGTCTCTCGAAGTGCCGCGCACGGCATGGCGCGCGGCACTCGACGGACTACCGGTGGCGTTGCGTCGCTCGCTCGAACGCGCGGCCGCCAACATTCAACAGGTGCACAAGGCGTTCCGCCCGATCCCGCGCGAGACGGTCACCGTCGATGGCGTGGTGATCGGGCGCCGTCCGGATCCGCTGGCGCGCGTCGGCGTCTACGCCCCGGGCGGGCGCGCCGCCTATCCCAGTTCCCTGCTGATGGGCGTGATTCCGGCGCGCGTGGCTGGTGTCGGTGAGGTCGTCGTCTGCTCGCCGCCAGGACGGGACGGATTGCCAAGCGCCGTGCTGATGGCCGCCGCCGAACTGGCTGCCGCCGACCGGCTCTTTGCCGTGGGCGGCGCCGGTGCTATCGCGGCGATGGCGTATGGGACGGCTACCATTGCCGCAGTCGACCGCATCGTCGGACCAGGCAACGCCTACGTGGCCGAAGCGAAAGCGCAGGTTGCGAGCGTCACGGCCATTGATTCGCCCGCCGGCCCGAGTGAACTGCTCGTCATCGCCGACGACTCGGCCACTCCACTGGTCATTGCGCGCGAGTTGCTCGCACAGGCCGAGCACGATCCGATGGCGGCCGTCGTCCTCGTCTCGACCTCAGAGGCCTTGCTCAAGGACGTGGAGCAGCGTCTCGCTGAACTGCTCCCGCGTGAGCCGCGCGCCGATGTGATCGCCGCGGCGCTGTCGTCGCGCGGCGCCTTGCTGCTGGCCGCTTCACGCGATGAAGCGGTGGCGTTCGCAAATCGCTGGGCCCCGGAGCACCTGCTGCTCGCGGTGCGTGAGGCCGAGTTGCTGCTGCCGTCGGTGCGGAATGCCGGAACGGTCTTTGTTGGAGAGACGGCGTCGGTGGCGTTCGGCGATTACATGAGCGGCGCCAACCACGTGCTCCCCACGGGTGGCTTGAGTCGCGCCTATTCCGGGCTGTCCACACTCGACTTCTATCGTTGGACGACGTGGCAGCGCATTGATCGCAGCGCGGCCGCTAAACTCGCGGGAGATGTCGCCGTCTTCGCCGACGCTGAAGGATTGCCCGCGCACGCGGCGGCGGCGCGGCAGTGGCAGGAGGGATCACGATGACCGCGTTCGAGATCGCGCGACTGTCGCTGCGCGAGGTTCCGTTCTACTCGCCGGATGCGACGTCGTGCGCGGTTGACCTGCGCGACAACGCCAACCTATGGGGAGCACCACCAGCTGCACTCGCTGCGCTCCGCTCCATTGACCCGACGGCGCTCAGCCTGTACCCGGGAGTTTCGGCCGGAGCACTGACGGGAGCGATCGCAAACTTTGTCGGCGTGGATCCCTCGGAGGTGGCGGCAGGGTGCGGATCCGACGACCTGATCGACGCCGCCTTCCGCGCGGTAGCTGAACCGGGCGCGGTGCTCGCGCATCCAGCACCTTCGTTTTCTATGGTGCCCATCTTCGCCCGCCTCAATGGTCTGCAGCCCGTGGCCGTACCGCTCACACCGGACGGTTCTGCCGATGCGGACGCGATGCTCGCCACGGGCGCTCGCATCATCTACCTGTGCTCCCCCAACAACCCCACGGGTACCGTTACGCCGGCCGATGTGGTGCGGCGTATCGTCCGCGAGAGCAGCGCCATCGTGATCCTCGACGGCGCCTACGCCGAGTTTGCGCCGGACCTCGAAGATCTGCTGCAGGAGGCGCCCGCGCTCGGACGACTGTTGGTGCTCCGCACCTTTTCCAAGGCGTGGGGACTGGCCGGACTTCGTGTCGGCCATGCCGTGGGAAGTGCAGAACTGGTGCGCGCCGTACGAAAGTCGAATGGCCCCTACAAGGTGAATGCCCTGGCCGAGCGTGCCGCGTGCGTCGCGCTGGCAGAGGACGCGGACTGGATGCGTGCGCGCGCGGCCGATGCCGTCGTCGCGCGCGAGCGCGTCACGCAGGCACTGCGCGCCATCGGCCTCGCGCCGCTCGACTCGAGAGGAAACTTCGTTTGCGTACCAGTGCCGGACGCGCGCGCGCTGGCCGCTCGCCTTGCCGAGCGCGGCGTGGCCGTGCGTGCTTTCTCTGGGCTTCCCGTGTTCGGCGACGTGCTGCGTGTGGGCATGGGGCCGTGGCCTCTCATGGACCAGTTCCTCGGCGCACTGCGCGAGGCACTCGTATGACGATCACGGTGTTCGACTACGGCGCCGGCAACCTGCACTCGCTCGTGAAGGTGCTCGAGGGAACGGGGCACGCCGTACGCCTCGAGACCGATCTCGCGCGAGCGCTCGACACCAGCCTGCTCGTGCTCCCGGGTGTTGGGGCGTTCTCCGCGGCGGCCAGCCGCATCGCCCGCGCGCGCACACAGACGTTCGAGGCGCTGCGCACCGGCCTTCCGTGTCTTGGTATCTGCCTCGGCATGCAGCTGCTCTTCGACGCGAGCGACGAAGGGTCCGGTGCCGGCATCGGACTTATTCCCGGACGGGTCACCCGTCTCACCGCGGTGCGCGTACCGCAGATCGGCTGGAATTCGCTCGACGGGGTCTCCGATCCGCTGATCACTCGCGCGGCGCTGCGCACGGCTTACTATGCCAACTCCTTCGTCTGCCGCCCCGATGATCCGGCAGCCGTCGTGGCGTGGAGCACGCACGAGAGCGATCGTTTCCCTGCGGCTGTTCGGGCCGGCAATACGCTCGGCGTCCAGTTTCACCCAGAGAAGAGCTCGACCCCCGGCGTTGCGTTCATCCGGCAGTTCATCGACGACGTCTTTCCCCGCTGACACATATGCTCGCCATTCCTGCCATCGATCTTCGTGAGGGTCATGTGGTGCAGCTCGTGGGCGGCGAGTACGACCGCGAGCAGGTGCGCCTCGCTGATCCCCTGCGCGTCGCTCGTCAGTGGGCGCGCACGGGTTTCACGCGTCTGCATATCGTCGACCTCGACGCCGCCACGGGCCGTGGTTCGAACCGTGATACGATGACCCAGATGCTCTGGGACGGTGCCGCTGCCTTCCAGGTGGGCGGCGGTGTGCGGACCGAAGATGATATTCGCACGCTGCTCGACGCCGGCGCCGCCTGCGTGGTGCTTGGCACCCGCGCGCTCGAGGACCCCGATTGGCTGGAGCGCATGGCCCTGGCCAATCCCGGACAGTGCATGCTTGCCGCCGATGTGCGCGAGCGAAAGGTCACCACGCGCGGATGGGCCAGGACCCTCACGCGCGATGTCTTCTCCGTCGTGGATGATGTGGCGTCGCTGCCGCTCGCTGGATTGCTCGTCACCGCGGTACACCGGGAAGGGCTCATGCAGGGCACCGACCTGCCATTGATGGAGGACGTCGTGGATGCCTCGCCGTTTCCGGTCTTCGCGTCGGGCGGCATCGGGTCGCTGGCCGACCTGCGTGCGCTCGAGGACCGCGGCGTCGCCGCGGCCGTCATCGGAATGGCGCTGTACACCGGCGCCATCGATCCGCGTGTGCTCGCGGAGGAGTTCCCGCAATGATCGTCGTTGAACGCAAGACATCGGAAACGAACATTCGCGTCGAGATGGCCATTGGCCGAGGCGCGGCTGACATCCGCACGGGCGTGCCGTTCCTCGATCACATGATGACGGCGTTGGCCCGCTATGCCGGGCTCGATCTCACCATCGTGGCCAAGGGCGACCTGCGACATCACCTCGTCGAGGATGTGGCGCTCACCGTCGGCGAAGCGCTGCGGCGCGTCCTGCCCGCCACCTGTGCGCGCTACGGCGAGCACACTGTCCCAATGGACGAGGCGCTCGTGCAGGCGGTGCTCGACGCCGGCGGACGGCCCTATTACCGCGGGCCCATTCCGAGTTCGCTGTATGAGCACTGGATGCGGTCGTTCTGCGATGCGTCCAAGGTGACGCTGCATCTGCGGGTGCTGCGCGGCAGCGACCGGCATCACGTCGTCGAGGCCGCGTTCAAGGCGCTCGGCTTCGCGCTGCGCGAGGCGCTCGTCGACACAGGCACCGTCTTCAGTACCAAGGGCGCTGTCACGCTCGGGGACGCCTGATGCTCACGCGCCGTCTGATCGCCTGTCTTGATGTTCGGGGGGGCCGCGTCGTGAAGGGCGTGCAGTTCGTCGGACTGCGCGATGTCGGCGATCCCGTGGAACTCGCCGCGCGGTACGAAGCGGAGGGAGCCGATGAAATCGTCTACCTCGATATCGTCGCCAGCGCCGAGGAGCGCGCAACGCTGCTCGACCTCGCCCGCCGCACCGCGGAGCGCCTGTTCATTCCGCTCACCATCGGCGGCGGCATCCGAACGGTGGACGACATCGCCGCCGCGTTGCGGGCCGGAGCCGACAAGGTCGGCCTCAACTCCGCTGCCGTGCAGCGCCCCGAGGTGTTGAGCGAAGGGGCCGACCGGTTCGGCGCCCAGTGCATCGTCGCCAGTATAGACGCCAAGTGGGAGGACGGACGCTTTCGGGTGTACACGCACGGCGGGCGGACGCCGACGGATCTTGAAGCCGTCGCGTGGGCCGCCGAGTGCGCGCGACGCGGGGCGGGGGAGATCTTGCTGACGAGCATTGATCGTGACGGCGCGCGCGATGGGTATCATCTAGAGCTGACGCGCGCCGTGGCCAGTGCCGTTTCCGTGCCGGTCATCGCGAGCGGCGGTGCCGGCTCGGCGGCGCACGTTTGCGAGGCACTCACAGTCGGCGGCGCCGACGCGGCGCTGGTCGCCGGCATTCTGCACGACGGCAAGGTCACGGTCGCCGACCTCAAGCGGGCCATGCGCGCCGCGGGGCTCGCCGTGCGGGAGGCTGCATGAACCTGTCTCCAGCGGTACTCATGGAGGCGGCACTCGAGGTCGCAAGGCTCACATCATTAGTAGCACTTCGCTACTATAAACAGAACCTCATCGTCGAATCCAAGGGCGACGGATCGCCCGTCACGCTTGCGGATCGTGCCGCCGAGCAGTTGGCACGCGAATGGATCCACGCGCGTTTTCCGGCGGATGGCGTGCTTGGCGAGGAGTTCGGTGAGACGCCCGGCGCCAGCAACCGGCGCTGGGTGCTCGACCCCATCGACGGCACCAAGAGTTTCGTACGGGGCGTTCCGCTCTGGGGCACGTGCGTGGCGGTCTGTGAAGGCAACGACGTGCTGGCCGGCGCGGTGGCGTATCCCGCCGTCGAGGAGTTCATCGCAGCAGCCCCCGGTGAAGGATGCTGGCACAACGGCGCCCGCTGCCGAGTGAGCACCACAGATGCGGTGGACAACGCCACCGTTCTGGTGACGGACGATCGCAATTTCCCCACCGCCGCGCAGCGGGCAGGATGGGATCGACTGTCGCAGCGCGCGGCGGTGAGCCGTGGATGGGGCGACTGTTACGGCTACCTGCTCGTCGCCACCGGACGTGCCGACGTGATGGTGGATCCCATTCTCAATCCCTGGGACGCTCCGCCGTTCCTCCCGATCATCGAGGAGGCCGGCGGCGTCTTCACCGGATGGAACGGCCGGCGCGATGCGTTCGCCGGCAATGCCATTGCCACCAACGGCGCGCTCGCCGATGCCGCGCGCGCCCTGCTCTGGAGTACCGATGTCACTCGCTGACCAGCTCGATTTCACCCGCAACGCCGGACTCGTGACGGTCGTCGCGCAGGACGCCGTCACGGGGGCCGTGCTCATGGTCGCGCACGCGGACCGCGAGGCGATCGAGCACACAGAGGCCACCGGCGAGATGCACTATCGCTCACGCACACGCGGGCTATGGCACAAGGGCGCCACCAGCGGCCACGTGCAGCGCGTCGTCTCCCTCGAACCCGACTGCGATGCCGACGCCGTGCTCGCACGGGTTCATCCGGCGGGGCCGGCCTGTCACAATGGAACTACATCGTGCTTTGCAAGCACGGCACCGGCAGCGGACGTTCTAGCTGCCGTTGATACCACGATTCGCGAGCGGGCAGCCGCGCGCAGCAACGGAGGAGAGAAGCTCTCCTACACGCAGCGCCTGCTTTCTGACCGCAACCTGCGCCTGAAGAAGATCGGCGAGGAGTCCTCGGAGTTTGTGACGGCGTGCGCTGATGGCGATGCCGGACGCGCCGTGGAGGAAGCGGCCGATCTGGTCTACCACACCTTGGTGGCCCTGCGCGCGCTGGGCGCTGGCTGGGACGATGTGCGCACCGCGCTGGCGGCGCGCCGCTAGAACGACTCCGCCAGTGCTCGCGTGATGCGCGCCGGATCGCCCACGTACGCCCACTGCACATTGCGCAGGTAGCGGCGCGCCACCCGGCGAACGTCCTCACCGGTCACCGCCCGCAGTTCGGCCATGAACCGGTCGGCCGCCTGCCAGTCCCCGTTGTAGAGCTGCGCGCGCGCCAGGAAGTCCGCCTGCGCCGTGCTGGTTTCGTTGTCGAGGAAGAACTCGGTGAGGAATTGCTGGATCAGCGGCGAGAGTGCCTGCGTCGGGATGTTGATCTCCTGCAGCAGGCGTATCTGGTTGCGCATGATCTTCAGGGCGGAATCGGGCAGCGTGGTCGTCACGAACAGCGTGCCGGAGATGAGCGCCTGATCGCGGAAATCGGCCGACGCCGTGTACGTCAGGTTGTTCTTCGACCGGATCTCGCTGAATAGCTGGCCGGAAAGCACCGCCGACGCCACGCGGAGTGCCGCCGCATCCTTCTCGTTGGCGCGCGGCCCACGAAAGGTGCCGCTGACATAGTTGGTGGGGAGGGCGCGCGACACCACCGTCAGCGAGGACGCCCTCGTCGGCAGCGAGTCCGGCATGGCCCACGCATAATTCCCCGCCGGCAGCGTGCCCAGCGAGCTCGCCACCATACGCTCGAGTTTCGCGCGCGGGACGTTGCCCACCACCACGAGCAACAGGCGCGACTTCACCAGCCATTCCTGCCGCCAACGCAGCAGCGACTCACGCGTCATCGCCGACAACGAGGCTTCGTTGCCGGCAGGCGAGAGGGCATAGGCATGGCCGCGAAATGCGACGCTGTCGGCCACGCGGCCCAGCAATGCATCCGGACTCTCGTTCAGCTGCCGCAGCCCGCTGAGCGCCTGATTCCGCACGAAGGCGATCTCCGACGGATCGAGTCGCGGACGCAGCAGCCGGTCGGTGAAGATGTTCCACACCGAATCGAGCACTTCCGTGGTGGCGCGAATGCCAAACAGCGTCCAGTCCTCGCTCGCGTCGAGCGCGATGGCGCTTCCGGTGCGGGCCATCGCCCGGCGCAGGGCGTCCTTGGGATAGCGTTCCGTTCCCTGCTCGCTCACGGCCAGATACATCGGCTCGAGACCGGCGGTTTCCGGAGTGGCGTTCCGCACGCCGCCCAGCAGATAGAGGTTCATCACCACGAGGTTGGCTGCCCCTGCGCGGTGAATCACGCGGACGCCGCTCACCGTGTAGCTCGTGGTGGAGGTGTCCGGATGCACGTTCGTGATCGCTGGCGGCCGTTGCTGTGTGGGCAGCGTGGGGCTGATGCGCTGCGCCGCAGCGGGCAGCGCACCGACGGTGGCGGCGGCGAACAGCAGGACGAGTCTCCGCATCAGCGGTTCCCTCCGACACTCGGTGGGCGCCGCGTTGGGCCGACGGGCGTGGCGCGCGGTGGCGTCGTCCCCCAGCGCGAGAGTTCGTCGTCCGTGAGGTTCAGCTGCGCCCGGGCCGCGGGCGACAGCAGCACGCCAACGATGCGCGGCCGGTCGATGATGTACTTGCGGGCATACTCCTGCAGTTGTGCCGGTGAGCGACGCGCCATTTCGTCCACATACTTCAGGTAGTACTCCAGCCCCGAGACGCTCCACCAGAACCCGATGGTATGCGAGAACGCCGATGCCTTCTCGCGTTCGAACGCGCTCGACACGGCGCGCTGTGCCTTGGCCGCGTCCATTTCCTCCACGCTGAAGTAGCCCGCCTTGAGCACCTCGCGCAGTTCGGTGTCCAGCGCCTTCAGCGCGGCGCGCAGTCGATCGGGGCTGGTCTGCCCGCTGATCGTGATGGGGCCGACATTGTTGAGGGTGTAGTAGTTCACGATCACGCCCTCCCAGAGGCCGCTGTCCACCAGGTTCTTCTGGAACCGCGACCCCGGGGCGTTGAGCAGATCGCTGAAGACGTCGGCGACGAACGTCGCCTCCTCGTCCTTTCGCACACTGGGACCGTGCCACTGGATCTGCACCGTGACCGCGTTCACGTCCGCCACGTGGACGTAGCCGACGTTGCGTGTGAGTGGCGGGATCGGCGGGATGGGCGCCGCCACGAACGGGTCGGGACCGCGCTTCCACCCGCCAAAAATCCGCTCGGCCATCCTGAACACCGCCACCGGATCCACGTCGCCGGCGACGATGACGAGCGAGTTGTTGGGGATGTAATAGAGGTTCTTGATCGCCCGCATCTTTGCGGGTGTCGTCGCACGGATCACGTCGCGGTCGCCGATCGTATTCTTGCGGCTGGATTGCGTGGTCCACAGGCGCTGCCCCATGGCCTGGTCGAACCGGAAGAATGGCGAGGATTCCTGCTGGTCATACTCGCCGATGACCACCTCGCGCTCCCGCTCCAGTTCCTCGGACAGGAATCGGGGCGTCAGCGCTGCCGCCGCGAGAAACTCCATGCCCGCCGCCAGGGAATCGGAGGAGATGGTCAGGTAGTAGTTCACCAGCTCCTCTCGCGTCTGGGCGTTGAACACGGCCCCCATCTCCGACGCGCGAGTGATGGTTTCGTCGGGACCCGGAAATCGGTCGTTCGCCTTGAAGAACATGTGCTCGTAGAGGTGTGCGAGCCCGGCAAACTCCGGCGTCTGCGTGAAGGCGCCGTTGCGCACGACCAGCTCCAGCGTGACCAGCGGTACTCCCTGGTTTTCCACGGCCACGACCTCAAGGCCGTTGGCGAGGACTGTGCGCCGGATGACCTTTTCGAGATCCGCGCGCTGCGCCGCGACCGGCATGGCGGACGTGGCGAGCAAACCCGCCAGTGTGACGGCGAGCGTCACAAGTCGTCCTGCGCTGGCGGCGCGTGGGGACCATCGTATCATTCGGAATCGCATCATTATGCCTGAGATGAGCCTGCCTGCACCCGGCGTCCTTGCCGACCAACTCGCGTCCACGCTGGACCGCGAGCACCTGCGCATATCGGTCCCGCTCGCTCCATACACCACGTTCCGGATCGGCGGTCCCGCCGACGTGCTGTACGATGCCACGTCGGCCGATGCCCTCGCTACTGCCGTCGCCATCGCCCGCCGGCTTGGCGTGCCGTGGTTTGTGCTCGGCCTCGGCGCCAACATCCTCGTCGGCGACCGTGGATTCCGCGGGCTCGTCATCCGGAACGTTGCACGCCACGTGGAGTTCGGGGCTGACGGCGTCGTGCGTGCGGAGTCTGGAATGGTGGTCGCCGACCTCATTCCAGCGGCCGTGGATCGTGGGCTGTCGGGGCTGGAGCACTACGTCGGCATCCCCAGCACCGTCGGCGGTGCCGTCTGGCAGAACCTTCACTTCCTCGCGCCGGCGCCGGCCCGCGAGCGCACGATGTTCATCGCGGAAGTCGTGCGCAACGTCGACCTGGTCGATCCTCAGGGAGTGCGGCGTACCGTGAATTGTGAGGATATGCGGTTTGGCTACGACACCAGCCTACTGCACGAACCGGGCTACGTGGCGCTCTCGGCCACCTTTCAACTCCGCGCTGGCGACCCGGCTACAATGCGCCGCGTCATGGAGGAGAACCTGGCCTGGCGCGGGGCCCGTCATCCGCGGCTTGAGACGCATCCGAGTGCCGGTAGCATCTTCAAGAAGATCGAAGGGGTCGGCGCCGGTCGGCTCATCGATGAATGCGGCCTGAAGGGATTCCGCATTGGTGGTGCCCAGATCTTCCCCCAGCATGCCAACATCATCGTGAACGTCGGTGGAGCCACGGCAGCGGATGTCCGCGCGATCATCAAACATGTACAGGAGGCGGTGGCCGCCAAGTTCAGCCAGCGTCTCGAGCCGGAGATCGGGCTGATCGGTGAGTTCTGACCAGCTTCGAGCGATGTCCTGGTTTGCGGAGCTGGCCTTTTTCACCACGGAGCACACGGAGGAAAAGCCGGAGGGCCACGGAGTACTGCAACAACCGGGGGTAACGACATCGCGCCACGCAGACAATTGCGTGGCGCTCGCAGTTCCCCCAAGAAGTTGCCGTTTCAGTCCTCCGTGGCCCTCAGCTTCCCTCCGTGTACTCCGTGGTGAAGAAGGTCAACTCCGCAAGAAAAAGCCCAGCTTGACTCGCAAGACTCAGAGCTGCCCTCCAAACGTCACCAGCAGGCGCCATTTGCCTCCCTGATCCAATGGCCGTGCCGCCAGCACGCCCACCGCTCCCCCGAAGAAACGAATGCCCCCGGTGACGGTCGCCCGCACTCCATCGCTCGCGCGTGACACGGGGCGCCATAGCGCCAGCTGGTTGGGATCGACTACCCCCAACCGCTCAATCGCCACTCGTGCGGCATCCGTGGAGATGTCGGTCCATCCGGCCTGTACGCCGGCAGACAGCGCCGGCGACGGACTGGGGAGCCACAGGCGCCTCGTAATGCGGACGGGCACGTTCCAGCGATTGAGCCGGTACATGACGACGCCACGAAAGAGCGCGGCCCGATCACCGGCAAACTCCTTGAAGCCGTAGCCCGGCAGCGCTTCGGAACTGCCCAGTTCGAAGATCTGCTGCGGCGGTATGACGCGTCCGAACACCTGTCCCGCATCGGCGCGCGCAGCTACGGTCACGCGCCCGTTGTTCCAGCGCATCGCCGCGCGCAGTTCCACGCGTTGATAGGCCAGGTCGCCATCACCGCGTTCGTAGTACGCCCGCCCACCGTATCCCACGCGCATCAGCTCGCCGTTGACGTCGGGGCGCCAGTCGACCGTCAGCGCGGTCCGCGCATAGCGTCCCTCCTGCACCGCCCGATTTTCACGGAACCTCCGCCGACCGACCAGTGCGCGCTCCATAAAGACGTGGGCGTTGCGGTCATCCACGACGCCGACGTCCACGCGAACGGCGCTGCCGAAGCGCCGGTGCAGGATGCGCGCCGCCGAGAGCATGGCCGATCGGCGATCGACGTAGTCGTAGTTGTCAACGCCCACGATGGCATTCGTCGCGTTGCCTGAATCGAAGGCCACGCGGAAATCGTTCGTGATGTCGAGGGACCGCCCGGCGCGCACGCCGTACCGTCCCCGGCCCCGGACATACTCCGCGATGGCGCGCCCACGCGATGTTCGCTCGCTCCAGGCGTATCCGGCAATCGCACGCACGGTCAGCCCCGGTGCCTGCTCGCGAAACTGTCGCGTGATGCCAAGTCCCGTCCAGACGCCTTCAATGCGATTGACATGCACCACGTCATCCACGCGCTCCGGACGAAGCGTCGTGAGCGGCGGTCCATTGGGTCGCCAGCTACCCGGCGCCACATCGTCGAAGTCAGTGGCAGCGACCGCTGTACTTGCCGCCCCCAACTCCGCACGCCAGGCGGTGAACTGCTGCATGGAGTCAGCCGGAGCAAATGTCAGGCGGTGTTCCCGCACACGCATGGTGTCCGCGGATCCGGTAATGCGCAGGTCCATGACGGCTTCGCTGTCTGGTGCGCTGATCTCATAGTTGCGGAAGCGCGAGACAATGCGGAGCACGGCGCGCGCGTCCCCGATGAAGGGCGCCGTCGCCTGCGCCTCGAATCGCTGGTACGACGGCAGCCAGTAGCTCTGATCCAGCTCGCTGTTGACCAGTTCCACGAACGCGATGCCCTGCAGGCGGGCGGCGTTAAGGAGGCCCGTTCTCCCAGCCGGACCGCCGACGCGCGAGAAGTACCCCCGCATCCGAACGATTTGCTGGCGCACGGCGTCGAGGTCGAGTTCGCCGGTGAAGACCACCGTTTCCCTCGGCACGTCCGGACGCACCTCCACCTCCACGCGAACGATCGGGATCTCCCGGTCGTTCATCCGCAACGTCACCACAGTGTCGCCGCCGCGGTAGCGGTAGACCCGTTCGCGGTCCTCGGCCAGTGGATGGATGGCGAAGGCCGTTGCCCGTGCCGTCCGGGCGCGGCCGACGGACGGGCCGCGCTCGCTCGTGTCGCGCCCGAACAACAGGGCCAGCCGATTTCCGTAGAGCGATGGCACCGCCCATGCGTTGCGGAAGAGTCCGACGGTGGCGAATTGCAGCCCCAGTGCCTGTGACCGGTATCCGGTGACGCGCTGCTCAAAGGCGCCCGTGCGATCCCACTTCAGGGTGCTCGCCACCTGCTCCACCGAAAACGACAGCTCGCCCCGGTCCGGACGCTTGCTGCCGATGGCGATTTCGCTCTCCACCTGCGCCGTGTAGGACCCCAGCGCGGGCGGCACGCGCCGGTTGGCACGCACGGCGTCTTCGATGATCGCCCTCAACTTGGCCGATTCATACGTCGTCGTGTCACGGGCCCATGACGGTCCGGCGGTCGGCACTTGAATGGCAAGTGCGATCAGGGCGACGAGATTCGTGATCACGAACGGGAACGAGACAGGGGCGCCGACGTCAGCGCGTTGCCGAGTAGCGGGTGCGCGCCGTCAACTTTCTGGTTTCCGGCTGGCCGCGTCCCTTGTAGATCGTCTCGTGTAGCCACGCCAGCTCCGTCTCCAGTGTCTCTTCGCCCACGTCTTTCTGCCATGCTTTCGTTCGCTGCGGCGTACCGGCATCCCATTGGTACCCGCGAGCCTTTAGCAGGTCCTTGCTGTCGAAGGGAGAGTTGACGGCGCGCACCAGAACCGTATGGCGGCGGCTCGACTCCAGCAGGTACCGCATGGGCAGCGATCCGTCATCCGCAAATGGGGTGGCCAACACATGAATGGAGGCGTTGCAGTCATCCTCGGCGCGGTGCGCGCGGAAGTACAACCCCGCGTGTTCCATCAGCAGCCATCCTAGCTTCCGCGACGTCAGACCGTGGGTATCCCAGGGGACGTCGTTGAAGGAACAGGCCCAGGGCTTGTCCGCAAAGAGCGGGAACCGTGCCTCGACAAAGGGCCGATCGAACTTGGCGTTGTGTGCGATCACGAGGTGCACCCGATCGGCCAGGGCCTTCACCTGCGCGTCGTCAATTCGCTGGCCGGCGACCATTTCGTCCGTGATGTGTGTGAGTCGCACGATCTCCGGTGGAAGAGGGCGCCCAGGATCCTCGAGCGACACCAACGGCGTCCCGACGCTCGTGATGCGTCCGCTGTTGACCCCAAAGGTGAACGGAACGCCGGCGAACTCGATAATTCGGTCGTTCATCCACTGCATGCCGGTGGTTTCCACGTCCACGAACAGCGCGGTTCTGGACTCTTCTCCGTCCTCGAGCTCGCCATATGACGCGCGCGGTTTGAACCGGCGCAGCACCTTGAACTCGCCGGTCTCGTCAAGCTGGTGCGCAAGAGCCTCGAAATCGGGACGCGTCATCACAGGGGCAGGGCAAGAGACACGAACGGCAAGGACTAGAACGGCTTTTCGAGACTGGAACTCTGTGGCGTGAACAGTTCCGCCCCGTTGTCGAGAATGTGCAGGTCGTCCTCGAGTCGCACGCCGAACTCTCCTGGAATGTAGATCCCCGGCTCATCGCTGAACGTCATGTGGGGTGCCAGCGGCAGCGGGTTGTCCTTCACCAGGTATGGCCATTCGTGGCCGTCCATTCCCAGGCCGTGCCCGACGCGGTGACTGAAATACCTGTAGCCCGGACCGTATCCGGCATCCACCACCACCTTTCGTGCGGCCGCGTCCAGATCGCCGCAGGCAAGGCCCGGACGTGCGGTCTTCAGCACCACGGTCTGCGCGCGATGCACAATCTCGAACACGTCCTTCATCTTCTGGGTTGGCTTGCCGAGCACGAAGGTGCGGCTGATATCGGAACTGTAGCCCTCCACCTTGCAGCCGCCGTCGATGAGGAGGATGGACCCGTCACGAATGACCTGTGGCGTGGCCGACCCGTGTGGCAACGCGGAGTACTGGCCCACCTGCACCCCGGCTCCGCCGGCAAAACCCAACTTGGTGTGAGCACGGGCGACCAGCTCAGCAAACTCTCCCTGCGTCATCCCCTCCTTGATCGACTTCCACGCCGCTTCGTAGGCGGCGAGGGTTACCTGAGCAGCGAGGCGCATCAGGGCGATCTCGTGGGCGTCCTTGACTATCCGGCATCCGGCCGACACTGACGTAGCACTAACGAGAGACATTTGCGGCAGTGCATGTCCGGCACCATCGCTGAACTGCCAGCGGACGGTTTCTTCAATGCCTAACGTTCCCGTTGCGATGCCGCGGCTCCGCAGCCCCTTGGCCACCAGGTCATACGGCGATTCGTCTTCTTCCCAGGCCAGCACGTCGGTTCCCGCGCCGAGCGGACCCGTTCGCGCCTGCTCGAGCGCCCGCTCCTCTTCGAACTTCGGCGTCACCAGAAACGCGTTCCCCTGCACCGGAATGATCACGGCCAACAAGCGCTCGCTCAGCCCCCATCGCATGCCCGTGAAGTAGTCCATGGACGTGCCGCCGGTGAGCATCATGGCGTCGAGCTTGTTCGCGCGCATCAGGGCTCGCGCACGCTCCAGGCGCCCTTGCCGCTCGACGACCGTGATGGGCGAAGCCTTGTCACGCATCGACTTGAGCGCAGCAATGGCTGGCGGATCGTCGGCGCGCGCCGGTACCATCGCGCCGGCACGCGCACTCGTCAGGGCGGTGCTGGCCGCCACCGTAGCGGACACACCGAGGAAATTGCGGCGGGACGTCATCACGGACTCCGGTGATGGGGTAACCCGCAAAATCTCTCCCGCCGCGCGCTGGGGCGGAAGGCGCGGGTGCGCCGAGCTGGGCTTTTTCACCACGGAGCACACGGAGAACTGCATGAGGACCACGGAGGACTACAACGGCAACTTCTTGGGGGATCATCGCGCGCCACGCAATCATCCGTCTGGCGCGCTGTCGTTACCAAAGCAGTGGCAGTACTCCGTGGCCCTCCACTCTACCTCCGTGTGCTCCGTGGTGAAGAAGCCCAGCTCCGCGCACTCGCCGGAGTGCCTCAGGGTTCCGCCGACTGAATTGCCTCACATCCTGTAGGACGCCCGCCTATTTCTTTTCTTCGGGGTGCGTCCCATGGTGGATCTGCGCCCACTACGGGGAGGTGATTCCGATGCCGTCAGTGCGCAGGAGACCAGCCCGAGCCAAGCGGTCTTCTACGAAATCCAAACCAACAACGCATTCTCATTCCGGCTCTGTTCGACAACGCCTCATCACGCGAGTCCTTGCTGGCCTCGCGCCCTATGTGCCGGAGGGCACACTCAAAGTCGACGGCTCAGGAATGATCGTGGTTGGAGTGGATGACGTTCCACTGGCAGTTCTGGTGGAAGAGGAACCGCCCGTTGTACGGGTCCTTGGGACCGTGGTCTCTGACGTGCCGTTCAGCGAGGATCTCTGCGCGTGGCTCAACGAAGTCAACGCGAACCGTTTACGCATCGGTTATGCGTATTGGAGGGATGACGAGATCCGGTACGCCATCGAGCAGATCGCTGCTCCGTTCCTGTTGGAGCACCTGCTCGATGCCCTCGCGGCAGCGTCAGGCATGGTACCAGCCTTGGCCCGAGAAGCAGCTCTCTGGTTTCCTGAGCCGGTTGAAGTCGCGTAATACAACTGACTGCACGTAGTGAAGCGCACGGGGCGCCGGCCTGATCAACCGACGTCCCGTTAGTTGTTTGCGTTTTGGGCTCGTCGACTTAGCTCTTTCACCACGGAGCACACGGAGAAAAGGCGGAGGGCCACGGAGTACGGCAACAACTGGGGTAAAGACATCGCGCCATGCTGACATTTGCGTGGCGCGCGCTGTTCCTTCAGGAAGTTGTAGTACTCCGTGGCCCTCCGCCGTTCCTCCGTGTGCTCCGTGGTAAAAGAGGTCAGCGTCCCGCGTCCGCGGTGAAGAGGCCCGGTGTTGCCATACCCGACTGGGCTCAGCGAACCGGCGCGCGCAGCAGTGTCCGCGTGGAGTCGGGAGAGCCGTCGTTCGGCGCCGGCGTCACGCCCAGTAGCCTCGCAAGCAGCGAGTACACGTGGATGTTCTGGAACGGCGGAACCACCGCGCCTGTTCGGAAATCCGGCCCGGTCGCCACGAACAGCGCCCCCATCGACGGCAGCAGGTTATCGAAGCCGTGTGCGCCTCCCCGCGGCGGGCCGAGTCGCGCCGCCGCGGCGCGCGTCGTCAACGTCCACCCCTCGTCGGCGATCGTTACGAGAGGCGTAATGCGCGCGTTGGCGTTGTAGTGCAGGCGTGCCGGCAATTCACCCTTCCGGTAGACCTGCAGGCGCGGATGGGCGCCCTTGAGCCGCCGGTAGGCCTCCGCCGCGTAACCCGCCGCTGGCATGAGCGAACCGACGGGCGACAAGTCCACCACGGTCATTCGGGAGAGATCGACGTAGTCGTCCAGATAGATGACACGATCTACGGCAAGCGCTGCCATGCCGTGATCCGAAACCACCACCAGATCGACACTCCCCTTCAATCCCAGTGTGGTGATGCCGTCGGCCAGCGCACCAACCAGGGAATCCACCCGGGCAATCGCGCTGTCCGTCTGCGGAGCATTCGGGCCAAAGGCGTGGCCGGCATCATCCACGTCGCTGAAGTACGTCGACACGAACGCCGGCCCGGTCCCCGCTGGCTGCGAGAGCCATTCGAGCACAGTCTGCACTCGCGTCCTGTTGGGCACCCGGCCGTCGTAGGTGCGGTACCAGCTCGGCAGCCGGCCGCCGATCCTGATGTCCGAGCCCACCCAGAAGAACGACGCGCTCTTCTTGCCCTGTCGTTCCACAGTGATCCACAGCGGTTCGCCGCCCCACCAGCGCGGGTCGTGCGTCACCGCCGTATCGGAAACCGTGAACTTCCGGCCGATGGCCGCATCGTAAAACGAGTTCGCGATAATGCCGTGGTGCTCGGGATACAGTCCGGTGACGATCGTGTAGTGATTGGGAAAGGTCTTCGACGGAAAGGCCGGCACCATCCGCTCGGCGCGCACGCCGGACGCTGCAAGCTGGCGCAGCCGCACGGCAGCCGGGCGATTGATGTAATCGGCCCAGAACCCGTCGAGTGAGACCAACAGGACGACGCGGTCCGCTGGTGCAGTGGGCGTCGCACGGTCCACGGGTGAGGCCGGTGTCGTGGAGACCCGCGGTGCGTGCACGCAGGCCGTGGCGGCGAGAGCGAGAATGGCAGTGAGCAGCCGCATGACAGAAATCAGGAACTCCGTGGTTCGGGCCCGGACGGGGCGCTCGAAGAAACCTATTCCGGCAGCCGGCGACGTGACACCACCGGCACAAATATTAGCTTCAGGGCATGACTGCCCGCGCCGGACATTTCGCCAGTCCCGATGGCCTCACGCGCTGCTTCTGGTGCGCGGCCGATCCGCTGTATGTGCGGTACCATGACACCGAGTGGGGTTTCCCGGTGCGCGATGACCGCCGTCTGTTCGAGAAGATCACCCTCGAGGGATTCCAGAGCGGCCTCAGCTGGCTCACGATCCTGCGCAAGCGGGAGAACTTCCGCGCCGCATTCGACGGCTTCGACATCGAGAAAGTGGCGCGCTACACGCCACGGAAGGTCGAGCGTCTATTGAAGGATGCCGGCATCGTCCGGCATCGCGGCAAGATCGAGAGCACCATCAACAACGCACGCCGCTGCGCCGACCTCATCGACGCCGAAGGCTCTCTCGCGGCGTTCGTGTGGAAGTTTGAGCCGGACGCCAAGTCGCGACCGCGCAAGCTCACCTGGGATGTGTTAAGCACCATGGCAACCACCCCCGAGTCGGTGGCCCTGTCCAAGGCGCTCAAGCAGCGCGGCTGGACGTTCGTCGGTCCCACCACCATGTATGCATTCATGCAGGCGATGGGGCTCGTGAATGACCACCTGCACGGGTGTGACGTCAGGGCGCACGCCGAGGCGGCGCGCCGCTAGGCCTGGTTGGGTGGCTAGGCTTGGTCGCGCCGCACGCGGACCTTCTTTCCCTTGATGGTGGACGCCGACAGCTTGGCGATGATGTACCCCGCCTTGTCTTCGGGCACCTCGACAATGGAGTGCCGGTCGCCGATCTGCACGGCGCCGATCTGCGAGATGGGAATATTGGCCTCGCCGGCGATCGCACCCACAATGTCGCCCGGGCGGATCTTCAGCTTGCGGCCAGCGCCGATATACAGCTTCGCTACGGCACCCCCGCCCACCTTGCCGGCATGTTCCCGACGAGACTGACGCGCCGGACGCGGCATATGGGCATCACGATCGCCGCCGCGAGGCACGACACTCGGGATCTCCACCGGTTCCGCATCGCTTTCGCTCTTGCGGGCCACCATCCTGATTGCCGCCGCGGCGATGTCCATCACATCATGTTCCGCCGCAAGCTGCTCGACAATCGGCCGGTAACGATCCACGTCCTCGTTCATGAGGATCGCCACCACCTGATCGCGCAATTGTTCGAGTTTCCGTGTGCGAAGATCGGCGACGGACGGCACGGTGCCGATGTCAATCTTCTGGCCGGTCGCTGCCTCGATGTTGCGCAGCATCCGGTGTTCACGCGGTTCGGCCAGCGTAATGGCCACCCCTTCGCGCCCGGCGCGGCCGGTGCGGCCGATGCGGTGCACGTAGCTCTCGCTCTCCCACGGTACGTCGTAGTTGACCACATGCGTCACGTGCTTCACGTCGAGACCGCGCGCCGCAACGTCCGTGGCGATGAGCAGGTCGCTTCCCTTGGCGCGGAACCGCTTCATCACGCGGTCACGCTGGTCCTGGCTGAGCCCGCCGTGCAGCGCCTCGGCCCGGTAGCCGTGCGCCACGAGCGTCTCGGTGAGTTGATCCACCTCGGTGCGCGTGCGGCAGAAGACCATGGCGCTCTCCGGCGCCTCCACGTCGAGCACGCGCGCCAGCGCGGCCATCTTATGCGCGCGCGGCACGAGATATGCCACTTGGCGCACCTTGGCCGTCTCACCCGGTGCCGCGGTCGGCCGCTCGATGCGGATGACTTCCGGATCCTTCAGGTGCGAGTTCGCGATCTTCGTGATGCGCGCCGGAATGGTGGCGCTGAACAGCGCCGCTTGCCGCGTCGCCGGCAATTCGCTCAGGATCGCTTCGAGATCCTCGGCGAAGCCCATGTCCAGCATCTCATCCGCTTCATCGAGGACGACGCACTTGACGTGATCCAGATGCAGCGTCTTGCGTCGGATATGATCGAGCGCACGCCCCGGTGTGGCAACCACGACGTCCACGCCGCGCTTCAACGAACGCACCTGGTTTTCCATTGGCGCGCCGCCGTACAGCGAGAGCACCGCGGCACCGAACGGCTTGCCGTACCGATGAATCGCCTCGGCCACCTGCATGGCGAGTTCGCGCGTCGGCACCAGCACAAGTGCGGCAAGGCGCGTGCGTGCTGGCGCGGCGGGATCAATGCGATGCAGGAGCGGCAGCGCAAACGCCGCCGTCTTACCAGTTCCGGTGGCCGCCATCGCGAGCACGTCGCGTCCGGCAAGCAGTGCGGGGATGGTGGCGCGCTGGACGGGAGTCGGCTCTTCGTAACCCAGCGCCGTCAGCGCGTCGAGCAGCCGCGGATCAAGACCAAGCGTGGAGAAGCCGGCGTCCGGGGTGCTGCCCGCAGATTTCTTTGTCATCCTGAAATCTAACGGGGCCTGGGCGTGGCTCCTAATTCGATGAGTGTGTCAATACCGGTTGCGGCCCTCTTAGCCCTGATGGGTTCGCAACGCTGACCTTCTTCACCACGGAGCGCACGGAGAAGAGCAAAGGGCCACGGAGGACGACAACTTCTTGGTGGAACAGCGCGTGCCACGCAGAATTCTGCGTGGCACGCTGTCGTTAACCCCAGGGTTTGTCGTCCTCCGTGGCCCTCAGCCGTTTCTCCGTGTGCTCCGTGGTGAAGAAGCCCGGCTTGCGCGCAGTATCGGGCTTTGGAGTTATCGGAGGACTCTAGTTCCCGCCAAACAGGTAGTAGCTCAGGCCGACCGATACCCGTGATCCGGTCGCTTCCACCTTCGAAGCGCTGTAGCCCTGCGTGTCGTTGAACTTGCCGAACGTCCAGAGCACGCCACCGTCGACTGCCAGCTTCGAGCCCAGCATGAGCTGGCCTGTCAGGCCCGCCGTGGGATTGGTCCCGCTGAAGTCAAAATCACCGGTCGTGCCATTGTAGACCTTCGATGCCGCGGTGCGCCCCGTGATGCCGGCTGTGAGATACGTCCGCAATGGCCCAACTCCAATGAAGCGCAGGCGGCCGAGCAGGTCCCATTGCCCCAGGTCGGTGTCGCCGGTGGATGAACCGAGCGTGTTTTTGTCGTAGTTCACCAGCACGCCCAGCGAACTGCCAAGCATCAGCCCCGCGTGCACGCCATAGCCGGAACCAAAGTCCAGGTTCTGCGCGGCATCCTTGTAGTTGAGCGAGGCGCCCGTCACCTGCGCACCGACGAATAGTCCCGTCTGCGCCTGCGTCGGTACGGCGGCGAGCAGCATAAGCGTGGCCACCGCCAAGACGATTCTCTTCATGAACCCTCCAGGTTGGTCTCGGGTGAAGACTTGAGGGAGATTCGGATCCTACCCCTCAGGTCACGCGATCGATCCCTACCACCGCCCAGCGATGCCCGCGCGCCGTATAGGGCGCCACACGCTCTGGGGTCATGCCGAAAATCCCGACCGGCATTCCGGCGCGTTCACACGCCTCCTCGATTGTGCGGACGGCCGCATCGAAGACCGGCGCGTCGAACTGCTCGGGAATGCCCAGGCTGCGCGTCAGGTCATACGGGCCGATGAGCACCCATTCGATGCCCGGGACGGCGACAATGGCGTCGATGTTCTGCACGGCGGCGGCACTCTCCGCCTGCACGACCACCTTGGCGGACGGCCACTGCGACGTGCGCACCAGGCGCACACTTTCCTCGGCTTGCATCGCGGTGTCGACGTTCGGCACGATAATGCCATACGCGCCGTGCGCGAGCGCGTGTCGGACATGTTCCGGGTCCAGCGATTTGATGCGTGCATAGCAGGGAAGTCGGCCGCCAATCTCGCGCAGCAATGTCGCCATTTCGGCAAAGCCAACACTGGGGTGTTCGCCATCGAGCATCAGCCAGTCATGCGCGGAGGCGCAGATGGCGTCGAGCTGTCGAGGATCGGTGGTGCGGACAAGAGTTGCGGTGCGAATGAGTGTGGCGGGGCGGGCGGTCATTGGGTGCCAGGTGCAAGGTTCATCGTACGGTACTGTATGCGTCGCCATTCGAGTGGACGACCTTGTGGAATCTGCGACGGACCGATGCCCAACGGAACATCCGCTGCGCTGGGTCCACTTCTGATGCGCTGGGTTTCTTCACCACGGAGCACACGGAGGAAAGACAGAGGGCCACGGAGAACGACAACGTCCTGGGGGTGCTAGGAAGGCCAATACATGGAGGAGTGGCGCGCTGTCGTTACCCAAGTATTTACAGTACTCCGCGGTCCTCTGCTTTTCCTCCGTGTGCTCCGTGGTGAAGAAGCCCCGAGTGCCACACCGTCACTTCGTGGTGCTAGTTTTGCTCTATCCCCTCCAGCCCACGCGGCAATGAAACTCGTCTTGTCTCTTGTCTGCGCACTGCTGCTGACCGCGGACGTCCACCCCACAGCTGCACAGGTGCCGTCGGTAGGATTGCGCGTGATGTCGTACAACATCCAGGCGGGCGGCGGAAACCTCGACGGCATCGCCGACGTGATTCGCTCTTCCGGTGCCACGCTCATCGCTTTGCAGGAAGTGGATGTCCACTGGGACAAGCGCAGTGGCTTCGCCGATCAGGCATCGGAGCTGGCTACCAAGCTCGGCCTGCAGGTGCGCTTCGCGCCCATCTATCGCCTGCCGGGGGCTGATTCAACGTCACCGCCGCGCGAATACGGCGTCGCGCTGCTGAGCCGCTATCCGATCGTCGCCTTCACGAACCACGCCATCACGCGGCTTTCGACGCAGGGCAACAATGCGTCCCCGACGCCCATGCCGGGCTTTCTCGAGGTGACCATCGACGTGCGTGGCCGACGCGTGCGCGTCTTCAACACACACCTCGATTACCGTGGCGATCCCGCCGTACGTCGCCAACAAGTCGCCGAGTCGCTGGAGATCATCGGTGAGTCCATCACGCCGGTCCTGATGTTCGGCGACTTCAATGCCGTGCCAACCGCTCCGGAACTGCAGCCTCTCTTCAGGCGACTGCACGACGGCTGGCCCGATAGCGCCGGTGCCGGCTTCACCTATCCGGCGGGGAAGCCCGTCCGTCGCATCGACTATGTGCTCGCGTCAGATCACTTCCGCGTGATCTTCGCGCGCGTCCCCGACTCACAGGCCTCCGATCATCGGCCGGTGTTCATGGACGTCATGATCAAGTAGCCGATGTCCGTGGCGGCTTGTCAGTGCGCCCGCTGGCTACGGCACCCACCAGCAGGATTCCCGCCACCAGACCCAGCATCCAGAAGTTCAGGCTCTCGCCGAACCACTGCACCAGCCACTTCGACGTGAGCATCTTCACGCCCACCAGCGCCAGGATCACCGACAGCGAGACCTTCAGGTACTTGAAGCGCTCGATCAACCCTGCCAGGCCGAAGTAGAGGGACCGCAGGCAGAGGATCGCGAAGACGTTGCTCGTGAACACCAGGAACGGATCGGCCGTGATCGCAAAGATCGCGGGAATGGAATCCACGGCGAAGATCAGGTCTGTGGTCTCGACCAGCACGAGCGCCACGGCCAGCGGCGTCAGCCACATCCGCCCGTTCAACGTCACCGTGAAATGCGAGCCGTGGAAGTCCTCGGTGATGGGAAAGGTCTTTCGCAGCTTGCGCATGACCCACGTTTCGCCCGGTGCGTCTTCCTCGCCGGTCGTGAGGAGCATCCGAATGCCGGTGTACACCAGGAACGCGCCAAACAGGTAGAGCACCCAGTGGTAGCGCGCCACGAGCGCCGCCCCGACCCCAATCATCGCCCCACGCATGGCCAGCGCGCCCAGAATACCCCAGAAGAGAACGCGATGCTGCAGGTGTGTCGGGATGCGCAGGTGCTGGAAGATCAACGCGATCACAAACACGTTGTCCATGCTCAGCGACAGTTCGATCACGTAGCCGGTGAGGAACTTCACGGCCGCAAGTCGGCCATCGTTCACCCGGCCATCCACCGCGTCCACGTGGTTGCCGAGCCCGAGCCAGTGGTTGTGATAACCCACCCAGACGAGCGCGGTGAACATGATTGCGAGCACCATGACGCCGCTCGTGAAGAGCAACGCCTCCTTCATGCTCGGCGCGTGCGCCTTCTTGTTGAAGACGCCCAAGTCGAGCGCCAGCAGGGCGCCCACGAAGGCCAGAAATCCGAGCCAGGCCCAGATCATCACGAGTCGCTCCGCACGTAGTCCTCGTCTCGCGGCATCAGGTCGCTTTTGCGGCGTTGATCCATTGCGTCCACTCTGCGGTCGCTTCCCCGAGCGTCACCCGGTGTTGCCACCGCACCAGCGGCAGCACCAGCAGCAGCGGTTCCGCGGCCAGTTTTTCGATCCAGCGCGCATCATCGAGCCGAGCCACTCCCAATCCCAATTCAGCGTAGCGTTGACTCGACTTGTCGATCAACGCCGTGACTCCGAACTTCTGCACCCACTTCTGCAACTCTCCCTTGCTCGCCGGCCGTTCTTTCAGGTCCACGAAATGGACCTTGACCCGCCGCTCGGCGAAGAACCGCTGAGCCGCGCGGGTTTCCCTGGATTTTGCGATGCCGAAGATCTGAACTTCCACGGAAGAACGGGATCAGGGGTTGGCGCCAAAGTGGGGATGCACAGGGAACCGCGGGTGCGGCTCGCCGGGGCGACCCTCTATAATAGTTGTGGGCATCGCGAGTCGCCCATGCCGATCATGACACAAGCGACCCCATTCGGAGCCCGTCGTGCCTGAGCTTCTTACCACTTTTCGCCCCGCATGGTGGCTCCCCGGAGCCCATCTCCCCACCATCTGGGGAAAGAAGGGACGCAAGCAGACGCAGGTGCACGAACGCATTGAGCGGTGGACTACGCCCGATGGAGACCACCTTTCCATCGCGCGGGCCGGGTCCATTACATCGAGCCGCCCGCATCTGCTGGTGTTGCACGGCCTCGAGGGTACCGTGCGCTCGAACTACGCCCAAGGCCTGCTGGCCAAGGCCCGCTCGCTCGGGTGGTCAGCCGATCTCATGCTCTTCCGCAGCTGCGATGGCGAGATCAATAACGCACGGCGCATGTACCACTCTGGCGAAACGACTGATCTCGATTTTGTCGTTCGCACACTCGTCAGCCAACACCCTGATATCAGCCTGCGCCTGATCGGCGTTTCTCTTGGCGGCAATGTCCTCTTGAAGTGGCTTGGCGAGCAGGGAGAATCACTTGTTTCCAACGTGGTGCGAGCGGCGGCGGTGTCAGCGCCATTTGATCTGGCAGCCGGCAGCCGCTACCTGGAGTGCATGATGGGACAGAAATACGTTGACCATTTTATGGTCACCCTCAAGGCAAAGACGCTTGCCAAGCGAGCGATGTTCCCGGATCTGTGCGACTGGGCCAAGCTGGATTCAGCCAGGACCTTCTGGGAATTCGACGATTTCGTGACTGGGCCTGTCCACGGCTTTACAGGCGCGCTTGACTACTACACGAAATCGTCGTCAGTAACACGTCTCAAGGACATTAGACGTCCGACCCTGCTATTCAATGCCGAAGACGACCCTTTCCTTCCGGCAGATATTCTGGGGCGTGTCCGTAAACTGGCTACTGACAAAGATTTCCTTCACTTGGAGTTCACAAAACGTGGAGGACACGTCGGCTGGGTGGAAGGCAGTCCGTTGACGCCACGGTACTATATGGAAGAGAAAGTCATTACTTGGCTCAACGACGAGTAAAATTAACAGGCTTTCTACATTAACTCAATCAAGAGAATATTTAATGTCTTGAAGATTGCGCACCAGATTTCAGCGGTCCAGTGTGCGCCCTTTCAGCTTCTTCACCACGGAGCTCACGGAGAATGGCCTGAGGGCCACGGAGTACTGCTACCTCGTGGGGGAACAGCGAGCGCCGCGCAGAATCCTGCGTGGAGCGTTGTCTTTACCCGAGTATTTGTCGTACTCCGTGGCTCTCAGTTGTTCTCCGTGAGCTCCGTGGTGAAAAAGGCCAGCGTGGTGCAACCCTTCGGACTACGGTTTTCTCCACGGCTCCGGCTTCACGAGCACCTCGGCGACTGACGCGAGCGTTGACCCTGACCAGGCGCTTGGAACGCTCCGAATGAACGTCACGACCCCTGTCTTCGGTGACCGAACGTCGGTGATCTTCCGGCCCCAGTAGTCGGATGTGTAGCCAATGACCTGTCCGGTGGTGACGCTGGCCCCACGGTCTACGGTTGCGGTCCACATCACATCTCCGCTGGCCTGTGCCCTCGCATCTGCGCCCAACCAGGTGATCTTCATCGGCGAGGGTTTGGACCGCGGCAGCATACCAAGCTGCCCCAGCACACCCAGGATGCCATTCTCGAGGGCCTTCACGTCGGCGGTATCGGTGCGGGCCCACCGTCCGGCTTCAGCCACAATGGCCACCTTCCCAAGCGAGAGCGAGTAGCCGCTCGCGCTACGGGTGCTCGCCGAGTTGGTGATGTCGAGATTGCGCACGATGACATGGTCCAGCCCCATCGCCTTGCAGAGAGCCAGCGCCACGCTGTCCTGCGCCGGATTGCCGGTGCGCGTCCAGTACGAGTACGGCCGCAGATTTTCGTCGATGTCGCCGTTGTGCAGGTCGATCACGACGTCGGCCGCGGCAATCACCTGGCGTGCTATGGCGTCGAGTACGCGCTCCGTCTGCGTCCCGGCGGCTTTGCCCGGGTAGTTGCCATTCATGGACTTCTCGTCCACCGGATTCGTGTGGACGCGCATCCGTTCAAAACTCGCGCGGTTGATGAGCGGCACCACGATGACCGTTCCGTTCAGCTTGGCCGGATCGATGCGCGGAATCACCCCCTGTGCCGCGACGATGCTCGCGTACTCTGTCCCGTGCGCGCCACTGAGGATGGCGACGGTCTTTCCCGGCCTCGCACCGTGAATCGTGGCCACCGGTACCCAAGTGGCCGAATCAACCCCCGCTGCGATGTCGATTCTCGTGTAAGTAACACCCGGGGCCTGGGCCGGCAGCGAAGCGGCCAGTAACAACATCGCAATCAGTGCGCGCATTGGTATTGTCCGGTGATTGAGTTGGTTGAACGGTGGCTTCTTCGCCCCCGAGTGCAGGGGGCAAAAGCTGGCCTTTTTCACCACGGAGCACACGGAGAACAAGTGAGGGCCACGGAGTACTGCAAATACTTCGGGTTAAGACAACGCGCGGCGAAGAAGTTGCGTGGCGTGCGCGTTTCCCCAAGAAGTGGTAGTCCTCCGTGGCCCTCCTGTAGTTCTCCGTGTGCTCCGTGGTGAGGAAGGCTAGCTCTGTGGTGTTGAAGCCTGGCTTGGTGGTAAAGACCCCACTCCTTGCCCCTCCCACATTGGCGCTACTCTGGCAGAGAGTGCAACATTCCGGCACCCTTCGGCGTTCGAAGGTGAGCCCAAGAAACCGAGGAGCCCCCCATGCGTTACCCCGCGATTCTCGCATTCGCTGTCGTTGCCGCTGCATGCTCGCGAGAGCCGGCGCGCCAGGCCACATCCGAAGCCACGGTCGACCCGCACACCGGGCATGTGATGGAGATGTCCGGTGCAGCTGTCGCCGATCCGATGTCCACCGCGCAGGGCACCGCCGGCATTCCGGCTGGTGCGGCTGACGCGGCCGCTCGGCTCGCGGCCTCCACGCGCCACGGCGAGTGGGTCAAGGTGGCGTGGGAGCCCGGCTCCACCGACTCACTCATGGCATGGGTGGTGTATCCCGAGTCCAGAAAGAAGGCCCCGGTGGTTGTGGTCATCCACGAGATCTTCGGACTTTCCACCTGGGTGCGCGGTGTCGCCGATCAACTCGCCGCTGATGGCTTCATCGCCATCGCCCCGGACCTGCTGTCGCGCGCGCGCGGCGGACCGTCCTCCGACGAACTGCGGAGCGACAGCGCCACGAAGCTGATTCGCGGCGTGAACGTCACGGAGATGAACCGCGGTGTGACTGCCGTCGCCAACTATGGAATGTCGCTGCCGGCTGCGCACAAGAAGTACGGCGTGGTGGGCTATTGCTGGGGCGGATCCGCTTCCTTCAATCACGCCGTCTTCAACAACAAGGGTCTTGGCGCCGCCGTGGTCTACTATGGCACGTCCGCGTCACGCGACTCGATGCCCAAGATCCAGGCGCCGGTGCTCGGCCTGTACGGCGGCAATGACGCCCGCGTGAACGCGACCATCGGGTGGGCCGACACGACCATGAAGGCGCTCAACAAGAGCTACACGTACAGCATCTTCGACGGCGCGGGCCACGGCTTCCTGCGCGCGCAGGACCAGCCGATGAACCTCGAAGCCGCCAAGAAGGCGTGGCCGCAGACCATCGGGTTCTTCCGGCAGCATCTGAAGTAGCGGTGCGCCTAGCTGGGCTTTTTCACCACGGAGCTTACGGAGGAAAACCGGAGGGCCACGGAGTACCACATTTACTTGGTTAACGACATCGCGCCACGCAGGTCTTTGCGTGGCGCGCGCTGTTCCTCCAAGAAGTTGTACTACTCCGTGGCCCTCAGGCAGTTCTCCGTGAGCTCCGTGGTGAAGAAGGCCAGCTTGGCGCTAAGGAATCAGCCCTCCGCGCCATCCGTGAACCGCTCCCTCTCGGCCATGACGTACACCAACAGCCACTCAGGCCAGTTGCCGGAGAGATCGAAGAAATCGTCGAAATACGCCAAGCCGCGCGCCTCGAGGGTTTCGATCACTTGTGCCAAACCGGCGGCGTCATACACCGGGCCCACGGCCACGAGGTCTCCCTCCACGCGGAATTCTTCATCCGTCAGGTGAAGGGCCGTGTCGAAGTCGGCACGCGAGAGCGCGTACTGTTCGAAGGCGCGCTTGCGAATGAGCAGCGTGGGGGCGCTGTGAGAGAGCTTGAGCGGCATGTCAGGTAGGCAAGACGTGGCGGGTCGCCCTTGAACACCCTTGGACGCGGTCCTGCGTCCTGCGACCCGGCTACTTGATAGCGGGTTTGCGGCGTGAGGGCAACTTGGTTCTGCCCCCGACCGTGCTATACTCTCCTTTCATCCCATGCCCAGCGAATCCTCGTTCGACGTGATCGTGATCGGCGGCGGCCACGCCGGCGCTGAGGCCGCCGTGGCGGCGGCGCGGCTTGGCTGTCGCGTGGCGCTTGTGACGAGCGCCCTCGAGACCATCGGACAGATGTCGTGCAATCCCGCCATCGGCGGCGTGGCCAAGGGAACGGTGGTACGCGAAGTGGACGCCCTGGGCGGCGTGATGGGGCGCGCCACTGACCGCGCCACCATCCAGTTCCGGATGCTCAACCGCGGCAAGGGTCCGGCGGTCTGGGCACCACGCGCCCAGGCTGACCGTGGCTTGTACCGCCGCGCCGCACGCACTCTCGTCGAGGCGCACCGCAGCATCGCGCTTGTGCAGGGTACGGTGGCACGCCTGCTCATTGAGCACGGCCGTGTGACGGGCGTCGAGACGCTCGACAATCGCCGACTGGCGGCGCGCGCCGTCGTGGTCACGACCGGCACGTTCGGACGGGGAAAGATCCACATCGGCACCACCACCCAGCTTGCCGGCGGACGCGCGGGTGAAGCGGCCACGACACATCTGGCCGAACAATTGGCCGAGATCGGGCTCGAAGTACGCCGCTTCAAGACGGGCACACCGCCGCGCATTGATGGACGTACCGTCGACTATGCGAAGTGTGAGCCGCAGCTCAGTGAGTTGGCCGACTTCAAGTATCGGTGGTCGCATTTCGAGACGGGAGACGGGAGACGGACGACGGGAGAGCGGGCGACGTTGCCGCAGGTGCCGTGCTACATCACCTACGCGGGCGCTGAGGTGAAGGCACTCGTCACGGACTCCATTGAGCTGTCTGCGATGTACGGCGGCTCGATTGACTCGCGGGGGCCGCGCTATTGCCCGAGCATCGAGGACAAGATCGTGCGGTTCCCCGACGCGGAACGGCACCAGATCTTCCTCGAGCCCGAGGGGCTCGATACGACCGAGCTGTATGTCAACGGCCTCTCCACCTCGCTTCCCGCTGACGTACAGCTCACCATGCTGCGCGCGGTGCCCGGGCTGGAGCAGGTGGAGATGACGCGCGCCGGCTACGCCATCGAATACGATTACTACCCGCCGACGCAGCTCAACCCGACGCTCGCGGTCCGACAGATCGAGGGTCTGTATCTCGCCGGCCAGATCAACGGCACCACGGGATACGAGGAGGCAGCAGGGCAGGGGCTTGTGGCCGGCCTCAATGCGGCACTTGCCATGACCGGTCGCGACCCGCTCATCCTTGGGCGCGACACTTCATATGTAGCGGTGCTCGTCGACGATATCGTGACCCGCGGCGTGGACGAACCCTATCGCCTGTTTACGTCACGCTCGGAGTTCCGACTGACGGTGCGCCAGGACAATGCGCTCCGTCGACTCGCTCCCATCGGCATCACGCTCGGCCTGTACGACGACGACGAACTCCGTGCCATCGAGACGCGGCTCAACGACGAAGACCGTGCGTCGCAATTGGCGACCGCGACCAGCGTGCGGCCCGCGCAGGTGCGTCCGTTGCTGGATCGCCTGGGATCGGCACCCATTCCTCACTCGGTGAAAATCAGCGAGCTCGCCCGACGGCAGGAAGTCCCGCTGGCCGCGCTGTTCGACGCGGCTGGACTGGGCGACGCGCCGGTGGGCGAGGCCGTTGTCACCGCAGAGCTCGAGATCAAGTACGCAGGCTACTTCGTGCGTGAGCGAGATGCCGCGGACCGGTTGCGTCGCATGGGGGATTTCCTGCTCGCCGCCGAGCTTCCGTATGCCGACATGAAATCACTTTCCACCGAGGCCCGGCAGAAGCTCGCCCATCGACGCCCGTTGTCGCTGGCAATGGCCGCGCGGATTCCCGGCGTGAGCCCAGCCGACCTGCAGAACCTTGTGCTCGAGGCGGAACGCTGGCGCCGCGCGCGGGGCGCTGCAACGGCGGGACTGGTGTGAGGCTTTGGTGATGCAAGACGCCGCGCCGCAGGCAGCCGCAGCAATGGATGCGCCTCGCGTGTGGCCCGCGCGCACCGCAGCCGTGGTGCTGGCCGTCTTGGGATTCCTCCCGCTCGCTGCGTGGCTTCCCGGTGGGCTCGAAGTCCCCAACCTCGACGTGCAGCTGCACGACTGGGGCACCGGGTCGCTCCTGACGCTGGGTGTCGGCGCGCTCGCCTGGATGCTGTCGCGCCGGCAGCACTGGCCGCGGAACGGCTTGTCCGGCAGCAGCCCCGCGTCACCGGACCCGATACGCCCTCGATCGCTCCCGGCGCGCATCTATTTAGTAGCGTTTGGCGCATTATTGCTGTACGCGCTGGTCGCCATCACGGTCTTTTCGCGGCGGCCGTTGCTGATTGACGAGGTGGTGCAACTCTGGCAGGCACAGCGTTTCGCCGAAGGGCGGCTGTGGGTTCCAGTGTCTGCCCACCGCGAGTTCTTCTCGTTCCTCCATCTCGTGGATGTGGGCGACCGCGTGTACTCGCAGTTCCCAGCAGGCGGGCCGTTCATGCTGTGGCTCGGCGTGATGGCCGGCGTGCCATGGATGGTTGGTCCGGTGTGCGGCGCCCTTAGCGTCCTGCTCTTTGCGCGACTCGCGCGCGCCGTCGAACCCGCGGCCAGTGAACGTTGGGTGCTTGGAGCCACGCTGCTTTTTGCGGTGACGCCGTTTGGCGTCTTCATGTTCGGATCCCACATGAACCACGTCACCGCGCTGCTCTGGATCCTAGTAGCCGTGACGTCGCTCGTGACGCTGGTGCGGAACGGTCCAGACTCGGGTTCCGACGTAACGCCCGAACAAGTCGCATCGCGCGGCGTCGCCGTTCTCCCGGCATTCGGGCTTGGCTTCGGCCTGGGGGCTGCCGCAACCATCCGTCCACTCGACGCATTTGCCTTCGCGTTGCCCGCCGCCCTCTGGCTAGTCGCGCGTGCCGGACGTTCGCCACGGCGATGGATGGAGAACGTGATCGCCGGGATCGGCGTGGCCGTGCCCTTCGCAGCCATGCTGTACGTGAACATGCAGACGACCGGTCATCCGCTGAAGTTCGGCTACGAGGTGCTCTGGGGCACGTCGCACGGCTTGGGCTTTCACGCGGCCCCGTGGGGCGAGCCCCACACGCCGTTGCGCGGACTCGCGCTCGCATCGCTCTACCAATGGCGATTGCAGACCTATCTGTTCGAGACGCCGTTTCCGTCGCTCGTCCTGCCGGTCGTATCGCTCTGGTGCGCGCGGCGGCTCAGTGCGCTCGACCGATATCTTCTCGCGTCGAGTGCACTGGTCATCCTCTCCTACCTGCTGTACTGGCACGACGGATTCTATCTGGGCCCGCGGTTTGTGGTCCCGCTGCTCCCCGCATTGGTTTTGTGGGCGGCGCGTCTTCCCCTGTTCGTTCGCGAGCGCGTTGCTTCGCTGCACCTGCGACGTGGCATCACGGCAATGCTGCTCTTTGGCGTGGTTGGGGCGCTCGTGTTCAACCTCCCCGTGCGCATCGCCTCGTATCGAGCCGGGTTGACGTCCATGCGCGTTGATTACGCGCGCGTTGCGGAACGAAGCAAGGTGCGCGATGCCCTGGTCTTCGTACGCGAAAGTTGGGGGGCCCAACTGGTAGCACGACTCTGGGCGCTCGGCGTGTCGCGTCCGATGACAGAGTCGGTCTATCGGGGAACTGACAGCTGCAACCTCGAACAGGAAGTTTCCGTGCTCGAGCGAGACGGAGTGCGCGGCGCACGCGCCGAGCAGCGATTGGCTGTTCTGCTCGCGAGCGATTCCGCCTATGTCGCCAAGAGCACACTGACGCCCGATCCCACGGAGCGCGTACGTCCCGGCGTGCGGTATGCGTCAGTCTGTCTTCGGCGCATCGAGGAGGATCGCTCCGGGTTCCTGCACTATGTGCCCCTGAGGCTCATCACGACCGGCGGCAACATTTATGCGCGCGACCTGCACGCGCGTGATTCACTGCTCCTCGCTGAGTTTCCAGGCCGGCCGGTGTATCTGCTTACGCGCGCCGGGACCCGCGTGGACGACCCGCCGGTTTTCCTGCCACTCCACCGCGACTCTCTGCTCGCAGCGTGGCGGGTGGGGCGCTGAGATTCGCGTTCTACTCGGACTTTCTTCGCCACGGAGCGCACGGAGAACTGCGGAGGACCACGGAGTACTACCACTTCTTGGGGGAACAACGCGCGCCATGCAATTCTTTGCGTGGCGCGCTGTTTCTAACTCCAGTTGTTGCAGTACTCCGTGGCCCTCCGTTTCCTCCGTGCACTCCGTGGTGAAGGACGCCTGCGTCGCTCACCGAGGTCAGTGCTTTGGCGGGGCGGACCCCCGCACGCGATATTGCGGTAGGGCTTTGGAGTCCGATGAAGGCACCTCGGGGTGCAAGTTTTCGTCCCGGAAGCGTCTCCCTCACACTCCCCGATGGGGCCAACCGGGCCTCTTAGAGAACGTTTTTTAGTAGCAGTGTGATACTAAATAAGCCTCGTTTTGCGAGGCGGAGGACACCGTCATGAACAACTCTCGTTTCGCCATTTCCGTTGCCGCGGCACTTGCCCTGGGCCTGCCGCTGACACGGGCGGCTGGACAGCAGGCTCCTTCAACGGTACCGCAGGTCATCACGGCGGGCCGTGGTGAAGTCGACATCAAGCCCGATCGCGTTCGAATGGAGTTCGGTGTCGAGACGCGTGCGGCGTCGGCGGCCTCGGCGGCAGCCGAGAATAGTCGGCGACAGCGCGCCGTGTTGGACACACTGCTGAAGCTCGGGGTTGGTCAGGATCAGATCCAAACAGCCAATCTTCAGGTCACGCCGGAGATGGTTTACCCGGGACAGGGCCTGCCGCCCAAGGTCTCTGGCTATGTAGCCAGAAACTCGGTACGCGTTGAGGTACTCAAGCTCGAGCTGGCCGGAGTGCTGGTGGATGCCGCCCTGGCAAAGGGTGCCACCAACGTCATGGGACTTCAGTTCTATTCGTCGCGGGCCGCAGAAGCTCGCCGTGAAGCTCTGGTGAGAGCGGTGAAGGCTGCTCGGCTGGACGCCGAGGCGATGGCCTTGGCGGCCGGGTACCAGCTGGGAGCGCTGATCGAGATTTCTAGCAGTGGGCCGTCTGAGGGGCCCATGCCTATGAGAATGGATATGGTGCGGTCCGTCGGGCTGGCAGCGAGAGAGGAGCCCACGCCAGTGAATCCTGGTGAGTTGAAGGTGGTGGAGACTGTCTCGGTGCGCTGGGCCGTGAAGCAGTAGGGCAGCGTGGTACGCTGGTTTCTTCACCACGGAGCTCACGGAGGAAAACGGAGAGCCACGGAGTACTACAAGGGCTTGATTTAGAGACAGCGCGCCACGCCAATCTTCGCCTGGAGCGCGCTGTTCCTCCAAGAAGTTGTACTACTCCGTGATCCTCCGTCTTCCTCTGTGAGCTCCGTGGTGAATGAGGCCAGAGTGGTCACACGAAGGAGTAGCGCGTCGATTCATGCGGAGCCTCCACAACACCGTGAACTCCAGATCGCGAAACGACTATTGTCCATGTTCCACGTGGAACATTTGAACTGGCATTTGCGACCGCGGGAGGCCAATATTCGGCCTCCCGTTCCGTTTTCGCGCACACCAGCTGGAGCTGCCGGACCTTGGCCAGAATCATCGCCATCGCAAACCAGAAGGGCGGAGTAGGCAAGACAACCACCGCCGTGAACCTGGCTGCTAGCCTAGCCGCCGCCGAGCAGCGCGTGTTGCTCGTGGACGGAGATCCCCAAGGGAATGCCACCAGCGGTATCGGTCTCACTCGGGACGATGTTCGACTCACGACGTACGACGTCCTCCTCGATCCGTCGACCATTGACGACGCGATCCTGCCAGAGGTTCAGTTCCGGTTCCTTAGTGTCCTTCCCGCGACGCCGGACCTGGCCGGCGCCGAGGTGGAGCTGGTGGAAAAGGAGGATCGCGATCTCTCGATGCGCCGAGCTCTCGAGCGAGTCTCTGACAACTTCGATTTCGTCCTGATCGACTGCCCTCCTTCGCTGGGCTTGATCACGCTGAACATGCTCGCGGCTGCGGATGCGGTCCTCATTCCCTTGCAGTGCGAGTACTACGCGTTGGAGGGATTGAGCCAGCTGCTCAATACCGTGACCCGGGTTCAGCAGGGTGTGAACCCGTCGCTTGGTATCGACGGCGTGGTGCTGACCATGTACGACGCCCGGCTGAACCTCTCTCGTCAGGTCGCGGCGGATGCTCGCGAGTACTTCGGCGCGAAGGTCTTCCAGAACGTTGTTCCGCGGAATGTCCGCCTGGCGGAAGCGCCGAGTTTTGGAAAACCGATCATCATTTATGACCTCGCTTCGGTTGGTGCCAAGGCATATATGGGCGTTGCACGAGAGCTTATCGAGCGAACAGCAGCTGAGACTTCGGTTAAGTAGAGATATTCTCAGTTATTTTGGCGACACAATAGCAACATTACCAAGTCACAATAAAGACAAATGGCAGAAAAACCGCGTTTAGGCAGAGGACTTGAAGCGCTTCTCTCGAGCCGGCCAGCCTCTCGGGCAGATTCGTCGCATTCCTCAGGAGATCGTGAGGGTCTGCGGAAAGTGGCTATGGCGCAGATTCGGCCGAACCCTATGCAACCGCGCAAGGAGTTCCGCGAAGAAGAACTCGCCGATCTCGAGTCAAGCCTTCGCGTCAACGGACTCATACAGCCGGTGACCGTTCGCCCGTCGCCATCAGGCGCCGGTTACGAACTCATCGCCGGTGAACGTCGCTTCCGCGCGGCGCAGCGGCTCAGCTGGACAGAGATTCCGGCTATTGTCCGCGACGTCGGCGACAAGGAACTGCTCACGCTCGCGCTCGTCGAGAACCTGCAGCGCACAGATCTCAATCCGATTGAAGAAGCGGAAGGGTATCAGCAGCTGATGACGTCATACTCGCTCACCCAACAGGAAACAGCGGACATCGTCGGCAAGGATCGTTCGACGGTTGCGAACATGCTGCGCCTGCTTGGCCTTCCTGCCTCGGTGCGCCGACAGGTGCGCGAAGGAGCGCTCTCGCTTGGCCATGCGCGCGCCTTGCTCGCGCTGGGTGACGACATTCGCATCGCGGACCTGGCCAAGATCGTGATCGCCGAGGGACTGAGCGTGCGCGCGGTGGAACAGCGCGTGCGCGAAACGACCGGCGGTCGTACCGGTGCGCGCAAAGCCGCCACCCCATCAAGCGATGCCCGCCCTGCAGAGGCGCGTCACATCGAAGAACAATTGCGCCGGAAGTTCCAGACTGACGTGAAGCTGACGCTCATCGGCAAGGCACAGGGTCAGATCAGCCTCTCGTTCTACAGCAATGAAGATCTTTCCCGCCTGCTCGAACTCCTGCTTGGAAACGCCGAGCGAGGCATTGCATGACCGGTCCCGAACGTGACCCTGGCGCGCAGAAGCACGGCAACGTCTTCGGACGAGGCTGGGGTAACATGTTCATTCACGTGCAGCGTGAGACCGGCCTTGCACACCGCACGATGGTGCTTCGGCCATGGCAGGTGCAGGCGCTGCGGTTGGTTGCCTCGAAGTGGTTTGCCGCCGTGTTCACCGTGGCGATCCTCAGCTGGGCCTACTTCGCGTTCCAGACGGCGCGTGTGCCGTTCCTGACTCGACGCATCACGCACCTCGAGCAGGATGCCGCGAAGATCGACACGCTACAGGCAACACTGGAGCAGCTGCAGCGTCGGTATACTCAGGTGCAGCAAATGCTGAGCGCGTCCGCGCGCAGCACTCCGCCGGCGCCTGCGAAGGAAACAAAACCGGCGGTGGCGCCGGGCAAGGCGCCGGTCACTGCGCCCGTCCAGAATCCCGCCAAGGCTCCTGCGAACGCAGCTGCCAAGGCACCACCCTTGGCCTTTCTTCACCACGGAGCACGCGGAGAAGAGCGGAGGGCCACGGAGTACGACAAAGGCTATGGTTAAAGACAGCGCGCCACGCAGCGTATGGCGTGGCATTTATCGCTCCCCCAAGAAGGTGTCGTTCTCCGTGGCCCTCCAGTGCTCCTCCGTGAACTCCGTGGTGAAGAAGGCCAGCACTGCAGGCCCCTCGATCGAGCACCACTGAAGGCGCCCACCATTGCACCGTGACCCGATGAGGGAGAATCCATGGCACTCCTGAGAAAAGACGGCGACAAAAACGAATCCCGCAACGGCGCCGTCGAAGCTGCGCTCTCGATCATCGCTGCCGGCATGCGCATTACGGGAGACATCGAAACGAACGGCACCCTCAAGGTGGACGGCCGCATTGAAGGATCCGTGCTCGGTGCGCGCCAGATGATGCTCGGTCGCAATGGCACCGTGCAGGGCAACGTGCACGCCGGTGAGGTGGTGGTGGGTGGCCTCGTGGACGGCGCCATCGTCGCCGACGAACGCCTGGAACTCCAGAGTTCCGCCGTGGTCAACGGCGACATCGACACCAAGTCGATTGTGGTGCTCGAAGGCGCGCGCATCAACGGCACCGTACGGATGCAGGAGATACGCCTGCTTGGCGATCAAGGTATCACGGACCGTCAGGCTGGAGCCGCAGGCTAGCGGCTCCGGTGGGCAAATGGCCGTGGCGTTAGCGAGTTATCAACACCCAGAACTGATCGTATTCGTTTGTTTGCATATTTTAGATAACTATTTATAAACAAACGGTTTATAGATGTATTTGACGTATCGTTCCGTTTTCCGTCTTCTTGTTTTCAACATCGCTGTTGGAATCTTCGCCGCTTGCTCATCGGCCAAAGACTCCAGCAATGACGTTGCAGCCGGCACGCGATTTTCGGTTGCCCTGTTGACACCGGGACCTATATCCGATCAGTCGTGGAACGGAGGCGCCTACGCCGGCCTGATGCGTATCCGCGACTCACTCGGCGCGCAGGTAAGTCACATCCAGACCAAGACGCCCGCGGAGTTCGAGGAGAACTTCCGTCAGTACGGGGCCGATGGATACTCGCTCGTTTTCGGTCATGGCTTCGAATTTCAGGATGCGGCAGCGCGCGTGGGGCCGGCATTCCCGAAGACTGTTTTTGTCACCACGGGCGGCACGCGCACCAGCGCCAACGTGGCGGCGATGTCATTCGCGTTCGAGCAACCATCGTACTTGGCGGGCATGATCGCCGCGAGCGTCAGCAAGTCGGGCATCGTTGGATGCATTGGCGGGACCGAGCTGCCACCGGTCAAATCCGGATTCGCTGCGTTCGCGCAGGGCGTGCACGCCGTGAATCCGGGGGCACGTGTGGTCACTGCGTATCTCGGCAACTGGGATGATGCTGGCGCCGGAAAGGAACAGGCCCTCGCCCAAATTGCCCGTGGCGTCGATGTCATCTACCAGAATGCCGACGCGGCGGGACTGGGCATCTTCCAGGCGGCCAAGGAATCGAACGGCGTCTACATCATCGGCTCCAATTCCAACCAGAATCACGTGGCCCCCGCAGTGACACTGGGTTCTGTCGTAATCGACCTGCCGAATGCGTTCATGGCCATTGCACGCGAGGTCAAGAGTGGCGCCTTCACCCCTCGCGTCCACGTGCTCGACACGCGCAGTGGCGTGATGAAGTGGGTCCTGAACCCGTCGCTGAAGGCGGTGGTGCCATCCCGAACACTGGAGATGGTGGATTCCATCGAACGCCAGATGCTGGACGGCAGCTTCGCGGCGCCATGGCCGACCCGTCCTCCGGAGGACATGTGAGCTCGGCTGCTGAACTCGCGCACCTCGCCAACGACTTGCTGCGTTGCCGCGAAACGCCGGATTATTCGCCGGCGCTCAACGGCCTGCAGGTGGACAATCGCGCACCTATCACGCGCATCGCTGCCGCCGTGGACTGCTCCCAGCGGACCATCCGCAGTGCCATCGACGCTGGCGCCAACCTGCTGGTCGTGCATCACGGCCTGTTTTGGGGCGGCTTGCAGCCGCTCACCGGGACGCATCTGGAGCGCGTGCGCGCGCTGCTGGAACACGACGTGGCGCTCTACGCCGCGCACTTGCCGCTCGATGCTCACGAAACGATGGGCAACTCGCACCTGCTCGCTCGTGCACTTGGCCTCGAGTCGGCAGGTGGCTTCGCACGGTACCAGACGATCTTTTGCGGCGTACAGGGAACGTCGGATGTCGCGACGGACACGCTGTTGTCGGCCTGCGACCAATTCGCGCGCCGACATGGCGGCCGAGCGATTGCCTCGCCATACGCCGCAACACGGCGGACACACCGCTGGGGTGTCGTGACCGGCGCGGGCATCACCGTGGACACGCTGCGCGAAGCGGTGGAGCTCGGCCTCGACACTGTCATCACCGGCGAGGGGCCGCACTGGAGCGCCGTTGACGCCGAAGAGAAGGGACTCGTGATCGTGTACGCGGGACACTATGCCACTGAGACGCTCGGCGTGCAGGCGCTTGCCGCGTGGCTGGCGGCGCAGGCCGGCGTACCGTGGAACTTCGTGGAAGCTCCCACCGGGCTGTGAGCGACATCGCCCTCGCCCTCGAAGCGATCGACAAACGGTTCGGCGAGGTTCAGGCTCTTCGCGGCGCCTCGCTGAACGTTCGCCGAGGGACGCTGCACGCGGTGCTGGGCGAGAACGGCGCCGGCAAGACCACACTGATGCGCATCGCTTTCGGCTTGATGCCGGCGGATGCGGGTGGCGTGCGCATCGACGGAGCCCCCGTTGCGCTGACCTCCGGCGCCGACGCCATTCGTCGTGGCCTCGGCATGGTGCATCAGCACTTCACGCTCGTTCCCGCCATGACAGCCGCCGAGAATATTGCGCTCGGCGGACATGGCCGGCTTGAGTTGCGGGCGGTTGCCGCACGCGTGCAGGCGCTTGTGGAGCGCACCGGACTTCGTGTGGACCCGTCGGCGCGCATTGCCGCCCTTGGCGTGGGCGCGCAGCAGCGCGTGGAGATCCTCAAGGCCCTGTACAGCAACGCCCGCGTCCTGATCCTCGACGAGCCGACGGCGGTGCTCACGCCGACCGAGGCCGAGGAGCTGTTTGCGTGGCTTCGTCGGTTTGTCTCCGAGGGCGGCACCGCTGTGCTGGTCACGCACAAGCTGCAAGAGGCGCTGGCCATCGCCGACGATGTGACGGTGCTGCGACGCGGCCAGTGCGTGCTCACGGCCTCGTCCGCGCAACTCGACATGACGGCCTTGGTGCGCGCCGTCACGGGTGACGACGCGGGGGAGATGTTCTCCAGGCCCGACAGCGACACCGCGGCGGCGGCTACATCACCCGCTCGTCGGGTATCGCAGCGCGGCGCGTGCGTCGCACGACTCGACGGCGTAGCTGCGCGCGACGCGCGTGGAGTCGAGCGCGTGCGGGATGCAACCATCGACTGCTATGCCGGTGAGATCATTGGTCTCGCCGGCGTCGAGGGGTCGGGCGTGCATGAAATCCTGCGCCTGTTGGCCGGCCGGCTGGTGCCAAGCAGTGGTGTCGCGACGCTGCCGCCGCGTATCGGGTTCATCCCCGAGGATCGCCTGCGCGATGCGGTGATCGAGGAATTCACTCTGATCGAGAACGTTGCCCTGCGCGGTGCCGGCGCGCGCCGCGGACGAATGCCGTGGCCCGTCATGCAGACGCTGACCGCCGGGCTGATGGAACGGCATGACGTGCGCGCGCCTTCACAGACAACGCGCGCGGGGACGCTGTCCGGCGGCAACCAACAGAAGTTTGTCGTGGGTCGTGAGCTCGATGAGCACCCGGCGCTGGTCGTGGCCGAGAATCCGGTGCGCGGCCTCGACATTCGCGCGACCGCACATGTGCTGCGCGAACTCGCCGGCAGCGCCGACGCAGGAAGTGCCGTGGTCTTTTACTCGGCGGACATCGACGAACTGTTGCCGCTCGCCGACCGCATGCTGGTGATGTTCGCTGGCCGCATACGCGAGGTGGTCGTGGAACGCGTCGCCGTGGCGAATGCGCTGGTGGGGGCCGCTTGATGACGGTGCACACCGATGGCGCTCGCACCGCCGCAGCGCGCCTCGACGCGCGCTGGGTTGTCACCTCTGCCACGGTGGTGGTGATCATCCTGGCGGTGCTCGGCATCCTGATGGCCGGCGGATACGACACGCCGCGTGCGATTGCCGCCCTGTGGAATGGCGCGTTCGGCAGTCCCTATGCGTTGTTCTCGGCCACGCTGGTGCGAGCGACGCCACTGCTCTTCGTGGGATTGGCCGTCGGGATCGCGTTTCGCGCCGGCGTGCTGAACATCGGCGCTGAAGGACAGTTGCTGGCCGGTGCCTCGGCGGCCGTGGCCGTGGGGCTCGCGATGGGAGAGTTTCCGCGTCTCGCGGCGTTGCCCCTGGCGCTTGGCGCCGGCGCGGTGGCAGGCGGCGCGTGGGCGGGCATCGCGGGGTGGCTGAAATTGCGCTTCGGCGTGCTCGAGGTGATCAGCACCCTGATGTTGAATTTCGTCGCGGCCTATGTGGTGTCCTGGCTTGTGCGTGGCCCGTTGCAGGAGCCGACACGCGTGTACCCGCAGACCGTTGAGCTCGCCCCATCGGTGCACCTGCCGACGTTGATCGACGGACACCGAATGCACCTCGGATTGGTGCTGGCCGTTGTCCTGGCTGTGGCAACCTGGTGGTTTCTGACGCATACCGCTGCGGGTTTCCGCGTGCGCGCGGTGGGGGCAGGAATTGACGCCGCGCGTAGCGCGGGCGGCATCAATCTCAAGCGAACCACGGCGATGGTCTTCCTCGCGAGCGGTGCGCTCGCCGGCCTTGGCGGCGCAAGCGAGGTTACTGGTGTCACGTTTGCGTTGTACGAGGGCATTTCGCCGGGGTACGGGTACAGCGCCATCGCCGTGGCGCTGCTGGCGCGGTTGCATCCGCTGGCGATCATGCTGTCCGCGTTGCTCTTTGGCGCACTCGAGGCCGGGGCCGCCGCCATGCAGCGCGACGCAAACGTCCCGTCGGTGCTCGCGCAGGTGGTGGAAGCCTTGATCGTTCTGGGTGTGCTGGCGTTCGACCACACCCGCACGCGCTGGCGGTCTTCATGAGCATCGACGCGGGCGAGTTCCTGCAAGCCTCCGTGCGCACGGCGACGCCGCTCGCCTTGGCGGCGTACGGCGAGCTCGTGGTGGAACGCTCAGGCGTGATCAACCTCGGTCTCGAGGGGGCGATGATCGCCGGCGCTTTCGGCGCGCTTGTCGGCGCGGGAGCGGGCGGAGTAGGCGCAGGTTTTGCCGTGGCGGCGCTCGCGGGATGCGCAGCGGCGGCCGTGATGGCGCTTGTTGTGCTGTGGCTGCGCGCAGACGCCGTCATCGCGGGGACGGCCGTCACCCTGCTGGCGCTTGGCCTCACCGGCACGCTGTACCGTGCGGTGTATGGCTCGCAGGGTGCCGCGCTTTCCGTGCCGACGATTTCGCCGGTGGCCGTTCCGGCGCTGTCGCAGGTTCCGGTGATCGGACGCGCGTTGTTCGAACAGCCGGCGATGACCTACGTGCTGTACGTGCTCGCGGGTGCTCTCTGGTGGTGGCTGACGCGCACTCATGCGGGGCTGGCCCTACGTGCAACCGGAGAGCGGCCCGTGGCCGCTTTTGCCGCCGGTATATCCCCGGTGCGGGTGCGCGCGTGGGCGCTGTTGTTCGGTGGTGCGATGGGCGGATTGGCCGGTGGCGTGCTGGTGTTGGCGCAGGTGGGGACGTTCGCCGAGGGGATGTCGGCCGGACGCGGGTTCATCGCCATTGCAATCGTAGTGCTGGGCCGCTGGTCCGCGCTTGGCGTGGCTGGTGCGGCGCTGTTGTTTGGCGCCGCCAGCCAGCTGCAATACGTCTTCCAGTCGCTCGGCTGGCCGGTGCCGTATCAGTTGTTCCTGGCGCTCCCCTATGTGCTCACGTTGCTGGTGCTAGCCGGCACGCAGCGCCGGGCCGTCGCGCCGGCGGCACTCGGTACGGCGCTGACTGAAGATGCACGGTAGGCATTCTGGATTTCTTCACCGCGGAGCGCCACTGGAGCTTCTTCACCACGGAGCTCACGGAGGAAAACGGAGGGCCACGGAGTACTGCTACTTCTTGGGGGAACAGCGCGCGCCACGCAAAAACTCGCGTGGCGCGATGTCTTTAACTCCAGATTTTGTAGTACTCCGTGGCCCTCCGCTTTTCCTCCGTGAGCTCCGTGGTGAAGAAACCCAAGTGCTGCACAAGGATCTCAACTGCGCGGCGGCAAGAAGGGCCCACCGAGATCGAAGTGCCACGCATCGCGGCGGATGCTGGTGCTGGGATCCTTGAGCGGCTTGAACTGAAGGCGTTCGACGGGAAAGCGGATGTCTGCGGCGACTGCCAGGAGCCATTCACGGTCGGTGGACACGAGATGAGCCATGGCGCGGCCCTTCCAGATATGGCGATGCAACCACAGGCCACCGGCCATGGCGTGCATCATGCCCTCGCGACGGCGTTCGAACTCACGCCACGGGGCGACGCTCGGCCAGCGCGGTTCGGGAATCCCTACTGACAGCCGATCAGCCCTTCGACCGTCGCCGGCGTCTGCGCCGCCACATTGCCCTGATAGAGTGCGCAGGTCAACGGATACGACGCGGGATGCGTGGCAACGGCCGACCATCCAGACCCCGTAGCGTTGGTGATGGTGAGGACCACGCCCGGTGATTTGCTGTACGCAAGCAGGGCATCATCCGCGGCGTAGATGGAGTAGTCGTAGAAATACGCTTCCTGCGCCGTTGCCAGGTTGCGCAGGTCCGACTTGAGCGCCGCCGCGTTGGCCTTGCCCTTCGTGTTCTGGAACTTCGGGATCGCGATCGCCGCGAGAATCCCGATGATCACGACCACGATAAGCAGCTCGATCAGAGTGAATCCGCGACGGTATGCTGTCATACTCGATGGGCTCGGAAGCGGGGCGCGAAGTGTGTCGTGCGTCACAGGAAACGGAGAATCCGTTCTTCCTGCCATGGACTGGCTTACCCACGATCACGCAACGCTGGGGCCATGACCGGCCCCGGTGCACAAACGTATAAGTAACAACGGGTTGCACTGCAAGGGATCAGGGCACCCCGTCCTACAATGTCACTCGTTTCGCCTAGAACCTCGCAAGCTGCGACAATTTGTCCGTCACGCCTTGCAGTCTAGCCAGTTGTCGCCAACTCCGATATCCACCACCAACGGGACGTCCAGCGCCACCGCCGTTGTCATCTCCCGTTCCACCAAGGTGCGCAGCGCGTCGATCTCCTCTGGAGGCGCCTCGAAGACCAGTTCGTCGTGCACTTGAAGCAGCATTGATGCCGCCATCCCCGAGGCCGCCAGAGCGTCGTGCACGTGGATCATCGCCACCTTGATGAGGTCGGCTGCGGAGCCCTGTATGGGAGAGTTCTGCGCGGTTCGCTCGCCGAATGCGCGAATGTTGAAGTTGCGGTCCTGCAGTTCCGGGATATAGCGCCGGCGACGGAAGATGGTCTCCACATAGCCGCGCTGCTTGGCCTGCGCCACGGTGCTGTCGAGGAAGGCTCTCACACCGGCGAAGCGTTCGAAGTACGTGTCGATGAACTCTCGCGCCTCGGCGTGTTCGATCTTGAGCTGCCGAGAGAGTGAGTGCGCACCCTGCCCGTAGATGGTGGCGAAGTTGATGGTCTTGGCGCGCGCGCGCATTTCGGATGTGACCGCGGAGAGCGGCACGCCAAAGATCACGGACGCCGTCTGGCGGTGGATGTCACCGCCTGCCTTGAACGCCGAGACGAAGGCCGGATCGCGCGAGAGATGCGCCAACAAGCGCAGTTCGATCTGCGAGTAGTCAGCGGCCAGCAACTTCCATCCGCTGCGCGGTACAAATCCGCGGCGAATGGCTCGGCCCAGTTCCCGTCGGATGGGAATGTTCTGGAGGTTCGGGTCTGACGACGAGAGCCGCCCCGTGCTCGCGACTGTCTGATTGAACGATGTGTGCAAGCGTCCGGTCTTGGGATTCACGAGCGCCGGAAGCGTGTCCAGGTAGGTGTTCTCGAGCTTGCTGAGCTCGCGGTACTCCATGAGCAACTGGGGCAGGGCATGCCCTTCGTCGGCCAACTCCTGAAGAACAGAAGCATCAGTGGACGGCCCGGTGGCCGTCTTCTTCTTCACCGGCAGCCCGAGTTTCCCAAACAGGATTTCGCGCAGCTTGGGATTGGAGTTGATGTTGAACTCCTCCCCGGCCGCTTCGTAGATCTGCTGCTCCACCGCACCGCGCTCGCGCGCAAAGCGCTCCTTGAGCGAAGCGAACCAGCGCAGGTCGATGGTGATGCCCGCCCATTCCATGTCGGCGAGCACGGTGACCAGCGGAAGCTCCACCTCCGCCAGCAGGGCGGTGAGCGCGTGCTCCTCAAGGCGCGGCGCAAACACGGCGCGCAGCTGCAGGGCCACGTCGCTGTCGGCGCACGAGTAGTCCCGCGCCGCGTCGACGGGGACTTCGTCGAATTGAATGGCATTCTTGCCCTTGCCGCACAACTCGCTGTAGTCGGTCATCGACCGGCCGAGGAACTCCAGCGCGAGCGCATCAATGGCGTGCGAGCGGCGTCCCGGATCATGCACATAACTCGCCAGCATCGAGTCGAAGTCGAGACCGCGCAGCGTCACGCCGGCGCGCCGCAATACGAGCAGGTCGTACTTGGCATTGTGCGCGGTCTTCTTCACCGCGGGGTCTTCGAGCATGGCGCGCAGGGATGCCACCTCTTCGCTGAGCAGCGGAGGGAGGTTGCGAATCCCAACCGCAACAGGTGCCGGCGCGGCATCGCCCAGATCGAGATCGCCCTGACCGGCCCGCGTGCCGCGGTGCGCGAACGGGAGGTAGTACGCCTCGCCTGGTACTACGGCGATGGAAATGGAGACCAGGTTCGCGCGGTGCGGCGTAACCACCGGCGGCGCCCCGACGTCGAGCACCGTCTCGGTATCCACGGCGATGCTCCCCACTTCTCGGCAGCGTGCAACCAGCCGCCGAAGCGCGGGCACGGTGTCCACCGTGACGTAACGCGCTTCGGGTGCCGGAATTGCTGCGCGCGCCGCAGAAGCCGTCGCGGGAACTTCACCGGCCCCAGCGCTCTCGCCTGCGCCTAAGCTGGTGTCGGCTGTCGCTCCGGAACCCGTACGCGACACGGGCGACATGTCGCCGGCTGCCGCGGCCTGTGCGCCCGCTTTGCGTGCCGCGGTGGTGAACTCGAGCTGCACAAAGAGGTCCCGCAACCGCGTCCAGTCGGGTGTGTCGAGGGTCAACGCGCCAAGGTCGAGCGCGACCGGTAAATCGTCCCGAATTGTTACTAATTGCTTCGACAGCACGCCGTTGGCCCCGTATTCGCGCAGGGCGTTGCGCGACCTGGTGGGCTCTACGTCGTCCACGTGCGCCAGCATGTTCTCGAGCGGACCCCACTTGGCGATGAGTTCGGTGGCGCCCTTGTCGCCGATCCCCTTGACCCCGGGCACGTTGTCCGAGGAGTCGCCCTTGAGCGCCAGAAAATCGATCACCCGCTCGGCAGGGACGCCGAGGCGCTCCGAGATGTTTTCCGTGTCGTACCACTTCTCGGTCGTCTGCCCCGGCCGGCCGTGCCACGGATTGAGAATCCACACGTTGGAGCGGACGAGCTGCGCGAAATCCTTGTCGCCCGAGACGATCACGACATTCACGCCGGCGTCGGCGGCCTGGCGCGCAAGCGTCCCAATGACGTCGTCGGCTTCGTAGCCGTCGAGCGACAGCACGGGAATGTGGTAGCCCTCCAGCAGCTGCTCCACACGGGCGACGCCTTCATCGAAGTCCACCTGCAGTTCCGGCTCGAGCCGCTCGCGCGTTGCCTTATACGCCGGATACAGCTCGTGGCGGAAAGAGAGCCCCTTGTCGTGGACCCAGCCGAGGTATTCCGGCTTGTGCTTCTCGATGAGCCGCGCGATGAAGTCGTTGGTGCCGCGGGCTATTGAGGTATTCTCGCCCCGGCTGCTGCGCAGGGGCTGCTGGCCAAGGGCAAAGAAGGCGCGATAGATCAGCGCATAACCATCGACAAGGAAGAGGCGGGGCGCCTGCGGTAGCGGCATGCGTCAAAGTTGGATGGGGAGTCGGGGGAATACCAGCCGAAACGATCGCGGCCGCCTGTCCCAAAGGGCAAGGCGGCCGTGGCGCAGTGCAGGGCTCCTTCGGCTACGCGCCGTCAGATCGCATGACACTCGAGGCGGCGAGGCCCTTGTCCCCAGTCTTCACCTCGAACTCGACGGTCTGGCCCTCGGCGAGGGTTTTGAACCCGTCCATCTGAATGGCCGAGAAATGCACGAAGACATCCTCTCCGCCGTCCTGCTCGATGAACCCGTAGCCCTTCGCGTCATTGAACCACTTCACCTTCCCCTTCATCATTGCCGCCTCCTGCGCCCCTGTGAACCGTGCGCGTTTCAGCCAGCAGGGCAGCCGGCCCGCGTAATTGTCTTACGGCGGATTGGATTAGGTGTCAAGCTGCGCATGGCCAGGGCTCGTGTGGCACTCAGCGTTCTTCACCACGGTCCGGGGTCGCCACGCTGGCTTTTTTCACCACGGAGCACACGGAGTACGACCTGAGGGCCACGGAGTACTGCAACTTCCTGGAGGAACAGCGAGCGCCACGCAAAGCCCTGCGTGGCGCGCTGTCTTTAACCCCAGATGTTGCAGTACTCCGTGGCCCTCAGGTCGTTCTCCGTGTGCTCCGTGGTGAAGAAGGGTGCGGTTCGCCGCGCTCCGTGGTGAAGAAGGGTGCGGTTCGCCGCGCTCCGTGGTGAAGAAGGGTGCGGTTCGCCGCGCTCCGTGGTGAAAATAGCCAGCTTAACGATTCACACGACGCTGCCACTGGGCCTGAAACTCCATCTCGCCGGAACTGGTGAGTCGCCAGCGATCAAATCCGGTTTGATCGTAAAAGACGAATTGGACATTCAGTCGCCGATATTCCCACACCTGCGATCGGCCGCGATTGCCGACGCCCGCGAGACCCTGATCGTAGATCTGGTCTGGCTCGCCCAATCCAAGCAGCACCTTGCCTCGATCGGTCAGCCAGCCGGGAGTCCCTTCTTCCCTGAAGCGCGTGGTCACCACCAGCAAGCGTGAGAAGTAGTCGACCAGGTCTTCGTTGATGGGCGTGACCGGGTCGGAGTCGGTGGCCTTCACAAAGGCTGTCCACGCCGCGGGGCGGGCTTCCGACGTCGTGTCGCGAAGCTGCTTGATGCGATACGGCGATGCAAACCAGCGAAGGTAGACCAGCATGTCGTCAAACTTCGCGACCGGAAGTCCTTCGCCAAATGTGATGAAGACCGGCGCCCGCGTGGTATCCGCCATGCCGGTCGGCCAGAGCGAGATTATCGAGACTCCGATGCCGATTCTGGCGACCGGAACCGAAACGGCACCACTGAACAAGTCGCCGTGGCGTGGCAGCGAGAGGGTGTCGCGCCAGAGCACCCGCCCGAGGTCGTTGCGCGCTTCGATCGATAGAGGAAGCCGGGCGCCGTCGCCGTACCCTTCGACGTAGAGCACCATGGCCGTGTCGCGACCGAAAACGGCGGTCGCGCGCGGGTTGCTTACAAGTTCCGCAATTGCCGCCCGGGAGTGTCGCGGAACGACTTGCAGGAAGGGAACGGGAGTTGACAGGGTCCCGGCTGCGCCGAGGCGCGGCACGGCCAGCAGCATCTCTTGTGAGCTCGTGCGACCGTTGCCGTCGTCGCGCACCGACACGGCCAGCGCGTACTGGCCCGGCGCGAGGACAAACCCCTGCTGGAAAACAATACTTTCGTCGATACGACTCGTTTCCTTGTACGAGCCCAGGCGAACCGCCTCGTGTGCAGTGACTTCGCGCACGACCGTGCCAGCCTGCCGTAGCGTGATGCTGACGGAATAACCGCCCACAAATCGATCGGCGTCACGCACGAACGACAACGACGCATTGGCAAGCGACAAGCCAAGCGTGACGTCCGTTGAGTCCTGTGTCGCGGTGGCGAGATACGAGACGGCCCCGATGAAGGGCAGCGGGGCACCGGCCGACAGGAATCCCATCTGCGTGTAGAGACGCGCAGCGTCAAACTCCGGTCCGGCACTAACGGTGCGCGGGGGCGGTGTGCCCGGAGCGCGCGGCGTGGCCCCGCTCTCTGGCGGCTTGGAGCGCCCTCCACAGGCTGCGATGGCGGCAAGCCCAAGGAAGCACCCGGCACGGAATGTTGACCTCAGCGGTCGAGACAGAATCGGCATAGTGTTTCCAATACCCCGAAAGTGGGACCATTATCACAGCTTTTCCTTGCCAGCATCGTGACGCGCCGTTAGGTTCGCCGCGTGGCTCGCGACCCCCTCGTCGGCACGACCGTTGCCGGATACCTCTTGCTTGACCGTGTTGGAGAAGGTGGCACAGCCACCGTCTACAAGGCCGAGCACCCAGAACACGGTTCCGTTGCCGTAAAGGTACTGCGCGAACGCCTGCGTCAGGACCGGACCGCGGTTGCCCGTTTCGTCCGCGAAGCCACGTTTGGCACGCGGGTGATCCATCCCAAGGTGGTGCGGACCATCGAAACGGGCCAGTCTCCCGAGGGGCTGCACTTCCTGGCCATCGAATGGGCGCCTGGCGAGATCCTCGAAGGATACGCCAAGAAGAACGCGCCGCTGGCGCCCGACGAAGTTGCGACGATCATCCAGCAGATCGCCGAGGCCGTGAACGCCGCCCACGAGGCGGGCATTGTACACCGCGACCTGAAGCCCGAAAATCTGATGTACGATCCGGTAACGCGTGGCGTGAAGCTGCTCGACTTTGGCATCGCGACGGCGACGGATGTCTCGGCGGACGAACGGCTTACGCGTGCAGGGTTCTTCGTGGGAACGCTGATGTATGTGGCGCCGGAAGCCCTGTCGGGCGAGATCGTCACCCCCGCCGCCGACCAGTACAGCCTGGCGACCATCGCCTATCTGCTGCTGACCGGCGCCCTCCCGTACACCGCGCGCACCCCGCGCGAGATGTTCACGCAATTGCTGTCGCAGCCGCCCCTCGCGCTGAACAAGGCGAAGCCAGGGTTGATGTACTCGGCGGCCGTTGAGCAGGTCGTGATGAAGGGACTCGAGCGGCCTCCGCAATCCCGTTACGCCGATGTGATGTCGTTCTCGGGTGCGTTGCAGGAAGCGCTGCTCGCCCCCGATGCGCTCGGCGGACCAGAAGGCGGCGGGTTTCTCGGCAAGATGAAGGGACTGTTCCGGCGAGACTGAGTTCGGAGCGTGCCTTGAGTTTCTTCACCACGGAGCTCACGGAGAACTGCTGAGGGCCACGGAGTAGGACAACTTCTTGGGGGAACAGCGAACGCCACGCAAGTATCTGCGTGGCGCGATGTCTTTAACCCAAGTTGTTGCAGTACTCCGTGGCCCTCCGCTATTCCTCCGTGAGCTCCGTGGTGAAGAAGCCCAGCGCTGTGGTGAAAAAAGCCAGCTTCGCGATGATGAAGTCCATCTCCGTGGTAGAAGAGCCCAAGTACCACGACCAGCCTACCGTGGCGCGGCCTGATGAGGGCCGACGAGGTCGAGCGGCAGCCAGACGGTGAACGTGGCCCCCGCGCCCAGTTCGCTCTCCACGGTGATGTCACCTCCGAGTAGGCGCGCGAGTCGACGGGAGATTGAGAGCCCCAGGCCGGTTCCACGCCGCATGGAATCGCCGCGCGGGCCGGCATTTACCTGTTCGAACTCTTCGAAGATCCGCTCGTGATCGCGCTCGGCGATACCAGCGCCTGTGTCGCTCACCTGCAAGGCCACAAAGGCGCCGCCTTCCGCGAGCAGCGGGCGGCGGCGCGCGCGCCCGGCCATTTGTGCAACCTCGCCTTCGGGCACGCGTACGGCCCGCACCGTGATGGTGCCCGCGTCGGTGAACTTGATAGCGTTGCCGAGCAGGTTCACCAGGATCTGGCGCAGGTGGGTGGGGTCGGTGTCGACCTTGGGCAGTGTTGCCGGCACCGCGATGCTGAACGTGAGTCCCTTCTCGTTCAGCAGGCTCTCCACCTCACTGGCCACGTCGATGACGAACGCCCTGAGGTTGAGTGATTCCGTGGAAACTTCGAGGCGACCGGCCGCCAGCTTGGACAGGTCGAGAATCTGGTCCACCAGCTCGCGGAGATGGTTGGCCGACGATTCGATGCGTTCCACGGGGCCAACCTGCCTTGGCGCGAGGTCCCCGTACGCGCCGTCGCGAAGCAGGTCGATGAAACCGACCACGGCCGCCAAGGGCGTGCGCAACTCGTGCGACACATTGGCCAGAAATTCACTCTTCGCGCGGTTCGCGCGCAGCAGCTCGGCCGACAACCGTTCGAGTTCGTCCGACCGGTCGGCAATGCGACGGGCCTGCGTACGCTCCTGCACGAGCGCGATGACGAGGGCGGAGAGCGCGCCGAGTGCGCACACCCAGAGGATGATCCGGTCGCGACGCAGCTCGGAAGCGGGCGTGGGGACGGCATCGACACCGCCCGCATGACGGGCCAGGTGATCGCCCACAATCAGGCCCACCACGACACAGACGACCACCAAGGCGAGCGCCAGCAACGAGAGACGCCGGCCCTGACGCCGCACCGGCATTGACCGCTCGTTCACGCGTTCGTAACCTCCGACCTATGGACTCTCACGCGATGCTCGTTCAGATGCTCGCCACGCGCTCGGCGCGGCGCGGCACGTTCACTCTTGCCTCCGGGCGCCAGTCGGACCTGTACATCGACGCCCGACTCACCACGATGAGCCCGGACGGGCTCGCCATCATCGGTCCGCTTGCCCTCGAGCGCATACGCGCCCGGGGCTGGGCGCCCGATGCGGTCGGCGGCCTGACCCTTGGCGCGGACCCTGTATCATACGCGATCGCCCATTCCAGCGCGCTCGCCAATACTCCGCTTCGGGCGTTCACCGTCCGGAAGGAAGCGAAGACGCACGGAACGGGCAAGGTGATCGAGGGGCCCTTTCAATCCGGCGACAAGGTGGTGGTGATCGAGGACGTGATCACCACCGGGGGTTCCGCGCTGAAGGCCGCAGAGGCGATTCGCGCTGCGGGCGGAGTGATCGTCGGCGTGCTCGCGGTGGTGGACCGGGAGGAAGGGGGACGAGAGGCGCTCGAGGCCGCCGGGTTCGCGGTGGAATCGCTCGCCGGGGCTCGGGAGATTGTGGCGGCGATGGTCTAGCGCGGTTCGCAGGCCTTTTTCACGTAGCGTTGGCCTTTTTCACTGCGGAGCTGGCCTTTTTCACCACGGAGCACACGGAGGAAAACGGAGGGCCACGGAGTACTGCAAAACCTAGGGTTAACGACATCGCGCCACTCAAATGATTGCGTGGCGCGCGCAGTTCCCCCAAGAAGTTGTCCTACTCCGTGGCCCTCAGCCGTTCTCCGTGTGCTCCGTGGTGAAAGAGGCCAGCTCCGCCGCGAATAAGGGCCAGCGTCTCCTCACAAAACGAAACGCCGCACACCGTTGACGAGTTTCATGACGTTGAAGTTGATCAACAGGCCACGATTGAATTGTCCTGCGCGGAGATACGTGAGCACCTGCGCACAGTGAACCGGGTGAATCGATTCAACCGCCTTCAGCTCGACAACCAACTCTCCCTCGATCAACAGGTCCATTCGGAGTAGTCCGTCGAGCGTTGCCCCTTTGTACTGAATCGGCACCAGAACTTCGCTCGCGAAGCTGATGTTTCTGGCAACGAGTTCGTGCTCCAGGGCTGCAACATAGGCGGTCTCCAAGAGTCCAGGTCCGAGGTGTCGGTGCACCTCGACGGCGGCACCAATCACGCGCTCCGTGAGGGCATCCGAGACAACCTTGATATCGAAGCTGGTCATTGGATGGGATTGGTGTGCAAAGCTGGGCTTCTTCACCACGGAGCTCACGGAGGAAGATCGGAGGGCCACGGAGTACTGCAACTTCTTGGAGGAACGACATCGCGCCATTCACGGCCTGAAGAGGCAAGCGCAGTTCCCCCAAGAAGTTGCAGTACTCCGTGGCCCTCAGCCGTTCTCCGTGTGCTCCGTGGTAGAGAAGGCCAGCTATGTCAATGAACCGTAGGCGGCCGTTTGCGCCGACCGAGCGGATACCCGGAGAGCGGCCGAAGGTCGAGCAGCTTGTCGCGATTCGGACGGAGCAGCTCATCGCGGAAGCGCACGAGCATGGCGCGTCCGTCGTGGGCCCGCCGGAACTGTCCGGCGGTCACGCCAAGGACGGTCTTTACGTGCCGGCCGAAGCTCTGTGCCGACGAGTATTCGAGTTGGTTGGACGCATCGGCAAGACTGAGGCCTGGGTTTTCGAGCAGCCGCGCCGCGCGCACGAGGCGCGCCCATGCCAGGTATTGCTTGGGCGCAGGCAACTTGGCGCGAAAGAAACGACTCATCAGCGTGCTGGGCAGCACGTCCAGTGCCCGTGCGAGAGCTCGAATGGTCGTGACCGGCCGCCGTGCGTGAAACAGCGCCTCGAAGAAACGCCAACAGTCATCCGGCGCGCCCTCGAGTTCTTCGCGCAACATGGCGAGCGCCAGGCGATCGATTTCTCCCACGGCTTCGTGCGCGACGAACTCGCGCAACCGATGCCAGCCCCCGGCGTCACGCACGTCGACGAGATTCCGGATGCCACAGTTGCCCAGATTCAGCACCGCATGCGGCGTCGATTGATCGACGTGCGACAGCAGCGCAACCATGGGCACGCGAGGAAATTCGCGGACAAGCCGCGCCACCACCGGGGCATGGTCCGACAACGGGCGGCCAACGGACATGAAGACTGCCGCCGGGGCGGTGCGGCGAACCTGATGACGCAGCGCGTCCACGGAGTCGTGGTGCACGGCGCGGTACACTCCGCTCCCCGCGGCGTCGACTCGGGGACGATCGCCGGGGTCAACCCACGTGAACACGGCGGGAGAAAGCGGGGGCGCGAAGCGAGCGGTCATGGCAGCCTCCGGGCTGGGGGTCTGCCCGCACGATGATGGGCCCCGTCACCGGAGCGTCACAGCATCCTGCCTTTTTGCGGTTCATCGTCACCGTGCCGGCTATCACCAAAGCCGCGCCCCCTTCCACCAGACGCTATCTTTCCAGTGGATGTCGGTCGGCCGGACGGTCGCGTCGCGTGAAAGCGCGCCGAGGAAAGTCCGGGCTCCATGGACACGCTGCCAGGTAACGCCTGGGCACGTCGAGAGACGTGACGGACAGTGCAACAGAAAGGAAACCGCCTTTGCGAAAGCGGAGGTAAGGGTGAAAGGGTGGGGTAAGAGCCCACCGCGCGCATGGCAACATGCGTGGCACGGCAAACCCCAGCGGGAGCAAGGCCAAATAGGCGGCGAGCAGCAGTCCTCTGCGATCAAGACGCCGCGGGTTGGCTGCTAGAGCGTGCGGGCGACCGTACGCCGAGAGAAATGACCGTCCGGAACTTCGGTTTCGACAGAACCCGGCTTATAGGCCGGCCGTCGTCCCGCCCCGTTGTGGCCTCCGGCTGCAACGGGGCGTCTGTTTGCGCATCTTTCGGCATCATGATGAGACTCCCGTCCGTTCTCGTGTTTGGCGCGACGCTCGTGGTGGCGGGGTGCGTTCCGGCGATCATCAGGCGCCCTGCGCCGTCGGTGCCGGCGACGCCAACACCGCATAGCGCGCTCAACACGGCGGGTCCGTGGACCTTCGCGGTCGCGCCCTCGCAAAAGGTCACCATCGACACGCGTGCGGTGGTGACCATCGCTAGCGACACGATTACGCGCGTTGATACCGTGCAGGCTACGCTTGGCGCATCGTTTGTGTGGGCGTCCGCCGCGCACCGACGTGTTGATGGCCTACTGGCCGACTATCGCGTGAGTGTTGGGAGTGCTCCGCCGGCAGCTCCCGCGGGACTGCAGGCGAACAAGCCATTCTCCGCAACACGCACAGGAGCAAGTGCACCGCTTTCGTTCACCTTGCCCGCCGAAAGCTCCGCCTGCACCGAGCCGTCGCTTAGTGCGTTGCAGGGAATGTACGATGCGTGGATTCCGCTCCCGGACACGCTGGTGATCGGTCGAGAATGGGCCGATACGGTGCACACGCTGTCGTGTCGTGACCGCATTCCACTGCGTGGCGTCGTAGTGCGCCGGTTCCGGGTGCAGCGCGCGGAAGTGGAGGCCGGGACCCGTGTAGTAGTGACGGTAGACCGCACGAGCCGAGGGCGGATTTCAGGCGCGGGCGATCAGTTTGGTGAGCCGGTGTCGCTCGAGGGCGAGTCGACCGGGACGCTCCGCTACATCGTAGATCCCGCACTCGGGCGGCCGATTCGCGCATCCGGCTCATCGTCGCTCAAGCTGGCGCTGAAGAGCAGGCTGCGAAACCAGGCGGTGCGGCAAGAAAGCGCGTTGACGCTGACATTTGATCCTTAACGCTGGCCTTCTTCACCACGGAGGTCGCGGAGGAAAACGGAGGGCCACGGAGGACGGCAACTTCTTGGGGGAACAGCGCGCGCCACGCAAAGATCTGCGTGGCGCGACGTCGTTAACCCCAAGTTTTGCAGTACTCCGTGGTGAAGAAGTCCAGCGTTGAAAAAGACCAGCGTTGCTCAGTCGACCAGCCGCAACGGCATCAGCAGACACAGATACTTGGCCGGGTCGTTCCAGCCCTCGGGCTCGATGGTCGCGGCACGCTCCGGCGCCTTGAAGCTGAGCTTCACTTCCTCGGTCGGCAGGAAGCGGAGGATTTCGAGCAGGTACGCCGCGTTAAAGCCGATCTCCAGGGGATCGCCGTTGTAGCGAATCGCCATCTCGTCCTGCGCCTCGCCGAGGTCGGGCGTCGAGACGTTGAACTTGAGCATCCCTGCGTTGAAGGACAGGCGAATGCGATGCGTCTGGTCGGACGCGACCACCGACATGCGCTTGAGCGCGCTGATGAACGCCGCCTTGTCGATGGTGACGATCTTGTCGTTGTCCTTGGGGATGACCTGGTCGTAGCTCGGATACGGCCCTTCGATGAGGCGCGTGAAGACGGACGTAAACGGCGACCGGAAGCCAAGGTGGTTCTCGCCCTGCGCCACTTCGAGCTCTTCTTCGGCCGGGAAGAGTCGGCGGATCTGTTCGAGCGCCTTCGGCGGAATGATCAGGTCGGCGTGGTCACCGGTGCCATGCACGGGCACTTCCATCTTCGCCAGGCGATGACCGTTGGTCGCCACCATTCGCATGTGATCGGCGCGCAGCTCCCAGAGCACACCGTTGAGGATCGGACGGCTTTCCTCTGTGGACGCAGCGAATGCGGTATGTGCGATGAGCTTCTGCAACTCACCCGACGGAATGCGGATACTCTTGTCGAAGTTGACCGCAGGAAAGCTTGGAAACTCGGACTTCGGGAGTCCAAGCAACTTGAACCGCGATCTTCCACATTCGAGTGAGATGCGCTGATCGCCCGACGACGATATGCGAACCGGCGCCGCTGGCAGCTCACGCGCGATCTCTGAAAGTTTCTTGGCCGGGATCGTAATGGCGCCGGCTGATTCCACGTCGGCCGTCACTTCCGTGGACACCGCGATATCGAGATCGGTGCCGGAAATGCGGATCCCCTTGTCCGTGGTCTGGACCAAGAGATTTGCCAGAACCGGAAGCGTCGTCTTTGATGGAACAGACGACGCCACGGCATTCAATCCTTCTTGCAGCTTCTCGCGAGAGATCGTGAACCGCATGCCAATCGGTGTGGTGAGGGTCACGTGTGGATTGGCTTGATGCGCCCTAACCAACCCAAGAGAATTGAAAAAACGTGGCGGTAGTAGTAGTAGCGTGTGGAAAGTGGAAAATCAATACAAGTGGTTCATTTGCTTGCACTTTCCTGCCAATTGAAGACGTAGATTGGCTGTGGAAAGCAACAGGATTCGCGGGTGGAACATATGTCACCAACAGGGGACGTCTGGCGGGATGTTCACCAGTGGGTATGGCGCACAGTTTCCCTCACCTTTTCCACACGCCCCGAAAACTCGGCGTCTTCCTTGATCATCTCGACCACCCGCTCCAGCGAGTGGATCACCGTAGAGTGATCTCGCCCGCCAAAAGCCGCCCCGATCTCGACCAGCTGAAGTCCGTGGATCTCCCGGGTCAGGAACATGGCAACCTGCCTGGGGACCGTCAGGACCTTGGTTCGGGTCTTTGAGGTCAATCCGTCCACGGTGACCCCCCATTCCGCCGCCACGGCCTGTTGGACCTGCAGCACCTTGTCCTGGCGGGTCGTCCGGGGTGGGGCGGCGGCGTCGGACGACCGGAGCTTGTCGCGCAGCGCCTCCCGTGCCAGCTCCACGGTGACCACCCGGTGCCGCAGCGACGAAAAGGCGAGGAGCTTGATAATGGACCCCTCGAGCTCACGCACATTGGCCTGCACATGGTCGGCGATGAAGTGGAGCACCTCGTCGGGGATGGTGTGTTCGAGGTGGTCCATCTGCGCCTTGCGGCGGAGAATCGCGATGCGGTGCTCAAGATCCGGCGCGGAGACGTCGGCCACCATTCCCCACTCGAAACGGCTCTTGAGGCGGTCCTCGAGACGAGGAATCTCCGAGGGTGGGCGATCAGAGGTGAGGACGATCTGGCGCCCCGCTTCGTAGAGGGCGTTGAAGGTGTGAAAGAACTCTTCCTGCGTCTGCTGTTTGCCGGCGAGCACATGCACGTCGTCCACGAGCAACAGATCGGACTGCCGGTACCGACGCTTGAACTCGTTCATCGAGCGGGTCTCGATGGAGTTGATCACGTCATTCAGAAACTGCTCGGCGGTGATATAGGTGACCCGCACCGACGGATTGCGCTGGAGAATCCGGTGCGCGATGGCCTGCATGAGGTGGGTCTTGCCGAGCCCGGTTGCGCCGTAGATGAAGAGGGGATTGTACGAGGTGCCAGGGGCCTCGGCGACGGCAGCTGCAGCTGCTGCGGCGAGTTCGTTCGACTTGCCGATGACAAAGTGGTCGAACGTGTAGCGATCGTTTAACTGGCTCAATACAATCGAATTATCTACCGATACTGGCTCTATACTGGCTTCATTTTGTGGAACAAATAGGTCCATTTGTGAGCGAGTTCGGCGCTCATCCTGGACCTTCAAGTTCAACTTGACGGGGTGGCCGATGCAGATCGGGGCCAGGCTCTCGAGGAACGTGGCGTGCTTGGAAGCAACCCAATCGACGGCGAATTGGTCTGGTGCCGCGAGGGTCAGGCGCTGTCCGTCAAACTCAAGCGCCGCCAACGGCGCGAGCCACTGGTCGATCGTATGTGCTGGTATGTGGTCGCGAGCGCGGTCCAGGAGACGGGACCAGGCGTCGTTGGCGGACAGGGACATTTATGAGCAGAGAAACAACAGAGAGACAACCGAAAAACAACAGAGAGACAACAGGCCACCGAGCATTGTTCTCGTAGGGGCGGCGAGGTTACGCGACGAATGTGGAAAAGTCAACGTTCGTGAGTCCAAACCAAATTGGCTGACTTGACCTATCTCCATCGCGCTACTACGTTTACAGGTCTGTCTATTAAGTCGCCACGCATTTTGGAGTTAATATGGGCAAGCCGACCTACCGTCCTCGGAACAAGCGCCGCATCAAGACGCACGGGTTCCGTGCGCGGATGGAAACCAAGTGGGGGCGCGAGGTGCTGAGCCGCCGCCGCAAGAAGGGGCGGAAGAGCCTCTCCGTGAAGCTCCCGTCGAAGTACGCCGGCGCCTAATCGTCTGCGCCTCGTTCGCGCGTCGCGACTGACGCGCGAAGGAGATCTCGAGGCCGTTCGTGTTCAGGGGAAGCGAATTCGCACCGCCCAACTTGAGGTGCGATACCTCGCTTCCCCTCTGCGTCGCCCTCGGGTGGGAGTGATCGTGCCGCGGTACAGTCACACCGCGGTGGAGCGCAACCTCGTGAAGCGAAGACTGCGCGATCTGGCGCGCACCGAGCTGCTGCCTACGATGGCTGCGCTCGACGTGGTGGTTCGCGCCGCACCAAGCGCCTACAAAGCCGACTTCGACACGCTGCGCGGGGCGCTGCGGAAGGCGGTCGAGAGAATGCGACAGAGTGCGACAGAGAGAGGCAGTGACGACCAAGTGACTACCGCATGAAACTCCTGCTCGTCCTTCTCGTTCGTGGATATCAGGTGGCGTTGTCGCCACTTCTGCCGGCGTCGTGTCGCTATTATCCAACCTGTTCCCACTATGCCATCGAAGCGCTGGAGAAGCATGGCGCTTTGCGTGGTGGATGGCTCGCGCTGAAACGCATCGGGCGCTGTCATCCGTTCCGGCCGGGCGGCTTCGACCCGGTGCCCTGACGAGCACGCACCTGAATGATGGATAAGCGCCTCTTTCTCGCGTTCACGCTGTCGGGCCTCGTGGTCGTTGCCACGCCCTTCCTGTTTCCGCGCGCCAAGACACCGCCCGCTCCCGCGGCGGCAGTGACTGGCGACTCACAGCGCCCCGCGATGGCGCAACCAGCTCCTGCGGAAACGGCGCCGGCAGTTGCACCGACAGCATCGCCAGGAGCCAGCACGCAGGCCACGGGGCCCGGCAACACGCCGACCGCCATTACGTCCGTCGCCGGCACGCCCAGTGTGACCGCCGCCGCCCCAGCCGCCGGAGTTCCGGCCGTCACCGCCGAGACGATCGCGGTGAACACGAAGGTGAGCCATACGCACTTGTCGACGCTCGGCGCTGCGCCCTTCCTTGTGGAACTCCCCGGCTTCAAGAGCCTCGGTGCGAGCAAGGGCGTGGTCTCGATCTACCAGAAGAACGAACCGCTGCTGCGCTACCGGGTGCTGGCCGGGAACGACACGCTCGACCTGTCGAAGCTGACGTTCAGTGCGCAGCGGGCGACGCGCGCCACCGGCGAACAAGAGGTGACGTTCCACGCGACGAGCGGCGCGACGGATGTGACGCTGCAGTACGCGATGCAGGACTCCACGTATCTGGGCACCGTGAAGGCGACGGTGCGCGGGACCGCCGCACCGGCGTTTCTCCTGGTGGATTTGCCGACGGGCTTCGTGTCGCAGGAAGGAGACACGATGGGCGACATCACGTCGCTGGCGTATGCCGTGAAGCCACAGAAGGGCGGCGCCAAGGGCATCGCCTTCCGCAAGCTGGATCCGGGCGAGCGGCGCCTCGAAGCGGGGCCGATGCTGTGGGCGACGGCGAAGAACAAGTACTTCATCGTCGGGATGCTGGCGTCAGAGAAGGCGCCGACGATCGCCGAGGTGCAGTTCGAAGGCGGAACGCGCACGTCGAAGGTGGCAACGCGCGGCAAGGCGACGGCGGTGCTGCCGCTCTCCGCCGACGGGACGACGACGTTTGACCTGTACTCCGGGCCGCAGAACTGGGAGCGGATGCGCGCGCTGGGACGCGACTTCGAAAACGCCAATCCCTACGGCGGCTTCATGCAGGGGATCGTGCAGCCGTTCGCGACGATCGTGATGCGCGCGCTGCTCTGGATGAAGCGCACGACGCAGCTGAACTACGGCTGGGTGTTGATCATCTTCGGCGTGGCCATTCGCCTGCTGATGTGGCCGCTGAACCAGAAGGCGATGCGCGCAAGCATGAAGCTGCAGGTGCTTCAGCCGGAGCTGCAGGCGGTGCAGGCGAAGTACAAGAGCGATCCGCAGAAGCAGCAGGCGGAAATCATGAAGCTGTACAGCGAACACGGCATGAGTCCGCTGAGCCCGTTGCTCGGCTGCCTGCCGATGCTGCTGCCGATGCCGATCTTGTTTGCGCTGTTCTTTGTGTTCCAGAACACGATCGAGTTCCGGGGCGTGGCGTTCATGTGGCTCCCGGACATCTCGCTCAAGGATCCGTTCTACGTGTTGCCGCTGCTGATGGGCGCCTCGATGTACGTGCTGAGCTGGATCGGCCTGCGCAACGCGCCGCCGAACCCGCAGGCCAAGATGATGGCGTACCTGATGCCGGCGATGATGACGTTCTTCCTGATCAACTTCGCGTCGGGGTTGAACCTGTACTACACGGTGCAGAACCTGGCGGCGCTGCCGCAGCAGTGGCTGATTGCGACTGAGCGGCTGAAGGGGAAGAAGCCGACGTAGACGCTGGCCTTCTTTCCCACGGAGCTGGGCTTCTTCACCACGGAGCTCACGGAGGAAAAGCCGGAGGGCCACGGAGTACGGCAACTTCTTGGGGGAACAGCACGCGCCACGCAGATTTCTGCGTGGCGCGATGACGTTAACCCTGGGTTTTGCAGTATTCCGTGGCCCTCATGTCGTTCTCCGTGTGCTCCGTGGTAAAGAAAGGTGCGGTTCGCGACGTTCCGTGGTGAAAAAGGCAGTGGTATAAATTGACAAATGCCGAATAGAGCCGATGACACGATTGTCGCTTGCGCCACCGCACCGGGGCGCGGGGCGATTGCCATTGTGCGACTGAGTGGCGGCGATGCGTTGGCGATTGCGCGTCGGGTGGCGACCTCGGTTCCGACTATGGCTCGTTCAGCCGCGTTGGTCGCGATCCACTCGCCGGACCGCCCGGACGAGTTGATCGACCATGGATTGGTGACGTGGTTCGAGGGGCCTCACTCGTATACCGGCGAGGATGTGGTGGAATTTGCGGTGCACGGTGGAGCGCTGGTGAGCACGCTCGTGGTGGAGGCGTGCGTAACGGCTGGGGCGCGGCCGGCAATCGCCGGCGAGTACACCGAACGGGCGGTGGTGAACGGCAAGCTCGACCTGGTGCAGGCTGAAGCGGTCGCCGACCTGATTGATGCCCGGTCGCGCGCGGCGCATCGGGCAGCAGTGCGGCAGCTGGATGGGGCGCTCTCGAAGCGACTGACGGTGATGCGCGAGGCACTGCTGCATGTGGACGCGCTCCTCGCGTACGACATCGACTTTCCGGAAGAGGACGAGGCAGCGCCGAGTCGTGCGCGGGTGCTGGCGGCGTGTGACGACGCGATCGGGCAGGTTGATCGCCTGCTTGCGACGCTGCCTGCCGCCGCGCTCGGTCGCGACGGGGCGCTGGTCGTACTGGCGGGGCCACCGAACGCGGGGAAGAGCGCCTTGCTGAACGCGCTGGTCGGAGAGGCGCGGGTGATCGTCAGCGAAATTCCCGGAACGACACGCGACGCCGTGGAGGTGCTGGTGGACGACTCGCCGTTCCCATTGCGGCTCGTGGACACGGCGGGGCTGCGAGAGAGCGGGGATAAACTCGAGCGGCTGGGAATCGAGGTCAGCGAGCGATATGTGACGCAGGCGCATGTGGTGCTGGCGTGTGCCGAGACTCCAGAGAGCTTGGAGCGCACTGTTGAGGTCGTGGCTGGGATGACGGCTGGTTGCGTGCTCGGGGTGCTGACTAAGGTGGACATTCTGCAGCCTTCTCTACCACGGAGCTCACGGAGGGACAGCGGAGGTCCACGGAGTACTGCGACTTCTTGGGGGAACGGCGAGCGCGAGGCGGGGCTGGTGCACGTGAGTGCCTTCACAGGAGAAGGACTGGATCTACTGCGCGCTGCCATTCGCTCGGTGGTTACGTCGCGGGCGGCTGCACCGGTGGATGACACGCCCATCGTGACCCGGGCGCGTCACGAGGCGGCGCTGCGACGAGCGGGAGCGGAGTTGCGGGACTTTCGAGCAGCGTGGGCAGCCGGGGCACTACCGGCGCCGGTGGCGGCGACGCACCTGCGCGCCGCGGTGACAGCGCTCGAGGAACTGATTGGCGCCGTGGACGTGGAGGATGTGCTGGAGCGGGTGTTCCGGAGCTTTTGCGTGGGGAAGTAGGGCCCGACGCGTCTTTAGTAGCTCAGCACGGCCCGGAACGTCTTGAGGAGCACCATCAGGTCGGTGCGAAGCGACCAGTGCCGAACGTAGCCCAGCTCAATTTCGGCACGTTCCGGGTAGCCGACGGCATGTCGCCCGCTGACCGCCCAAGCGCCGGTAAGGCCAGGTCGCAGCGAGAGGAACAGGCGGCGCTTTGCGCCCGGATAGTGCTCGAGCTCAGGGGGAACGACGGGCCGGGGCCCCACCAACGACATGTCACCGACAAAGACGTTCCAGAACTGGGGAAGTTCGTCGAGCGATGTGCGCCGCAAGAACCAGCCGAGTCGCGTAATGCGCGGATCGTGTTCCTCGGGGATCTTGTAGTTGTTGAGTAGGTACGCATCATATAAGGCCGCATTGGACTGCAGGTGCTCCTCAGCGTCAGCGTACATGGTACGCAGCTTGAGGCAGCCAAAACGCCGACCGTTGCGGGTGACGCGAATGTGTCGGAAGAACGGAAGGCCGCGACTTTCGATGACAATGGCCATCGAGAGCAGGGCAATGAGCGGAGCGGTGACGATGATTCCTGCGGCAGCGCCAAGAATGTCCACGGCGCGCTTGGTCGTCATGGCGATTCGAGAGCGTCGCTGGTTCGCGAGTTGAAGCAGCGGCTCCCTGCCCGCCCAGATTACTCGTGGATCAGCGTTCGGGGGCACCTCAGTGGGCATGACCGCCCACAGCGGCACCGCGTGCCCCATGGCGACGTCCATGGCCCAGGCCGTCACGGACGGACCAACGGGGCCGGCCAGAAAGAGCGCGTCGGCTTCGAGGCCGTCGAAGAGCTGTTCAATGGCCCGGCGTTGATCGGCGGGGAGCCCTGATTCGACATTGACCGCGAAAGCGCCGACCATCGAAAAACGTCCAGACTCTACCGCAGGGTGCGTTAGCGCGCGGTGCAGGTCGTCGCCATGGCCGATGAGCACAACCCGTGCTTCGGCGGTCTCGGCGAACAGACGGAACTGTCCCGGGCGGCGGAGGCCGAAGCGAGGTGCGGTGCGGGTTGTCTGCATTGGGCCGGGATCAGACATCAGACAGCCAAATTAGGTGAAAGCGGAGGGAATGCGCTAGAAGGAGCCGAGTATACTCATGCCGCTTTCCGACTTGCCGGATCATTTCCGATCAGGTAGCATCCCGCGCACACGTACGCTCGGTATCCCAAAAGGGCGCTGCATCTCCACGTCGTAGACTTTGCACCTTAGATAGACCGAGCTCTGTGACCGGAGACACACCTTTGCGGTTCAGATTCTGGCGCCGACATGGACGACTGCTGCCAGGTAAGCGAGCGCTCATCGATCGCGCGTTCACCACACTGCCAATTCGGATGTTTGCCGACCTGGGCGGTGTATGGGGTGTTGACGGTGGCTATACCTTCGACACTCTCGAGCGGTATCCCACGACGACGGCAACACTCGTCGATACGCACTTCACCAATTCCGTAGAGAAGCGTGCCGAGTACGAGCCGCGAGTGAAGCTCATTCAAGGCAGCTTCGGCGATCAAGCGACCGTAGATAAGGTTGGGCCTGTCGACGCCGTGTTCCTGTTCGATGTCCTTCTTCACCAAGTATCCCCGGACTGGGATCTGATCCTCGAGCGTTACGCCACGCGCACGAAGTGTCTGCTGATCTACAATCAACAGTGGGTTGGCTCGGGTCGGCGGAGGCGATTGCTGGAAATGGGTGAAGACGAGTATTTCCGAAACGTGCCGCATACGCGCGATGAATCACCGTATGACGGACTGTTTGCCAAGCTCGATTCGATACACCCCGACCACGGTAAGCCTTGGCGGGACGTGCATCACATCTGGCAGTGGGGCATCACGGACGCGGACCTTGAAGAAAAGGCCGGTTCCCTTGGGTTCAAGCTGATGGAAAAGCAGAATCACGGGCGATTCGGAAATCTCAAGAACTTCGAGAATCACTCATTCTTGTTTGCTCGCTGATGGCGTCATGCCAAAAAACTGCGGCCGAGCAGCGACGAAAACACGAATCGCGGAACGACATCATTCGGCGATGTGACGGGAGGTGGCAGGTCCTGCGGATCCAAGTAGCTTCCCCAGCGCGATGACGTCCCCGCCGGTTGTTTCGCGGGCGCTCGATCTTCGACGAGCGCTTGCCGTGCTGTTTAGCGCTCACGCGCTCGGACTGCTTGCACCACTGCTGACCGTGCCGTGGCTGGCGAGGCAGCTGGGGCTCAACGGCTGGGCGCCCGTGCTTGTGGCGCAAGCGCTCGCGGGCTGGGCAATTCTCATACTCGAGTTCGGCTTCGACCTTGCAGGAACGCGGGAAGTCGCGCAAGCCGAATCGGACGAAGAAGCGGCCAAGACGGCCGCCAGAGTACAGCGCGCACGCTTTCTGATCACTCCTGTCGTGGTCCTTGGCACGCTTGCGGTAGCGAAGCTGCTTCACCTATCAGGGCTCCTTATTGCCGGAACCGTCGGTCTCGTTGTCGCACGCGGGCTAAGCCCGTATTGGTTCTTTCAAGGGAAACAGCGCATCCGCGCAGCCACCGCGGTGGATACCATCGGAAAACTCCTTCCAGCCGCAGCGGTATTTGTGGCTGTCCGCGGCGCAGAGGATGGATGGAGGGTGGTGGCGCTCCAGGCCGTCGGCGCCGCGGCAGCAACCCTCGTACTGACATGGCGCATGCACCGGCAGCACGATCTTCCGATGGTGTCCAACGCGGAGGCGCTGTCCGCGCTTCGCAACGCATCGCCGGTGTTCTTCGCGCGCGGTGCCGCCGGGCTCTATGTGCAGGCGAACACGATCCTTCTCAGTTTAATGGCGCCGGCGGCGGCGGTCGCAATTTTTGGAGGCGCCGAGCGCATCGTGCGGGCGGCAATCAACCTGCTGATCCCAGTCAATCAGGCGGTCTTTCCCAGACTCAGTATGCTGGTCAAGACTGCCCCTGAACGCGCGATGCGCGAAACACGGAGACTTCTTGTTGGTCTGGTTTTAGTGGCCACGTGTGGCGCGGCCGGGGCGGCTATTTTCGCCGTTCCGATCATACATCTCCTGCTTGGGGCGTCGTTTGAATCAAGCGTTCCGGTGATGCGGGTGCTCGTTATCACCCTCCCGCTTGTCTCAGCCGGAGGAGTGCTCGGCCTGTACTGGGCGCTTCCCTGGCGTCACGAGAGACTCTTCCTGAGCGCCGTTCTACTTGGCGGATTGACGAACATCGTGTTGGCCTTCGCTCTGGTTCCGCGCTGGCAGGCCATGGGAATGGCGACGGCAGCCGTTCTCGCCGAGGCAATTGTGGCCGCCTTCTTGGCCATCGGGTTCGTGCGCAAGACGGCGTGGCAGAGATGAGGCGAGTCTACGTGGCCTGCTCGGCGCGCAACGCCGGCGCGTGGATCGACGGTTTTCTCTTGAGCCTGGTGGCGCAGAGTCACTCAGACTGGGAGCTGTGGATCAGGGACGATGGATCTACGGATGACACGGCTGGACAACTGGAGCAGTGGCGCGCGCGCGAACCGCGTGTGAAACACGTCCTGCACGGCGATCACTCAATCGGCGCTGCGCAGGGTTTCGCCGATGTCTTGCGGCGTTTACCTGCCGATGCCCAGGTGATTGCGACGGGGGATGCGGACGATGTCTGGATGCCTGAGCGACTTGCGGCCGGCCTTTCAGCGCTTGAACGCGCAGAAGAAACCAGCCCCGGCCCGATACTGATTCACTCCGACCTGCTCGTGGTGGATGAAGCCCTTCAGGACCTTGCCTCATCATTCTGGCGGAGCGAGGGAATCGATCCATACGAGTCGTCGCTGCCATCTCTTGCGATCCAGAATGTGGCCGTCGGCCCGACGCTCCTGTTCAATGCGGCGCTGCTTTCCGAGGTACGGGAGATTCCCGAAGAGGCAGTATTTCAAGATTGGTGGATTGCTCTCGTTGCTGCGGCAACCGGACGCGTAGTGGCGCTTTCGGAACCTCTGGTTCTCTATCGCCAACACGGCGCCAACGCAGTTGGGGCACGCAGAGGTTCGATTTTGGCTCGATTACCGGGGGCGATGGCGCGTGGAACGAAAGTTCGCAGGGATCTGGACGCGACCTCACTCCAGGCGCGCGCGCTGCTAACAAAGTATGGTAGCAGGCTGGCTGCCGGCGATTGTGAAGCACTCCAAGGGCTGGCATCTATTGCCGAACTCAGCGGCTGGCGTCGCAAGGTGGCAATCGCACGCTGGCGCTGGCTGCCGAGTCACGGCGTGCTCCGGAACATCGGTATATTGGTTCGCGGATGACACGCGCACTCTTGATGCTCTGGATGGGGCTCATCGGAGCCGAACGACTCGACCTGGACGGGGCTTCGTCCGGGGTAACGGTGACGCCGTTTCTCGTGCTTACACCGGTGCTCGTCGTATGCTTGCTGGTTGATCGGTCCCGCCGAGAATACTCCATATATATTGGTCGCGCGGCCATGACGTTCTTGCTGCTGACCACGGTATTTCTGGTTTGCGTAGGCGCTTCAACGTTTGGTTCTCTCGATGAGAGGACGACTCTAATGCGCGCCGTACTGGCGTTCGCTCAGGTGGGCGGTACAGCCGTTGTTGCACTGCTTGTGCACGACGAACCCGGAGCGATAGAAGCGTTGCGCGCTGGGGCCATGCTCGGAGTATGGTTGTTCCTGTTGATGAACGTGATGGCGGTGTGCTCCTTCCTTGGAATACTTCCACAAGAGTTGTTTCTGGGGCCGGCGGTGCTACGGCTAGATTCTTACGGCTATGCCGGCATCGTCCCACGACTTTCTGGAACGACCATTGACCCGAACGCCGGCGGACTGCTGTTGGTCATCTTCGCACTGCTTGCACCACGCGTTCGCCTGCTTGCGGGGGCGATGCTCCTGCTTACACTCTCACGTTCGGCGATCATTGCTGGCGCCATCGTGGCGCTGATGGTTGCATGGGATCACGGTGTTGGCGCGCTACGCGTCTCAGCGCGAGTCCTCATTTTCGGGGCGCTCCTTGCGGCGACGCTACTGGTGGCCGTGGGCCGCTCGCCGCAGACCATGGAAGGCGTGACGAGAACACTCGCTCCGTTCGCCGAGCGTATCGGAATTGGAGATGGGGGCGGGTCGGCGTCGGAACATGGATCGTTGGTTGTTCGGGCCGCTGGGGAAGGGAGTAGGTCACTGCAGCGCGCCGCATTCGGACTAGGCTGGGGCGCGTCGTATATGGTGCTGCAGGAGTTCTTTCCGGGGAACCGATACGGGAACTTCCATTCCCTCTACGGCACCGCCTTTGCGGAAATCGGCGTTATGGGGTTGATTGTCGTGCTTCTTCTGTTGGCCGGGCCGCTCTTACGGGCGACTCCCTGGCGGCCGTTGATCGCCGGGTTCATCGTCTTCAATATCTTCTATCAGGCCACCACCGTTCCCGCGTTCTGGTTGCTCGTGGCACTGGCCTGGATGACAGTTCAAACCGCGCCGCATCAGCAGCGAGAGGTGAGAGCATGACCTGGCGCGCGTTAGCATTCCTGGTCGCTGCGAGCGGGCTTGCCGTTGCGTCATGCGACCAATTAGTGACAAGCCCGGCGCGCTATGCGGCGGTCGAGGTGCAGACGACACGCCGGGATGGCACGCCCGTTCCGGCAGTGCCGTTGGTGCTTTCGACCGGACTGCGCATCATGGGGTACGACACCACTGACGCGAACGGCACCGCCCGCTTCGAACGGGTACCTGAGGGTCCTGCGTATGGTGTGCTCGCGGGAGTGCCAGTCGGGTACGCACGGACGGAACAGTTGCTTGGCGGCGGCGTCTCCGATTTCGTGTCCTTCGATCTGCGCCGTGATTCAATTCCGCTGGTTCGCTTCCACCTTCTGAAAATTGGCCCTGGAACCGTGGTCGCCAAGGTGGTGGATCAGGCGTCTGCATCACTCTCAAACGTCGACGTGGAACTCTATTCCGCGACGCAGAGCATCGGACGACAACGGACAGGAAGTGATGGTCGAGTAGCGTTCACTCCGGTGCCGTTCGGCAGCTATGGCGTGCGCGCGTTCCGTCCGGAGGCGTACCGCGACGTCGGCGAACCGGTAACGCTCGACGTGGACGGACTTGTGGTGGAAGAGGGCGTGACCGAGAGCCGAATTCTGGCGCTGCAGCGGTGCGCAGGGACGATTACGCTGACCGTGTCAAATCCCACCTTCGGGGCAGGGGCGAACATCCGCACACAACTCTTCCGCGCGTCAGGGGTGGTGGACGCCAGGCGCACGGGGACTGACGGCACTGTGCGATACTCGGGCATCGACTGCGATGCATACGGCGTGCGGATGCTGCCGTCCGCCGACTGGGTGGTGATACCCGGGAGAGGCACCGAATTCCTCGATGGCCTGATACTGAATCGCGGAACGGCTCACAACGTGGCTCTGCCAGGCCAATACAATGCATGTCGCGGGAGCCTGCGGGTGACCGCCACCGATCCGTTCGGAACGGCGGTGCCGGGCGCGACGGTGACGATCTCAACCTCGTATGACGACCCTGTGCTGACGCGCTCCACCTCGTCGACGGGAATCGCGGTGTTCGAGGCGCTCGGGTGCGGGCCTGAGCGGACCGTGAACATCACGGCACCCTCCGGATGGACTGCGACACCCGGGCGCGGTGGCACCTTTATGGACGGCCTTCTGGTGAGGAACGAAGGAACCGTGAATCTGTCTTTCACGCTCACCCGGGCAGGGACCTAGTTCGTTTCATGTCGCGCCGCCAACCTCGCGGAGTAGTTGGGCCGTGCGGTCGACCGACCGGTCAAGGGAAAACCGATCCGCGATCAGCGCGCGGGCGTTCGCGGCAAGGCGGAGCGCGCCGAACGGATCGCTGAGCACGTGCGACAGGGCCTCAACACCTGCCGACGGACTATCGACAGGGAAGAGATAGCCGTTTACGCCGTCCTCAACGACCTCGCTATTTCCGACAACGCGCGTCGCGACCACAGGAACACCGAGCACGCCTGATTCGAGTAGCGCATACGGCAGTCCCTCCCATCGTGAGGTGCTCAACAGGACGCTCGCACGGCCGAGCAAATCGGCTGGACGGGGAATAGCGCCGAGGAAGGTGATGTTATCGAGTGCGGCCTCGCGCGCGGCGCTCTCAATTCGTGCACGCTCCGGTCCGTCGCCGGCCCAGACGAACCACCATTCGGGATGAGAGCCCTTGGCAAGTCGGGCGATCTCAAGCGCCAGGTCGAGGTTCTTCGCGTACACAAAACGAGTGAGCATCGCGATTACCGGCCGCGTCGGGTCGGCGAGATCAGGAAAGGCTGAGGGGTCGGGTACATCCATCGTTTCGATGCCGTTGTAAATGACGACCGCGCGCGTTGGGGTCGAGATGCCAACGGCCACCGCCGCATCGCGCTCACCCACGGAGACGTGCACGAAACGAGCGGTCAACCAGCGGAGGATACGCTCGACCGCCACATACGCGAAACGCGTGAACGTGCGATACTGGGCAATGTGAATGCCATGGAACGCATGGACGACACGCACCCGCGGCACGACGAGCCTGAGCAAGCGGGCATACAAGCCGCCGGACGGGCCGTGAGAATAGACCACGTCAATGCGCTCCCGACGCGCGAGTCTCGCGACACCGATCAAGGCGGCGAACGAGAAACGCCTCGCCGGTAACCACGCGACTCCATCGACCCTGGGATGCTCACGCCACGCGGCAGCATGCGGGGGTTCATCCGGACACGCGATCCAAATTCGAAAATCTGGCGGCAGGTTGCGGACGAGCAGATCGACGTGACGCGGACCTCCGCCAACATCCGCGCGTCCAGTGACGAGAAGCAGGTGTATGGGCCGACTGGGCATCAGAACGCGGGGAAGTCCGGCGCACGGCGAAATGTGAACATCAGACGGACAATCATCGGCACCCGGTTCCACTGCCCGCGAGTGATGCGAAGGACGACGGACCAGAGCAGGCCGAGATAAACCGTGGGAAGACAGTACCAATGAAACTTGGCAGTGAAAAGCAGTCTGCTACGTATGCTGTAGAAGTCAGAGAGGCGGCTCTTGCGCGCGGGGTCGCCCCCAGCGGCGCCGATGGCGACTCCCTGCTTGTGATGCACCACGCTAGCGGGGACGATTCGCAACCCCCAACCCGCGCGGCGCCCACGTTCCGCCCAGTCATGTTCCTCGAAGTAAAGGAAGTAGTCTTCGGCGAGCACTCCGACGTCGCGAACAAAGTCATCGCGCACGAAGAACGAAGCCCCATTCAGCAAATCGGCGACAGACGCGGCATCATTGTACTGACCGCGGTCAACTTCGCGGTCGCCTATCTGCTGGGTGACACCGAACCAACGATTGTAGCGGTTACCGACTCCTTGTATGACGCCAGGGTGCGAAGCATAGAGGAGTTTTGAGCCGTACTGTCCGATGCGTAGGCTGGCGCTACGGTCTGCCTCAGCGGCCTCCACAAGCGCGCCAAGGGCACGCGAGTCAACGATGGTATCGTTGTTGAGCAACCAGTAGTGGGTACCGTCACCACGCGCCATTGCCGCGCGGAGGCCGATGTTGTTGCCGGTTGCGAAGCCATCATTTCGCGGCGATTGAATGAACTCCAGTGGATAGGATACCCGGCTACTGACGGCGGCCTGAATGCGCGCCAGCGAATCGTCGCCTGAGGCATTGTCCACCACGATTGCCTCGAATCCGCGAAACGTCGAACGATCGAGGCTTTGCAGGCACCCGATTGTGTCATCAGCTCCCCTGAAATTGAGGACGATGACGTAGACCTTCGGAGTAGCCGGCACGGCGACAGCTATGTGGCGGGCGAGGTCTTCTGCGCCGAAGCGGGTGCGCGCCAGAGAACGCTCCCGAGTCCCATTGCGAACGCGACCAAGAGGGCGAGCACCGCACCCAGCACGGAATGAACAACGGGTCGCGGGAAGATCTTCTCTCGCGGCTGTGGCACGCGAGGGGCATCGACGAGGCGCACCTTGTCGAGCCGCAAGACGTCCTGCAGTTCCGCCTGCTTCAGCCGGCGCTTCATAATCGCCCAGGTCTCGCCCAACAGGGTGCGTTCTCGAACGAGTCGCACGTACTGCATCTCCGTGGCGGGCAGTGCGCCAAGATCCGCGGTAAGCCGTGTGAGAGCACGCGAAAACTCGATGAACTGCTGGCCAAGATTTTCCTCATACTGCGATCCCACACGCCGCAGGTCTCTCTCCAGCGCTTCGATGCGCTCCGATGCGGCGCGCACGTCGGCATTCTCCTCGGTGCGGCGAACGCCAATCTTGGCACGTTCATTCTCGAGCGCGATGAGTGAGGCCAACAGATCCTGAATGGCGCGGTTGCTGATCAGCGTCGGGAAGGTGGCGAGTTGCCGAAAAGCGGTGGCATCACGCCCGTTTCCTGAGCGCGTGTCCACGAGCGTCAACAGCTTGGCGAGGGCGTCGCGCTCGAGTTCCACCTGGTCGAGTTGCGCGCGCAATTTCGCGATCCGCAGCACCTGCTGTGCCGCCTGCTCCTCGGGCGCGATAATCTTTGCCTGGGACTGATAGTCACGCAACCGCTCATCGGCGGCGCGCAGTTCGCGAGCCACGCTATCCGTGACGTGACGAAGCTCGACGATGGTCTTGCCGGCGTCGCCGCGTTCGAGCTGACGGGCATAGTCGAGATAGGTGCCGACGACCACCTCGACGACCTGAGCGGTGAGCTGACGATCTCGGTCCTCGAACCGCACCTCGATCAGCTTGGCGCCCGGCGAACGGCGCCGCACGACAAGGCGATCATCAAGGCGTTCGTGAACCTTGTAGCGGGGAAGCAGGCGCAGTTCGATGGTTGAGACAGAGTCCGGGGCGATTACGGTCACCGCGATCGAACCCACACGCAGCGGCTTGCCGGTCGAGATGGTCGCAGGAAGGGACACGGAGTCATCCTTCCACTCTCCCTTCACCGTCCACGTGTCGGCTCCGCCGCGTTTCAGGGTTATCTGTCCGTCGAGCAAGGACTCGCCGTGCGCACGCGCGACGATCACGCCCGTGTTTCCGCTGCGCGGTTGAGTCACGGTGACTTCGAGACCGAGCGAGTCGATGGCAGCGTCCTGCATTCGCCGGCTTGCGAGAACGCCGATCTCCGTCTCGACCTCGTCACGCCCGAGCCCCAGCGAGCTCATTCCCTCGAGCTCCGGGAGATTCCCGAGCAACCCCACATCGGGACGGCGAGACTCGATCCGCAGCAGCGCCTCGCTGCGAAAACGAGGGGGAGCGAGCAGAATGAAGAGGATCACCAACGCGAAGGTGACGCCGCCGGCGATGAACATCCTCAGGCGGTAGGTTCGCAGCGCGTGCACCAACTCGGCGACGGTCATCGGCTCGCTCACTGCTGTCCTCGTTGCCACGGCGTAGAGAAGGTGACGGTCAGGGCGTTGTTGACGAAATCAATGCCCTGCGTGCGACCGGTGAAGGCGTCCTTAAGGTACGCTTGAAAGAGATAGTTCAGGCGTACGACGTGCGACCAATCAACAAGAACCCGCATGCGCCGCCATTCGCCACCGAGGCGGAGGCCGTTCACAAGGGATACATCTTCGCGGCGCACCTCGGGAACGACCGGCGTGAACAGTGCGGCGTTGTCGGTTCGAATCCTGGCGGCGAAGGTCCCCACCCGCCAGCGGCTGGTGATCCAGTCGACGCCGAACCACTGACTGGAAGCACCCGGGCCAATGCCAGCGCCAAGCGGTTGGCCTTGTACCGTGAACCCTTGGGGAACAGAACGACTCACGTATGTCGCGCCGACCTGGCGCAGTCGCAGGGAAGGACTCGGCTCGAGATAGGTGGCCTCGGCCCACAAGCGTACGCGTTCCTTGTCGCGCACCGGCCGCGCCCATTGAACCCCGACGGTGTACCCTTGCGAATGGCCGGGGCTCTCAAGGAGATCGCGCAGCGACGCCGGTTCCTCGAAACGCGCCCACTCAAGCCACGCCTCAAACCCGGTGCCGGGCGCAGCCCAGCGCGCCCAGAGCGACGAGATCTGGTCGCGGTCACCTGGGGAAAGTGAGTCAGAGCTATTCGGGTGGCCGACGGTGCCAAACGGCGCAAAGAAGGTGCTGCCTGAAATCCCATCGGCGAGGATGACAAGGCGTGCAAGGCCGAGTTCGAGGCCCTGCGACCGTGGAGGGCGCCACGAGAGAGCAAAGGCGCCAAGCGAACGTGAGTCGTTGGCGGAGAGACGATCGAAGTAGTCTGATTCGCTCAGTGCCCCAACGGTATACCACGCGTCCCACGTGCCGAACTTCGTTTTGATGGGTGCGGTGGTGCGAACGAATCCGACAGGGACACCAGCCCCCTGCGAACCCCAAAGCAGCGCATTCTGGATTCCCGGCCCCCACCAGACATTCTCGGCGGCAACGCCAAACTCGACCTTGGGAAGACGGAACGACAGGGAAGACTGTCCTAGGGTCACAGCACTGGTTGGGTCGTTCCCGAAACGCAGGGGCAGGTCAATGCCCTCAGGAGCGGGGTGAAACGGGTTGGCCCACACCGACCGCTGCTCGGGCCGATTCTGAGGATAAGGAATCGTTTGGTACGGGCGGTTCTGAGCGGTCCATATTTCTGGGGCAACCACAAGTCGCAATGGGCCACGCGAGAGCACCACGCCAGCGAGCACCTGCGCATTGAATCCCCGCCCCGTCCATGCAACGCCGTCGTTGAATCCGTACGGAAGCGACGAGTTGTAGCCGAAGGTGATTTCAGGGGAAAGCACGGTAAGCGTGACGCGACTTGAGGAATGCCACGGCAACTGCCGCGACGGAGCGCGCAGCGTGCCATAAAACGGCGCGGTCGAGTCGAGCAGAGTGTTGATGCGCGCTAATTCGTCACGTTCAAGGGCAGGACGCACCAGCGGGGATACAGCAATGTCCTGTGCCGACGCCAAACTCGCCGTGGCGGCGAGCAGCGAGAACATGACAACGCGGCGAGGGGGGTGACAGCCCATGGAGGGAGATGGTAACGTGATGGATGCAACTCCGCCACGCAGTCGCGATTTTCTTGCTCGGGTCATTGCTCGGTGGGCAGACGTTGCCAGCGCAGGATGCCGTCGGACTCGATCTCGGCGGTGCGCTGGTGGCGAATGGCGAGGCCGAGCGATACCTCCGCGTGCTGCAGTTGATCGGTCGGGTTCCGGAGTATCCGGTGGCGATAAGACCGTGGAGCCGACTGGAGTCTCGTCGGTTGGTGCCGACGACGGCACACCCGTGGACCGCCCGGTTTGCGCGCCCCGATAGCCTTGCGCGGGGGTATCGACTCCGCGTGCTTCGCCCGGGCGCCGCATTGGTCTTTAACAGCACACTACCGGAAGGCGAACAGGCGGCCTGGTTCGGACGCGGCGTAACGGGAGTCGTCACCGGCGGAGCGCGGGTTACCGCGAGATGGCTGAGTCTGCAGTTGGCGCCAGTGGTTTCCTGGTCACAGAACCAGAGTTTCGAATTGGCGCCGAATGGGCAAGCTGGAGATGGCGCGCTTCGCGATGCGAGATTTCCCGGGAACATCGACGCCCCACAGCGATTCGGTACGTCGCCATTCGCGCGAGTGAATGCCGGTGCCAGCCAGATCGCGATTGATACGAGGCCATTGTCATTCGGGTTCTCCACCACTCCCTTGGCCTGGGGCCCGGCGCGGGATGAACCGCTTGTCATCGGCCCTAATGCGGGCGGTTTTGCTCATGTGTATTTCGCCTCGGGCGAGCCGTGGCCAGTGGGTATTGGCCACCTGCATCTCAAGCTCGTCGGTGGGAGACTCGAACAGTCCGACTGGTCTCCCATGCAAACGGGCGATCGTTCCCGATTTCTCTCCGCAGCGGTTGCGACATTCCAACCGGGTGGAGTGAATGGGCTGGAGCTGGGCGTTGTCCGGGTCGCGGCACGCATCTGGCGGCCAGGCACCGCGACCATGAAGAACCTCCTGCGGCCACTTTCCGGAATTCTCAGCGACCCGGCAAATCTCCTGAATGCCGCCGAGGAAAACGGCTACGCGTCGGCGTTCTTCCGTTGGGCAATCAGGCCCGCCGGACTCGAGGTGTACGGCGAATACGGACGTGAGGATTACGCCGGCAACTTCCGATGGCTGATTCAGAAGCCAGACGATCTTGGTAACCTGCTCCTCGGCGCACAGCGCGCAACCCAGCCGTCGGCGGGGCGCTTGCACGTGTACCGATTTGAACTGATCAACGCGGAGCTGTCGAGCAATGAACGTGGACAGCGCGGACTTGCAACCCCACATCCGCCGTACACTCACGGCGCGGTGATCCAAGGACTCACCGTAAACGGGCAGATCCTTGGCTCGGCGACCGCGTACGGTGGAGCGGGTTGGCGAATGGCTCGCGACGCGTACACAGCCGCTGGTCGCCAAAGCGTTGTGATTGAACGCCGGCTACTGCGTGACTGGCTTCCCGTAGCGGCCAGTGCGGATGGCCGGGCGCCAGAAGTTCGCTACAGCGTGCGTTTCGAGCGACTCCGATTTCGCGACCGCAACCGGGAACTCGGCGGCTCAGTCAGCTTGGGTTACACCCTCAACCGGAACACCATTCCCGGGCAGGACGCCCTGAATCTCCAACTCGGGGTGCAGTGGCGCGGGTGGTAGCGCGCGCGTCTCCTGATTAGCGTAACGCGAGCGTGACGACGATGCCGGTGAGTGACAAAAGCGCAGTGATGAGGAAATTGCTGTTCCGGGCGAACCAGCTGCGCTGGAGCACGAAGATCTGGTCGCCCGACTCTATCGGCATATCGGCAATCTCAAAGCCGCGCGAGGCATCGGCCTGAATTATCGAACTGCCTCGTGTCACGCGTACGCGCCGCACCGTGCCATCCGCCAAGGCTCCTTCCGCTGCGGCGATGGCTCCCGACAACATCGCGGTCGGCTCGATCAGGTAACTTCCCGGCTTATTGACCGCGCCAAGCACGATCACACGCCGCATCGGCGTGAGCGTAATCCCCGGCTCGCGCAGTTCGCGGCGATACGCCGTCATCAACTGCAGGTTCACCTGGCTCCATGGTTTACCGCCAACCTCCACACGCCCGACAAGCGGCAGCGTCAGCACCGACTGAAGATCGACAGTGAACGTTCCGGACAGACCCGTGTCACGGGGGACATACACCCGTACAGCGTCAGCGGGACGCAGCGCGAAATCCTGCGCCTGCAGTCCGGAATTCGATGCGGCGATCGAGACGAACGCCACCATAAGACAGGAGAGAGAACGCGAGAGGCGGGTCACGACGAGACTCTAGCCGTTCGCGAGAATGGAGGCAAGTACGGCGTGCTATTTCGTGCGCTCTGGTGTCGACGACTCGGGTAGCGGCGCGAGGAGCCCGTGCCTATGCTAACACCACCGTTTTGCAACGTCTCTCACTGTCTCGCCTCACCGTGACTCCCCCTCGCCCCGGCATCATCCTCGCCGGCGGTTCCGGCACACGGCTCGCCCCGGCGACCGCGGCATTCTCCAAGCAATTGCTGCCGGTCTTCGACAAGCCGATGCTCTACTACCCGCTGAGCACGCTGATGCTCGCGGGTGTGCGGGACGTGCTGGTGATCACGACCCCGCTCGATGTGCCACTGTTCGTGCGTCTGCTGGGTGACGGGTCGCAATGGGGGATGAGCATCACCTACGCCACACAATCGGCGCCGCGCGGGATCGCGGAGGCGCTGCTCATCGGCGAACCCTTCCTGAACGGCCGATCGAGCGCGCTGATCCTGGGAGACAACCTGTTCTTCGGCCACGACCTGCCGGCGCAGGTGCGCTCGGCGATGGAGCGTCCCAGCGGCGCGAGCGTCTTCGTATATCAGGTGGCGACGCCCGAAGCGTACGGCGTAGTGGACTACGACCGCGACGGACGCGTACGCGATATCGTGGAAAAGCCAGCCGTGGCACCATCGCCATGGGCGGTCACCGGGCTGTATCTGTACGACGACAAGGCCCCGGAACTGACGCGTACGATCAAACCATCAGGACGCCAGGAGTTGGAAATCACCGACCTCAATCGGGCCTACCTCACGCTCGGTGAGCTCACAGTGGAACAGATGGGACGCGGCGCCGCCTGGTACGACACTGGAACACCAGAGGCGCTGCTGGAAGCGGCGCAGTTCGTTCACGCGCTCGAAAGCCGGCAGGGACTCCGCATCAGTTGCCCCGAGGAGATTGCCTGGCGACAGGGCTGGATCAGCACCGAGGTGCTCGAAAGACTCGCCCACCCGATGCGCACCACCGGTTATGGACGCTACTTGCTGGGATTGGCCTCCTCGTGAAGATCCAGGCGCTGAGCATCCCGGACGTGCTGCTGCTGACGCCGCGCGTGCACCGCGATGACCGCGGCCTCTTCCTCGAGGCGTGGAACGCGCGCGATTTCGCGGCTGCCGGCATTCCTGCTGCCTGGGTGCAGGACAACCTGTCGGACAGCGTGCGCGGGGTCCTGCGTGGCATGCACTGTCAGGTGCAGCAGCAGCAAGGGAAGCTGGTGCGGTGCGTGACGGGCGCGGTGTTCGACGTCGCGGTGGACCTGCGCGCGCAGTCGCCGACCTTTGGACAATGGTGTGGCGCAAGGCTTGATGCCGAATCGCACGACGCGATGTGGATACCACAGGGCTTCGCGCACGGCTACTACGTGCTGAGCGAGCGGGCCACGTTGCACTACAAGGCCACCGACTTCTATGCCCCCGAGCACGAACGCTGCTTGCGGTGGGACGACCCGGACGTGGGCGTTGTCTGGCCGCTGATTGCGGGCGCACTACCCATGGTGTCCGACAAGGACGCACACGGAGCATCGCTGTCGGAGTCACGAGCGTGGCTTCCGTGACGACCTCAGCGGATTTCACGCCGACCACCGTGATGGTTACCGGCGGGGCGGGGTTCATCGGCGGCACGCTGGTGCGCTGGCTGCTGGCCAACCAACCCGGCGTACACGTGGTCACGTACGACGCACTCACGTACGCCGGCAACCTCGACAGCCTGGCGGATGTCTTCGCACGACACGGTGCGCAGGGTGACGGGCGGCACTACTTCGTGAAGGGGAACGTCTGCGACATGGTGTCGCTGGCGGCCACCGTTGATGGCACGGCGGTAGAAAGAGCAACTGGGCGTGCGATTCCCCGGGCCGATGCGATTATCCACCTGGCCGCCGAAACGCACGTGGACCGGTCCATCATGGGGCCAGCAGCCTTCATCGCCACTAACGTCGTCGGCACGCAGGTCGTGCTGGAGTCGGTGCGGCGCACCCTCGACACCAACCCGCGGCCGTTTCGCCTTTTGTACGTCGGCACGGACGAAGTGTACGGCGACCTGGATCCGGGTGACGCGCCATGGACGGAGGAATCACCGCTGAAGCCCAGTTCGCCCTACGCGGCGAGCAAAGCGTCGGCCGATCTCCTCGTCGGCGCTTGGCACCGCACATATGGCATACCGGTGCTGCTGACGCGCTGCGGCAACAACTATGGGCCGTACCAGTTTCCCGAGAAACTGATTCCCTTGGTGATCACACGCGCGCTCTCCGGGTCATCGATTCCGGTGTACGGCGACGGCCTGCAGGTGCGCGACTGGATTCACGCCGAAGACCATGCTCGTGCGCTTTGGGCGGTGCTGAGGCGGGGCCCACTGGGGCGCATGTATCACGTCAGCGCCGGCGATCAGCGCACGAATCGCGATGTGATCACCAGCATCCTGCGCCAACTCGGCCAGCCAGAATCGCTCATGACCCGCGTAACGGATCGCCTTGGACACGACCGCCGGTACGCGCTGGACAACGCGCGACTTACGAGCGAACTAGGGTGGCGTGCCGAGCAGTCGTGGGATAAGGGCATCGCCGAGACGGTGGCGTGGTACAAAGCGAACCCCGAGTGGTGGGGACGCGTACTCAGCGAGGCGTATCGGGCCGCTGAGGCGCTGTACCTGACCGCATGAATGTCGTGCTGCTGGGTGCCGGCGGGATGTTGGCGCGTGCCGTGAAGCGCGCCACACCGAAGGGAGTCAGCCTGCGCGCGCTCAGTCGAGCTGAGCTCGACATAACCGCCGCCGCCGCCGTGGCATCCGCGCTGGCGGGTCATCCGGATTGGGTGATTAATTGCGCGGCGTGGACGCGGGTGGACGACGCCGAAGATCATGAGGCCGAAGCGACGCGCATCAACGGCGACGCGGTGGGTGTCTTGGGGCAAATCGCAGCGCGGTGCGGCGTTAGAGTGCTGCACATCAGCACGGACTACGTCTTCGATGGACGTCTGGGGAGGCCGTATCGCGAAGCTGATGCTCCGAACCCACTTGGGGCGTACGGGCGCAGCAAGCTGGCGGGAGAGTTGGCGCTAGCCGCGAGCAACTGCCGGTGGACGCTTGTTCGGACGCAATGGCTGTATGGCGGCGGGCCCAGTTTTGTGCGCACCATGTGGCAAAGGGCCCAGTCGGGCCAGCCATCGCGGGTGGTCGATGACCAACTCGGCGCTCCGACCCACGTGACTGAAGTGGCGGGGGTCATCTGGCGACTGATCGAGGGCGGCTCCGAGGGAACTTGGCACGCGTCGGCAAGTGGATCGGCGAGTTGGTTTGAGGTGGCCCAAGCGATCTATGCTGAAGCGGGGGCTGACGTTAGGCTGGTTGCCTCCTGCTCAACAACTGAGTTTGGCGCTCGAGCGCCACGGCCTGCCGACGGGCGTCTCGACACCACCAAACTTGGAAACTTGCGTCCGTTTCACGTTGTTCTGACGGAAGCGTTACATCCTGAAAGGCCGGATATCGTGGATCCGTGACCGAAATTTGCTTGACAACTGCTTGTGGATGGCCGACATTCGGCACATCCGTGGAATTGTGACCTAATCGTTCAATATCAATACATCTCATCCGAGAGGGTTCGTTATGGTAGGCAAGAACTGGTTCGCCGGCACAGTGCTGGTGGCGTTTGCGGTTGCGCCCATGGCGGTGCAGGCGCAGAGCAAGGAGGATCTGGCCCTCCCCGTTCCGGCTTCCGAAGCGGCCATGGGTGGGAGGTTTGGCCGGTCGTCGCCTGGCGTGAGCGCCAGCTCACCACTGGCTTTTGGACCGAACTGGCGCGACGTCTTCGCGGGCATCGGCTATCAGGCAGAGACGCGCTATGGTGGCTCGGATGACGCCTCGGCGTCGTTCGGCTTGGGTCTTGGCGACAACCAAAGAGCGATCGGACTCGAAGTCGTGGTCACCTCGCTTTCGACGGTGCGTACGGGGCTGTTCGAGCGCACGCTCGTCGGGTTCAAGGCGCACCGGCAGCTCCCGATGAATGCCGCCATCGCGGTGGGCGTAGAGGGGGTCAAGCTCAACGGCGACAACTTCGAGACGGACCAGTCGGTGTACGCTGTCATCTCCAAGGTTGCAGCGCTGCGCAACGGTGGCGACCTCGAGACGCCGTTCAGTGTCGTGACGCTGAATGCTGGCCTGGGCAACGGCCGATTCTGCGCCGAGGACCTGGCGCAACCCAACGGACTGGCGGATTGCGGAGTCAACTTCTTCGGCTCCGTGGGCCTGCGTGCCAACCAGTACATCGGACTCATCGGTGATTGGACGGGGCAGGATCTCAACGCTGGCGTCTCGCTCGCGCTGTTCAAGCAGTTCCCACTCGTGATCACGGCGGCATTGGCCGACGTGACGGGTTCTGCAGGCGACAAGGCTCGGTTCACCCTGGGCGCCGGTGTCGGCCTGCGCTTCTAACTCAGGAGAAGGACAGATGAAGAGAATTCTTGCAGTTAGCGCGATCGCGCTGCTGATCGGTGGCACGGCGCAAGCGCAGGGCGGTTCGGGCTCCGGAAGCTCGGGTCCTGGCGGTGGTGGCAGCGGCACGGGCGGCATGATCGGTGCGTTCATTCCGGCGCCCGGCGGCGGCCCTGGTGCCGGTGCTGAAGGCGGCGGCGCTGGCTTCGGCCCGATGGCGGCTAACGTGAATGGTGTCGCCACGAGCTTTGCGGCGGGCGGCAACGTCACCACGAACATCGGCGGGACGAATGTCTCGGTGCCGCAGGCTGCGTCACAAAACGTGGGGCAGATACTTGGCGGCAGCACGGGTGCCGCGTCGTCGTTCACGGCGGCGCTGACGGGAAGCATCGGGGCCGGACCGGCCGGGGCGCTGGCGCAGTCGCTCGCGACGCTGGGTAGTGCGCCGACGTTTGCGAATCTGGTGACTGCCGTAAACGCCTACAACGCCGCAGTCGCCGCCCTTCCGGCTGGGGCGCCGGTGCCGGCACAGTTGCTGGCCGCGCGTGCCGCGCTGGGGCGGATGTATCGGTAGTTCACGGTTCTGAGTTTGCATCAGGCCGCCGGGGATTCCTGGCGGCCTGAGCTTTTATGTGCTGGTGGCCTTCTTCACCACGGCGCTGGGCTTTTTCACCACGGAGCTCGCGGAGAACTGCTTGAGGGCCACGGAGGACTACAACTTCTTGGGGGAACAGTGAGCGCCACGCAGTTCTTTGCGTGGCGCGCTGCCTTTAACCCCAGCTGTTGCAGTACTCCGTGGCCCTCCGTTCTTCCTCCGTGAGCTCCGTGGTGAAAAAGGCCAACGTCACCGCGACCGAAGCCCGACGGCGATAAGCAGCACGGGGCCGCTGCCGCGGGTGGAGGAGATGGTATTGGCTTGCAGGCGGATGTCGGCGGCGAGGTCGAAGGTGCCGGCAGGCTTGGTGAAGACGACGCCGGCGGCGAGGCCGAGTCGGACGCTGCCCTCGGAGCGGCTGTCGGTGTCGCAGGCCACCCTGCCGTTGGGGTCGTTGTCGCCCGCGGTGCCGCAGCCGATGCCCACTGAGGCCACGGGGCCCGCGTAGGGCCACCACGCGGGCGTTCCGGCGCGCAGGTGGACGAGAGGGGCAATCTCGAGTGAATTCTCGTTGACACGCGAAATGTCGCTGCCGATAAACGAGCGCCTGAACACGGCCTGTGAGAAGGCCCCCTCGAGGTCCCACGGTCGGCCGGCCAGCGTGATGCCGAGCGCACCGTGCACACGGTAGCCGTGGGCGGCGGCTTCGCCGTCGTTGCCGCCGGTGGTGGTCCAGTAGCCGAGTCCGGCCGAGAGTGACTGCGCGGTTAGGGACGCGGGTGAGACTGCCAGCAGCAGTGAGTAGGCGACGAGCGCCACGCGAGCGAGCGACTTGGTCACGAGAGGAACTCCGTGCGCGGAAGTGTCCGAGCGGATAGACTAGCAGCCATGAATATGAAGCCTGCTTCGCGTACAGGAACACCTCGCATTGCCATTGTGCACGAGTGGCTGACCACACTGGGCGGGTCGGAGCTGGTGCTCAAGGAGATGTTGGCGGTCTACCCGCAGGCTGACCTGTTTGCGCTGGTGGACAGCCTCGCACCATCCGACCGCGAAGCGCTAGGGCTGACCGGGCGTACGGTACGGACAACATGGATGCAACACATACCAGGGATCGCGCGGCGATATAGGCAGCTGCTGCCGCTGATGCCGAACGCCATGCGCGGGCTCCAGCTCGACGGCTATGACGTGGTGATCTCGAACACTCACGCCGTGGCGCACCGGGTGCGTGTGCCGCGTGGCGCCACGCACCTCGTGCACTGTCATTCGCCGATGCGCTACGCATGGGATCTGCGCGAACAATACCTGTCTGAAGCGGGTCTTGATCACGGACTCACCGGGGCCATGGCCCGGGCGACACTCAATTGGATACGTCGCGGCGATGCGCGCGCTGCGAAAACACCGCACGCCTACGCGGCGATCTCCGAGTACATCCGCGATCGTATCCGACGCTGCTACGGGCGGACGTCGACGCTTATCTACTCGCCGGCTGACGTGGAGTACTTCACGCCAGGCGGCGAGAGAGGAAATTTCTACCTTGCCGCGTCGCGGATGGTGCCCTACAAGAAGCTGCCCATGATCGCGGAGGCGTTCACGCGCCATCTGCCCGATCACGAACTGGTGATCATCGGCGATGGACCGGAGATGGGACGGGTGCGGGGTGCGGCGGGAAAGAACGTGCGCATACTCGGCGCGCAGCCGAGGGAGGTGCTGCGCGATTACCTGCGTCGGGCGCGGGCGTTTGTGTTTGCGGCGGATGAGGACTTCGGGATCCTGCCTGTGGAAGCGCAGGCGTGTGGCACTCCGGTGATCGCGTACGGGGTGGGCGGAGCGCGGGAGACGGTGCGAGAGGGGGAGACGGGGGTGTTCTTCAGTTCGCAGACGTCAGAAGCTGTAGCGGCGGCTGTCGGGGTTTTCGAACGGTCATCGCATCGGTTTACCTCGGCGGCATGCCGGGCCAACGCAGAACGATTTTCGACAGCGCGGTTTCGCAGGGAGTTTCGGGAATGGGTGGAGGGGTGTATTCGCTGAGTCTGGCGCGGGTATGCTGGCCTTCTTCACCACGGAGCTGGCCTTCTTCACCACGGAGCTCACGGAGGAAAGACGGAGGGCCACGGAGTAGTACAACTTCTTGGGGGAACAGCGAACGCCACGCGATGCTCTGCGTGGCGCGATGTTGTTACCCCAGTATTTGTAGTCCTCCGTGGCCCTCAAGCCGTTCTCCGTGCGCTCCGTGGTGATAAAGGCCAGTGTACCAGTCGCTACGCCGTCCGGGCCACCATCTCTTCAGGAGCCATGCCGAGGAGTTCCTGGGCAGACATGCGCAGGCACTTGGCGATGCCGTGCTCGGTGATGGCGTCCTCGACCAAGCGAGCGCCGAGGAAGTAGCCGGCGCGCTCGGGGATGACGTAGCGGTCCACGGTGCGCGCGTCGTCGCTCATGCCGCCGGAGAGCCAGCGCAGGCGCAGGCCGAGTGCCGAGTGGTCGAGTTCTTCGGCGACGGAACGGAAGAGGATGGGCTCCATCTCGCGGGTGCGCACGTACTGGCGCCGCTGGAAGCCGAAGTACTCCCACGGGGCGTGACCGGGGCTGAGCAAGCGCGCAGCCTGCACGGCGAGGCCCTCGTTGATGAGGTGCTCGCGGAGCGCGACGTGCCGGCCGGTTTCCCAGTACGAGTAGTAGCCACCCTGATCAGCGATGAACTGGCGCATGGCACTGCGGCTCTGGGGCGAGGTGTAGCGCACGGCGTGCGCGATCTCGTGGGAGAGCCACATGGGGAGCAACTCGGGCTCGAGGCCCAGGCCGCGCGTGGACGCATTGGCCACGCCGGTGAAGTGCTCAAGGCAGGCGAAGGCGATGCCCTTGCCATTGACGACGAGTTCGCCGGCATTGGCGCCGCCGACCCCGACCATCAGGACGACATCGACTCGTGAATCCAGCGCAAAGAGGGCGGCGCACTGTTCCTCGGCCGATCTGGCGAGGGCGGCGGTGTCGACGCGATCGAGCATCGCGCGCAGGTCATCGCGGTCGGCGTAGACGGCTTCGCGCACCACATCGAGGAAGTGCGGACCGCTGGGGTCGAGCACGTAATTGTGCCAGTACGCCTCGAGCAGGGGGCGATGCGTCTCGAAGTAGCGCTGGTAAGCCGCCACCGGATCGGTGCTTTGCAGGACCGTGAAAAAGTCCGGGACGAGATTAATGAGCATCGACTGGGGTGGCGGCGCGTCGCGGTGAACTGATGGGCAGATAATTCGCGACGTGCGGCAAGATAGGACCGCACGTGAGTGCGAACAAGAGCGGATCGTCTTACAGACGCTTTATCCCGTGTCTCGGTCACTTCGTCCCGGGTGAGCGGGCCTTCTTTACCACGAGCTGGCCTTCTTCACCACGGAGCAGTTGTGTTGGAAGTCAAGCGGTGGCGGGCACGGGTGCCTGCCACCGCTGCTTCGTTTTGAGGATGGCGTTGAGGATGAGGAGAAG
>JBAZTM010000007.1:0-90635 GCA_041661925.1 Gemmatimonadaceae bacterium
CGCACGAACGCGTCAAGCGCCCCCGACTCGGCGAGCAGGCGCAGCGCGCGGCGGTCGAGCTGGGTGCGCTGCACGAAGTCGTCGATAGAGCGGAAGCCACCCCCTGCGCGCGCGCAGCCGATGCGATCGCGGGCGTCAGGCCCGAGGCCGCGGATCGAGCGGAGACCTAGGCGCACATGGGGTGGAGATGGCGGATGGCGGATGGCAGATGGCCGATGAATGCTCTGTTGTTTCTCTGTTGTCTCTCTGTTGTTTCTCTGTTGTTTCTCTGCCGACGTGAAGACTACTCCGTCTCTGGGCCGCACAATGGTCTCGTCGGCGCACATCATCTGGTGGTCCCACCCACTCTTCGTCACGTCCGGCGCGAGTACACGCACTCCGTGTCTCTTGGCGTCCTCCACCAGCGTGCCCTCGCTGTAGAAGCCCATCGGCTGTGCGTTGAGGATCGCGCACAAATACTCGGCCGCGTAGTAGTGCCGCAGGTAGGCGCTGGCGTAGACGATGAGCGCGAAGCTCGCCGCGTGGCTCTCGGGAAAGCCGTAGTCGGCGAAGGCGTTGATCTGCTGGTAGATCCGCTGGGCGATGTCTTCGGGAATGCCGTTGGCCTTCATCCCGGCGATCATCTTCTGGCAAATGGCGGCCATGCGCTCGTGACTGCGCTTGTGTCCCATCGCCTTGCGCAGCACGTCGGCCTCGCCCGGCGTGAACCCTGCCGCGACGATGGCCACCTGCATTCCCTGCTCCTGGAAGAGCGGCACGCCGAGCGTGCGCTTGAGCACCGGCTCGAGCGACGGATGCGGATACGTGACTTCTTCTTCGCCGGCGCGGCGCCGCAGGTAGGGATGCACCATCTCGCCCTGGATGGGCCCCGGCCGAATGAGCGCCACCTCGACGACCAGGTCGTAGAAGCAGCGCGGCTTGAGCCGAGGGAGGGTATTCATCTGCGCGCGGCTCTCCACCTGGAAGACGCCCACCGTGTCGGCGTTGCAGAGGTCGTCGTACACCGCCTGGTCGTTCATGTCGAGCTGCGAGAGCTCGATGGTCACGCCGCGCGTGGCGCGCACGTACTTGATGCAGTCCTGCAGCAGCGTGAGCATGCCGAGGCCGAGCAGGTCGATCTTGACGAGGCCCACGGGGTCGAGGTCGTCCTTCTCCCATTGGATGACGGTGCGTCCCGCCATCGCGGCGGGCTCGATGGGGACGATGGTGTGCAGCGGCTGTTCGGTGAGGATGAACCCGCCGACGTGGATGCCGCGGTGGCGCGGGGCTTCGGCTAGCTGTTCGACGATGTCAGCAAGCGTGCTGTGTGCCGTGGCGGACGCGACCGTGGCGGACGCGACCGTGGCGGGCGGCGATATCCCGTCCCGCGAGGCTCTCGGACCGCTGCGCGGTCCTGCGGCCGCCTCGCGGGACGGGACATCGCCGTCCGCCACGGCACCTTCCACGGCCGCCTCGCCGGTCGTTGCAACACTCGCCATCGTGCCCGCCGCCACTGCACCGGCACCCGCCGCCACGCGTCGGTGCGCCTCGCGCTCCTCCCGCATGCGCTGGTACGCCTGCGTGCCCGGCATGAACTGCATCCCCAGCCGGTCGGCGACGCTCGGAACGCCGGCGTGCTTGTGGTAGTTGGCCGGTCCCATCACGTCGGCGATTTCCGGCGCGAACGGATCGGCCGGCGCGGCAGGCGAGGCCGAGGCGGAAGCGGAGGGTCCGGTCCGCGAGGCGGCCACAGGACCGCGTAGCGGTCCGAGAGCCTCGCGGACCGGATCCTCCGCTGACGCCATCTGCCGAAGCGCTTCTGCCGTCCGCCGAGCCGAGAAGCGATCCGCGACAAGCGCCAGCTCCTCCGCCTGCTGCGGCGAGAAACCGAGCACGCGCGCCGCGTCGCGCACCGCGCTGCGCCCGCGCCACGTAATGTGCTCGCACACCATCGCCGCGTGCTCGCGGCCGTAGCGCTCGTACACGTACTGCAGCACGCGCTCGCGGTCGCGGTGCGCGAAGTCAATGTCAATGTCGGGCGCTTCGGTGCGTTCCTCACTCAGGAACCGCTCGAACAGCAGTTCGAGCTTGATGGGATCCACCGCCGTGATGCCAAGGCAGTAGCAGACGGCGCTGTTGGCGGCCGAGCCGCGCCCCTGGCAGAGGATCCCGTCGCGGCGCGCGAAGCGCACGATGTCCCAGACGATCAGGAAATAGCCGGCGAGCCCGAGCTTGGCGATGAGCGCGAGTTCGTGCTCCAGCTGCTTGTTGTGTCGCGCCGTGCGCCGCCATCCCCACCGCTCCTCGGCGCCGCCCTCGACGAGCCGCGCGAGATATTCGTCCTCGCTCACGCCCGGCGGCAGGGTGAAGTGCGGCAGGCGCGGCTTGAGATCCTGCAAGCGGAACGCGCACCGTTCGGCGATGGCGAGCGTCTGCCGGATGCCCGCGTCGTCGTCCTGCCAGCGGCGGCGCATCTGCGCGTGCCCCTTGAGGTACCACTCGCCGTTGGGGCGCAGGCGCGTGCCCATGGCCTCGAGCGTCTCGCCGTGGCGCAGCGCGCACAGCACGTCGTGCGCGAGCCGCTGCGTGGCGCGCGCGTAGTGCACGTCGTTGGTCACCACCCACGGCACGTCGAGGGCGCGCGCCACGGCGATGAGTTCGCGCGCGAGTTCGCGTTCTTCGGGCATGGCGTGATCCCACACTTCCACGGAGACGCGCCGCCCGAAGATATCGAGCAGGGTGGACAGCGCCTCGCACGCCGCATCGCGTCCGCCGCGCAACAGCGCCTGCGGCACCGCGCCGCGCGCGCAGCCCGTCAGCGCGTACAGTCCGTCGGCGTGCCGTGCGAGCGTGTCGAGCGAAACGCGCGGCGAGCCGCGGGGGTGGTCCATGCGCGCACGCGTGATGAGCGACGAGAGATTGGCATAGCCCTCGCGGGTCTCGGCCAGCAGCACGAGGTGGGAGAGCGCCGGGGCAGGCATTCCTTCCGGCGATGCTCTCGGACCGCTGCGCGGTCCTGCGGCCGCATCGCCGAAAGGAACGCCTGCCCCAGCGCTTACCGTAAGCTCGACGCCAATGATCCCCGCGAGGCCAGCCGCTTTTGCTGCGGTCGCAAACCGCACCGCACCGCCGAGGTCGTCGTGGTCGGTGAGCGCGAGGGCAGGGAGGCCCAATTCCACCGCGCGTTCCACGAGGCGCTCCGGGTCAGAGGCGCCATCGAGCAGCGAGAACGTGGAATGGCAGTGGAGCTCGGCGTACACGGGCGCAATCCGAGAGCAGGGAACAGGGGAGATGTTACGACGGCTCGCGCGCCGGACCGCGGGAGAAGGGCCATATCTAGAATACCGAATAAACACCGAAGATACAAGATATTCATTAGATGCGCACAGCACCCACGAAGTCCGTCCCTATCGCTCGACGCCAGCACCGCCAGATTTTCCCGCTGAATCCGGCGAGTGAGTCCCGAGCAACACGACGCCCTGAGCCACTGGAGCCTCCATGACGCAGGACCGTCTCCCCCGATTCCTCGGTCCCCTCGGTGCGGCGCTGTTCACCGTCGGCTGGACCATCGGCAGCGCGGTCTTCCGCGTCCCCGGCCAGGTGGCCACCGGCGCCGGCTCGATGACGGCGAGTCTCGTGCTCTGGGCCGGCGGTGGCGTCGTCGCGCTATGCGGCGCGTATTGCTACGCGGAACTCTCGGTGCGGTTGCCGCGCTCCGGCTCCGAGTACGCTTACACCTTTGCGGCGTACGGCCCATTCCTTGGCTTTCTGCTAGCGTGGGCCACGCTCTTCGGCGCACCCATGGCGGTCGCCGCCGTCGCCCGCGCCTTCTCCGACTACTTCGCCGTCATCTGGCCGCTCGATGAAATGCCGCGCCGCATGCTCGCCGCGTCGGTGATTGCGCTGCTCGGCGGCATCGCTGTGCTCTCGACGCCGGCGTCCACGCGCGTGGCGAGCATCGCCGGCGTCGGCAAGCTGCTGGCCCTGCTCGCGCTGGGCATTACCGGACTCTTCTTCACGGGCGCGCATCCGCCGACGCCATCGATGCCGGCGAGCGCAGGCGGCTTTGCCGCGCTCGGGCCGGCCTTCGTGGCAATCCTCTGGGCCTACGACGGCTTTGCCTCCGTCACCACGCTCGCCGGCGAAGTGCGTACGCCGCAGCGCACGCTCCCGGTCGGCCTGTTGCTCGGCCTCGCGTTCATCGCGGCGGCGTATGTCGGCACCAACATCGTCTACTTCCACGTGCTCGGCTTCACCGGCGTTGCGACATCCGAGGCCGTCGCCGCACAAACGCTGGGTGCGGCCATCGGTCCGCGCTCCGCACAGGTCATTGCCGTGCTCGTGATGTGCTCGACGCTCGGCACTGTCGCGGCGCAGTGCGTGGGGCAGTCGCGGTACTACCTGGCTCCCGCGGAGGATGGACTCTTCCCCGCGTGGCTCGCGCGTGTCTGGCCGCAGACGAAGACGCCGGCCAACGCCGTCATCGCCATGTCCGCGGTGGCGATGCTCTTCGTACTCTCCGGCGGCTACTCGGCCATCATCGGAGCCTACGCGCTCGTCTGGTATCCCTTCCTCGCGCTGGCGCTCGCGAGCGCGGTGGTGCTGCGCCGCCGCGACGGACCGCCGCAGGGGTTCTCGATGCCGCTCTATCCGCTGCCGCTCATCGTGTTCGTGGCGGGCATCGCGGCCATGGTGGCGGCCAGCGTAGCCGACGATCCGCGCGCTCTCCTCGTCGCGCTCTTCGTGCCGGTCACGGGGACGATCGCCTATTCTGTCTACCGACGCTCTCGCGTCTCCCGTACATTGCGAAGATGATCCGTAATACTCGTCGTTCCCTCCTGTGGCTTGCGGTGCCGCTCGCCTGCGCGTCGGCGTCCGCTGCCCACGCGCAGGAGACCGCCGTGAAGGCGACGCAGGCACCGGCCACGTCCGTTTCCGGCGAGTTCGGTCTTGTCTCGTTCTCCGGTGATACCGACGCGTGGCGCCTGGCGTCCGTCGCCCTCTGGCGGCGCAGCAGCGCCGGCACATTCATCGCGCGTGTGAACTACGCCAATCGCTTCGCGACCGATGGGCTGCAGGTGGAGGCCGACGCATATCCGCGCCTCAGCGAGAAGACCTACCTCTACTTCAATGCGGGCTACTCCGACGCGACGGTCTTTCCCGCGTGGCGCTTTGGCGCCGAAGCGTTCACGGCGCTTCCGGGTGCGTGGGAAGCGTCCGCCGGTCTTCGCCAACTGCGCTTCCACGGCGTGCCCGTGACGATGCTCACGGGCGCCGTGGGCAGGTACGTCGGCAACTACTGGTTCTCCCTGCGCCCGTACGTACGCAGCCGCGACGGAACGACGTCGGCAACGACCACGTTCCAGGCGCGCCGGTACTTTGAGGACGGCGATCACTGGATGGGCGCCTCGGTGACGTACGGTGGCAGCCCGACGGAGCGCATCACGCCCGATGCCGTCTCACTCACCCGGACATTCGGGATTGCCGTGAACGGCTCGACCGGACTGACACCGCGCCTACTGGGCACGTGGCAGCTGGGCCACGACGCCGAGCAGCTAAGTCCTGGCAACACGCGACGGAGCGTCACGGTGACGGTGGGATTGAGGCGCACGCTCTGATCTGATGACCGCGCCCACCGACGTCCTTCGCCAGCGCTTCCTCGGATCGGCGCGTGCCGCGCTGGAACGGCTGCAACAATGCGCGGCGCTGCTCGATGTGGACCCGCGCGATGCAAACGTGCTCGACACCCTGCGACGCGAACTGCATCGCTTGCGCGGCTCCTCGGGATCGTACGGCTTCGCGGAGGCGAGTGAGCACATCGGCGAAATGGAGCAGCGCGCGCGGACGTGGGCCATTGATCCAACGCTTGATGTCGAGCACCGCGGGGCGCACCTGCGCCGCGTCGTGGATGCGCTCCATACGGCGTTCGGCGCCGCTCCTGATCGGACCGGCGACGAGGAAATCCGCGAGATCTGGTGCGTGACGCCACCCGCCGGCCGTGTCGCCGAGTGGAGCAAGGTCGCCACGTCGGCGGGCGTGCGTTTCGTCGTGATGGCCGGATCCGAGTTCTCGGGACGCGTCGGCCTGCGTGAACGCCCGTACGCGGTGATCGCGCCCGCTGACCTCGGGCGCAGCCTCCCGATGCCTGACGGTGTGCCGCTGGTGCTTCTCTCCGCCGATCGGCACGCGCCGGCGCCGGCAACGCGCTCGTTCGGCGCGGTCACCGTGGTGGATCAGGACATCGCCGCGGACGACTTGGCCGTCATCATCGAGCGACTCGCACAGCGCACGTCGGTGACGGGCGGCAGCGTGGTAATTCTGGACGACGACCCGATGATTCTCCTTCTCGCGCGCGCCATCTGCGAGAGCGCTGGACTGCGGGCCATCACCCTCGAGGATCCGGCGCTGCTCTTCCCGACGCTTGAGGACGAACGACCGGGCGTACTGCTGATGGACGTGCAGTTGCCGGGGACAACGGGCTTCGACCTCACGCGCCGGCTCAGGGCCGACGCCGAGTGGGCGGAGCTCCCGGTCATTCTCTTTTCGGCGGACGCGAGCAAGGAGGCGCGCGAGAGCGCGGTTGTCGCGGGAGCCGACGGGTTCCTCCCAAAACCTGTCGCGCCCGCAGAGTTGCGCACGCAGCTCCTCGCGCGGCTCGATCAGGTGCGCGCGCACCGGTTGGCGCATGGGCTCAATCCGGCGACCGCGCTCCCTGAACGTGAAGTAGGGCTCCGTGAGGCCTCGCAGCTGTTCGGTGCACTGCGCCGCGAGGGCGGCGTTCTGAGCACCGCGCTGATCCGCCTGCGCGATCCCGCCGACGAAGTGCGCTGGCCGCACGTGTGCGCGCGACTGGCGCGCGCCCTCCGCGAGACCGGCGCGGTGCTGGCACACCACGACAGCCTCTCGCTTGTCGCGACGGTCCGCGACGGCTACTACCCGATGCTCCTCGCGCTGAATACGCTGCGTGCCGCCGATCCTGAGGGCGACGAGGCGCCATGGGTGCTGGGTCTCGCCGAGGCATCCGTGGTGCAGCCGTTGCACGTCGAGGAGCTGTGGCACGCCGCTGCCGACGCGGCCACTGTCGCCCTGACGTCGCGGCAGGACAATCACGTGTGGACGCGCGAGGATTCCACGCGCGCGCCTGACGTGGTCATCGTCGAGGACGATCCGGCCATCTCGGACCTGCTGGAGTATGCGCTCCGCCAGGAGGGCTACACGTTTGCGGTGTATCGCACCGGACCCGACGCGCTCGACGCTCTGCTTGCCATGTCCGTGGTTGCGGTAAAGCCGCTGGTCCTGCTCGACCTCGACCTGCCCGGGTTTGACGGCCACGCGGTGCACGAGCGCCTGCTCATGGAACGCCCCCGCGACTTCATTGTGGTGTTCCTGAGCGCACATGCCGGCGACGCCGACCAGGTGCGCGCGTTGCGCGCGGGGGCGGTCGACTATGTGGCGAAACCCGTGAGTCTGCGTGTGCTGCTGTCGAAGCTGCCGCGCTGGGTGCGCCAGCCGCGGAGCACGCCGTGAGCCTGCTCGTCGCGCTCGGCGTGATCGCCGTGGCGCAGGCCGTGTTTGCCGTCATGCTGGGAATCTTCGTGTTCGCGCGCCGTGAGAAGCTGCTGCGCCGCGCGGCCACCGTGACGCGCAGCCGCGGCAGGGTGAGTGCGCCGTTGGCAAAGTGGCTCGTGGGATCCGGCTCGGTGCTGCCAGTGAAGGACGCGCTACGTGCGCTGCCCCACGACGCGGCCCTTGCCTTCGCCTCCGAGGTCTACGACACGCGCGTGCCGCGCGAACTGCGCGCGGACTTTGGCGCCGCCATGCGCGACGAACCGTGGGCGAATTGGGCCATTGCCGGCGCGACACAACGCCGATGGTGGCGCCGCCTCGACGCGGCGCGCGCCCTCGGCATCGTCGGCACGCGCGATGATGCCGACATCCTGGAGCCGCTGCTCGACGACACGCACGCCGCGGTGCGGCTGGCGGCCACCCAGGCGCTCGCGGCGGTGGATGATCCGGATCTCGTGCGCCTCGCCGTGGCGCACTATCCGGGGGAGACGCTCGCCGTGCGACTCTTCACGACGACCACGTTGCGCACCGTCTGGCAAGTCGCGGAGGGGCCGCTGCGGGACTGTCTCACATCGCGTGATGCGTCGGGACGGGAGATCGCCGCCTGGCTCGCGCTGGCGGAGTCGCTGAACCTGCCGTCGCTGCGCCCCGCCGTCACGGCGCTGGTCGCGCACCATGATCCCGAAGCGCGCGCCGGCGTGGCACGCGCCCTGCGGCGCTATCCGCACGCGGAGTCGGTGGAGGCGGAGCGCACGCTGCTCGAGGATCCGCAGGACTTCGTGCGCGCGGCCGCTGCGCAGGCGCTCGGCGCGCTTCGCGCGGCGGACGCGCAGCCACAGCTCGAGCGTGGCCTCTCCGACCGGGCCTGGTGGGTACGATTCCGCTGCGCGCTCGCGCTGGCGCTGCTCGGCGAACCGGGGCGCGCCGCACTGCGCCGCGCGCGCCAGTCGCGCGACAAGTTCGCGAGCGAAATGGCCGTGATGACCTCGGGTCTTTCGGAAGGGGCCGTGCTGGAGCTCGGCGACGTATGATGGAAGCACTGCGGCAGGGACTGCAGGCGCTCGACTGGGCAATCCTCGTCTACTTCATATTGCTCAACTCGTTTTATGCGCTCCTTCTCCTGCTGTCGTTCCCGGAGTTGTGGTCGCATTTCCAGCTCGCCGACGACGAGTACTTCGCCCGGGTGCTCGCCACCGACGCGCTCCCGCCCATCTCGGTGCTCGTGCCGGCATACAACGAGGAGGTCAGCATTGCGTCGAGCGTGCTGTCGTTCCTCACGCTCACGTACCCGCGGCACGAGGTGGTGCTGGTGAACGACGGCTCAAAGGACCGCACGATGGATGAACTGGTGCGCGCCTACGACCTGTACGAAGTGCCACCCGCGATCCAGCGCACCCTTCCCACCGCCGCGATTCGCGCCGTCTATCGCTCCCGCACGCACTCCCGGCTGCTCGTCATCGACAAGGACAACGGCGGCAAGGCCGACTCGCTGAATGCGGCCATCAACGCCGCGCGCTTCCCGTATGTCATCGCCTGCGACGCCGACACGCTCATCGAACCGGACGCACTCATGCGCCTCGCGCGCCCGTTCCTGCTGGGACGCGAGATTGCGGCGGTTGGCGGCACCATCCGCGTGGTCAACGCCTGCAAGGTGGAACTGGGCCGCGTCGTTGACGCGCGCGTGGACTCGCGCTGGCTCCCCGGCTGCCAGACCGTGGAGTACCTGCGCGCGTTCCTCTTTGGGCGGCTTGGCTGGAACCGCATCGGCGGCAACCTGATCATCAGTGGCGCGTTCGGGCTCTTTGCGCGCAAGTATCTGCTGGCCATCGGCGGCTACCAGACCGGCAATGTCACCGAGGACATGGACCTCGCTGTCCGGCTGCATATCCACCTGCGCGAGCACGGCATCAAGGCCGACATGCCATTCATCCCCGACCCCGTCGCGTGGACCGAGGTGCCGGCCTCCACCAGGATCCTGCATCGCCAGCGTGAGCGCTGGCACCGTGGGCTCATCGGCACCGTGTGGGAACGGCGCGGCATGCTGTTCAATCCCCGCTACGGCTCCGTGGGCATGGTGGCCTTGCCGTTCTTCGCCTTCGGCGAGATGGTTGCTCCGATCGTGGAGCTGCTCGGCTACCTTGGGCTCATTCTCGGACTCTGGCTCGGCGCCGTGAACGCACCGTTCGCCATTGCCTTCCTCTCGGTGGCCGTCGGCTACGGCATCCTGCTGTCCATGTGGGCCATCGTGCTCGAGGAAGTGACCTTCCGGCGCTACAATGCCCGCGGCGACCTCTGGCGCCTGCTCTTCTACACTCTCGTTGAAGGACTCGGCTACCGGCAGCTCACGGTCTTCTACCGACTGCACGCGTTCTGGAAGGTGATGCGCGGCGACCGGGGGTGGGGGGTGATGCAACGAGAGGGATTTGCGCGGCCTTCGAAGTGATGGCGAATGGCAGATGGGAGATAGGAGATGGGAGATGGGAGATGGGAGATGGGGGATCGTAGGGCCGTGCGCGTTCTCCCATCTCCCATCTCCCATCTCCCATCTGCTTCAGTCATACCACCCTTGTAGCCTCCACCCCCCCGCATCGCGATAGAGCAGGAACTCCTGCTCCAGCTCATCACTTTCGCAGCGCCAGTAGTCGCGCGCGAATGGCGCTTCGGTCCACCACGCGCCTGACAGCCGCTCCGGTCCGCGCGCGCGCGCAATCGGAATACGCCGGCCGCGCCAGTGCAGTGCGCGAGGCTCTCCTTGTGGCGAGGCGATGATGTTGATCGGCTCGGGGGATTCGAGTAGGCGGAGGGAGATGGCGGACGGCGGATGGCAGATGGCAGATGAAATACCGCGAGGCTCTTCTGCCATCCGCCATCCGCCATCCGCCATCTCTTGCGTGCCGCCAAGAGTGTCCACACCCTCCCACGCTCCCTCGCGCTCCGGACAATAGGCATCTCGGACCACCGGCCGCACCACGCCCTGCGCGCCGAGGGTGGACCGCAACCGCTCGAACGCGGCCTCGGCGGCCGCGGGATCGCGCCACGCGGGGGCCAGCAGGTCGCCCTGTTCGGCGCCGAGCGGTGCGACGGTGGTGATGGCCACGGTGACCGCGCTCACCGGCGCAGTGAGCGTCCAACTGTCGAGCAGCGCGCGGCACCGCTCGAACCACGGCGCCACGCGCGCCAGCGCGCGCGGCGCGCGCACCTCGCGCGTGATCGTGTGCGGCATGCCGCCCGACGGGAGCGCACCGCGCCCGTCGTCGAGCGTCAGCGTGATGGCCACGGCGGCGGCGGCGCGGCCGTCGCGCACGAGGTCGGCCATCAGCCGCTCGAGCGCGCCGCGTACGAGAAAGAGCACGGGCTCGGCGTTCGTGGTGCTCAGCGCCAGCTCGGCGTGCGCCTGCCGCGCCGCGCCAATTGGCGTGAGCACCGGACGACGCGGGTCAATGCCTTGGGCGAGCCGCCACGCCGATAGGCCCGCGGCGCCCCAGCGCCGCTCCACGTCGCCGCTCGACAGCGCCGAGAGCGCGCCGCACGTACCAAGCCCCAGCGCGACGAGCGCCTCGCGCACTTCGGGGTCCATGGGAATGAGTGCGAGCGGCAGCGGCGCGAGATAAGCGGCGTCGCCGCCCGGAGGGACGATGTGAAATGCCGCGCGTGCATCATCACCGTCGGTGCGCGATCTGCCATCCGCCATCTGCCATCCGCCATCCGTCGTTCGCCACGTGCCCGCCCGTGCCGCCACACAAGAGTTTGCAATACCCACGCGCGCATGTGGGTGCCATACGCGCGCCATACGCTGCAGCGTGTCCGCGAGCGCGCGTTCGCCGCCGAGTCCGTCGAAGCCGGTGGCGCCAATCCACCAGGTGCCCGGCATGCCGGCGGCCGGCGCCACCTGCGGGCTCGCCGACAGGAAGGCCGCACTTGTGCGCGCGAGTTCGCGCGTCACGCAGGCATCGTCCCAGTCGCGCACGTCGAGCGTTGCGCAGCGTCCGCGGGCCGCGGCGACAGTCATGCCGGCGCGCACGTGCAGTCGGGCCGCCGCCGCGGTGACGGCGCGCAGCCGCTGGCCATCACGCAGGGCGAGGAGTTGTTCGTCCCAGTGCGGTGGCGGCGCCGTTGCGGATGCCGCGCTCGCCAGCGCTTCCGGCGCGTACGCCGCGTCGGGAGACATCGCGTCGAGCCACACCGCGCCGATCGGGAACCTGGGGATCCTCACGCACGCGACGCGCGGCGTGACGCACTTCGTCGCTGGCACATTCCACCTCCACCCGCTGTGCGGGACCGCCCTTTTCGATCGTGATGAACAAGCGACGCGGTTGAGGCCGCGCCGGGGCACGGGCACCGGCACGGGACTGCCCGTCCAACCGCACCGTCAGGTCGAGCGGTTCTGGTCGCCGCTTGGCCGATGCGCGCTGCACGCGCAGTTGCAGGGCGCCGGCTACGCCCGCGTGCTGGCCGTCGGGAGCGAGCAGCACGAACGCCGCGTCGCTCGATCGCGCCAGTCGTACCAACCGCACCGCCACCGGACGCGACAGCACGGGTGCGCCGTCGAGCACCACGAGGCCAAAGGCACCGCTGCGCAGCAGCACGTCGGCGCACCAGGCCCCGCGCGACGAGTCGCCAGGGCGCACGACCCAGAGTCCGTCGTGCGCGCCGAGTGCGGCCCAGTCGCGCGGGGCGAGGGTGCGGGCCGCGTCGACATAGGCAACCCACCATCCCGCCTGCAGCGTGGCGGCGACGAGCTGGCGTGCGATGGTGGTGCGCCCACTGCCGGGGGCGCCGGTGATTTCAGTGAGCCGGCCGCGCGGGAGGCCGTGGCCCGGAAGCACCGCGTCGAGTGCGGCCATTCCGGTGGCCAGCCCCGGCATGGCGGGGCGTCCCCCTTCGACGATCTCGGCGAGTTGCTGACGCAGGGCGGCAATGGACACGGTCACACCAACGGAAGACGGGTTCTACAATTACCGAATAAAACCCGAAAGCGCAAGTTATGGGCGGTGCCCATTTGGCCACTGGTGAACTACCGCCCGGTAGCCCTGAACACCGTGAATCGCGCGTCGCTCATCAGCGAGAGGCGCCCGTAGACATGGAGCTTGCCAACGGCGTCAGCCACCGAGAACTCCCGCGCGACGGCATAGTCGCTCCGCAACAGGGTGGAGTCTCGTGCGCTGACGCGCGCGATCTCCGCGGGGCGCAACACGAGCCAGTCGGGATGCAGGTAACGGATGAGCGCGTCCCAGTCGTTGCCCACCAGCCGGCGCGCCGCCACCATCTCGCGCGAGGACATGCCGGGGAAATCATAGGTCTTCAGCCCGGAATAGAAGCCGATGTAGCCGAGCGGCTCCAGGAAGACGGTCTGTCCGGGCGTGGCGTTGGCGCGCAGCCACTCTCCGATCTTGCGCCGGTTGCCATCCTCCACAAGTCGCTGCTGGGCGGAGAGCTCGCGCGCGACCTGCCAGGTCGTCCAGCTCGCCACGCACAGGCTGGCGGCCGCCACGCCGATGGCGACGCGGCGCGTCCAGCGTCGGCCGGACGCCTGCTGCACGAGACCGCTCAACGCCACGAATGCGAGGATCGTGGTGCTCGGCAAGTACCACGGGAAGGCGTAGTAGGGGAAGTAACTGAGATAGGCATGCCCGCCGAAGAAGGCGAACGACGCCACTCGCGTCTCCACGCGCAGCTTCGGCACGAGCCACAGGACGCTGCAGAACATGCCGGCCAGCCACGCGAGCCGCAGGAGAATGGGCGGCCAGCCGCCAATCATGAAGTACGCCGGCAGGAATGCGCGCGTCTGCGTGCTGCCCTGCGGTGACAGCTCGAACGGAAGCTGAAGCGTCGACGTGAGAAAGCCCATCACGGTGTGCGCGCTGCCGATGCCGCTCTTGGCCGCCACGGTGTGCGGCACCACGGTGCCATAGTAGAACTGGGCGAAGATCAGCCACGGCAGGTAGAGGGCCGTCGTCACGAGTCCGGCCCGTACGAACAGACCGACGAGTTCCGAGCGTTTCACGCCGGTTGCCCGCACGTCGTGGAACAGCCAGAAACCGGTGGCGATGAGGCCGATGTATACGAAGCTGTCGGGACGCGTCCACATCAGGCCGGCCCATGCCGCACCCAGATGCAGCCACGACCGCGGACCGAAGTTCGTGTGCGACCACAGCGCATAGGCAAGAAACAGCATCATGAATGCCGTCTCCATGCCATTGATCGTGTTGTCCAGGATCTTGGCGTCGGTCGCCAGCCACGCCACGAGGAAGAACGCGGCGACACGGCCATAGTGCAGTTGCCGCGCCATCAGCACCAGCAACGCGCCGGCGCCACCGAGAGCGGCGGCACACATCACCCGAAAGATCCAGAGCGCCGCGGCATCGGACGAGTTGGCCGTCAGCACACTCGCGACCGCCGGCAGGAGAACGCCGAGCGGGGAGGTGAACGTGTGCAGCCGGTCACCGACGTTGAAGACGAGGCCGTGCCCCGTCGCCAGGTTCTTGCTGGCGCGGTAGGTGATCCAGTAGTCCTCCCACGCATGCTGCGTGTAGAGGGCAAAACACAGCGCCACCACCACGGTCAGGACGAACGCGACGAGCGAAGCGGAGGGGAGCTTGCGCGATTGCACGGCCGCGCCGCCTATTACCGCTCCGCCAGCCAGGCCACCAGTTCCTTCTTGATCGCGGCACCCATGATCTGTTGCTTGGCGGGATCCTGCAGCAACGCGCGGCTCACGCCGTTGTCGCCGATCTCGAGCAGCACCCGGTACGGCGCGCCGTTCACGTGCTCGTCCAAGCTGTAGAACCCCAGCCGGCCCGTGGCGATGCAGCGATAGTCGTTCCGGCCGGTCGAACTGTCCAGCAGCACGCCGCGATTCTCGAGGTCGGTGACCGCGGCAACCGCTGCCACCAGACGCGCCGCCAGCGCACGGTTTTCGGCTTCCATCGGGTCGCCGTCGTGAATGTATCCCCAGATGGCATGTCGCCTGGTGCCACCATTGTTGTGGAGCGCGATGAAGACGGTGGGCTGTAGCTTGTTGGACTGCTGCAGTTCGTACGCGTACCCCGAGAGCTGGCCATCCACGACGGCCGTCGTATGCGCGATCATCGTGTTGCTGCCGACGTTGGCATGGTGCAGGCCCGGCACGCCGTAGCTCCAGACCTTGCTCTCGTTCCGCACGGGTTGGGTTGCCATGGCCGCCACCGCGATGCCGTTGCTCACCTCGGCTTCGTTGAAGTCGGTCCCTGTATCCGTTTGGTGCGACGGCTGCCAGACGATGACGGGCGCTGGCGCCGTCACCCGTGCGGGCGCCGCTTCCGTCGCCGAGCGAGCGGCCGAATGACACGACGAGCCGAGCAGGACGATGGCGCCGAGTGCCGGCAAGAACGACTTCCGCATGACGTGTGCCCTGGAGAAGATTCGGATCAAGCGAGGCGAAGCACGAGAAACAGCACCACCGCCCCTAGCCCGCTCAGGTAGACCGCGCGGGCTCTCTAAGATCCCTCCGCGGAACTCATCGCGCCATTGCGCGAGCGCTCCGTGGAATTCTGATTCCTGGTTCCGGTATCGTCGGACCTCTCCAAGCGTCCAGGCCTCGCCGACCTGATCGCCCGTGCGTAGCTTCGGTGAGAGATCGTCTTTCCATGAAGAAACATCCAGCAGGGATGCGGACATGATGTCGAGCGACGACGAAGGTCCCGTGTCGGAAGCCGAGAAGCGGCCGGGCGTTCCCGCGCCTCGGCCTACAGTTGTCCTCGTGGTGGATGACGATGCCTCGGTGCTGTTCGCCTCGCGCCGCATTCTCACCAAGTTCGGCTACACGGTGCTCGAGGCGCCGGGTGGCGAGGAAGCGCTGCAGGTCGTGCGCGAGCACGCGCCCAAGATCGACGTCGTCCTGACCGACCTGCGCATGCCCGGCATGGATGGCTCGGCACTGGCCAGCCGACTGGTGACCATGCTGCCGTCGGTGCGCATCGTCTTCATGTCGGGCTACACCGACGGCCTTCAGGAACAGGACCTGACGGCACCGAGGCGCGCCTTTCTGGCGAAGCCGTTCACTGTGGATCAGCTGACGGACGCGCTCGCCCGCGTGCTCGCCTGACCGCGGTGGCGCCGCCCGCTCCGCCGCGATAACGTGCGACCATGAGCCTCGCCGCCATCCTCACCGAGTGTGCGCGACTCGCCGCCGGCGGGGGTGTGGGCGCGCTGGCGAGCGTTGTGCGCCGGCGCGGGTCGCTCCCCATGAGCGCCACCGCCAAGCTGCTCGTCACCGCCGATGGCGCGCGCTTCGGCACCATCGGCGGCGGGTGCCTCGAGGCCGACGTCATGGAGCAGGCGCTCGACGTCTGCGAACGCCGCGTCCCGATCTGCACCTCGCACACGCTCAACGCCGAGCTTGCCGGCGACTATGGCCTGACGTGCGGCGGCACCGCCGAGGTCTTCATCGAACCGGTGATTCCCGATGCGGCGCTGGCGGCGTTGTACGCCGAGGCGGCGGCCGTGGTGGCGCGCGGCGATCGGGCCGTGCTCGCCACGGCGCGCGCCTGGCCCGACGGTACGCCGCGCAAGGTGCTGCGCACCGCGCGGGGCGCGATCGGCGTCGGCGACGCCGCCGCGCTGCGCGACGCGGCCGCCGCGTTCGACAGCCGCCGCGAGGAACCGGCGCTCGGCGACGACCTGGTGGTGGAGGCGCTGGTCGGCGCGCCGCGACTGGTCGTCTTCGGCGCCGGCCACGTGGGGGCGCGCATCTGCGAGGCGGCGGCTTTCGCCGGCTGGCGGGTGACCATTGTGGACGACCGCGCCGAGTTTGCCGACGCCGCGCGCCTTCCGCGAGCGGAACGCGTGCTGGTCTGCGATTTCGGCGACGTGCGTGCCGCTGCGGTGGCCGCCACCGATTGCGTGGTGATCTGCACGCGCGGACACCAGCACGACGCCCTCATCGCCTCACAAGTGGCGCCCCTGCGGCCGCGCTTCCTCGGCATGCTTGGCTCGCGCCGCAAGGCGGCGCTCACGGCGCAGGCGCTGCGAGGTTGGGGCGTGGATGCGGCGGACGTGGAACGCATCGTCTGCCCCGTGGGGCTGGACGTCGCGGCGGACACGCCGGCGGAGATTGCGATCTCTGTCGTGGCGCAACTCGTCGCGGTGCGACGGACGGGAGACGGGAGTCGGGAGGCGGGAGATGCCGCACGGGCGCTCCGTGTTGGCGAAGCCGACGGCGCCGCGTAGGATTAGTCGAAGGGACATCTCCCATCTCCCATCTCCCGTCTCCCATCCCATGCGCCTCCCCCCCCTCTCCGACATCGAAATCCAGCGCGAGCTCAACGCGATGGACGGTTGGACGCGCAAGGGTGAGGCGATCGTGAAGACGTACGACTTCGCCACCTTTGCCGACGCCATGGCGTGGGTGAATCGCGTCGCCGACGCGGCGGAAGCCGCCAACCATCATCCCGACCTCGACATCCGGTTCTCGCGCGTCCTCGTCTCGCTCGCGACGCACGACAGCGGCGGCGTGACCGCGCTCGATTTCACGCTCGCCCGCACCATGGATGAACTGGCGGGGCTGCCGAAACCGCCAGAGGGGCCAAGCCTCGGGGCGTAGACTTGCTTGGGGGCGAGTGATGGCGGATGGCAGAAGGCAGATGGCAGACCAGCATGAACAAAGTCACGACACACCCAATCACTCGCCGTAGGGACCGAACTATGATTCGCCATTTACTCATCCTGGCCACGGCGGCCGCCCTCGCGCCGGCCAACGCGCACGCCAAAGTGTGCACCACAGCAACTCCAGAGTGCACGGAGTTCATCGTCGTCGGCACCGGCGCCGGGCGCTCGCTCGTCTACCGTTCCCACCCGCTCGACGTGCGCAACGAGTCCATTACCCGCGTGCTCGTGATGGTACACGGGGCTGGCCGAAACGCCGACGGGTATTTCAGCTCGGCGATGGCCGCGGCATTCCTTGCCGGCGCGCTCGAGAATACGCTGGTGATCTCGCCGCGCATGGCGTCCAACGACGGCCAGGGATGCCGCGACGCGCTGGCGCCCAATGAAATCAGCTGGCACTGCAACACGTGGCGTTCGGGCGGGCCGTCGATCTCGCATCCCGCCGTCACGTCGTTCGACTTCATGGACGAGATTCTCCGCAAGGCCGCGCGCAAGGAGATCTTCCCCAACGTCCGCGTCATCGTGGTGACCGGACACTCGGCCGGCGGGCAGGTCACGAACCGCTACGAGATGACCAACCAGGTGCACGACAAGCTCGGCGTGCCGGTGCGCTACATCGTCTCGAATCCGTCGTCCTATGCGTGGCCGAGCGAGGAGCGCCCCACCGCAGCCGCGTGGAGCCTCACCGCGAATCCCCCGGGCTACATCCCGGAGCTGCGGCAGGGGGCGCCCGCATTCTCGTCGTTCGGTGGCGGGCGTGGCTGCACGAACTACAACCAATGGCCCGCCGGACTCCTGAATCGCACCGGCTACTCGGCCAACCAGAGCGACGACCAAATCAAGAAGCAACTCGTTGCCCGCCCAACGACCTACCTCGTGGGCGAACTCGACATTCTCCCCCTGGCCGGCTTCGACGGATCATGCACGGCGATGGCGCAGGGCCCCACGCGGCTGGCGCGCGGCCAGGCGTTCGGGAAGTACGTGAACGAGAAGCTCGGTGCCAAGCACGACGTCGTGGTCGTCCCGCTGTGCGGGCACAATGCGCGGTGTATGTACACTTCTGACGTGGCGTTGCCGCTGTTGTTTCCGTAGGGGCAGATGGGAGATGGGAGATGGGAGATGGGAGATGGGAGAAGCGCCCCGAGAGCTAGGCTCCCCGGGCGCTTCTCCCATCTCCCATCTCCCGTCTCCCATCAGCTTCTATTCCTTCCCCCACCCAGCAACTGCAAGATCGCGAGGAACATGTTCAGGAGATCCAAGTAGATCTGCACCGCCGCCGGCACGTAATCGTCGGGGCCGTACTGGGTGCGCAAGCGCCACGTGTCGAAGACGAGCAGGCCGCCGAAGATCAGCACCGTCGCGCCGGCGATCCAGAGGCCAGCGCCCTGGTTCTGGAAGAACATGTTGAGCAGCGACGTGCCGATGAGCACCCACAGGCCGACGACGAGGAACGAACCCCACGCGCTGAAGTCGCGGCGGCTCACCCAGGCGTACGCCGTGAGGATGCCGAACGTGCTGAGCGTGAGGATGCCGGCCTGGCCGACGATGCCCGGTTGCGTGCGGGTATACATGTAGATGATCGGCGCGATCGCCACGCCCATCACGAGATTGAACAGGAAAACGAAGCCGAGCGCGCGCGGCGCGCTGTCGCGCGTCTTCATGGCCATCCACAGCGGCACGAAGGCGAGCAGCATCGTGATGATCGGATGCTTCGCGGCGCTGATGAGCAGCGCCTCCTGCGTCATGGCGAGGCCCGTGCCCATCATCGTGACGATGACGGACGCGAAGACGAGCAGGTAGGTGCGGCGCACCAGCGTGGCGCGCATTTCGCCGGTCAAAACGAGCGCCGGCCGATCCATGGTTCGGGAAAAGCCCATCGAGTTCAACTCCTGTCGTGAGACGGGGGGTTAGACGTTCGGACGATCCGGGAAGAACGCATCCTTGAGGCGGCGCCCAGGTGCAAGGGCGAGCGCGAACGCGCCCACTGCGGCGGCGACATAGTACCAGCCGCCGCGTGCGCCCTGCTGAATGGCGACGAGTCCCACGATCAGCAGCATGGTGCCGCCCAGCACGCCCGTAAAAAGCAGGATGTTCTTCATGCAGCAAGTGTCCTCGGAAGGCCCAACTCTTAAACTAACGCGAGACCGGCCGGAAAGTTCTTCCGGCCGGTCAAGTGTTTGTCCTGCAATAAGTTGCGTCCGTTCGCGATTAGTTCTTCCGCAGGCGGATCGACCCGTTCACCGTGGAGACGCTCATCTCTGGGCCACCCTTGCCGATCTTCCCCTCGAGGCGCCGCCGGTCAATGCGCCCCTGCACCGTGATCGGGAAATCCTCCGAGGTGATGCTGCCGTTGACGGTGCGCATCTCGATGTCGGCGTTGAGTCCCTCAGGCAGCTCGAGCGAGATGCTGCCGTTGACGGTCTCATACTCCACCGGTCCGGTGCCGATGCTGCCGGCCCGCACACGGATACCGCCGTTCACGGTCTTCGCGCTTACCGGCCCGCTGGTGGACGCGGCGTCAATGCCGCCGTTCACGGTGCGCGCCTTCACGGCCGCCGTCGCTCCGGCGATGCCGAGTCCGCCGTTCACGGTGGACGCGTCGAGCTTGACGCCCTTCGGCAGCATAATCGTGAACTTCACCGACACGTCATTGCGGTCACGCCAAAAACGGTCGCCGCCCTGTGAGCTGTAACCGTCCTCGTCGCAGCGGGTGTTGCGTCCTTCCCAGATGGCGCAGACCAGGATGTCGCCATTCGCCGTCTTCGCGGCCGTGATCTTCACGTCCTTGGGGTCGCCGCGGCGCCACTCCTTGTCGGCGCGCACCTCAGCGGCGGCGCCCGAGGCGCTCTCGACGTTGATGGAGCCGTTCAGGTTGCGCACGTACACCGTGCGTCCGGCCTCGATGCCGCCGGTCCACTTGAACGAATCGTCACGCTCCTGGGCGTTCGCGCTCGGCGCGAACACGGCCAGCGCCGCGCCCGCGGCAATCAGGTGCAGGGTCCGCATGGTCAATCCTCCTTGGTGGGGCGCGCCGCGCCCTTCTGGATCGTGATGTCGCCGCTGAACGTGCCGAGGCGTACGCGCGCCCCGCCGCCGTTGATGGTCGTCAGCATCTCGCGCGACCGCCGGCCCACCGACTCACCGGGTTGCAGCGTCAGCGGGAACTCCGTGCGCATGTTGCCGCTGAACGTCTTCAGTTCGAGGTTGGCCGCGAGGTTCTCCGGCAGCGTCACGCGGATATCGCCCGAGTGCGTGTTCGCCGAGAACGTCCCTGTGCCGCGGAAATCGCCGCGGAACTCGAAGTCGCCGCTCATGCTTTCGAACTCGAGGCCGTCCAGCGCGCCCCGCATGGTCAGCGAGCCGCTCACGCTGTTGCCGCGCAGGTCGCCGACGATGTCATCCAGGCGGAGGTCGCCGCTGACCGTGTTGAGGCGGATGCGCCCGCGGAGCTTCTCGCCGCGCAGGTCGCCGCTCACGGCGTGCATCTCCACGGCGTCGTTCGCGTCGCGCACTTCCACCTCGCCGCTCACGGTGTTGGCCGTCACGCGCCCGGCCGAGCCGCGCACCGCGACGTCACCCGAGACGGAGGAGGCGCGCACTTCGGTGCCGATCGGCACCGAGACCTCGATGCGCGACTCGCCCATGCGGTTGCGCCGCGACTTCGCCTTGATCTGGACGCGGCTGGAGGAGAACGAATACTCGAAGTAGCCGGTCTCGATGGAGGCGAGGACCTTCACCTCGTTCCTTGCCCAGCCGGTGACGACGATGTCACCCGAGACGAGCCCGAGGTCCACGACGCCGCTCTTGTCGAAGGCGAACGTGGTGTCGATCTTCTGCCGCTCCTCACCCTGCGCGCACGCGACAGCGGGGACGAACAGGAGGGCGGCGGTGGCAACAAACAAGATTTTGCGCATGGTCAGGTCCTTGTTAGGTGCGTGACGGCAGCATCGCCGCCGAACGCAGGAGTTCAAGCTTGGTGTCGTAAGCGCGGCTGACCTGGTCGGCGAGGAAGGTGCTGGCCGGGTCGGACGCAAGCGCGGCCTTGCTCTCACTGATCGCCTGGTCAATCAGCTTCAGGTTCTTTTCGAGCACGGCGACCGTGGCGGAGTCGAGTTCGCCGCGGCGCGTCTCGATGATGTTGCGCAGTGTGCCGATCTCGCCCTCGTACGCCGCCATCCCCTTCTCGGAGGCGACCGAGACGAGCTCGGTGCGCGGGCCGGGAGAGGTCGCGACGGGCACCGTGGGCGCGCCCTCCGAGCGGACGGCCACGAACCAGGTGCCGCCGGCCGTCACCGCCATCAACACCGCGGCGGCGGCCGCGAACTGACGAGTCGACCAGCGGGCGATGGGGCTGCGCCGGTGCGATTCCAGTGAAACGACGGGGGCCTCGATGCGCGCATCGATGCCGTTCCACAGGTCGTGCGACGGGGTCAGTGTGGGGAGCGACGCGGCCGCGGCGTGGATCTGCTCCAGGTCGCGCGCCACCTCGCGGCACGCGGCGCACGCGGCGAGGTGCGCGTCGAGCTGCGCACTTTCCGTGTCGCTGAGCGTGCCGTCGAGCCGGTCGCTGACCAGCAGTTGGGCGTCGTCGCAAGTGATCATTGGATGGGTCATCGGTTCAGTGCCTCCCTCAGCAGCATGCGGGCGCGGTGGAGCTGCGCCTTGCATCCCCCAGCGGTGACGCCGAGCATGCCGGCAATCTCCTCGTGGGTGTAGCCCTCCACGTCGTGCAGCACGAACACCTTCTTGGCGCCCGGGGGCAGGCCGGCGATGGCCGCTTCCAGGTCAATGCTCAGTCCGGGCACCGGAAGTGGCCGCACTTCGCTGTGAGGCAACGCGTCCATATCCTCGATGCCGTCGTCGTGCCGCTCGCGCCGGCGCTTTTCTGCCTGCCGCTCGTTGAGCACGACGTTCACTGCCATGCGGTGCAGCCAGGTGCCGAACGCCGAGTCCCCGCGGAACTGCCCCAGCTTCTCCCACGCCCGGACAAAGACGTCCTGCGTGAGATCCTCGGCCCGCGCCCGCTCGCCCACCATTCGGGCGCAGAGGGTGAAGACCTTGTCCACGTGGGCCCGGTACAGGCGCTCGAAGGCGCGCCGATCGCCGCGGGCGGCGAGGGCGACGTCGTCGGAGAGCGACGGCGTGGGCATCACGGGGAGTGGGGTAGCCGGCATCCGGAGTGCTGGTCCTTGGTGGTTCGCAGGATCAGACAGTCGGATAGGAGAGAGGGTTTGAACGGAGGCATTCCGAAGGGGAGGGGGAGGGGTGCAGGGGTTTGGGAGGGGGAGGAGTGGAGAGAGGGGAGGGGGGGGAGGGGGGCTGCCTGAGGGAAGGTAGGGCTCGCCTCCTCACTCCACCCCCCAACCTCCACTCTTCACCCCTTCCAAGCCTCTGCACTACTCCCCCTCCCAGGGGGGCAGACACCATCTTCCTCCACCATACGTAGGGAGAGTGTACTTTTGTGCCGTCCCCCAACGGGTGGAACGATGCTGACGATGCAGAATGCCAGACCCACGAGCGCGGAGATCCAGCAGCAGGTCCGGAGCGCGGTGCAGGAAGCCGTGCAGGCGGCGCAGGCCGCGCAGTCGGGCCAACCGACGGCTCCGCAGCCTGCCAAGGCACCCAGCGCGCCGGTGGTTTTGGGGCCCATCCCCGACGGCGGCGGGCGGGTGATCATCGACAAGCAGGGAGATCGCACGGTCATCACGAGCGCGTCCGTGCCTCCGGAGCTGATGCCGATGGCGCGGATGGCGCAGGAGACGGCGCTCGGCCTCATGGGGCTGATTGCGGCGATGGTGATCCTGGGCCCATTTGCGCGGATGATCGCGCGGCGGTTCGACCGCCACACCGAGATCAAGGCGGCCGGCGAACACTCGCAGGTGCTGCAGCAGCAGCTGCTGCAGTTGCAGCAGAGCGTAGATGCGATGTCGCTGGAAGTGGAGCGGATCAGCGAGGCGCAGCGGTTCCAGAGCAAGCTATTGCATGAGGCGAGCAAGGGGTCGGCGGGAGGCCAGTAACGCACTCTCGCTCGTCGGCGACGAGCAGCAACAGGGCCAGCAGCCGCGATCCGCGCGCTGCTGGCCCTTTGTCGTGCGATCCGCGCCCCGCTGGCCGTTTGTCATCCGGCGATTCGCCGATGGCTTCCACCGCGTCGAGCAACTCCGACATCCTCGCGCGCTTCGCGGCAGCGGCGAGCGCCCGTTCGGATCCGACGCCACGCAGCGTAGCGATCCGGTCCAGCACAGCGACAATCCGTGCCTGAACGACTGCGCGCTCATTGAGCGGCGCGGCGCGCAATGCGCCATCGAGCCGGCGCGCGATGGTCGCACGACTGCCTCCATCGGAGTCGCGTGCGCGAATCAGGTTCGCAGAGCCGTCGACGCGAAGCCACTCTCGAATGCGACGCCTGGCCAGGCGTTCGTGCCGGGCGATTGGCGTCGCGGTCCTGCCGCGCTCAACGCGCTGAAGCACGTCGAGCAGGGTGGTGTCGTCCTCTGAGGCAGTGCCATTGCTACCCACGACGACGCGTTGGCAGTTGCGCGCGTCGCGAAGAACCGCCACCCAGCCCGCCATGCCCGCGGAGACCGCCGCCAGTCGCGCCCCGCCGCGCGGCGCGTTCAGCCAAGGGCGAACGAAGGCGAGTAACGCTTCGCGCCCCCCGCCCGCCGCCACGCTCGCGTCCATGGCCGCACGTTTCTTGAGCAGTCGCGCCGCAAGCGCGAGCAGGCGCGCTGCCCCGCGCGGCGGGCGCACCGCGTACGTGGTGATGGCCGCATGCGGTGAGCCAAGTCGCAGGGCGCGTCCCTCGCGCTGGTCGAGCCGCGCGGGCGTCCACGGCTGATCGAGATGCACAATCACCGACGCGGCCAACAGGTCGAGACCCTCGCCCAGCAGGTCGGTACTGAGGACCAGTCGCAGCGGTGCGCGAACATCGTGAACGGCCGTCGATGCCAAAGCGGACAACACGTCATGGCGTCGCAGTCCACCGCCCGCCGAGCGCACCCCGCGCGCCGTGATTGCCACGACACCGGCGTCGCATCGCAACGCGTTCCAGAGTGCATCGACCGTGCCGGCATAGCGCGAGAACGCGACGACTGTTGCGCCCGGATGCGCCGTGAGCACGCGGCGCAGCAGTGCGGCGCGTGCGACCGCATCGTCATAGCGCGCGGCGGCCAGCTGGATACGCAGCGTCTCGAGCGCGTGCATGTGCTGCGCCAGCATCGTTCGTGCCTGCGTGAGGTCACCGCTCGCCGGGGCGGCAATGAGCGTGGCGAACGCCAGTTGTGACGACTCCGCAGTGGTGACCCAGGCCCGCAACTCGCGGCGCGTCGGCCAGCGCCCTGCGGCGAGCGCGTCGTTAATGGCGGCGGCGTGGTGGAGGGCGCGCCGCACCGTGGCGTCGAGTGCAGCGACGCTCGACGACCACGCATGCGCGAGGGTGAGTCGCATCAAGGCCGCGGCCTCGCGCCCATCCGCGGCGGGGAGTGGTGACGGCAGGGCACGAAGCGACTCACTCACGTCCGGGCCGGGCGGCGGGGCGAGCCAGCGCACAGGGCGGCGACGTGGCAGGAGCGCCGCATTCGCCTCACGCCTCACGATCAGCTGCGCCAGGATGTTGGCAGGCAGGGCACCGGCGGAAGGGCCGAGAAAGAGGGCAAGCAGCGCGTCGCGATCCTCCGCACGATTGTGCACCGGTGTGGCGGAGAGCAGGAGCACGCGCTTGCCGATGGCCAGTGCCGCGGCAGAGGCGTAGCGGCGTGTGCGCGGGTTGCGCAGGTGGTGCGCCTCATCCACGACGAGCAGCGGCGCGTTGGACGTCACCGGTCGTCTACTGAGCTGCTCCAGCGACCACCACTCCACGGCTACGGCGGCGTGGGCGGCGGCGTGCAGCCACTGCGAGCGCAGCGCTGCGGGGGCGATGATCACGGCGCCTCCGCTGTCGCGTGCGAGGGCGAGCGCGCAATACGTCTTGCCGAGGCCCGGGGCGTCCGCGAGCAGGGCTCCTCCGTGAGACCGCAGCGCCGCGCGCAGCCGGTGGACGGCGTCCACCTGGTGCGGCCGCAAGTGAACTGCGCCGAGGTGCGCGTCGGCGACACGTGCGTCACTGAGACGCGCGTCCGCATCAGTCGCGGCGCCGGCGATCGCCTCGGCGATGCGGCGGCGCACCGCTACCAGTGCGTCCATGTCAGCAGCGGCTCCACGAGCGACGCCTGCACGCGGAAGGCCCGCAGTGAGCTCTCATGCAACTCGGCGGGCGGCGGCGCGCGACCGTTTCGCGCGTCACGCCCAATGCTCGCGAGCGTGTTGCGCGCGGCCGCCCAGTCAGTGGGCAGGGGGAGGCGCGCCACGGTCCAGCCGAGGAAGCGATGGTAGCCGCCGCGCGCAGGTTCGGCGATCGCGCCCAGCCACGCAGCAGCGAGCGGCGCGTTGAGCCAGGCGGCGAGGGCGTCGGCGTCGTCCTCGGAAGGCGCGCGCACCACGTAGCAGCTGTTCATCGGCACCGTGTCATCATCCGGCGGGAGCACCACGGCTCGAGGCGTGCGCCCCACGTCGCCCCAGACGACGCGCCATCCTCGCGCGGAGGCTTCGAGGCGAAAGAGCGACCACCACTGGTCGCGGGACCGCACGTCGGTGCGTCGCTCAAGCGTCGGACGCCAGTGCGAGAGCCAGCGCGACGCGCGCGGCGGCAATGTGCGAAGCGGCTGCAACGATGCGTCGTGCGTCCAGATGATGGCTCGCTGCAATGCAGGCCCGGCGAATGCCGCGAGATCCTCGCCACGCAGGGCGGGGCGCAGCAACGCGCGCTCAATGAGTCCCTCGCGCTCGCCGCTCCGCACCGTGCATGATGCCATGCCCGATCGCGCAGTCCACGCCGCCTCCGGCTGCACGACAAAGGCGTCATTGCAGCCGCTCTTTACGCCGAGCAGCGGACGCCCGAACGGCGTGTCGGCCAGCGGCGTTCCGTGCGCCACGAGCGCATCAAAGGCGGCGCGCGCCGGGGGTGGGAGCAGCAGCCAGGGCGCCCCGTCGCTGGCGTCGAGGGCCATGCGTCCGCGCGGCGTGCGCCACCGGCACTCGATATCACGACGCACCACCGCGCACGCCACGTCCGCCGGCGCGCGCTCGCTCTCGGTTTCTCCATGACGACGGACCACGATGACCGCCGGATAGACGGCGGCCTCGAACAGCGCGCGGCCCGACGAGTGGTCCTCGCAGGACAGCAGCGAGGCGGAGCGTGCGAGCAGTGAGCGCAGGCCTCCGCCGGCGAGGCTCCGAAAGAGCTTGGCCGGCACGAGCAGCGCCACCACGCCCCCGGGCCGCACGAGCGATGCGGCGCGTTCGGTGAAGAGCGCGGCAAGGTCGGCCTGCATGCCGAAGCCGGTCAAAGCGCCGCTGGTCGCAGCCCCCGCCCGCCACGCGGCGTTGCGCATCGACTCGTACCGTCCGCGCAACTCGGCGCGCTCGCCTGGGGGAATGCGATGCAGTCGCACCCACGGTGGGTTTCCGACAATCACGTCGAAGCCGCCGCGCTGTGCCACGTCGCCGAAATGCGACGCGAATCCGAAGGGGACGGCGCCGCCGGCGCGAAGCGCCGCGAGCGCGCGGCGCAGCTCCTGCGCCGCGCGACGCCAGTCGTCGAGTGCCGCGCGCTCGGTGGCCGTGGCCACGCGGCGAGCGCCGAAGAGGTCGCGCCCGCGCAGTGCGCACACCAAATCGCGCCGCTTCACCGCCGCCGTCGCCAGTCGGCCCTGGACCGCGTCCACCGCCAACGTGCGCTCGGCGCGATCAAGCGCGCGCTGCAGCGAACGCTTGCGCGGCCCGGTGGCGCGCGCGTACCGCTCGCGCAGCCGCGTGACGCCGGCGTCGCGGCCACCCGTGACATCGAATGCTGGGCCGGCGAGTGCGTCAGCGCAGCGAATATGCCGGTCGAGATTCGGCAATGGCGGTACGCGCAACGGATCGCGTTCCGGACTGTCCACGACCACGGACAGCCAGAGCCGCAGCTCGCACAGCCAGACGGCGGTGGGATTGATATCCACGCCGAAGATGGACTCCGCGAGCACGGCGCGGCGCCGTGCATGCTCTGGACGTTCGTCATGGGCTGCCGCCAGCAGGCGCGAGACCTCTGTCATTGCATGAACGAGGAATGCCCCCGTGCCACAGGCGGGGTCCAGAATGCGCAGATCTCGCAGCACTGTGCGCAATCGCGCTGCGGCACCGGCGTCGGCTACCCGTCCGGCGCGGGCCTCCGCGAGCGCCGCCTGTTCTGCCGGCCCGGTGATCGCGGCATCGACTGCGAGGTCCGTGATGTGGCGAATCATCGTTGGGGGAGTGTAGAACGCGCCGGTGTTGCGCCGGTCATCCGACGCCATCAACGACTCGAAGGCGCGGCCGAGCATCTCCGGGTCCACCGCGGCCTCGGCGAACTCGGCCGATCCTTCGTGCGCGGTGACGCGGTAGCGCGCGAGCAGCTCGCCAACAACGCGCGCGATGTCCTCGTCGGCGAAGCGTAGTGTGCGATGGCGCTTCTCCAGCGCGTCGCGCGTGAAGAGACCGCCATTGAGGAAAGGGAGGCGACCGAAGGCGCGCGCAGCCGGCGACCGGTGCGACATCGGGGCATTCATCGTGCCAAAGAAGAGCGGCTCAAGCAGTGAGCGGTGCAGGGAGTTGCTGCGCGCCGCCACCTGCCGCGACAGGAAGGCGCGGTCGCCGTCGAGCCAGCCCTTCGCCTCAAGAAATGAGAGGAAGAGCAACCGGGACGTGCAGCGCAGGGCGAGCGTGCGACGCGTGGCGGTGTCGGCAGCGCCGTGTGCACCATCCCCCAGTGCGTACACCGCCTGCTCGAGGTCACGATAGAACCGCCGCGTCAGCGCGTCGCGGCCGAGCGCCTCGCGCCAGCGCAGGTGCGTATCGAGGTCGCTGTCGCCGCGTGCGCCCTCGAGCGCGACAAACGACTCTGCGTCGCCGGGCCGCACATTGGCCGGCTCCACGATCATCGCGGAGGCATGTGCTGCTCCCCCCGGCGACGGAATGACGAGCGCCAGCGCGCCAGGACGATGCGATGCCAGCACGACCCAGAGGAGCTCCGGCGCGCGAAACGCAATCCTGCGCGCGGCACGGCCGGCGGACTCGCGCAGCGGTGCCGAAGTCGGCACCTCGAGCAGCAGCGCCCGCAGTGCACCCGGCCCCGCGGCGACCTCCACGCGTTTCAGCGTGTCATCGAGGCCCAAGCGCCGCGCCGTCTCCGTATCGAGGTCTCCCGCCGGCGCGTGAAAGCCCAAAATGCGAAGCAGCGCAATGCGTCCGCGGCGGTCGGAGGTACGCTGCAGGAGCGCGACGGCATCGGTGACGGTGAGCACGCGGATACGGTATCGTCACGTGCACCGCAGACCATCACCGTGTCAGCGCACCACGGGTCAATTGCTTGCGATCAGCACCAAGGCTCAGCTGCTTGCGATCAGCAACGGCTCAATGCTGATGAGCGTTTCCACGAGGTGCGTCGGCTTCGCCTGCTCCATCGCGGCGCGATCATACGGTCCGCTCAGCACGCCGATGGTCCGCACCCCCGCCGCGTTCCCCGCCATCACGTCGTACGGCGAGTCGCCAATGAACCAGGCATCGCTCGCCGACGCCCCGAGGCGCTCGAGCGCCAGCAGCACCGGTTCGGGCTCGGGCTTGTGCTTCGCCGTCGCCTCGATGCCGATGAGCGCGCCAAAACAGTCGGTGATACCCACATAGTCCAGGCTGCGCCGGATGCCGGCCTCGATCTTCGAACTCACAATCGCCATCGCGTGCCCGCGCGCGTGCAGCCGCCGGATGAGATCCACCGCGCCCGGATACGCCGACACGAGCCGGTCGTGATGCTCCACCTGATAGGCGCGGTACCGGTCCCACAGGAACTTCACGTCGGTGTCATCGTGCGCCCACCGCCGCAGCATTGGCGCCAATGGCGTGCCGATGAGCGCCACCCACTCCTCGCGCGTCGGCCGCGGTCCCTCGCGCCCGTCAAAGGCGTGCTCGGCGGCCTGGACGATGAGCTCGATGGAATCGACCAGGGTGCCATCGAGATCAAACAAGAGCGCGGGTCTTTGCATTCCCTCAAGATAAGGAGGAGGACTGGTGCAGGGGTTTGGGAGGAGTAAAGAGTGGAGTGCGGAGGAGGGGAGAGGAGGCCGTCTGAGGAGGTCGCCTCCCTCCTCACCCCTCCCTCCACTCATCTCTCCTCCTAAACCCCTGCACCCCTCCTCTCACCCCGCAGTGTAACTCCGGTCTTTCCACGAGACGCGATCTCCCTGCCACGCCGCCTTCAGGAATATCCACGTCGCAATCACCGCTCCCAGTGGATGCAAGAACGCGTACCACAGCGGAATCCGCAGCACCCACATGATCGGCAATGCCCACAGCACGGTCGCGCCGTATGCGATGGCGCCAAATGTCACCCACGACGCCGGCGCGACGCCCGTCAGGCCGAGTACCATCGCCGCGGTTGGCACGAGGCCTATCCATGACGAGAAAGGCATGAACCCGCGCAGCACACCGCGCACGACGGGGTGGTCGGGGAGCACATACCGCCCCCCAGCCCAGACGTTCTTGGTCCATCCCTCGATGATTTCGCGGAGCGAGCTGTACATGCGGGTCGAGAGCTGGTCAAAGCCCACTACCAGGTGCACGCGCTTGCCAGCCGCGCACCACTGCTGGGCGAGCATCAGGTCCTCGGCCACGAAATGACGCACGGCCTCGTGCCCGCCGAGTGCGTCGTATGTGTCGCGGCGCACGAGGAAGCACTGCCCATTGGCGATCTTCGACTTCGGGCGCGTGCTGTTGGACACCGCCTCGGTGCCGCCAAAGGTGGACACGAGCACCGCAAAGACCGACGGCTGCACCACGCGCTCCCAGAAGCTCACCAGTTCCTGCCGCCCGGCCACAGAAATCAGATCACTCTGCCGCCGCCGCATCGCGTGCAGCAATCGAACCAGGAGGTCCGGCCCGTGGCGCGTGTCGGCGTCGGTGAACAGCAACACCGCACCGTGCGCCTGCTGCGCCCCCGCATGGCAGGCCCACTGCTTGCCGAACCAACCCTCGGGGAGAGGCGGAGGGTCAATCACCCGCAATCGCGCGTCGCCCGCTCCCGCGGCGCGGGCCAGCGCTCCCGTGCCGTCGGTGGAGTGATCGTCTACGACGATCAGTTCAAAGTTGGGATAGGTGCTCGCCAGCGCCGCCCGCACGAACTCCGCGATGTGCTTCGCCTCGTTGCGCGCCGGGCAGATGACGCTGATGAGCGGCGCGTCAGCCGGCGGCGTATCCGGTTCGTCTCGGAGATAAGTGGACCGCGAGAGGCGCCAGAGGCCGAGGGCGGGAAGCAGGAGCCAGGGGAGGGCGAATGTGAAGGGAGAGAGCATGTGCTATCGGGGAGGGGGAGGGGTGCAGGGGTTTAGAAGGAGGAACGAGTGGAGAGATGAGGATGAGAGAGGAGGCCTCCGCCCGCATCCTCATCTCTCCACTCGTTCCTCCTCCTAAGCCCCTGCACCCCTCCCCTCACCCGATAACTGGCGGCTCTTCCATCTCCCGCTCGCCGTGAGCCAGTACCATCGCCGCGCTCAAATGCCCGGTGGTATTCGTCGTCGTGCGGAACATGTCGAGAATCGTATCCACGCCGAGCAGGATACCGATCCCTTCGACCGGAAGGTTCACGACCATCAATACGGGGACGAGTGCGATGATCGAGCCGCCGGGAATCCCCGGCACCGAGAACGACGTCACGATCGCCGTGGCGGCGATGGCCGCCAGTGCGTCGGGGCCAATGGGAATTCCGTAGAGGCGCGCGATGAAGAGCGCGCCGAGGATCTGCCCCACGCCCGCGCCCGGGCGGAAGGTGGAGGCGGCAAGCGGGAGCAGAAAGCCGTGAATTGACGCCGGCAGCTTGAGCCGGTCGCGCGCTTCCTCGATCATCGCCGGAAGCGCCGCCATGGACGACCGCGCGCTGAACGCAATGGACTGCGGCGCCAGCCACGCACGCCAGAAGCTCTTGAGCGGCGCGTGCCCCAGGAACACCGCGGCGGGATACAGGATCGTCACGCAGTACAGCGTCGTGACGCCGCAGACGATCACTGTGTAGCCAGCGAGCGCGCCGAGCGCCGAGAGTCCCAGCTTGGTGGCGAGCGGCACGGCGAGCGCGAAGACGCCGTACGGCGCGGTGTCAATCACCCACCGCACCATGGTGAGCGTGGCACCCTGCACGGCCTCCACCATCGCAAGGAACGGCGCCTTCTTCGACTCGGCGACGCCCGTGATGGCGATGGCGAAGGCGAGCGTGAAGGTGATGAGCGGCAGCATGGCGCCGTCGGCCATCGCCTTCACGGGATTCAGCGGCACGAGATCAATGAACCACTGCGACACCGTCGGCATCGTCCCCGGCGGGGCTCCCGCGGTGCTGGCGGTCGCGCGCAGCGCATCCACCGCCACCGGGTCGAGCTGGATGCGCGCCATGAGCGGCGCGCCGATGGTGATGGCCATTACCGCGGCGATCGTCGTGGCGACGAGGAAAAACGTGATCGCCCGGCCGCCCAGCCGACCGATGGTCGCCGGATTCGGCGCGCGGTTCACGCCGACGATGAGACTGCTCATCACGAGCGGAATCACTGTCATGCGGATGGCGGCGATCCACATCGTGCCGACGACTTCGAGGAAGCGCGCCACGGGCGCGAGGAAGCCGACGGTGCCGCCGGCGATGAGCAGGCCGACCGCGAAACCCGCGGCCAGACCGATGAGGACCTTGATGGCGAAGGGCACGCGCAAAAGCTACGCCCGGCGGTCGGTCGTCGCTATCACGGCGCCAGCGGCGCCGGCGTCGCCAGCGGCTGGCCGGTCGGAATGATGTAGGTGCTCAGCAGCTTTAGCGGGACCTTGCCGGTGTTCGTGGCGACGTGCGGCACGTGGGGCGGAATGAAAAAGGCGTCGCCCGCCTTGATCGCGAGCGGCGGCCGCCCGGCCATATCAAAGGTCGCCGTCCCCTCGAGGACGTAGACGAACTCCTCGCCCGGGTGCGTGTGTCGCGGCGCGGAACCGCCCACGGCGAGTTCGGCCAGCACGGTGATGCCCTCGTGCCCCGGCGTGGACGTCAGGGCGTGCGTCTGCAACACTGTGCGCTTCAGCGGCGACGGCTGGGCCGGAGCGCCCTGGGCGCCGGCCGCGGCGCTGGAGAGGCAGAGGGCACAGAATAAGGTGACGGCACGAACGCGCATGCGAGACTCACGGTGGGTGAAGGAGTTGATCCTCGCGCCGAACCGCGTCGCGCGCAAGCGGAAACGAAAAGTTGAAGCGATATTGTCCAACGGCATGTAGTTTCGTTCGTCCGCCGTCCGCCGTCACCTGCCGCCCTCGCCAGTGCCGACCCTACACACCCACCCCGAACTCTCGCGCATCATCCGCGCGTTGACGGCAGCCACGCCGACGCCGGCGCCGCGCGACGAGCCGTTCCACGAGGCGGCGGTGGCGCTCGTCCTGCATCCGGTGGGCGATGGGCTCGAGGCGCTCTTCATCAAGCGCGCCACGCGCGAGGGCGACCCATGGAGCGGACAGATCGCGCTCCCCGGCGGACGGCGCGAGGTGGACGAACCGGACCTGCTGCGCACTGCCATACGTGAGACCTACGAGGAGATCGGCGTGGACCTCGCCACCAACGGCGTGCTGCTCGGCGAACTCGACGAGCTCCGCCCGCGCTCGCCGCTCCTGCCGCCGGTCGTTGTGCGGCCGTTCGTCTTTGCCGTGGCGGAACGGCCAACGTTCGTGCTGAGCGAAGAGGTGGCCGAAGTATTCTGGACTCCGCTGTGCGAGGTCTTTAATCCGGAGCGCAAGCAGGAAATCACCATCCACTTCCCCGGCATCAACATGACGCGCCCGGCTATCGGCGTCGGCGAACATGTGATCTGGGGAATGACCGAGCACATCCTGCGCACCTTCGAGGGGCATTGGCGATGAGCGAGACGAAGCCAACCTGGGGCGGCGGCACGGCGCAACGCACGATGTGGCTCTTCGGGGCCGTCCTCGTGTTCGGCGCGCTGCCCATGCTGGCCGACCGGTACTTCTATGACAATTGGTACCACAAGAACATCTACGACCTCGACTGGGCGCGGCTCCTGCGCGTGATGGGTTTTGCTCCGACGTGGAGCATTGCCGCGCTCGCGATGTGGCTGCACGAACGCCCCGAGGCCGCAGCGCGGGCGAAGGCGCGCGCCTGGTACCTGTTCGTCACGCCATTTGCCGGCGGCCTCGTCGCCGAGATCATGAAGCTCCTGCTGCGGCGCGAGCGCCCCAATGTGCTCTCCGGCGACTACAGCTTCCGCCTGTGGAGCGACCATCCGTTCAGCACCAGCGGGCTCGCTTGGCCGAGCAGCCATACGATGGTGGCGTTCGCGGCGGCCACGGCACTGGCGCGGCTCTTCCCGCGGGCCAAGTGGGTCTGGTACACGCTCGCCGCCGGCTGCGGAATTACTCGCATGCTCGCCCACGCGCACTTCTTCAGCGACGTGACGCTCGGCGCGCTGTTGGGATGGTGTGTCGGGTGGGGCGTGTACTTCCTCGTGCAAGAGAAGGTACGGGGGAGGAGTGCAGGGGTTTAGAAGGAGGGAGGAGTGGAGAGATAGGAGAGGGGGAGGAGGCCGACGGCCTCCTCCCCCTCTCTCCGCACTTCACTCTTCTCTCCTTCGAAACCCCTGCACCCCTCCTCCTCCCGCTATGGTGTCACCTTCTTCTCCTCCGCCTTCTTCGCCGTCGGATCCACGAGTGGTTTCCTGTCCTTCAAATGCTGTTCCATCTGCAGTCTCGGCACGCCGTTCTGCAGCCACTCGGGCGCCGGCTGGTCGCGCAGGAACGTGTCGAACCACTCCTGCATGCGCACGGCGTAGTCCTTCTGGTTCGCGGCACGTGAGAGGCCGTGGTTCTCGCCCACGTACTCCAGCAGCACCACATCCTTGCCCAGTTCGCGCAGGGTGTTGTAGTACGTGATGCCCTGGTTGAAGTCCACCGCGCCGTCCCGGTCGTTGTGGAGGATCATGAACGGGATCTTCAGGTTCTGGGCAAACCGGTTCGGGGAGTTGCGGATATACGGATCCGGATTGCGCGCGTAGCTGTCGCTGAAGCGTCCCTGACTGGAGATGAAGATCGGCTGGTTGGCCGAGCCCGAGTTCCAGTACACCGAGCTGAACATCGAGACCATATCGGTGAGCGGCGCGCCGGCGATGGCCGTCTTGAAGATGTCCGTCTGCGTGGTGATGAACGTCGTCTGGTATCCGCCCCAGCTGTGTCCCTGCAGGCCGACCTTCGCCGGGTCCACGATGCCCGTGGCGATGGCCGCCTTCACGGCCGGCACCACGCACGCCACCGCCGAACGGCCCGGCTCGTCGAGCTTGTAGGTGATATCGGGCTGGAAGAACGCGTAGCCGCGCGATGTGTAGACCGCCGGATTGGCGTACCGCGTGGCGTTGGGCTGCGGATAGACGTTGAGCCCCTGCGACAGCTTCTCGTAGATGTACGTCAGCGTCGGATATTTCTTGCCGGCCTCGTAGTTCGCCGGCAGGAAGAGCGCGCCCTGCAGCGTGTCGCCGTGGTCGCAGACGTAATTCACGAGCTGCGAACCGCTCGACCACGCCACGTCCTTCTGCTGCGGGTTGGCGTCGGTGAGGCGCCGTTCGCTGGTGAAGCCTGCATCGACGGCGTACCAGTCCGGGTACTTCACGACCGTCTGTCGCGTGTAGAACCAGGCATCGGCATCGCGCGCCTTGCGGTAATCCACCTTGTTGTCTTCCCACGTCACGACTGTGGCGCCACCCTTCACGGCGTCCACGCGCGCGAGTCCTTCCTTCTTGGTCCGCTCGCCGTACGTCTCGATGAGGAGCGGTTTGGTGAGGTCGATGCCGCGCTCGCGATATGACGCGCCAACGCGCCCCTGATAGCGGATGCCGTCCTTCCGGCCGTTCCCCGTGATGTTCATGGCCGTGCCCTTGGTGAGCGGCAGCTTCCACACATCCCAGTTGTCACGCACCAGCACGGCGCTGCCGTCCTTGGCCCAGCCAAAGGGCGGGGCAGCGGCCGGCTTGACCGTGTTATGGTCGTCTTCATCATCCCAGAACTTGGCGTTCACGCCCGTGGTGAGCGTACGCGTCGTGCCGGCGGCGAACTCGTACACCTTGTAGTCGCCGTCGTCGTAGTAGACCATGCGCTCGCCGTCGGGCGACCAGCTCACGCCGCCGCCGAACCCGCCACCGCCGCGCAACTTGGTGGCGATCGCCTTGCGCGATCCCGTCGTGATGTCAATCGCATATACGTCGCGATAGCTCTTGCCGTCCACGCTTGCCTGCCGTTCGTACGGCGTGATGTCGGTGCCCACGGCCCAGCGGTCGCGCACGGACGTGGAGACATCGCGCATCTTGGCGTCGGCCAGGCGCACCACTTTGCTGGCCGGCACGATGTACGCCGCGAGGTAGCTGAAGCTCTTGTCCTGCGCCTCCTGCACCTGCTGCTGCGCCTGCAGGCGTGGGTCCTTCCAGTGCCACAAAATGAGCGATGGCGTGTCTTCGTCCGTCTGCGGTGCCGCCGCCACCTGCCCCGTGTTGCCGGCGCCGGGCGCCACGCCTCCGGGGCTGGGCGGTGTGAACGACGAGGCCGGCTCGCGCGGGCGCGGCGGACGCGGTTCGCGAAGGCCGAAGTACAGCACGTTCTGCGTCTCGCCCCAACGTGGCGAACGGTCGCCGCTTACCACGAGGCCGCCGTCAATGCCGGCCGACTTGGCATTCACCGCAATGGAAACCGGCGACGCCGACGCGAGGCCCTTGAATCCAAGGACGGTGAACGATGTGTCGCTGGTTGCGGTATCCACCGTGGAGCGCAGGACGGACAGCGCGTCACCCGAGTCGATCCACGCAAGACGGCGATAGCTGGCGGTTGTGGCGTCGAGCGCACGCGTGATGCCCGTGGCGAGCTCGCGCAGCTGCAGCGAGTTGCCGATCAGGTCGCGCGCGTCGAGCGTGTAGGCCAGCCAGCGTCCCGACTCGTCGAACGCGAACTCGCTGACGCCGGCGACGGTGATGGGCGTGCCCCCCGCGAGGTTGACGAGATCAAGGACGGTGCCGCCTCCCGCCGGAGCTGCCGCCGCCGGAGCGCCCGGGGCAGCCGGGCCTGCGGTGGGCGCGGCGTGATGCACGGCAAGCCAATCGGACTTGTCGCCGGCGAAGCGGAACGCGCGCACGCGGTCGAAGTCACGCTTGGTGCCGCTGGCAAGTTCAACCACCGAGAGCTTGTTGTTGAGCGTCGCGCGCGTGCGGCGGGCGCGCTTGGCATCGGCCGACTTGGGGTAGACCATGAACGCCCCCCACTTGCCGTTTCCGGAGATGGCGAGGTTCGACGTGGCGGCGAAGCCAAACGGGCCCCCACCGCCAGCGGGCGGCTCGCCGATGGCAAATTTCATCTCCTTGGCCCCGGCCGCCGCGGCGCGGAACACCACATCGGCGTCCCCCTCGTTGGGGGCGAGCACGTACGCGAACCACTTGCCGTCGTTCGAGACCTGCGGCGTGCGGATGGACTTCCACGTCAGCAGTTCGGTGAGCGTCAGCGGATGTGGGGCTGCCGGCTTGGCCGCCGGCGTAGTCGTCGGCTTGGCGGCGGTGGTGTCCTGCCCGTATGCCAGGAGCGGTGCGGCGGCGAGGGCGAAGACGAGAACGGAGCGTCGCATGAATAACCTCGTGAAGGTGCCGGGCCTCGGGGGGACGAATCGGAGGCTCCACCGTCCTTGCGGGCGGCAAGAGAAGGTACGCATGAATGGCCGTGTCCGCTGTTCGGGCGAGTGCGGCGGCATTGCCGGCCGGGTGGACGGCGAAAGGGCCTACCGTCGCACCACGCGTCCGAGGTTCCAGGTCACGCCGGCATAGAGTGTCGTGCCGGCGCCTCCGTCCACCGGCGTCGTGAATCCGGCGTCGAGCACGACCCACGGCCGAACGGTGTAGCCGACAAAGCCGAGCAGGTTCGTGGATGTCGGCGTGTCGTCGCTCGCCTCTCCCCACAGTTCGACGCCCCAACCGAGCGCGCCAGCGATGGGTCCCCCCGCAGATGCGGCCCAGAGGTAAGGCACTCGGTCCTCGATTCGGTTCAGTCGCGTTGCGGCCGCATTGAGGTCCAGGGCCACCGGTCCGAACGACTGGCTATAGAGGGCGGTCAGCGAGACCGCCGGGTCGCGATCACGGCGCGGTCCGTTCGAGAAGGTGATGCCCGGCGTCACCGCGAAGAGCGGTTTCCCCTCGCGCAGCGCGCCGAGCTGCCATTTCACGCCAGCGTACACTGGGTCGGCGCCGGTCACGCGCTCCACCGTCCGCGTCAGCGAGGAGGTGATGGTCAGCTGGAGGCGGTCGGCGAGTCCGAACTTGGTGGTGAGGATCATCGCCTGATCGGCGGCGCCCGCCTGCCGCGTGGTCGCCGCGCCGGCCTCGAGTTCGAGATAGCCGCGAGCAACCGCAACCGCATGTGCGGTCACCGTCGGGCGTTCGGGACGGGCGCGCGCTGCCTCGGCTGCGGTCTGGGCGGGCAGGGGGACGGCGAGGAGCAGGAAGACAGCAGCAGCGTAGCGGGGCATCGGGGGGCCTTGACGAGAAGATTTAGTACATACTAACTTTTGCTTATGGACCCCGCAACACTTCCCCCGCAAGAGCCAACGGCCGCGACCGAGGCGCCTACCGCGCCCGTCGCGCCCGCGGCTTCCAGCGCGCCCGCCATCGCCGCCGCGCCAGCCGGATGGCGCTATGCGCGCACCGCGCCGTCGCTCGCCGAGTCGTATCGCACCATCCCGGTGACCGGCGCGACCTGGTTTCGCAAGCTCCTCGCCTTTTCCGGTCCGGGCTACCTCGTCGCCGTCGGATACATGGATCCGGGCAACTGGGCCACCGACCTCGCCGGCGGTTCGCGCTTCGGCTACACGCTCCTCAGCGTCATCCTGCTCTCCAACCTGATGGCGGTGCTGCTGCAAGGCCTGGCCAGCAAGCTGGGCATCGTCACCGGACGCGACCTCGCCCAGGCGTGTCGCGACCACTATTCGCGGCCGGTCTCGTTCGCCTTGTGGGTGCTCTGCGAGATCGCCATCGCCGCCTGCGACCTCGCCGAGGTCATCGGCACGGCGATCGCGCTCCACCTGCTCTTCGGCATTCCGCTGACGTGGGGCATCTGCATCACGGCGTTCGACGTGCTGCTGATCCTCTTCCTCCAGCAGCGCGGCTTCCGGATACTCGAAGCCCTTGTCATCGTGCTGATTGCCACCATCGGCGCCTGCTTCCTCTTCGAGATCATCATCTCGCGGCCCGACATGGCGGCCGTGGCGAAGGGATTCATTCCGTCCACGCAAATCCTGCGCGACCGCGAGATGCTGTACATCGGCATCGGCATTCTCGGGGCGACTGTCATGCCGCACAACCTGTACCTGCACTCGTCGGTGGTGCAGACGCGGCGTTACGAGGAGACGGTGCCGGGCAAGCGCGAGGCGGTGAAGTTCGCCTTCCTCGACTCGACCATCGCGCTCACCACCGCGCTCTTCATCAACGCCTCCATCCTCATCGTCGCGGCCGCCACGTTCCACACCACGGGCAACACGGAAGTGGCCGAGATCCAGGACGCCTACAAGCTCCTCACGCCGCTGCTCGGTGTCACCGGTGCGTCGGCCATGTTCGCCGTGGCGCTGCTGGCCAGCGGCCAGAACTCGACCTTGACCGGCACGCTGGCCGGGCAGATCGTGATGGAGGGCTTCCTCAACATCCGCATCCGTCCGTGGCTGCGGCGCCTGATTACCCGCGCCATCGCCATCGTGCCCGCCGTCATCGTCGCCGTGCTCTATGGCGACAGCGGCACGGCGAAGCTGCTCGTCCTGAGCCAGGTCATCCTGTCGCTGCAGCTGTCATTCGCGGTCTTCCCGCTCGTCGCCTTCACATCGGACCGGAAGAAGATGGGTGACTTTACGAATCCCACCTGGCTCAAGATTGCCGCATATTCCGTCGCGTTCGTGATTGCCTCCCTGAATGCGTGGCTGCTCGTGCAGACCTTCGCGGGATGGATTTCCTGATGTATCAACGCATCCTCGTCCCTCTCGAGAACACGCGCACCGACCGGGTCATCATTGACCACGTGCGCGCGGTCGCCCGCCACTGCGGCGCCGCCATCGTCCTCATTCACGTGGCCGACGGCTTCGCCGCGCGCAACCTGGCCCAGCTCGACCTGCGCGAGAGCGAAGAGATGCGGCGCGACCGCGCCTACCTCGACTCCGTCTGCGAGGAACTCGTCGCCGATGGCCTGTCGTGCGAGGCGGTGCTGGCCTGCGGCAACCCGGCGGACGAAATCGCCGTCGCCGCCGAGCACGAAGGGGCCGACCTCATCGCGATGGCCACCCACGGACACCGCGGACTCAACGACCTCATCCGCGGATCCGTCGCCAGCGAGCTGCGCCATCGCACGCATGTGCCCGTGCTGATGGTGCGCGAGGCGCAGGTGAAGGGCGCCCCGTGACCGCGCCACGCCGCGGCGGCACGCGAGGCTCCGCCCGGCGCAAGGCGGCGTCGCCTGCGGCGGACACACCGGTGCTCACGCGGCAGGCCGAAGACTACCTGAAGACCATCTACGAGATCGAGCGGGACGGCGACGCCGCGGCCACCACGGCCATCGCCACGCGACTCGGCATCGCGCCGGCGTCGGTGAGCGGCATGGTGCGCCGGCTGGCGCGGCAGGGGCTGGTGGCGGTAGAGCGGTACCGCGGCGCGCGCCTCACCGCGCGCGGGCGGCGCGTCGCCCTGCAGATGATCCGTCGGCATCGCATTCTCGAGAGCTACCTCGTGACGCGGCTCGGCTTCGGCTGGGACGGCGTGCACGACGAGGCCGAGCGCATGGAGCACGCGGCGAGCCCGGAGCTCATCGACCGGATGGCGGCGGCACTCGGAGACCCTGACGTCGACCCGCACGGGGCGCCGATCCCTCGGGCCGACGGCACCGTGGACGACACGCGGCTGCGCACCCTGGACGATTTGGTGGTGGGTTCGCCAGCGCGTGTGGCGCGCATGAGCGATCGCGACCCCGCGTTGCTGCGCTACCTCGGCGAGTTGGGCATCCGCCCCGGGGTGACGCTGCGGCTCGTGGACCGGGCGCCGTTCGAGGGGCCGTTGACGGTGGCGGTGGGGCGGGCGCGGCACGTCATCGGTGCTGCGGTGGCGCGGAAGGTTTACGTGCGCTGAACGCCTGCTGGTTCAGAGGCACGGGCACGGTAGGGTGCAGGGGCACGGTGGGGTGCAGGGGCACAGGCACGGTGGGGTGCAAGGCAAGGGGCAATTGTCAGGAATTCCTCCACTTGCAAGAATCTTAGCACTAAAGCAATCTCCCTGCATCATGCTCGGCCCCCCGGCTGGGTTACCCCCACCAAGATGCAGATGGAGCGGAAGCAGATGCGTGCAGTGCTTGGATTGTTCGTCCTCCTCGTCGCCACGGCGGCGGGTGCCCAGGACGCGAAGTTCGTGAAGGACGCGGCGCACAGCGAGATCAACTTCGTCGCCGAGTCGCGCCTGTTGGATGCGCACGGTTACTGGGACAAGTGGGACGCCGACATCACGCTGGACCCCGCGGCGTGGGACAAGGCGTCGGTGAAGCTCGTCATCGACACGAAGAGCGTGAACACGCGGGTGACGGCGCGCGACAACCACCTGCGCAGCAAGGATTTTTTCGCCGCCGACTCGTTCCCGCAGATCACGTTCGTCTCGACGATCGTGAACAAGATGAGCGACACCAAGGTCAACCTGACGGGCGACCTGACCATCCGTGGCGTGACGAAGCCGGTGACGATCCCAGGGACGCTCGTCTTCTGGGACGACCAGACGAAGACGGGGCGCATGAAGGGTCAGTTCACGATCGTGCGATCCGAGTACGGCGTGGCGTACAACTCCCGGATGAACCCGATTGCGGATGAAGTGGCGGTGAGCTTCAACATTACGTTCAAGCCGGCGCAGCCAGTTAAGTAGCAGGGTGGAGGAGGAGTGCAGCGGCTTGGGAGGGGTGAAGAGTGGAGTGCGGGGGAGCGGGTGGGGCGGCAAGCCCTCTCGCTCCTTTCTCATCTCTCCACTCCTCTCCCTCCACCAAACCTCTGCACCCCTCCTCCCCCCATATTGTACGGGTGCTAACCATCCACCACGCGGATAATCTCAAGGCCCTCGCCGCCTACCCCGACGCGAGTTTTGGCCTCATCTACATCGATCCGCCGTTCAACACGGGGCGCGCGCAGGTGCGGACGAGCTGGAAAGCGAAGCGGGTGGTCGAAGGCGGCCGTGTGGCGTTCAACGGCAAGCGCTACGCGCAGGTGCGCACGGGGAGCCGATCATTCGGGGACGTCTTCGACGACTACCTTGCCTTCCTCGAACCGCGACTGGTGGAGGCGCGGCGGCTGCTGACGCCCACGGGGTCGCTCTTCGTGCACCTCGATTATCGCGAGGTGCACTACGCCAAGGTGATGCTCGACCAGATCTTCGGCCGCGCCTCATTCATCAACGAGATCATCTGGGCGTACGACTACGGCGCGCGCACGAGCAAGCGCTGGAGCCCGAAGCATGACAACCTGCTCTGGTACGCGCGCGACCCCAAGCGCTACACGTTCAACCAGGCGGCCGGTGACCGCGTGCCGTACATGGCGCCGGGGTTGGTGGGCGCGGAGAAGGCCGCGCGGGGAAAAGTCCCGACCGACACGTGGTGGCATACCATCGTCAGTCCGACGGGGAAGGAGAAGACGGGCTATCCCGCGCAGAAGCCGCTCGGTGTGCTCGAACGCATCGTGCGTGTGCACTCGAACCCCGGCGACCGCCTGCTCGACTTCTTTGCCGGGAGCGGCTCCTTTGGGGACGCCGCCGACCGCAACGGCCGTGACTGCGTGCTGATTGACTCAAGCCGCGCGGCGATTGCGGTGATGAAGAAGCGGTTTCGGGGGCGGGACGTGAGGTTCGGGTGAATGGGACGGGAACTGCAACTGCTCACCACGGATGACACGGAACAGGACGGATAGACACGGATCGAACACTTAAGGGGGCGTGCACCGCAGAACTGGTGCACACCCCCTTTAGAGATTGATCCGTGTCTATCCGCTCCCTATCCGTGTCATCCGTGGTAAGCAGTTGCAGTTACTCCGCCCGCCGCACCGCCTCGTTGATCACCGCGGCCTCCCTCTCCGGGTCCTCAACCTCGACGATGATCTCCGCCAGACGCTCGTCGTTCAGCTCGATGGTGATGGCGTTCTCGGGATGCCGCACGTCCCAGAAGCGCCACCCGTCGCTTGACCAGAACGTACCGGCGGCAAAGACGCCGGGAATGTCGGTGCCGATCACCTTGAGCCCGTGCCACCACCGGTCAGCGTGCTCAACATCGTGTCGCGCCGACCGCACGTGCGACAGCGGGACGCGCAGCGCGCCCTTGAATGCGAAGACCTGGTGCGAGCCCAGTACGTCCACGACGAGCGTGTCTTCCTCGATGGAAATCTCGACCATCTGCTGTTCCTGGGTTGACGTTACCTGCGCTCGGCAGCGCTTCGCGCGGCCGCCCACGCGGCGCGCAGTGCCACCACTTCATCCCGCTCCTTCATGCGCAACGGCGTCCACGTGATCGGCGGGATGAACGCGATGGTGCGTCCAAGGTCTGTCGGTTCCTCGAACGTCAGCGTGTAACGCGGCGGGTTGCTTCGGCTGGGGCCGGCGATCTTGGCGACGTTCGCCAGCGGAACGCGGATCTCGGTGCGGTAGTTGGAGATGATCAGCTCGTCATCGTCGAGCTCCACGCGCATCAGCCGCCCCAGCGCCCACCACATCACCCCGATCGCGATGACGGCCGCCACCGCCATGAGGATCCACGCCTGATCCGGACGCAGGCCGGGCGGCATCTTCTGCGGCTCCGGGTGCAGGTATGTCATGACGGCGCTCGTTCCCACCCCACCGATCACGAGCAGCGGAATGACGAACTTGTAAAACGGCGTCCAGCGGGAGGAAAGGGTAGTAGCCATCTGAACAACCGGTTAGGTAAGGTCGGGGTTCGCTGGGTCGAACGGGCGATCCGCGAACTCGTTCAGCTTGCGCATGATGGCATAGACGAGTCCGAAGCAAAGCAGCGCCGAGACAATCACGCGCACCCACTGCGCGGCGCCGAGCGTCTGGTGCGCGAAGAGTGACCCTATCACGGTCGCGTTGACCGACGCGAACATTAGGAGCGCACTGACCAGGACAGCCAGGAAGATCAGCGGACCAGGCGGTTTGAGTGCGAGCTGCTCGCCCGCGCGGGCGGCCTCGGCACGCTTGGCGTTGAGCGTCGCCTGAGCGCTGACCATCATGACAGCCGCCAGCACACCCAGGCACACGAGGCTCGCGGCAGCCAGCGCGTAGACCCAGAGGCTGCGTTTCGGGAGCCACTCGGTGACGAGCCCTGTGAGCGGGATGGTCAGGAAGACAATGCCCGCGATCCCCGCAATCCAACCGAGCCGGCGTCGACGGCGTCGCGTCTCCTCGTCGGTGGACGAGGAAAGCCGGCCGACCGTCCACTCACGGACGAGTTCGCCGAGGATCATCATCAGCAGGAACGGCAGGGTGCGCGAAAAATGCGCGGGCGAGTCCTGCGTCATGGAGTGGACAATGACGAGGAAGCCAATGCTCACCAGCACGGCGAGCGGCGTGCGCGTGTGTCGGCGCGGCGCCGTCATTCGACCTTCTCCGCCGGCTTCACGGACCCGTACCGCCGCACGAACCGCACCGCCACATCAAGCAACACCAGGGAGAACAGCAGCGTCACCGACGACCGGTGTTCGTCCCAGAGTCCGCCGAGAACGGACGGGAAGAGCAGCCCCATCAATGCGAGCGAGAGGAACAGCAACTCCGCTCCACTGAAAGCGATGTTCATGTACCGGGTGAGCCGCGCGTCACGCGCCTTCTCCTCCTCAGTCTCCGGCGGCGTCCACCGTCCACGCCACGCGTACAGGCCCATGGCCGAGCCCAGCAGCACGAGCCAGAGTCCGAACGACGTCCGCCCTTCGAAGTCGGGCAGGCCGCGCACCATGACAATGACCAAGCCCTCCGCGGTGGTAAGGACCGCCATCGCAGCCATGACCACGCGGGCCACGCGCAACTCGCGCGCACCGATTGTGATCAGGGGTTTTCGCCGAAGTTCTGAAAGCATGCGTGAAGTGCTCCTGAGGTCATGGCCTTCGCGCCCCTTCGCGCCCTTCGTTCTTCGTGGTGGCAGGTACAGCTTCGCAGTGGCCGCTAAGGCTTCAGTCGAGCAACCAGCCAGTCGGCCAGCGTCCCCATCACCTCGCCGTCGATCCGCCCGTTCGTGAGCTTCACATAACCGCCGGGGAATCCGCTCGGATCCATCAGGAATAGGTGATTGCGGTCCTTGAACACCTTCATCGTCACGTCCTTGTTGCCGCCGGACTTGAATGCCTGCTCGAGCAGGGGCGCCTGGTCCGGCGTCACCTGCTGATCAGTGGCGCCTTGGAGAATGAGCACCGGCGTCTTCACCCGCTTCGCCGTCGGTACGGGATCATACCCGAGGAAGTACGCCATCCACGGCACCTTCGCCGAGGTGGAGTCGAAGTTGGCCGCGAGCGAGGCGAGCGTCTTGCTCTTCTCCGCATCGGAAGCCGAGATGGTGCCGTTACCCATCACGGAGTTCTTGAGCTGGAAGTCGATGATACGACGCCCGGTGTACGCGGGGCCGGCCATGAGCACGATGCCCGCCAGCTTGGCATCGGTGCTCGCGACGAGCGGCGCGATCATCCCGCCCTCGCTGTGCCCGGCCAGCGCGATGCGCGCGCCGTCGATCTCGGAGCGTGCACGCAGATAAGCAATGCCGGCGCGAATATCATCGGCGAAGTCGGCACTCGTCGCCTTCTGCACGTCGCCGCCCGAGCCGTTGATGGCGCGGTCGTCGAGGCGCAGCACCGCAATGCCGCGCCGGCCGAGCGTGTCCGCCACTTGCCGGAAGATGCGGTAGCCCGGCACGAGTGGGATGTACTCGTCGCGGTCCTGCTGGCCGCTGCCGGTGATGGTCACCACGGCCGGCACTTTCTTGTTGGCGTTCTTCGGCAGCGTGAGCGTGCCCGTGAGCACGTGCCCTGCGGGCGTCTTGACCGTCACCTCTTCCGCCGTGTACGGCGCGCCGGCGGGGGCGCCGTAGTCGGGACGGCCAATGGCGATCTTGTCCGCGGCCGCTCCGTCCACGCGGGTGAGGATGATATTCTGCGACGGAATCACGCCGCCCACGATGGTGCCGTTTGCGTCGATGCGAAGCCGGGATTCCTGCCCCGCCACGCGGAAGACGGCGCTGTCGGCGCCCACGAATTCGATGGTGACGTCGATCTGGACTCCGGCTCCCGACAGGGCGAACATCGGCACGGTCGCCGACGTCACGTGCTGCGCGCGCGCCCGCTGGATGGCCAGATCCATCAGCGCGAATTCATTGTTGAGAAGCGGCAGCGGATTCTTGGTCACGCTGCGGGCCATCCGCCGTTCGGTGCCGCCGACATTCACGGCCATGACCGCCGAGTCGGCGGTGAACGAGAGCGCGCCGCTCTGCAGCGGCGGCGTGTCAATGGAAGCGCCGCTGGCCCACACCTTGAACGAGAGCATCGGCACGCTGGGGCCGGGCCCAAGATCAGCCACGAACGTCATCCGCGCCTGTCCCCGCATGGTGATGTCGCCGTTGATGCTCGACCGGCCGCGCGTGATGCGCTCCACCACGATGGTGTCGCTGCCGCGCGTGAGCACGTAGGCCGACTGCGGCACCGCCGCCGGTGCGACGACCCGCTCCTGGCTCGCGGCGGCGCGCGGCGTCAGCGCCAGAAAGAGGCCGATGGCCAGCAGGCCAGCGATGATGGCAACGATGACCATCACCAGGTGCTGGCTGAACTCGGACGCCTCGCGCGGTTCAGCCGCGGTCTGTTCATCGCGTGCCGAGAGGAATCGCATGAGGACGACGAGGCCAATCGCGAGGACGACGCCGGCGACGGCGATGGACACCCACGGCGTGCTCAGGGAAAGGTCCTTGTTCGCGTGGAGCCCGGCGCCGAGCATGGCACCTACGACGCCGAGCGCAGCAGCGACGGCCCGCGCGCCACGCGAGGCGGGACCTCGATTCATCGGGATGAACATCATTGCTCCGAACTCTGGTTGTTGCTGTCAGGCGCGTCAGGCTCGCTCTGCTCCTTCATCCAGGAGAAGAACGCGATGGCGCCAAAGAGAACTGCGAAACCGATCACGCCGAATCCCACGCCGCGCGGCGGCGGGTTGTTGCTCAGCGGGCCCACGATGAAGACGACCAGCGCGATCACCACTGCGAGCACGAAGACAACGAACATGCCGACCGTCGTGTCGTGCTGGGTCGCGGGTTTGTTGCGGCGGTGATGCTGCGGCGGGATGATGATCATGAGGCTACTCCTGTTCCGGCTCAGAGGCGTGGACGGCGGCGTCGTCGTCGGCCGCCACCCGCGTCGGAAGGCGGCCGCCGCGGCGCAGCGCATCACGCAAGAGGTACTCGATCTGCCCGTTCAGGCTGCGCATGTCGGCGGCGGCCCACCGCTGGATGGCGGCGAGCAGCTGGTCGTCGATGCGGAGCAGGAAGGGCTTGCGGGGCATGTGAAGGGCAGATGGAAGATGGCAGACGACAGATGGCAGACGACTTGTCAGGTTGCTGAGCGCTGTCGTTCGGCCCGCAGTTCACCGGCAATCACGGCAGAACTCAGGACCGCGCCCAGCGTGGCGACAACCGATGCGTTCATCTCGAGTCCCAGCAGCCGGCTGACGGCCCAGGCGCCAGCCAGGCTGCAGCCGACACAGACCAGCACCGTCAGCGGGAACTGCCAGAGCACTGGGGAGACTCGCTTCAACATGGCATTCACCTTCTGCGATTCGAGGGGTGTGCGGCTCAGGTATACAGCGACCCGGCATTCACCACCGGCTGCGTCGAGCGCTCACTGCAGAGCACGACCAGTAGGTTGCTGACCATCGTCGCTTTCCGTTCATCATCGAGGTGCACGATGTTCTTCGCGGCGAGCATCTCGAGCGCGTTCTCGACCATGCCCACGGCGCCCTCGACGATCTTGTAGCGGGCGGCGATGATGGCGCTGGCCTGCTGGCGCTGCAGCATGGCGGCGGCGATCTCGGGCGAGTACGCCAGGTGCGAGATGCGCGCCTCGATCACCTCCACACCGGCGCGAGCCAGCCGCTCCTGGATGGCGGCCTGCAGGTGCTTGCTCACTTCCGCCGCATGCGTCGAGAGCGATTCCTCGCCGGCCTGGTGTGCATCGTAGGCGAACTGCGACGCCGTGGCGCGCAGCGCCGACTCGGTCTGCACGTTCACGTACTTCTCGTAGTTGTCGACTTCGAACAGCGCCTCGGCCGTCTCGACGACCTTCCACACCACGATCGCGCCGATCTCAATCGGGTTGGCGTTGACGTCGTTCACCTTCAGCTTGGCGGTCTCAAAGTTCCGGACGCGCAGGCTGATGCGGCGCTTGACCATGAACGGGTTGGCCCAGAAGAAACCGTCCTTCTTCACCGTGCCCACATACTTGCCGAAGAGCACCAGCGCCTTGGCATCGTTGGGGTTCACGATGAAGAGGCCGCCCAGGCAGAAGAGCGCGACGATGAGAATGATGACGCCGAGGATGACGGCACCGAACTGCTCGCGCGTCGCGGCGTTCACGATCATGAGAAAAGCGAGGACGGAGATCGTCAGGAGCAGGAGCAGCCAGACGAGACCGTTCTTGGGGTTGAGCTGTCTTTCGCGGTACATGGTTGATCACTCGAAGAGGGTGATGGCAAAATGATATCATTCTGAAAGCAGATTGTCAAATTCTGTCGTAAGATGCTCATTTTTAATGAGTTATCGCTTCTTGACAGCGGCGGCAGAGACGCGACTCGGCGCGGCGCCGAGCGATGGAAGTCGCTCACCGCGCGCCGAATGATCAATCACGATCGCAAGCCGACGCTCGCGCGTGGCATCCTGCTTGGCGCTCATCACGTAGCCCGTGACGGTGCGACGGTAACCCGGCGGCTGCGCGCTCCAGAATTTCCACGAAGCCTTGTCGGCCTTGAAGCGTTTCAGGAACGCGGGCAGGAACTCCGGCGTCGGGTTCTCGAACGTATACACGCCGGTGCGCTCGGGGACGCGACGCGCGAACGCCGCCAGCCCGGCCGGCGTCATGCGCCCCGCGGCGATGAGTTCGCCGACGCGCTTCACGTTCACGTTGCTCCAGTTCGACTTCGGCTTCCGCGGCGTCCAGCGCTGCATGTAGCACGCGTCGTCAATGGACCGTACCTGCCCATCAATCCACCCCACGCACAGCGCCTCGTCGAGCGCCTGCTTGTAGACCACGCCGCCCTTGCCCGAGGCCTTCTTGTAGTAGCCGATCCAGAGTTCGGTCTTGGATGCGCCGTGCCTGGTGAACCAGGCGCGGAGGGTATCCGGCGTTCTGAAGAACTTGGGCTTCATGCGGTGCAGGGTGCAGGGTGGGGTGCAGGGGGCACAGGCACGGTGGAGTGAACGGTGCAGGGAACCACAGGCTGGCGCCGAGTTCAAGAATGCATCAATTCCCTATCCCTGCCCACACCGTGCCCGTGCCCGAGCACCCCACCGTGCCTGTGCCCCTGAACCCCACCCTGCACCCCGGACCATGTCAGTAGTCGCCTTCGCCGTAATCCACGGAATGGGCGCCCAAAACGCCACCTTCGCCGACGCCTTCCTGCGCGCCGTGCGCACGCGGGTGGAAGCCCGGGGCATTCCAAGGAACGCGCTCGAGGTGACCTCCATCTGGTGGGGCGACCTGTTCCAGGTGGACGAGGACGACCTGTGGCGCCGCATGACGCAGGCGCATCGTCTCGACTGGGGATGGCTACGGAAGTTCGTCATGGGAGTGCTCGCCGACGCGGTGGCGTACCGCCGGCCGAACCCGGGGCAGTACGATCACTATCAGGCCATCCACGAGCGCGTGTACGAGCGCCTTGCCGAACTGTCGGTGCGCACCAGCCCCACCACGCCGCTCGTTGTGGCGGCTCATTCGCTGGGGAGCGTGATCTTCTCCGACCATGTGTGGGACGAGCAGCGCCGCCGCGGTCCGGGGCGCGATCCACTGACGCGCTGCCAGACGCTCGCCGGCCTCATCACCTTCGGCTCCAATATTCCGCTCTTCACGCTCGGGCTCGAACAGGTAAAACCGATCGCCTTTCCGTCGCCGGGCAGCGCACTCAGCGCCCCGGTGCGTGCCGCGGCGCGCTGGATGAACTACTTCGATCCCGATGATGTACTCGGCTACCCGCTGCGCGAGATCAGCTCGGCGTATGCCGCCACGGTGCACGAGGATGTGTCACTCGGCGTCGGCCCGCTGCTCTCGGGCTGGACACCGCTGTCGCACACGGCGTACTGGAACGACGCCGATTTCGTGGACCGCGTGGCGGGGCAGGTGGCCACTGTCGCGAAGGCGGCCAGCGAATGACGAACTGCCAGCGCGCCGCGCCGCGGGAGGGGCGCGCATGACCGCCGAGATTCGACTCGGCTGCCAAGGCTGGAACTACGCCGCCTGGGTGGGGCCGTTCTATCCGGCGCGCACGCGCGCCGCCGATTTTCTCACGGTGTATGCGCGCGCGTTCAAGACGGTGGAAGTGGACAGCACCTTCTACGCGACGCCCGCCGTGCAGACGGTGCGCAGTTGGGCGTCGCGAGTCCCGGACGGTTTCACGTTCGCGCTCAAGCTGCCGCAGGAGATCACGCACGAGAACCGCCTGCGCCGCAGCGAGGCGCTGGTGCAGCGCTTCTTCGACGTCGCCCGCGAACTCGGGCCCAAGCTCGGCCCGGTGCTCATCCAGCTCGGCCCCGACTTCGCGCCGTCCGAGCTGCCGGCGCTCGCGGCATTCCTGCCGCTCCTTCCGCGCGACCTCCGCGTGGCGGTGGAGTTCCGCCAGCGCGGGTGGATCAACGACGGCATCGTGGCGCTGCTCGCCGAGCATCACGTGGCGCTGACGCTGGCGGACGCGCGGTTCATCCCGCGGTACGTGATGCTCAAACTCGCCGATCGCCCGACGTCGGACTTCATGTACCTGCGCTGGATGGGTCCCGACCGCGAGATCGCGGACTACTCGCGCGTGCAGCACGACCGAACCAAGGAGATCGAGGCCTGGCTCAAGGTGATGCCCGCGATTGTGAGTCGCGTGAAGACGGTGTACGGCTACGTGAACAACCACTTCAGCGGGCACGCGCCGGCGAACGTGCGGGAGCTGCAACGCCAACTGGGCCAGGTCGCGGTGGACCCGGCCCAGTTGGGGGAGCAGCTGCAGCTGTTCTGAGGCGCGGCGACTACGGCAGGAACGGCCAGATAACCGCACCGGCACCCGTTGCAATGAAGTGCGTGCCACTAACGCCGGAGCCCGGCAACGGGTTGATGAGATTGATGTCCGCGCTGCCGGAGTTCTTGACGAAATGCCTCGTCGTGTCAGCGGCGAATCCCGCCGCCGAGAAGTCAAGTCCGGTGAAGTAGAAGGGACCACCGCTGCGATTGACCTCGAAGAGAGACTCACCGAAGAAGCCCGGGCCAAAGGCCATGAACACTGCGTTGTTGAACGTCACGCTCTCGCTGCCGGTCAGATTGAGCGTGACGTTTGAGAACTGCATCGCGTCCGCGCCGGTCTGATTCAGGCCGTTCACGGTGAGCAGCCGCGCCGGCGACGGATACGGAGTCGTTGACACGGCGGTCGGGCCGGTGCCGGTGCCACGCGAGAGGACTCCAGTCACGATGACGTTGCTGTACAGGTACATCGTCGCCCCGCCGAGGATCTGCGCGTTCCGCAGGAAACTCTGTGCCGGATCGACGAAGCTGACGCTGCTGTTGCCGGCGAAGACCACCGTGTGCGTACCGCTCGGCGCGAAGGAACTGCCGCTCGCGGAGAGCGTGACGCCGTTGAGTGTTAGGGTGCCGGCCGTCAGGGTTGAACTGGCGCCGTTGAACGAGGCGCCGTTGCCGACGACGACCTTGTCAGCGGCGTTCGTCATCGTGAACGTGGCGTCGCTGTTGATCGACAAGTAACCCGCGTCTACCTCCCCGCCGTTGACGGTCAAGTTGCCGGTAACATCCACCCTCAACTCGTAGCCCGCGATGAGCTTGCTCCCCGAACCCGACACCTTGTAGTTGCCCAGCACATTCACCGTGGCAAAGTTGCCGACCACGGTGTTGAAGGGGCTGCCGTCACCAATCAGGTTCATGTAGTCTCCGTCGCAGTCCAACACGGATTCAGCAGCCAGCGGCGCCACGACATTGCCATAGACGTTGAACGTCTCACAACTCATGTCGATCGTCTTGCCGGTCTCGATCGTCAGGTTGTGCACCGACGATACCGCGGTCAACAGCGGATTGCTTGCGGAGGTAGATGGAATGAGCACGTCATCGGAGGACGTGGGCACGACGCCCCCGCTCCAGTTGGATGCGACGTTCCAGTCGTTCGACGTGCCTCCGAGCCAGGTGGCAACGGAGGTTTCCGGCCAGTTCTCGATCACCGCACCGCCTGCCGTGGCCACATGCCCGCCGTGGGCGGACGGATTGGGGTATGACATGAAGACGGTGGTGACGTTCGGCCCGCCGTTCGTGTCCGTCACCTTGATGTAATGCCCGGTGGTCGGCGTGGTGTAGAAGGTCCAGTAGTAGAGTTCGTAGTAGGAGTTGCAGTCACACAACGCCCGCTCGTCGCTCGTGCGCGCGATCGTGAACTGGTCCGCCGTCACGTCCATGTTGTCGAATTCGACCCAGTCCATGGCCCAGACGTCGCTGCCGTCGAGCAGGTTCCAGCTGACGTTGTTGAAGCCAAGGTCGCGCACGTCGGCGCCGTGGGACGTGATCTTTCGCGGCGTCGCGCTGGTCGAGTAGACCGAGTGCCAGTAGCTGTAGCCGGTCTCGAGACGGCCCAAGACCTGGACGTCGCTTCCCAGGGCGACATCGAGCCCCGACAGATAGAGCGTGCCGAAGAACGATGAGGTGGGGTTGGCAAACGTGATGGTCGAGAGGATCGGCATGAGGCGCGACGCAGGCCGCAGCAGCCGCACGCCGTTGCCGTCGGCCCGTGCACTGCGACCGGCCTCCAGCTCGCGTGATGGCGCCGCCAGCCCGTGGGCCGCATACGCCGCCGCCCGTCGGTCGATTCTGGCGAGCCGCGCGTCACGTGCCGCGCGCAATGGGGCAATGCGCCGATCGCGCGCAATGCGAGCCGCCTCCAGCACGGGCGACGTCGGTGTCGTCGCGTCCATCGAGCGGGCCCGACGGCTGCGCGATTCGCGGAGCGCCGCGACGGCATACGGCTCCCCGATGTACGTGTAGAAATCGACGCTCGGCGCGAAGGAATCGGCGGCGCCGCTCTGTGTGAAGCTGCCCACGACCTCGAGGGTGCCGTACGTGAGCCTCCCCGCCGTGCTGCCCCCGGCGAAGACCGCATTGCCATACACGTCGAGATAGTCGTACGTGCCCGTGAGATCCACGACGCCGCCCGACGCGGTGGCGAAGTTGCCGAGCACCCGGATCTGGTTGGCGTTCAGTTTGAGGACGGCGCCCGCTCCCGACACGGTCAGGTCACCGTTGACCTGCAGGTACCAGCCACCGACGAGGCTGACGAGTCGCGAGTCACCGAGGCACGACACGCACGCGGCGGGCTGCACCGTGCCGCTCACGGTGACGTTCGACGTGATGAAGGTCGCGGTGATCGTCTTGTTGGAGCCGAAGAACTCGGTGCTGGACGCGCGCCATCCACCCAGCGGATACGGGGACGTTGAGTCCGATAGAATGGTGGCGTCGGTGAAGTTGCCGCCGATTCTCACGGTCGCCGCACCCTCCACCTGTGCGCTCGTCGCCAGGAGGGAGACGTCACCCATGATCTGCGGCGCGCCCGCCAGCGTCTTGATGGCGGCGCCCTCAAAGACCAGGTGGTTGATGCCCTGGCCCGCGAGGGGTGAGGTGAAGGCCAGCGTCTGAGGCGAACCCGCGCTGGACAGCCTCAGCGTGTGCGTGCCGGTGGCACCGAAGCTGGCGCCTGATGCGGTGAAGTTGCCCTGCACGACCAGCGTGCCTGCCGTGAGGAATCCGTTCTCGGATCCGCCGCTGAAGAAGGTATTTCCCGTGACCGTCACGAGATCAGCCGGGTTCGTCATCGCCAGGCGGCCGCTTGCGCTCAGGCTCAAGGGGCCCGTCACCGTGAGCGATTGGCCACCAATGGTGAGCTTGCCGGTGGAGTTGATCTCGAGGAGGCCCGTCACCTGCGTGGCGCCGGTCAGCGTGTACGCGGATCCACTGAGGATGACCGGTTGGTTGATCACGCCCGCGAGGGTGCCGCTCGCGCCGGCGAGGAGGATGGTACCGCTGCCCGTGATCGTCGTGCCGGCGTTGAGGCTGCCGTTCACGGTGAGCGTCGAGTTGTTCGTCAGTGTGGCGCCCGTGGCGACGAAGAGACTGAGGACGTTGGCCGGTGCGCTGATGGTCGGCGCCGTTGTGGTCACTGGAATCGTGACCGCATCCGCCGCGGACGGCACGAAGACCGGCGTCCAGTTGCCCGCCGTATGCCAGTCGGCGCTCACCGTCCCCGTCCACGTCAGCGCGACGCTGGTGGAGGTAGCGGTAATGGTCGCCGGCGGGAGTCCGGCGTACGTCGCGGTCATGGTCTGCGGACCAGCGCCGATCGTCCAGAGGGCAGTCGCGACTCCGGTGGCGTCGGTTGTGGCGGTGGCACTCGCGAGCGAACCACCTCCACCAGTAACGGCGAACGTGATCGTCGCGCCGGCAATGGAATTGTCGAACGCATCGTGCAGGCGCACCGTGATCGGGCTCAGCAGCGTTCCGGCTGCCGCCGACTGGCCGTTGCCGCTCACGATGGTCAGGCCGGATGGCGCACCCGACGTGACGCTGAAGCCCGCGCTCGTGGCGCTGGTCAACCCACTGGCGGCCGCCGTGAGCGTGTAGGGCGTACCGCTCTTGGTGATCGTCAGATCGTTGAAGGTCGCAACGCCAGCCACGGCGGTCCTGGTGAGTGTGCCGCCAAGCGTCGCGCCGCCCGGATTCGAGCCAATCGCAACGGTCACCGCACCGGTGAAGCTCGCCACCGCGTTTCCAGCGGCGTCCTGTGCCGTGACGGTAATCGGCGGCGCGATCGCCAGGCCCGGATCCACGGACGACGGCATCACACTAAAGGCGAGTGCGTTGGCATTGCCCGCCGTGATGTCGAATGTCCCGCTGACGGCGGCGGAGAGCGCGGCGCTCGAGAAGACCAGCGTGTAGGCCGTGCCCGGCCGATTGAGCGAGAGGTCGCCGAACGTCGCGATGCCGGCAACAGCCTTGACCGTCGTTGTGCCGCTGAGCGTCGAGCCGCCGGGATTGGCGCCAATCGCCACGCTGACGTCGCCGGTGAAATTCGCAATCGTGTTGCCTGCGGCATCCTGCGCGACCACCGTCACCGGCGGCAGCGCAGCTCCGGCCTTGCTCGACGCCGGTCCGGTAAGGACGCTGAGCTTCGTCGGCGTCACCGCGAGCGCGGTGGCGTCCGCGGTGAGCGGCGAGCCCGTGAGCCCGGCACTGGTGACGGTCAGCGTCTGCGCGCCGGCCGTCGGGCCAAGCGTCCACTGAGTGCTCACCGAACCGTCAGCGGTTGACACGGCGGACGCGGGGGCGACTGTGCCGCCGCCGCTGGCCGCGAAGGTCACCGTCACACCGCTCACACCGATGCCATCTGACGCGACCACGCGCGCGACCACTGGCGTCGCCAGCGTCGAGCCCGCCGGGCCCGTCTGCCCGCCGCCGCTCACGAGCTGCAGCTGCGATGCGGGGAGCGTCACCGTGACCACCGCACTGTCGGCGGGACCGGTGAGGAGCAGTGCATACACCTTGGCCGTGCCGCGCCCCTGTAGCGTCGCGGCGCCCGTGGCCTCGTTCACGGTCACCACCGCGTCGTTCGAGGACGTAAAGGCGATCGGCGTGCCGGGCATTGGCTGCCCAGCGGGGCTGATGGCCTGCGCGGTAAAGGTCGTCGTCTGGCCGGGGAAGCCGCTGAGCAGCTTGGGTGTGATTGCCACCGCCGAGGCTGTGGCGCCGGGCCCGGTGTAGTGAATCGGGACCTGCACCGGCGCGGGCGGTGTGCCGCCCGTGCTGGGCAATACGTTGACGGGGAGCGGTCCGCCCTGGAAGACGGTTTCGCCGGCGGCGTTGATGTAGCCGAGGTTGAGGCTGAACGGCACGCCGGTGGACGGCGCGCTGGCGGGGAGCGGGACGTTGAGCGTCAGCGTCATTTCGGTGGCGCCGACGGGGAAGAGCACGACGGTGTCGAGGGCGATGGTACCGTCTTCGCGGCGCAGCGTGATGCGCACCCGCTCGAAGGCCACCTGTTGCAGCGCGGCGTGCAGCGCGTTCGCCGGAATGGCCGTCTCGTACTTCGACTCGAACGCGAAAGCGCCGGTTCGCTTGAAGACGTTGACTGGCGCCGAAACCGGGCCAGTGACCTCTCGGCCGCAGGCAACGAGGACGGCGATGAGCAGTCCCGCCGCGATGGCGAGGCGACGAACAGGCGATGCACTACGCATGATGGCACCTACTCTATGGAGGCACGGGCGCTATGGGGGGCGTCCGAACGCATCGGGACATGAATGCTCTAACGTATGGAGGATCGGCGTGGGGCGCGAGTATGAAAAGCGTGAACGGCCTGTGACATGGGTCACAGGCCGTTCGCAGGCCGTTCGTTGTCATCGCTTCTGTTTACGGGCGCCGCGGCGGGGTCGGTGGTACGGGGCGCGAGGCGAGAATCACCGCGAGGCCGCCGCGATCGCTGCAGCTCTCTTGGGTAGTGGGGGTGAAGAGATAGGTGCCGTCCTTGCAACGGGCCGTGGCGCCGGCAGGCGGCGGGCCATCCGGTGCGGGCGGTGCTTCAGCGGCGCGCTGCACCGACGCGCGATTGACTGGCGTCGGGGGTGGTGGGTCGACGCGAGGTGCTTCCCGAACGGATTGCGGCTGTTGTGTAGACGTGAGGGCGGGCCGCACGGATTCAACAGCGGCGCTGGCCGGTAACGGCTCGACCGGTGCGCGCCGCGCCGTCTCGTCAACACTCGGCGCGACGATCGCCGCGGGACGCGTGCGCGGCGTCACCGCTTCCGGTCTCGCCACAGGAGGCGGAGGCAACAGGGCTGGTGCGCTGTCGCGCCGTGGAGGCGGGGGCGCCGACTGCGCGGTCGCCTCCGCCGAAGCGACGAGCGCCGCGGTCAACAGGGCGAGATGAACGAAGCGAGGCATGATCGTCACGGGCTCACCGTCGGGTTGGGCGGAGTGTAGGCGCGGTATAAGGCGTGCGTGAAGGTGGGTGGCGCGGTGCTGGTCGTCGCTGCCTTCAGGTAGAACGACACGGAGTTGGCATCGGCGGGAACGGTGACGCTTGTCACCACCGCGTTGGCCTGCCGTATCTCGAGTCCCGAACCGCCGCTGATGGCAAACGTCGTGGCGGCCAGCACGTTGCGGACGCCGCCGTCGGGGTCGCGCGTGTACAGCGTGACAAGCACCGAGTCACCGACATTCATGGTGGCCGGCCAGTTGCTGAAGCTGTCAACGCGGCCGGAATCCACGACCACGAATGCCGTATCAGGCAGGTGAACCGGCGAGGCAATGTTCGCCGTGATGATGTCGGTGCCCACGGCGCTTCCCACCGTGCGGAAGTACGCGTAGTAGCTGCCAGCGGGGACCGTGGCCGTGGAGGGAACGGTCGCCTTCGTCGCCCCGACATGCGCGAGGTTCACCGTCGTCGCCGACGGCATATAGTCCTCTGTGCCGGTCCACAAATCGTCACGGTACTGCCCCAGCCCGAGCTTGACGCTGCTCCAGCTGAGGCGCGCGTAGGGGGTATAGACAGCCACGTTCGTGGTGCCGGTGTTGTACTTGTAGAGTACGGCGCGCGTGTCAGTTGCCGAGAGCTGCGACGTCCCGGCGGCGGACGGCATCCACCTGGCGGAGTTGCTGTAGTATTGGCCGGCCGGAATGGTCACCGTCGTCGAGTCGATTTGCGCGACCGCGCCGCTGGAGGACGCCAGCGTGACCGTCACGGCCTCCGTCGTGTAGTGGTTGGTGCCGTTGGCGTCCTGGGCATACACGGTAATGGACTGCGCGCCAGACGTCGTGTAGGTTGACGTGTTGGTGGAGATGACGAACCTCGGTTGCGTCACCTGCACGGTCATTGGCGGGGCCGGGCCAAAACCGGTCGCGGTGGCCTGGATCTGGATGGTGCCCACCGTATCCTGCGCCGTCACGCCGAAGTAGGCGTAGTACGATCCGGCGGGAATGGTCACCGACGCCGGCACCGTGGCCACGCGGGTATCGGTGCTCACCAAGTTGACCGTGACCGCCGAGGCCACGTTGTTCTGCGTATAGATGTAGAAGCCCGTGCTCCCCGAGGTCTGGCGCATGCCGAGCCTCGTCGACGTCGAGCTGAAGGCCAGCGACGGTCCCGTGACCGTCACCGTACCGGTGGTGACGCTCGGCATCACGCCGGCGGAGTCGGTAAAGGTGAGGCTCGCCGTGCCTGGGCCGAAATAGTTGTGGTACGCGTAGGTGTAGTAGATGCCGCGCGGAATGCGGACGTACTCCAGGGCGGGCTTGATGACGGTCGTGTCGCTTGAGGTCACGCGCAGGACGAGCGTGTCGAGCGTGTAGTGGCTGGTATTCGTGGTGTCGGCGGCGTAGACCGTGATGGACCCCTGCGGGCTCGTGGTCAGGGCCGTGGACGGCATGCCGGACAACGTGAAGCGCCGCGAACTGACGCGGATGATCGCGGTGTCGGGAACGTAGCCCGGCGCCGAAGCGATGATCGTGTCGGTGCCGGTCGCCATGCCGGCAAACCCGAAGTACGCGTAGTAGCTCGCGGCCGGGATCGTCAGCGAATCCGAGGATAGCGAATCCACCGCCGCGTTCTTCTGCGTGATGGTCACGGCCAGCGGTGTCGTGCGGTTGTCGGGCGTGTAGACGTAGTACGACGTCGAGCCGTAATACTGCCGCAGGCCGACCAGGGAGCTGCTGAAGCTGAAGTTGAGCTTGGGCGTGACGACCGTGAACTGCGAGGAGTCGGTGCGGTGCCCCGGCGCGGTCACCACGATCCACGTGGTGCCCGTGCCCACCGGGAGCATCCGGCTGTTGCCGTTGTAGTACCCGCTGGCCGGAATCGTGATGGTCGCCGAGTCCACCTTCACGACGTTGGTGTCACGCGAGACGACCGAGATCGCGAGCGGTGCGGTCCGGTAGTGCCAGTTGCCAAGCGAATCGTCGGCGTACACATACAAATTCGTGCCCGGGCCGAGGGCATTGTAGGTGCCGCTGCTCGTCAGGTCGAGGGCTGGTGTGGTCACGCGGACGTACGACGTGTCCCCCTGGTACCCCGGCGCCGATGCGACGACCGAGACCGACGCGGCCGTGTCGATGCCGGCGATGTTGAAGTAGACGTAGTACGAGCCCGCCGGAATGGTGACCGTCGCCGGCGTGGTCAGCTTCGTGGTGTCGGACCGCGTCAACGTCACCGTGAGCGGCGAGACGACGTTATTCGGGGCATACACGTACGCGTTCTGGTCGAACTGCCCGTTGCCGAGGTAACGCGTCCCGTTCCAGCTGAACTCGAGCTTCGGACCGACCACCGTGATCAGCACCGAGTCGGGGGCATGCCCGCCTGCGACGACCTTGAGCCACGCCGTGCCGCCCGCGCCTCCAGGCTGGTAACGGATGCTGCTGACGTACTTCTGGCCGGCCGCGATGGACGGCGTCTTGTCGATGATCCGGATAACCGACGTGTCACTGGAACTGATGGTCAGCGCGAGCGAACTGGTGCGGTAATGCGATGTGCGCAGCGAGTCAGCCGCGTAGGCCGTGACGTAAGAAATCGGTGACGTCGTCTCCAGCGTCGTGCCGCCAGAGAGCGTCGTGCGGGGAGACGTGATTGTCATCACAAGCGTATCCGGCTTCCAGCCGGCGGCGCTGATGATCACAGACGCCGTGCCCGGAGTCTTGCCCCACACGGTGAAGTAGCGATAGTACGATCCGGCGGGGATCTCCGAGCCGCCATTGCCGGCGACGGTGACGACGTTGGTATCGGTGCTCGTGAACGTCAGCGGGACGGCCACGTTGGACGTCTGCGGAGTCGTCACATACCAGCCGTTCTCGAACTGCCCGGCGCCGAGGCGAGCCGTCGTGCCGGCGCTGATGGTCAGCACCGGCGCATACACGTAGAGCGTCGAGGCCGTACCGTTCACGCCCGCGGCCGCGGGCGTGATGGTTGTGTTGCCGCCAATGGAGCCGAGCGCCGTGATCACCACATTGCTCGCGAGCTGGCCCGCCGGGATGAAGGCGGGATCCGGCGACACCTGCGCGAAGCCCGGGGTGCCGTAGTTGAATGTCACGTACGTTCCGCCCGCGGGCGACGGATCGCTGAGCAGTGCCTGTGAGGCCACCTGGTCGGTGGCGTTCAGGTACCAATAGGTCTGTGCCATCCGGATGTTGGCCTGCACCGCAACCGCCGCGGTATCACCGGCGTATCCGGCACCGCCGCCGTCGGTGGCGTAGATCTGCGTCGTGCCGGCGTTGCGGCCGTTGAGCGTGGCGTTGGCGGCGGTGCTCCCGGCGGCAATCGTGATGCTCGCCGTAGAGAAGTAGGCGTTGGTGTCGCGCGCCGCGAGGTTGATGGTCACGGCCGACGCGTTGGGCCGGCTCAGGAAGATCGGAATCGACGTGCTCGACCCGCGCCCGACCGTCAGCGTGTCGCGGCCGAACGAGATGATCGCCGGCACCGTGGTGCTCACCACGACGATGGCGTTGTTGGACGTGATCGCGCCGCTCGTCGCCGTGATGTTCGTGGAGCCGAGCGACACGCCGGTCACGACGCCGGAAGTGGCGTTGACCGTTGCGACCGCCGGCGTGCCGCTGGCGTACGCGAACGTCCCGCCCGAGATGTACCGGTTGTTGGCGTCCTTGCCGCGCGCCGTCAGCTGCACCGTGCCCGCGATGCCGATGGTGTCGGGCGTGGGCCCAAGTTCGATGGACGCGAGGACCTGCTGCACCTTGAGCGCCGCCGTTCCCATGATGCCGTCGGCCGACGCCTGGATCGTGGTGACGCCGTTGGCGTTCGACAGCGCGCGCGCCCGCGTGGCGCTGATGCTGTCCATCAGCGCCACGGAGTTGTTGGTGCTGAACCACGCAAACGTCACGCCCGTCATCGGCGCGTCGAGCGTGTCGCGCGCCTCGGCGCGGAAGAAGCGCCCGATGCCGAGCGAGTTCAGCGCCGTGGAATCAGTCACCGGCACGCCCAGCGAATCACGCCCGACGATGATGCGGGTGATGGGGGTGAGCACGTTCACGGTGGCGACGCCGGTGATGGCGCCGGAGGTGGCGCGCACCTGCGTCGAGCCCAGCGCATTCGCCGTCACCTTGCCCGCCGTGTCCACCGACGCCACGCTCGGCGTCACGGTGCTCCATGTGAACGACCCGATGCCCGGGATCACGTTGCCCATGCCATCCACGGCGCTCGCCGTGAACGCGTAGTTGCGCGTCTTGTAGATGTTGCGGATGCCCGGCGTGACGTTGATGGTCGCCACGCGCTGCTGCACCACGATGAGCGCCGAGTCCTTGGTGCCGCCGGCTTCTGTGGCCACGATGTACGTGGTGCCATTGGCGACCGAGGTCACGACACCCGACGCACTGACCGTCGCGACCGACGGCGTGCGGCTGGTCCATGTGAAGGAGCCGGTCATGTTGGAGCCGGCGCCGTCCTTGGCCTGCGCGGTGAGCGCGCGCGTCGCGTTCAGCGACACGATTGTGTCGAGCTGCGGTGACACGGTGGTCGTCGCGATGACGCCCTGCGCGGTGGCCGTGAAGGTAACGGGCGAGCCGATCAGGCCGGTGCTGGTGACGGTCACCGACTGCGCGCCGGGCGTGATGCCGAGCGTCCAGATGGCGCGCGCGCGGCCATTCGGATCAGTCGCCGTCGTCTGCCCCGAGAGCGAGCCACCGCCCGTTGCAACGGCCCAGCCAACGGTCGCGGCGCTGACGGGGTTGCCCAGCGAGTCGGTGACGAGCACGACCAGCTTCTGCGGCAGCGCGGCGCCTGCCGCGCCGGTCTGCGCGTTTCCACTGTCCGCCGAGATCGCGAGTGCGGGCGCGGGGCCGACGGTGACGTTGGTCGTGACCGCCGACGCGTATCCCGTAGCGGCAAACTGCAGCGTGTAGATGCCAGTCTTGGTCAGGCGCAGCGCGCTGAAGGTTGCAACGCCGGCGACCGCGTTCACGGTCGTCGTGCCGCCGAGCAACGCACCGGCCGGACCGGTGGCGACCGAAGCCGTCACCGCCCCCGTGAAGCCGGTCTGCACTACGCCAAGCCCGTCCTTGGCCTGCACGACCACGGCGGGCGAGAACGTGACGCCGGCAACCTGCGTCGGAGTCGGTGGTGTGCTGATGGCAAGCTGATTGGTGCTGCCGCCCGTGGCCGTGGCGCTCACCGTGAGCGTTCCCAGGCCGGTGGCGGAAACGGTCATCGTCTGTGTGCCGCTGGCGCCGCCGAGCGTCCACGCAGCCGTGGCGCTGCCGGTGGCGTCGGTCGTGGCGCTCGTCGGAAGCACCGAGCCGCCGCCACTCGTGATGGCAAAGGTCAGCGCGATGCCGCCGATGCCGTTCCCCTGCGCGTCATTCACGCGAACGACGACGGGCTGCAGCGCCGTCGCGGCGAGTGCGGTCTGGCCGCCGCCGCTGACCAGGACCATCTGGGTCGGCGCACCGGGCACGACAGTGAACGGCACGCTGGCGCCCGACGCGAGGCCCGCGGCGCTCGCCGCGAGCGTGTAGCCGACGCCATTCCGGTTGATCGAGAGATTGTCAAACGTGGCCACGCCCGCGACCGCGGTGCGCGTGAGGGTTCCGCTAAGCGTGCCGCCGCCCGGATTGGTGCCAATGGCGACGGTCACCGCGCCGGTGAAGGACGTCACCGTATTGCCGGCGGAGTCCGTCGCCGTGACTGCGATGGTCGGCGTGATCACCAGCCCAGCATCTACAGACGACGGAACGGCGCCAACCACCAGGCGCGCAGCGCTGCCCGCCGTGATGTTGAAGGCGGACGTGGTGGCGGACGACAGGCTGCTGCTAGTAAAGCCGAGTGTGTAGCCCGTGCCCGGGCGGTTGAGCTTCAGGTCGCTGAAGGTGGCGATGCCGGCGACGGCCGAGACTGTCGTCGTGCCGCTCAGCGTGGCCCCGCCCGCGTTATTCGCGATGGCGACCGTCACGGCGCCGCTGAAACCGGTTACCGTGTTGCCGCTCGCATCTTGCGCCGCCACCGACACGGCATTGATCGTCGCCCCGGCGAGCGTGCTCGCGGGCTGTGTGATCACTGCGAGTCGCGTCGGCGTAATCACCTGCGCGGTCGCATTGACTGTCAGCGGTGAACCGGTGAGGCCGGCGCTCGTGACGGTCAGCGTCTGCGCGCCCGCCGTGGGCCCAAGCTTCCACTGAGTGCTCACGTTCCCCGATGCGTCCGATACCGACGTGGCCGGCGTCACCGTGCCGCCGCCGCTTGCGGCGAAGGTCACCGTCACGCCGCCCACGCCCACACCGTCGGACGCGACCACGCGCGCGACGACCGGCTGGGCGAGCGTCGCCCCGGCTGGCGCCGACTGCCCGCCGCCGCTCACGAGCTGCAGCTGCGAGGCGGGGAGCGTCACCGTGACCACCGCGCTGTCGGCGGGGCCGGTGAGGAGCAGTGCATACACCTTGGCCGTGCCGCGTCCGCGCAGGGTCGCGGCGCCGGTAGCCTCGTTGATGGTCACCACCGCGTCGTTCGACGAGGTGAAGGCGATCGGCGTGCCCGGCAACTGCTGCCCGGCGGGTCCAAACGCCTGCGCGGTGAAGTTCGTGTTCTGGCCGGGGGTGCCGCTGAACGACTTGGGCGTAATTGCGACCGACGCCGCGGTGGCGCCCGGGCCGGTGTAGTGAATCGGGACCTGCACGGGGGCCGGCGGGGCGCCGCCGGTGGACGGCATCACGGTGACCGGGAACGGGCCGCCCTTGAAGACGGTATCGCCTGCGGCGTTGACGTAGCCGAGGTTGAGGCTGAACGGGACGCCTGTGGACGGCGCCGAGGGCGACAACGGGACATTAAGGGCGAGCACCAGCGAATCGGCGCCGGCGGGGAAGTCGACCACGGTGTCGAGGGCAATGCTCCCATCTTCTCGGCGCAGCGTGATGCGCACCCGCTCGAATGCCACCTGCTGCAGCGCGGCATGCAGGGCGCGCGCCGGAATCGCCGTCTCGTACTTCGGCTCAAAGACGAACGATGCCACGCGCCGCAGCGCGTTGACAGGGCTCGAGACTGGGCCGGTGATCTCCTTGCCGCACGCAACGAGCACGGCGATCAGGAGACCAGCGGCAACGGCGAGACGTCGAATGGGCGGGGCGTCAGGCATCGTGGCACCTACAGTAAAGAACACGGGCGTCAGTCACTGTCGTCCGCGTGCATCAGGATGTCGGGCCTCTAACGTAGGGGTCTGCCTAGAGGCGCGCGAGTGCAAATAGCGCAGGCGGCCTGTGACTTGCGTCACAGGCCGCCTGGTGTATCCGTGCGACTCGAGAACCTCAGGGCACGTGCCGGGGAACAGCCGTTCGATCAGGCGATCCCGGCAGACGAATCGCGCGCGCCGGCGCCACCGGCTCCACTAATGCCCGAATCGGCGCCATCAGGCTCGGGACCAATGGCGTGTAGTTGAGCTTGAGGACGCTCACGATGATGCGGTTCGCCGCGTCCTTCATCAGCGCCACGTCGCCCGTCCCGTGCAAGGTATGGTGCGACGCGCAGTTGCTGTAGAATCCGCCGCTTCCGGTGGCCGCGACACCGCTCGTCAGCGCATGCGACACGCTGGTCAGAACCTCACCGGGTGCCGCGCAGTCGCCCACGACCGTCATTGGCGAGCCCATGGCGCGGATGAACGTGTTCTCGAGCGCCTGGTTGGAGTAGTATGCCGGATTCTCGCCGATGAACAGAATGCGACCGCCCTGCGCCGCGAAGCTCTTCAGGCTATTGATCTCCGTGATCGTGAAATAGGTGTTTGGCGTGTGGATGATGAGGAGCTTCACGTCGGCCGGCACCGGGACCGCGGCACTGTGCAGCGTGGTTTGCGACGTCGTCAGCCCGAGACTCGTGAGCAGCGCGGCGAAGTTCGTCCAGTTCGAACTGAAGTTGTAATTGCTCTGCCCGCGGTCGTAGAGCAACAGCACCTTGTTTGCGGTCGCCCGTGCGCCCGATGGCGTGAAGTTCAGGAGATTCCGCACGAACTGGGCATTGCCAGGATAGTTGAAGGTCTCGCCGTACTTCGAGAGGCCGTACCCATTGTCGGCCCAGTTGACGTCATCAATGACCACGAGGTCGCCGCTGCTCCCCGATCCACCCGGGGGAACCACCGGCGCGAGCGCCGTGGCGGTGACGCTGACGGATCCGTACGAACTCGAGGCGGTCAGCGTCTGCGTTCCCGATTCGGCGCCGAGCGTCCAGCTCGTGTAGAAATACCCAGCCGCATCGGTGACGCCCGACGACGGCGTGGCGCTGCCGCCATCGGCCGTGGCAAAGGTGATGCTGACTCCCGAAGCAGGCGACGCGTTGCCGTAGCGATCTACGAGGCTCACGATGATCGCGCCCGGCAGCTTCGTTCCGGCATCGGCCGTCTGGCCGTTGCCTCCCGCGAGCACCAGTCGGGCGGGCGGACCCGCCCGTACCGTGAAGAGCGGTCCCTTTATGCTGGCCAGCCCGGAGGTTGCCGCCCCCAACTGGTACTCGCCGGCCACGATCAGGCTGAGCCCCTCGAAGCTGGCGACGCCCGCGACGGCCGACCGCGTGAGCGTCCCCGTGAGCACATCGACCGGGCCGGTCGGCTGCGAAATCGTCACGCTGCCGGTGAAGCTGGTCGCCACGTTGCCCGCCGCGTCGCGCGCAATCACCTCGACGACGTCAAGAACACCGGCGGCCGCACCGAAGTTCGGATACGCCGCGAACGTAAGGCGCTGGGCTGGTCCCGCAACAATCGCGAAACTCGACGTCGTCGCGCCCAGGAGGCCCGAGGCGGACGCCGCGAGCGCGTAGCCCGTGCCCACAAGGTTGATGCGCACATCGGTGAACGTTGCCACGCCCTCAACGGCCGTCGCGGTCAGCGTCCCCAGCAGCGGGGCGCTCGGTGAGCCAGCCGTGAGCGCCAGCGCCACCGTGCCCGTGAAGGTCTTCGCCACGTCTCCCTGTGCATCGAGCGCGTGCACCGTGACCGGCAGCGGACTCCCCGCGCCATTCGTCGCCGCCGGCCCTGTCGCAATGGCGAGCCTGACCGGCGCCACCGAACGTGCCGTCGCCTTGAAGGTGACCGGTGAACCCGTAAGACCAGCGGCGGTGGCGGTGAGCGTCTGTTCACCGACACTTGAGCCGAGCGTCCACGTCGTCGATGCGAGGCCGGCGGCGTCGGTGACCACCGCGGCACTGCCCACGGAGCCTCCGCCAGTCGCGGCCGCAAATGCCACGTTCACGCCGGCCACCCCGATGCCATCGCTCGCCGTGACTTTCACGACCACCGGCTGCGCGAGCGCCGTGCGGATGATCCCCTTCTGGCCGTCTCCAGACTGCATCGCAATGGCCTTGGCGACCAGCGAAACCGAGACGACGGCGGTGTCCGCCGGTCCAGTCAGCAACTGGGCTGCGATGCGCGCGTCGCCGCGCACGAAGAGCGCATGGCCAGCGCCGCCGCTGCTCGAGTTGAGCACGGCGCGGGCGCCGTCGAGCGACGCCCAGACGATGGGCGTGCCCGCGAGCGGCGCCCCCGAGGCGTCCGTGGCCACAGCCGTGAACGCGAACGCCTGTCCCTCAGTCACGGCCACCGAACTCGGCGAGATCGTGACGTTCGTTGCCGTCGATCCCGGGCCCGAGTAGTGGATGGGAATCTGCACCGGCGCGGGCTGGTTGCTGCTCCCCTTCGGCACCACGGTGAGGTCCACCGGGCCGCCCTTGAAGACCACCTCACCGGCCGCATTCATGTAGCCGAGGTCGAGCTTGAAGTTCTCGCCGCTGTTCCCCGAACTGGGCGAGAGGGGCACGCTCGTCGCCAGCACCACCGAATCGACGCCCACCGGGAAGAACACGATCGTGTCGAGCGCCACGCTGCCGTCGGCGCGGTGCAACACTACCCGCACCTTCTCAAACTCCACGACGTCGGTGAGCGACGCGCCGCCCGGCAGTCGCGGGAAGACCGGTTCGAAGGCCAGCATCCCGTGGCGCGCGAGCGTGACGCCATCGCCGGTGGGGGCAGGGGCCTCGCGACCGCAACTGACGAGCAGGGACGCGAGGAGGACGCCTAGGGCGGCCGCGCGAAGCGGCGCACGTGAGGTGGACATTTCAGGAGGACCAGTTGGGTATCGACGACAGGGACCTACGGTCCCGCGAAGCCGTGTGATTCACCACGAAGGGGGGGGCGCCGTCTCCCACGCCTGCACGATACTGGCGCATCCAGTTCGGGTGCGCCAGTCCATCCCGGGCCGCGGAGCACTCTATCAGTATGTATGGCCCCCTTCTGGGGGTGCGTGACCCATGTCACAACCGGAATCCCGGACCGCGCCGGTCACCACCGATTACCTTGGGACACCCCTCCAATTTCCATGCCCAGCCGCCGCCCGCTCCTCCCCCTGATCGTTGTGACCGTGGTCTTCGCCCTGGTCTGCGCCCGGCTGGGGTTTTGGCAGCTGCGCCGCCTCGACGAGCGCCGAACCTGGAACGCGCATCTGGAGCAGCGTCTGGCGGCCGCCCCGATCGCCGTCATCGCCTTGCCCGCGGATTCGGCCGCCGGACACTACCACCGTGTCTCCGCGCACGGTCGGTTCGACTTTGACCGGCAGGTGGCGCTCGCCACCCGCAGCTTCCAGGGCTCGCCGGGCGTGCACCTCCTCACGCCACTCCAACTCGACGATGGCACAACCGTCATGGTGAACCGCGGCTGGGTTTACGCGCCCGACGCCATGACAATCGACGCCGCCAAGTGGCGCGAGCGCGAAGGTGACACCGTGACCGTCACCGGCTACGCCGAAACCTGGTCGGGACGCGAAACCGTGCCGGTCCCGGACCGCCAGCGCGTCGTGCGCGCGCTCGACTCGTCGGCCGTGGCGCGGCTCGTCGGCGCGCCCATCCACACGTACTTCATCGCGCAGACCTCTGACAGCGCGCGGGGCACCGCGCGACCGGTGCGACTCAGCGAGCCGGTGCTCAGCGATGGCTCGCACCGCAGCTATGCCATTCAGTGGTTCTCGTTCGCGCTCGTCGCCGTGATCGGCGGCACCCTGCTGGTGCGCGAGGAACTCGTCAGGCGACGCGCGTCCGCTTGACCTGGAGTACGATGACGGCGGCGACGATGGCCGCGCCGCCGGCCAGCGTGCGGAGCGTCAGCGGCTGGCTCAGCACCACCGCGCCCAGCAGCGCCGTGAGGAACGGCTCCACCGTCGACACAATGGCGGTGCGTACGGGGCCAAGTCGCATCAGGCCCATCAGGAAGAAGAGCGACGGCAGGACGGTGCTCCAGAGCGTGAGCGCGATGATGGCCCCCCACGCCGCGCCCGGCATGACATACCGGAATGTCTGGTCGCCAGTCGACACGACCAGGAAGCACAGGGCCGCGCCGATCTTGGACCACGCCGACGTGACCACCACCGGCCAGTCCTTCTGCATCCATTGCATCGCCGGAATCAGCAGGCCGTAGAGCACCGCCGCCGAGAGCGCGAGCGCCACGCCGCGCCAGGCGGCATCGCCCATCGCAGGCGCGCCCACCATCACCGCCGTCCCCCCGAATGACAGCGCGAGCGCCGCACCGCGGCGCGCGTCCAGCCGCTCGGCGCCGCGCAGCGCCTGCACGAGCGTGACCCAGACGGGATACGTGTAGAACAGGAACGCGAGCGTGCCAGCGCTGATGTACGCCAGCGACGAGAGCGCGAGGTAGACCATCAGCGCCTGGCCGCCCCCGCCAACACCGATCCACATCAGCATCTCTCGCGCCGGCATGCGCCGCGCCTGCCCGCGCACGCCCACCCATGTCACCAGCACCACCGCTGACAGCACGTAGCGCCACGTGAGCACGGTGGAGAGCGACACGTCGTAACGCATCGCGACGCTGGTGAGAATGGAGACCGCCGCAAAGCCGCTGGCGGCGAGCAGCGTGAGGCCCACGCCGACGCGCGCATTCCGGTCGAACACGGGCGAGACGGGTGCGGTCATGGCGATGTGGGTTGGCGTTGCAGGAGCAGGACAGCGGTGCCAATGAGTACACCGCCAACCGCCGTGCCGGGTCCAAGGTGCTGGTCGAGCACAATCGCGCCGAGGATGGCCGTGTAGAACGGTTCGATGGTGGAAATGATGGCGGTACGCACCGGGCCGAGCACGGCCAGCCCGTTAAGGAATGCGATAAAGGTGACGACGGTCGAGCCGATGGCGAGCATGCCGATGACTGCCCAGGCGGTGCCGGACATGCTGAAATGGAACTCGTCGCGCCAGAGCGCTCCAATCGTGTACGCAATCCCCGCGCCGGCGATGACGATGGTCGAGGCTGCGGAAGCGCTGAGCGGCCCGCGCATCCAGTGCAACAACGGGATATAGGCCGCGTAGATGAACGCGGCCCCGAGCGCGCATGCCACACCGGCCGCGGGGAGCGCCGACGCGCGCGGCGCTCCGATGAGATCGCGAGCCCGCCGAGGGCGAGCGCCAGCGCCGTCACCTTGCGCGCATCCACACGCTCGAGTCCGCGCAGTACCGAGAGCACAGCGACCCAGGCGGGGAACGTGTAGAACAGGAAGCCGAGGGTCGCGACGTCGAGCCAGCGCAGCGAGTAGAGCGAGATGCCGCTGATGGCCACCTGGCCGAGCCCGCCAACCACGAGCAGCAGTGCGCCACGCCGGCGGTCCAGGATGCGAAGGCCCTGGCCAGCGATCAGGAGCAGGAACGGCGTGGCAACGAGGTAGCGCCACGACATGGCGCTGGCCAGCGTGAGGCCGTTCCGTTGGCCAACGACCATCAGCACGCTGATGGAGCCGAAGCCGCAGGCCGCCAGCGCCACCAGGAGGGTGGCGCGCCAGGTCGAACGCGGAACGACTGCGGTCACCGCGCTAGAGCATGGTGCCGCGCAGGATGAGCAGCGCGACCGTGAAGTAGATGACGAGGCCGGTGACGTCAACGAGCGTGGCGACGAACGGAGCGGAGGCGCTGGCCGGGTCGAACCCAACGCGACGCAGAATGAACGGCAGCATGGACCCGACGAGAGTGCCGAAGGTGACGACCCCGACGAGCGTCAGTCCCACCGTGATGGCGACCAGTACGTAGTTCGGGCCGTAGTTATAGCCGATGACGAGGCTACCGATGTGTACGTTCTGTCCGTCGAGCGCCTGCCAGGCGAGCACACGCAGGGCGCCCAATGTACCAAGGATCGCGCCGAGCGACAGTCCCGAAGACAGCTCGCGAATGGCCACGCGCCACCAGTCACTGAGCTTTGCTTCGCCGAGCGCGAGCGAGCGGATGATCAGCGACGTCGCCTGCGATCCCGAGTTGCCGCCGGAGCTGATGATGAGCGGTACGAACAGCATGAGTACCGTGGCGCGCTGCAACTCGTTCTCGAAGTAGCCCATGGCACTCGCCGTGAACATCTCGCCAATGAAGAGCACCGACAACCAGCCCGCGCGCTTCTTGAGCAGCGAGAGGAAGCTGGTCTGCATGTACGGGTCATCGAGGGCCTGCATGCCGCCCAGCTTCTGGACGTCTTCCGTCTGTTCTTCCTGGATGGCGTCAATGACGTCGTCCACGGTGACGGCGCCGAGCAGGCGTCCACGCTCGTCGGTGACGGGGACGGCCACGAGGTCGTATTCCGAGACGACGCGCGCCACTTCCTCACGGTCGGCGGTGGCGATGACATGCCGCACGTCCGTCCACGCCACGTCGTGGATGCGCGCCCCTTCTGGGGCGGCGAGCAGCTCGCGCAGGGAGAGCACGCCGCTCAGTTCGCCGTTGGCGTTCACGGCGTAAATGGTGTTCATCGCCTCGCGGCGAGCACCGCGGGCGATGGCGCGCACCTGGGCCAGCGCCGCTTCGACCGTTTCTGTCTCCAGCACCGAGACCACTTCCGTGGTCATCAGTCCGCCGGCACTGTCGGTCGCGTACTCGAGCAGGCGCTCGGTCTCGCGGCGCGTTGGCTCGGGAATCGCCTCGAGAATGTCGTCCGCCGTTTCCTCGTCGACTTCCTCGAGGACGTCGGCGCGTTCGTCCGGCGTCATCTGTGCGACGAGCGGCGCGGCCTGCTCCGGCGTCAACCGCTCGAGCAGCTCGGTGCGGATCTCCTCGTCGAGGTACTCGAGCACCGCGCCGGCACGCTCGGACGGGAGCGCGGCGAAGAAGGCGGCGAGCGACTCGCGCGGCATCGCCTCGGCGACGTCGGCGAGATCGGCCGGGTGCAGCTCCTCAGTCTCCGCGGCGACGGCCTCGGGCGACGTTTCGAGCAGTTCGAGGATGTCCGGCGCGAGCAGCGCAGCGAGACTTTGGCCCTCGGACTTCTGCTTTGGCGTCATGGGACCCGTCCGGGCTCGGGAACGCGAGAGTGCAAACGACGTGACGGCAAAGTACCGGGCGATGAGCACCCCCTGCAACCCTTTGGCACTTCGCGTTGTCGAAACAGCTGATGCACTAATCGCGTAGGTGGTCCCGACGCCCCCCGCACCGAGGCTGCTTTCCCATGTTGCACGCGCTCCTTCTCGCGACGCAGGTCGTCGTCGCGTCACAGTCTGTCGCCGCCGGGACTGCGCCGGCCGCTACGATTCCCAATGCACGTGGTCCGAGGGCGTCGGCGACCGTCGCCGAGGCGTCGCGCGCGGCTGGCGCTGTCGTCGTGGATGGACGCGATGACGACGCGACCTGGCGTGACGCGCAGGTCATTGACGCGTTCCGCGAATTCGATCCGGTGGAGAACGGCGATCCGCGCGGCTTCCGCACCGAAGCGCGCGTGGCGTACGACGACCGCTACCTGTATGTCTTCGTGCGCGCCTTCGATCCGCGTCCCGACTCGTTGCTCGCGCTGCTCGCGCGCCGCGATGTCCGCACGCAGTCGGACTGGCTGCACCTGATGATCGACTCGTACCACGACCGGCGCACCGGCTACCGCTTCACGGTCAACCCGGCCGGCGTGCAGCGCGACGTGTACATGAGCAACGACGGCAACGAGGACGTGTCGTGGGACGCCGTCTGGACGGTGGCCACGCAGGTGGAAAAGGACTCCTGGACCGCCGAGTATCGGATTCCCTTTAGCCAGCTGCGCTTTTCCGCGGCCGATGCGCACACGTTCGGGCTCGCCATCTGGCGCGACGTCGGACGCACCAATGCGCGGCTCTCATGGCCGCTCTACCGTCGCAACCAGCCGGGCATGGTGTCGCAGTTCGGCGAGTTGCGCGGCATCGACCGCATCAGCACGCCGCGCCGGCTGGAAGTCACGCCGTACACGCTGGCCAAGGACCTGTCGCACCCCGAGCCCGGCGGTGCGTTTGGCCGGCAGCAGGCGGGGACGCTGGGCGCCGACATCAAGTACGGCCTGACGTCGAACCTCACGCTCGATGCGACCGTCAACCCCGATTTCGGACAGGTCGAGGCCGATCCGTCGGTGCTCAATCTCACGGCGTTCGAGCAGTTCTACTCGGAGCGCCGTCCGTTCTTCCTCGAAGGGCAGGGGATTTTCCGCTACGACCTGAACTGCAACGACGGCTCGTGCAGCGGGCTGTTCTACTCGCGCCGCATCGGCCGCTCGCCGCAGCTCGGCGGCACCTACTACGACGCGAGCAATCCGCTGAACACGACCATCCTCGGCGCGGCCAAGGTGACGGGGCGGCTCGCCAACGGACTGTCCATCGGCGTGATGGACGCGATGACGCAGCGGGAGATGGGGACCGGCGGGCGCACGATTGAACCGGCCGCCAACTATGGCGTCGTTCGGCTGCAGCAGGACCTGCGCAAGGGCAACACCGGGTTCGGCCTGATGCTCACGTCCACCGACCGGCAGCTCGACGAGTGGTCGGAAGCATACTTGCGCAGCGGCGCGCGCTCGTTGGGCGTCGACTTCCGGCACAAGTTCTGGAAGAACAACTACGAGTTGAGCGGTTATCTCGCGGGGAGCCGCGTGGACGGAAGCGCTGCTGCGATGGACCTGGTGCAACAGAACGGCGTGCACAATTTCCAGCGGCCGGGTTCGGAGCTGGGATACGATCCGAATGCGACGTCCATGTCGGGAGCGACCATGCAGCTCTCGCTCGGCAAGCAGGGCGGCGGCAACACGCGATTCCAGACCGGCTACCAGCGCACGACCCCGGGTTTCGAGATCAACGATCTCGGTTACCTGCAGCGCGCCGATTATCAGGGAGCTTTTGGTTGGTTCCAGCGCGCCTGGCTGAAGCCCAGCAACTGGTATCGCAGTGTGCGCGCCAACTTCAACCAATGGACCGGCTGGAACACCGGCGGTCAGCTGCTGGACCTCGGCGGGAACGTCAACGCGCATGCCGAGTTCACCAACCAATGGTGGGGGCACGTCGGCTTCAACCTGAACTCGATCGGCGATCCGTACGATGATCGCGTCTCGCGTGGTGGCCCATCGGTGCGCCAGCTCTTCAACCGGTCCGGCTGGTTCGGGCTGGAAGGTGACCGCCGCTGGAAGGTGCAGCCGATGTTCTTCACGCGCGGCCAGATGAAGGACGCGTCGGGGAGCTGGATGGCCGGATTCGATCCCGAAGTCGCGATGCGCGTGGCCAGCCGGCTGCAGGCGCGCGTGGGACTCTCCTTCACGCACAGCGTGAACGACGCCCAGTGGTATGGCAATGAGACCGATGGGGCGGGCAAGACGCACTACACGTTTGCCCGACTCGACCAACATGTTGCGTCGGTCACGACGCGCCTCGACATCACCGCGACGCGCACGCTCAGCCTGCAGCTCTATGCCTCGCCGTTCGTGGCGACGGGCTCGTACTCGAACCTGAGGGAGCTGGACGCGCCGAATGCGTCCCGCTATGCGGGCCGCTACAAGGCGTACGGCACGGGCGCCCCGCTCAGCGGCTTCAATTTCAAGGAGTTCCGCTCGAACACGGTCGTGCGCTGGGAGTACCGCCCGGGCTCGACGCTCTTCTTCGTCTGGTCGCAGGGCCGGCAGCAGGACGGCATCAATCCCGGCTCGTTCGAAGCGCGGCGGGACTTGAGAGACCTATTTAGAGCGCGACCCGACAATACGTTGTTGATCAAGGCGTCGTATTGGTTCGCCTTATAGAGAAACAACAGAGAGAAAACAGAGAGACAACAGAGAAACAACAGGAAGCACTGAGCCTCTCCCCCGCGCGTACTGTTGTCTCTCTGTTGCTTCTCAGTTTTCTCTCTGTTGTCTCTCTCGGCTGAAACCTTTTTCGTGTTTCGCGGTACTAACACTGTGGCGGGCGATCGGTAGGGCGATCGCCGGCGCTGGTGGGGGGCCGGTTTCCCCTGGCGGTCGCCCGTCTCAGCAAAAAGGTCGAAAACGTCGCCTCTTGGGGCGGCGTTTTCGTTTTAAGGGCGCGTGAGTGATATTCAAGCGAGGCCTGCGGAGCCGCCGGTGGTGTCGCCCCCTCCCCTTCCTCCGCACTCCACTCATCGTTCTTCACCAAGCCTCTGCACCCGTCCTCATCCCTCGAATCATGTCCGTCAGCATCGCCTTTCTCGGCTTAGGCGCCATCGGCACGCCGATGGCGCGCCATCTCGCTATTCCCGCCTTTTCGCTCTCGGTCTGGAACCGCACGCCCGCCAAGGCGGCGGCCTTTGCCGCCGCACATCCGGCGCGCGCCGCGACCACACCGGCCGACGCCGCGCGCGGCGCGGCCTTCGTCGTCACCTGCCTGCCGACGTCGCGCGAGGTCGAGGCCCTGCTCGACGGACCCGACGGACTGCTCGCCGGCCTGGCGAGCGGCACACTGCTCATCGACTGCACGTCGGGCGATCCGGCGACGTCTCAGCGAATCGCCGCGCGCTGCGCGGAGCGCGGTATCGGGTTCATTGACGCGCCGGTGTCGGGCGGCGTCGTGGGGGCGGAGAACGGCAAGCTCACCATCATGGTGGGCGGCGACGCCGCGCTGCTCGACCGCGCCATGCCCGTGCTCAAGGCGATGGGCGAGAAGATCGTCCACTGCGGCGCGGTCGGCGCCGGCGATGCGCTGAAGGCCGTGAACAACGCGCTGCTCGCCGTGCACATCTGGTCGGCCGCCGAAGGGCTGCTCGCCCTGTCGCGCGCCGGCGTGAAGCCGGCGGTGGCGCTCGACGTGATCAACGCGTCGAGCGGCCGCTCCAACTCATCCATGAACCTGTTTCCCGAGCGCGTGCTCACGCGCGCGTTTCCACGCACATTCCGGCTCGCATTGCTCGACAAGGACGTCATGATCGCCGCGCAGGTGGCGCGCGACGAGAAGGTGCCGTCGCCGCTCATCCAGCTCACCGCCGAGCTCTTCCGCGCCGCGCACGGCGCCCTGGGCGAGGAAGCGGATCACGTGGAGGCGGTCAAATACCTCGAGCAGATGGCCGGAGGAGAAATCCAGTGACCACGTCCGTCTTCCGCATCGACGAAATCCGCGCCGAGTTCCCGGCGCTCAAGCGCCTGCACCTCGGCCATCACGTGGCCTACTTCGACGGGCCGGGCGGCACGCAGGTGCCGCGGCAGGTAGTCGACGCGATGTCGGACTATCTGCTGCACCACAACGCCAACACGCATTGGGCGTACCCCACCAGCGCAGAGACCGACGCCGCCATCGAGGAGTCGCGCACGGCGCTGGCAGCGCTGTTGAACGCCGCGCCGCATGAGGTGGCGTTCGGCGCCAACATGACGACGCTCACCTTCCACCTCGCGCGCGCGCTTGGGCGAGAGTGGGGGCCGGGCGACGAGGTGATCATCACCGAGCTCGATCACCACGCCAACCAGGCGCCATGGCGGGCGATCGAGCGGGAGCGGGGCATCACCATCCGCGTCGTGCCGATCAACCTCGAGACGTACGAACTCGACTTTGAGGCGCTCAAGATTGCGCTGTCGCCGCGCACGAAGCTGCTCGCCATCTCGGCGGGGTCGAATGCGCTGGGGACGATGCCCGATGTGGCGCAGGCCGCGCGCCTCGCGCACGCGGCGGGCGCGCTCTGCTTCGTGGATGCCGTGCACTACACGCCCCACGGCCTCGTGGACGTGCGCGCCATCGACTGCGATTTCCTGGCCTGCTCCGCCTACAAGTACTACGGGCCGCACATCGGCGTCCTCTACGGCAAGGCCGAGCGTCTGGCCGCGCTCGACGTGCCGAAGCTGCAGCCGGCGCCGGATACGGTGCCCGAACGGCTCGAGACCGGAACTCAGAATCACGAAGGGATCGTCGGCGCCGGCGCGGCGGTGCGCTTTCTCGCCTCGCTCGGCGGCGGGAGCGACCTGCGCGCGCGGGTCGTGTCCGCCATGACGGCGCTGCAGGCACGCGAACGGCAGCTGTTTGCGCATCTGTGGGACGCGATGGGCGCCATCGCCGGTGTCACGCGCCACGGGCCGCCGCCCAGCCGTCCGCGCACGCCGACGCTGTCGTTCACCATCAAGGGACTGACGCCCGAGAACGCGGCGCGCGCGCTCGCCACGCAGGGGCTGTTCGTCTCGCACGGCGACTACTACGCGTCCACCGTGGTCGAGCGGCTCGGCTTGCAGCCGGACGGCATGATCCGCGTGGGCTGTTCGTGCTACACGGATGAGGACGAGATCGAGCGGCTCATCGCGGCGGTGGCGACGTTATCAAAATAGAGAGACAACAGAGAGACAACAGAGAGACAACAGAAAGGCAACAGTGGGAGGCTCTACGGGCGCGAAGGGCCGCGAAGAACAGATGATCTTCGCGGCCCTTCGCGCCCTTCGCCCTTAGTGGTTGTCGTTCTGTTTCTTGACCGCCGAAACCTTCTTTCGCGACACGGTCTCGCGCTCGAGTGCGCCGATGAACGACTCGTACTTCGACCCTGGGTGCCACAGCACCCATCCGTCGTATCCCGCGTCATACACGGCCTGCTTCTGCGCACGCACCTCGGCGGCGCCGTACGGCGGCTGTCCGAGGGAGAAGGCCTGCAGCCACGTTCTGACGTGCTCTGTGGATCGGATCCCGAGCTTCTCGTCACGCTCGCGAGCGCGCGTCACGGCGGCAAGCACCACTTTGTAGGGTTCCGCATTGGGGCGCGCTGCGCCAAACGCACCGCGCGGATAGTGCGACGGATAGACCATGGGGAGCATCACATCCACCCGCGGTGACAGCGCTTCCCACTGTTGGCCGATCTCCAGCGGTGCCGCCAGCGATGTGACGAGCCCAAACACATCTGCCGTGGTGCGCACCCCAAGCTTGCTGATACGGGTCCTGGCGTAAGTGAGGAACGCCGCGAGCGCGTCAGACTTGCTCAGGCCTTTCGCGTCAGGAAAGACCTGTTGCGGCAACGACTTATATGGCTCAGGGAAACGTATGTAGTCGAACTGGACCTCGCCGAAACCGAGCTTCACCACCTCTTCGGCGATGCGGACATTGTAGTCCCACAGCTCGCGGCTATACGGATTCACCCACGTGAGCCCCTGCTTGTCGCGCCACGCGTTGCCGTCGGGCTTTCGGATGATCCACTGCGGGTGCACGCGCGCCGTCACGGAGTCCTTGAACACCACGATCCGCGCGATGGACAGAATCCGGTGCGCCTTCAGCGTGTCGAGCAGCGCGCGCAGGTTGCCGATGGTCCCCGCGTTGCCGGCGTTGCGCCGCACCACCGGATCGGCCGACGCGTAGTTGAGGCCAAATTCGTCCTTGATGTCGATGACGAACGCGTTGATCTCGGTGGTGTCGGCGAGCGCCACCAACTGGCGCATGCGCTTGGTGCTCTGGGCGGCGAAGCGATTGACGTACAGTCCCCGCACAATGGGCGCGTCGAGCAGTCGGACAGGGGCAGCGAGCGCCGGTGCGAGGGGCTTCGCCGGGGTGCCGGTTGGGGTTGCGGACGGCGCCTGCGCTGACAGGGCGGGCACAAGGGCGAACAGGGGAATCAGGAGGAGGCGACGCATGGCGTGCAAGCTAAACGGCGGCGCCCGCCACGAGCGACCCCCGGAGGACTGCTATATTGCGGCGTGCCTCGACGCCTTGTCCTCCCGCTGCTGCTGATCGCTGCCTGCGCGCGCCCCCCCAAGGGCCCCGCGCCGCGCACGGAGTTCCTGGTCGCCAACGCCGACTCGACCTTCTGGGTCACGTCGGATGCGCGCGGCATCCGCATGCGCGGCGCGCCGCTCGTGCTGGCGCGCGAGGCCGGCCGCTTTCACGAGCTCTATGTGGCCGATGACGATCGCTCGTACTTTGACGCGATCTTCGTCGGGCAGCGCCTCTATCGGCGCGACCTCATCACCGGCGATTCCACGGAACTGCTGTCCGACGGTGAAGTGTCGGAGATGGCGGACCGGTTTGCCCGCGAGCATCCGGACGAGCGGCCGCTCGGCGAGGAAGAGGAGGGCGCCGAGAATCCCCGCACGTCGGCGATGGCCGAACTGCACCTGATGGACGTGCACGGACCGTTTGCGTCCTTCGAGCACCTCACCGACATCGATATCCGCGGCGGGTCCAGCAGACATGCCGCGCACGGTGGTGTTGTGGATCTGCGCACCGGCGAGGAACTCACCGTGCGCGATCTCTTCGGCGCCGCGGAGGAGAATCGCATCGTGCCGCTGGCCGAGGCGGCATGGCGCGAGGCGCGCGACTCGCTGCTTGCGGCCGCCGGCGCGCGCGGCTCCGCGGCGCGCAGCGCCATCGAGCACTTCGAGTTCAACATGGGCAGCTTCGCCCTCGCGGCGCAGGATCGCGTGCCCCAGGTGCGTTTCGTGGTGCCCGGTTCCGGCGGAAACGCCGGTGGTGTGACCATCCCACTGCCGCCGCAGCGCGTCGCCGAACCGGCCTGGTGGCGCGAGGTGAGCGACGAACTGCCGCTCGGTCAGCTGGCCCTGCTTCGCTGGCCGAAGGAACGCTTTGCACTGCTGGCGCGCATGGACACCTCGGGCGGCGACCGTGCGACGCTGTCACTGCGCGATGGCGAACGCGAATGGCCCGTGGGGGTCGTGCGCGGGCCGGTGCGCCGCGTCTTCTGGCTCGATGCGCCGGCACTCACGCGCGAAGGACGGCAAGCGCTGGTGCGCGCGTTCGACGAAGCCTCGCTCTACGGCGAGCAGTCGCGCATTGTGCAGGCGCCGCGCGCGCGCGGAAAGTCCGTCCTCGTACCCGCGTCGCGCCGCGCGCGCCAACGAATCGTCTCGCGCCGGAGCGTCCTGTGAACGCGCCGCGCCCCGCGCCGGCGCTCAAGGTGGCGCTGCCGTACACGGCGGCGCAGGCCAATCGCGCCCTGCCGCTGGTCCGGCGCATCGTGGCCGACCTGGTGAGCCACGTGAGCCACTGGGAAGAGTCGGTGCGCGAGGTGGAACTGGCGAGCCACGACAATGTGCTCGAGAATGCGGAGTCCGAGCGCTGGCAGCGGGAGACGCAGCGCCTCGCCGCCGAGATCGACGGCTGCGTCCGCGAACTTGCCGAACTCGGTGTCGAGGTGCGCGGGCTCGATGTGGGGCTCGTGGATTTCCCGGGAACGCTCGACGGACGCGACGTCTACTTCTGCTGGCAGCTGGGCGAGAGCGCCGTGGCGCACTGGCACGAGCGCGATGCGGGTTTCAGCAGCCGGCAGCCCCTGCCCATCGAGGCGCTCGCGCCGCACGGCTGAGTCGGCGCTGCTCGCCGCGCGCGGACTGCCGTCGCGCGCGGCCCGCTGTCAGGACGCGGCGGGCTCGTCGGCGAAGGGGACCTCGATCTCCATGCCGTCGCGCGCGATGGTCACGTGCGGGAAGACCTCGTGGGCCTCGCGATCGAGATCGGACGGGTCGCGCGAATAGCGTGCCGAGAAGTGCGTGAGCACGAGCCGCCGCACGCCGGCGCCGGCGGCCACCTGCGCCGCCTCGCGCGCCGTGCTGTGTCCAGTCTCAACGGCGCGCTCGGCTTCCTCGTCACCAAACGTACTCTCGTGCACCAGCAGGTCGGCGCCCTGCGCCATCTCGATGGTCGCGCCGCAGGGACGCGTGTCGCCGGTGATCACCACGCGACGCCCCGTGCGCGTGGGTCCGACGAGTGTGGACGGTTCCACCACACGGCCGTCGTCGAGCGTCACGGCTTCGCCCTTGTGAATCTTCCCCCACAGGGGCCCTTCAGGCACGCCGAGTTCGCGTGCGAGATCGGGGTTGAAGCGGCCGCGTCGCAGTTCTTCAATCAGCGCATAACCCACCGCGGTGACCCCGCGATGATCCACGGCATAGGGGACGATGGCGTAGTCCTTGCGCTTCAGAGGCTCGCCCGGCGTCAGCTCGGTGATCTCCACCTGGTACGTAAGGCGCTCGCCGCCAAAGGCGTCAGCGCGCTTCATCAGCTGCGCCAGGCCGCGCGGGCCCCAGATGCGAAGCTTCTCGGTACGCCCCTGCAGCGAGAGTGTGCGCATGAGCCCGAGCGCGCCGATGACGTGATCGCTGTGAAAGTGCGTGAAGAACAGGTCGCCGAAGTTGAACGACACGCCGTAGCGCATCATCTGCCGCTGGGTCCCCTCGCCGCAGTCGATGAGCATCGTCTCCCCTTCGCGCACGAGCGCCAGCGACGACACCCCGCGTTCCACGGTGGGACGCGAGGCGGAGGTGCCGAGGAAGGTGAGAGTGAGGCTCACAAGGGGCAGATGGCAGATGGCGGATGGCGGATGGCAGATGGCCAGCCGCGGACGGGCACCGCGTCAACTTAATCGTTTGGGGGCAGCGGTGTCTGCCGCACCCCGATTCGCCGCAGCGCCCGCAACGCCGCTGTGCCTATCCCGCCGCCGCGAGAATCCCCTGCAAGCGCGTCTCGTCGATGTTGGCGCCGCTGACGATCGCCACTATCGGCGGGGTCAGGTGGCGCAGGCGGCCCGACCGCAGCGCCGCCACGCAGACCGCCCCCGACCCCTCGGCGCGAATCCCCTCGGCGAGCCAGAGCCAGGCGATGGCGCTGGCGATTTCGTCCTCCGTCACGGTCATGATGGACTCGAGCGTCGCCTGGCCAATGGCGAGGGCGTCGTCGTCCACCTGTCCGGCGAGTCCGTCGGCGAGGGTCGGCAGGTTCTCGATCTCGATGACCCGCCCCGCCTCGATGGCGCGCGCCATGGCATCGGTGCGCTCGCTCTGCACGCCCACGACACGCACCTGCGGCGCTTCGCTCAGCAGGAACGCGCCAACACCGCCCAGCAGGCCGCCGCCGCCGACGCAGACGAGAATGGTTTGCAGTGACGGGAGTTCCTCGAGCACCTCGCTGCCCACCGTGCCCTGACCGGCGAGCAACGGAACGCCGAGGCACGGATGCAGGAAGGTCGCCCCCGTTTCCGTGGCGTAGGCGCGCGCCCGCACCATGGCGTCGTCGTAGTCGCTCGCTTCGTCGAGCACGCGAGCGCCGCGTCGCGCGATGCCTTCCTTCTTCACGGCGGGGGCGTTTGACGGAACGAAAACCGTTGCCGCGATTCCCAGCCGCTGGGCCGCCTCTGCCACGCCGAGCCCGTGATTGCCGGCGCTGGACGCGACGATGCCGCGCGCGCGTTCGTCTGGTGTGAGGAGCGAGAGCGCATTGAAGGCGCCGCGCACCTTGAATGATCCCGTGAGCTGTTCCGACTCCAGCTTCAGGTAGACGTCGCCGCCCGCGAGATCAGAGAGCGCGTCGGACCGACGCAACGGCGTGCGCACTGCCACGCCGCGCAGGCGGCTGGCGGCTTCGCGGATTTCGGTGGCGGAGGGGAGAAGGCGAGTCACTAGAGGCGGATGGTAGATGGCAGAAGGCAGATGGCGGACGGCAGCTACGGACCCGTGGAAGATGCTCTCGCGGGGACCGCCGCGTCTACCACAGCAGGATGCTGCTATGGCTCTCCATTCCACCGCCGCTGGTACGCCGCGGCATCGAACTTCTTGTAGGCGCGTTCCAGCGACATCGACCGGATGGTCCCCCACACCGGCCGCTCGCCCCACGGCCGGTCGAACTTGCCAAAGCACCACTGGATGCCGCCGTAGCTCGACGGATCGCGCCCGTCGAGTGCCCACTTGTCGTTCAGGTGGATCAGGTGCCGCAGCGCCTCGTCGTACGTGGCCGTCCACATGAGCACCGACTTGCCCCAGTACATCCGCATCACGTTGTGGATGGAACCGGAGGCCACGAGTTCGCGCTGCGCCGCATTCCACAGCGGATGATGCGTCTCCGCGCGCTCAAGTTGTTCGAGCGTGTACACGGCTTCCCGCGCGTCGCCGGCGTGCGCTGCCATGGCGCGATGCACCCAGTCGGGGAGCGCCGCGAGCGTGCGGAAGTTCGGGTTGCGCAGGGCGAAGTTCAGAGAGAGTTCGCGCCACGTCACCAGTTCATCGAGGAAGCGCTCGGCGCCGGGGCGCCCCACGGCGGCGACGGCCGCACGCGCCACCTCGGCGGCGCTCACCTGGCCAAAGTGCAGGTACGGCGAGAGTCGCGACGAACCATCCGCGTCGGCGGGATCGCTGCGCCTTTCGTCGTATCGCGGCAGCGCGTCGTCGCAGAACTTCCTGAGCCGAGCGAGGGCGGCGCGGCGTCCGCTCTTCAGGGGCGCGGGCGGTACGGAATGATCGACCTCGCAACGCGCGATCTGGGCGGCGATGTCGCCGGCGAGGTCGAGTCGGTCCACCTCGAGGGAGTTCCAGAGCGCCTCGGACGCGTCCACGCGGGGCAGGGCGTCGGCCACCGGTTCGAGAGCGTGCGACAGGTGCGCCATCACCTTGGGACGCAACGTGCGCGCGGCCCACTCCTCCTTCACGAAGAGCGCGGCGGGGACGATAGCGTGCGATTCCACCGCCACGACGCGGCACTCGCAGCGCGCCGCAAAGCGCTTCGTGCGTTCGGCGATGCCGGCGGTGGGAAAATCGTCCGTGACCACGAGCGCGGCGCGCGCGGCCACGCGATCCACCGCGCGGCGGTCGTCGTTCCGTCGGCGCCGCAGCACGAACTGGTAGCGGAGGCCGCCGCGGTCGGCGCGCTGCGCGAGCTCGCGCGCGTTGTGCAGGATGAACGAGTGGATGCGATCGTTGGCGTGCTCGTACGTCGGATCGAGCCCCTGATGAACAATCAGGGGAAGGCCGAGCCTGTTGGCTTCGCGCGTGGCGAAGCGGAGCGCCCAGTTGTCCGCGAACCGGTGCGTGGACTGCATCCAGTAGAGCACGAACTCGCCGGTCCGCCGTTCGGGGTGCGCGTTCGCCGCACGGGCGCGCAGGGCGAGCTGGTTGCCGACAAAGGCGGAGGTGAGGGCGTGCGGCACGGTTGGCTAACGCGTCACTCGGACCGGCCGTTCCGCTGCACACACGTCGAATCCCAGCACCTTGATCTGCTTCGACTTAGCGAACGATGGGCCGTAGGGAGGTTGACTTTGGCTCAAATCGGACTACAATTCACGTTGTCTGTGGGGCCCCGCCTCTGGTGGGGCCAGTTCGTTTCAGACCCGGGTGCGACCGGCAGCGTGTTACCCAGTGTCGCCCTGGAGTGTCTTGGGGCTGTAGCTCAGCTGGGAGAGCGCTGCAATCGCACTGCAGAGGCCAGGGGTTCGATCCCCCTCAGCTCCATTCGCAGGAAGACAATCGATGTGCCCGCCGCCGTTCGGTAGGACGTAGAGTTCCAATGACGGCGCGCGTGGCCACTTCATACGAAGGCCGCACCTCACGGTGCGGCCTTTTGCGTTTCACCGGCTTCGGGTAGCGAGACGGGCCGCATGCGCCGATGCGGCCCGTCGGACCTACCAACCCATGCGCTCGCGCAGTGCCGTGATGTGTCGCACGTGATGCCGGCTGTGCCAGCCGTACAACGCGACCAGCACGTCAACGGACATGGTGCGGCCGTGTTCGGGGTGGACGACGGTGCGCGCAAAGCCGGCGTCATCCAGCGACCGGAGCAGGGCAACCAGCCTGGCGTGCACGCCCTCGAGGATCTGCAGCGATGGCTCGACGGCCAGTGTCCGGGCGTCCGCGAGCTCGGCCCACTTTCCTTCGATGTAGGGCTTGATGGTCGGCTTGTCCTCGGTCAGGGCGAGCCGCACGCGCGTGGCCGCGTTCAGGTGCGAGTCGGCCATGTGATGCACGACCTGGCGCACCGTCCATCCCTCGGGGCGGTACGGTGTGTCGAGCTCAGTGTCGGTGAGTCGGCTCACCGCGGCGCGCAGGCGCTCGGGAAGCTGGGCGAGATCCCAGATGGCGGCGGTGCGGATTTCCGGTGTGACGGGAGCGCTGACGTCGAACTTGCCAATGGGGAATCGAAGGTCAGACATGAGGAGGGGTGCAGGGGCTTGGTGAAGGGAGACGAGTGGAGAGAGGAGGATGCGGAACGAGGGTTCCTACAGGCTGAACCACTCCTGCACCCTCGCCTTCAGCGCGGTGTCGCCGTCCTTGTGGGCGTACTCGTTGGTGAGATTCGAGTACACGTAGTCCTGCTGCCATGCCTTCACGTTGGCGACGCACTCGGCCACGGCGTTGATGGCGTGGTCGATGTCGGCCATCGTCGTGCTCGGATGAAAGCTGAGCCGCACCCAGCCGGGTTTCTCCGACAGGTCGCCAAGGTCAATGCGGTCGGTGATGGACTTGGAGCGCGATGGATCCACATGCAACAGGTAGTGGCCGTATGTGCCCGCGCACGAGCAGCCGCCGCGTGATTGCACGCCGAAGCGGTCGTTGAGCAGGCGCACCATCAGGTTGTAGTGCACGTCCTCCACCCAGAACGAGAGCATCGCCAGGCGATCACGCACCCCCTGCGCGAGCACGTGCACGCCGGGAATCGCTGAGAGCTTGTCCATGGCGTAGGGCGCAATGATATGCTCGCGGGCCCGCATCGCCTCCACGGTCATCTCGTCCTTGAGCTGCACGGACAACGCACTCTTGATGGCCTGCAGGAAACCCGGCGTGCCGGCGTCCTCGCGCGCCTCGATGTCGTCGAGGAAGGCGTACTGTCCCCACGGATTCGTCCACGCCACGGTGCCGCCGCCAGCTTCGTCCGGCACCGAGTTCTTGTAGAGCGCGCGGTTGAAGACCATCACGCCCGCGGAGCCCGGCCCGCCGAGGAACTTGTGCGGCGAGAAGAGGACGGCGTCGAGATAGCCCTCGGCGTCGTCGGCCGGGTGCATGTCGATGTGCACGTACGGCGCCGACGCGGAAAAATCGATGAGCGCGACGCCCCCGGCGCGATGCATCAGCCGTGCCATCGCATGATATGGCGTGAAGATGCCGGTGACGTTGGAGCAGGCGCTGAACGCGCCGATCTTCACCGGGCGGGTGCGATAGGCGTGCAGCTGCTCCTCGAGCGCCTCGAGCGACACCACGCCCTCGGCGTCCGGCGGCACGACCACCACGTCGGCGATGGTCTCGTACCAGGACGTGTGATTGGAGTGGTGTTCGAGGTGCGTGACGAAGACCACGGGGCGTTCGCGAGCCGGGAGGTCGATGAAGCGGCGCAGTCCCTCGGGCGCCTTGAGGCCGAGAAGGCGCTGCAACTTGTTGACGGCGGCGGTCATGCCGGCGCCGACGGTGAGGACGAGGTCGTCCGCGGACGCGTTGACGTGGCGACGGAGAATGTCGTGCGCTACGTGATAGGCGAGCGTCATCGCTGAACCGGTGACGGACGACTCGCTATGCGTGTTGCCGACGAACGGGCCGAAGCGATCGCGCAGGCGGTCCTCGATGGGGCGGTAGAGCCGGCCGCTCGCCGTCCAGTCGGCGTAGACGACGCGGCGCTCGCCGTACGGCGACACGAAGGTCTGGTCGTGACCGATCGTGTTGCGGCGGAACGGTTCGAAGAAGGATTCGAGATCGGGCACGGGACCTTGGGTTTGGTACTCGACGAAAGTTAGCTAGCAGAGGGTGGGGGAGGGGTGCAGGGGCTTGGTGGAGAGGGAGGAGTGGAGTTTTGAGAGAGGGGGAGGTGGCCTCCGTGCTCCTTCCTCCTCGCTCCACTCCTCCCTCATCCTAAGCCCCTGCACCCCTCCCCCTCCCTCTCAGGGGTTGATTGGCCCCCTCAGCCGGGTATAATTCGTTTCTCCCGCGAAAGCGGGTGGATTTCTGCCCCTTGGTGTAACTGGCAACACGTCTGACTCTGGATCAGAAGAGTCCAGGTTCGAGCCCTGGAGGGGCAACTCCAGAAGTCGTTGCGATCAAACGAGAAAGGCACCTCCCTCGGGAGGTGCCTTTCTCGTGTTTTGTGCCGCGTCGACAGGTGCTCGGCGACGCGGAACCCGCGCTGCAAACCGAACGTAGGGTTCGATGTGTCCAATGACGGAGCAGTCGCTCGCCAACGACGCATCGTTGTTGGCCCCACTCGGACCCTCGCCATGATTCTGCCGCCCATCCGCTTCGTTGCCAGCCGTGCCACGCACGCGTTCTTCATCGTCTGCGCTGCGGCTGGAGCGCTTGGCGCACAGGCCGGCATCGGTGCAGCGGCTGGTGGTGGCGCGCCGCCCAGCGCTGTCGCGGCTCGCCGCGCCTCACCGGTCGTCATCGACGGCCGACTTGATGAAGCGACGTGGCAGGCGGCGACGCCCATCAGCGCACTGCGACAGAGGCAGCCGGTCGAGGGCGCGGCCGCGTCGCTTCCCTCGGACATTCGCGTCCTCTTCGATGACCGCGCTCTCTACATCGGTGCGCGGCTGGGCGACCCGCAGGGACGGGCCGGCGTCCGCGCGCCACGCGCGCGGCGCGACCAGCTGCTCGACGGCAACGGCAACAACGGCGCATTCAACTCCCTGACGTCGGACAAGCTCCTCATCGTGTTCGATCCGTTTCACAATCACCTCGATCAGGTGCTGTTCGAGATCAACCCGGCCGGCGTGCGCGGCGAGGCGTTCAACGGCGACGATTCGTGGGATCCTGTGTGGGAGGCGGCCACGAGCGTGGACGATGGCGGATGGACGGCGGAGATCCGCATTCCGTACTCGCAACTGCGCTTCTCGCGCGATTCGGTGCAGCGGTGGGGCATGCAGGTCTTTCGTTACGTGGACCGGCTGAACGAGCGCGACATGTGGTCGTTCCGGCGGCTGAACGAGGCCAGCGGCCCGACGTTCTACGGCCACCTCGAGGGAATCATGGTCGGTCCGCAGCCGAAGAAACTGGAGGTGATGCCGTACACGGTGGCACGCGGCGTGTTCAAGCCATCGGTTGCGGGCGATCCCTACCACTCGGAGTCCGACCGACAGGTGAGCCTCGGCGGCGACCTCAAGTACCTGCTGACGACAAACCTGACGCTCGACGCCACCATCAATCCGGACTTTGGCCAGGTCGAGGTCGATCCGTCGGTGCTCAACCTGTCGGCGTCAGAGACGTACTACGACGAGAAGCGCCCGTTCTTCGTGGCGGGAAGCAGTGCGTTCAGTTTTGGCGGCATGAGCTGCTACTTCTGCGACAACGTGTCGGGTCTTGGAGCCTTCTACTCGCGTCGCGTCGGGCGGCCGCCGCAGCTTGCCGGGTACGTCAATGGCCAGGCGGCCTTCGCCGACATCCCCGACAACACGTCGATCCTCGGCGCGGCCAAGGTGACCGGCCGCACGAGCAACGGCTACTCCATCGGGCTCCTCAACGCGGTCACGGGCCGCGAGACCGCCCGATTCGTCACGTCGTCGGCGGCGCCAACCACCCGTCAGATGGTGGAGCCGATGACGAACTACTTCGTCGGTCGGGTGAAGAAGGACCTGCACGAGGGCGCAACGACTGTCGGCGGAATTGTCACGTCGACGTTGCGGCGCGTCGATGACGATCCGGTGGCCGCGGCCAGCCTCCGCACGCGCGCGACCGTGCTCGGCATGGACTGGATGCACACGTGGAGGCGCCGCACGTATCGCTGGATGGGGAGCGTGGTGGCATCCGACGTCGGCGGCAGTGCGGCGGCGATGGCGGCGACGCAGCGCTCCAGCGTGCACTACTACCAGCGGCCGGACCGACGTGTCATTGACGACGGGTTCTTTGGTGCGCGCTATGACACCACCGCTACCGGGATGCGTGGCTGGGGCCTGTATACGCGGGTCGCCAAGGAGAACGGCACCTGGCTGTGGGAGCTGGCGCAGAGCTGGCGCAGCCCGGGCTTCGAGACGAATGACGCGTCGTTCGTCAGCCGCACCGCGTACCGGTGGATGAACGGCAACATCGTGCGGCAATGGATGAAGCCGACGTCGTGGTACCGGAACATCGGGGTCTCCACGGGCATGAACCAGGAGTTCAACTGGGACGGGCTCCGCACGTTCCAGGACCTGACCGCCTACTACGGGATGGAGCTGCCGAACTACTGGCGCATCCGCAGCTTCGTCATCCACAACGCGGCGGTGGACGACGATCGGCAGACCAGGGGCGGACCGGTGACAATGAGCGACGGCTCCAATTTCGTCCACCTGCAGCTCTCCACCGACCCCCGGCGGATGGCGGTGTTCGACCTCACCACCCGCTTTGCCCGCGGCCTGCACGATGGGACGCGCATGCGGCAACTGCAGCCGGGCATCGCGCTCAAGCCGATGCCGAGCCTCTATGTGCAACTGGCGCCCTCGTTCGAGATGTCAGAGAGTGCGACGCAGTACGTGACCACAGTGGACGATCCCACCGCGACAGCGTTCGGCGGCAGGCGCTATGTCTTCGCCTTCATTCGCACGCAGACCGTGTCGCTGGAGACGCGCGTCAATTGGACGTTCACGCCGGATCTCACGCTGCAGTTGTACCTGCAGCCGTTCATCGCGAGCGGCGACTACCAGCGCTTCCGTGAGTTCGCCGCGCCGCGCACGCTCCGTGTGCTCGACTATGGGCGCGACCAGGGGACGATAGCGCGCAATGCCGCGACGGGTGCCTACACCATCGATCCTGACGGCGCGGGACCGGCTGCTTCATTCGGCTTTGGCGACCCGAATTTCACGGCGCGATCGCTGCGCGGGACGGCGGTGTTGCGTTGGGAATATCGCCCGGGCTCGACCGTCTACTTCGCGTGGACGCAGCAGCGTGCCGGCTTCAGCGACGACGGGTCGCTCGATTTCGGACGCGACCAGTCGGCGCTCTGGCGCGACCCGGCGGAGAACGTCTTCCTGGTCAAGGTGAACTACTGGCTGGGACGGTAACGGGGTGCGGATGATGTCGCCCACACGGGGCGACGTCCTACGCCGCTCAGGTGAATCCGCTGCTACCACCGCACGAGGCGGCGCTGCTCCCCGACCCAGACCGGCTCCCCGTCATGACACCGCATCCCGTGATGCGACGTTCGACGTTCTGCGAACCGCACGACGGGCATCGCTTGCCTTCGCCGGCCGAGTAGGCCGACATCGAAAGCCGCACCTCGTAGGGAGCGCCGCAGTCGTGGCAGGTGAACTCGTAGCTCGGCATGGGAACGGGTTGCGGCGGGGCGGGTCAGGGGACGATTAAATCGCTAAATAGCAATATAGAAATAATACCGGTCGTCCTCAAGGTCCCAGCCGCGCCGCCAGTCAGGAAATGGCCGGCCTGACGCAGTGCCGCAGTTCCCGATCGACCCCGCCGAGATGGCTGTGCAGCCAGTGCTGCATCGCACTCACCAGGATCTGCGCATCGTGCGGGTCGTACCCGTGTGCGGCATGGAGTCGGCGGTGCTCGGCAAGCATCTGCAACAGCCCCTGATGCTGCTGCTTGTTGATCTTCGCCGACGGACACTGCAACCGCGCCATGCACCCCTCCTCGTCGGCGAAGTGATCGCGGCAGTAGCGGTCAAGAAAGCCGAGGAGCCTCAGGTACTCACTGGCGGCATCGTCGGTCTCGACGGCAGCGGCCATCGCGCCCACCGCCTTGAACAGCCCCTTGTGCTGCTGATCAAGATGCGGGAAGCCCGTCGCGTAAGATTCGTTCCACTCCATGGTTTGAAGTGTACCCGACGGCGCTGTAAACAGTATGCCGAATCGTGCGTACGCAAATCCCTGACAGCCCTGCGCCCCCGCTGCGAGCGTTAGGCCAGCCTGTGCCGCGGCCGCTTCATTCGCCACGCGTTGCCACTGCAGGTACTATTCGCGGTCCCGATGACCCTCGTACCCGTGAATCGCCGAGAGTTCTTCCTCTACGTCGCACTCGGCGTGGCGACGTTCGTGACGTATTTCGTGACGTGCCGCCTGGTGCAGGCGCCGACCGTGGTGGAGATGCCCGGGTGGGTGCCGTTCATCCCGCTTTTGACCGTTCCGTACCTGCTGCAGGTGGTCGTGAGCTACGTGCTGGCGATGTTCATTCAGGCGAAGGCACTGCGGCACGCGGTCTTCAAGGCGTACTTCCTGGCCATGGCAGCCGTTTTCTCCATCTGGATCACGTATCCCACCACGATGCGACGGCCGCCGGCTCCCGACGGTTGGTGGAACTGGCCCTTTGCGGTGATGGCGAGCGCAGATTTGCCGGTCCACATCGTCCCTGCCGGCCACATCCTGATGCCGGTGCTGATCATCTGGGCGTTCGCGTACGAGCGACCGCGCTGGCTCTGGTGGCTGATGCCGGCGGAACTGGTGGGGGCGGCGGGTATCGCAACGACGTGGCAGCACCGGCCGATTGACGTGCTGTACGGCGTCGCGCTCGCGGTTACGGCAGGGCTGGTGTTCGGCGTGCACCGGCGGCGCGTGACCGTCTGAAACGACAACGCGGGCCGCGCCGGAGCGCGACCCGCGTCATCACCTGAGCGGCATCACTCAGGGTACAGGGTTGACCTTCGGCGGGAAGCTCGGCGTCATGCCGAGGTTGAACATCGTGAACGCGAACTGATCTGCCGTCAGCTCGAGCCCCTTGGTGAGCGATGAACTGCCGTGGCCGCTCGACGTGGCGATGCGGATGAGCACGGGGTTGGATCCCTTGTGTGCCTTCTGAAGCCGCGCCGCGTACTTGAACGAATGCGCCGGAACCACACGATCATCATGGTCGGCTGTGGTCACCATGGTGGCCGGATAGGCCGTGCCGTCCTTGAGGTTGTGCAGCGGCGAGTACTTCACGAGGTACTTGAAGCCCTCGGGATCGTCGCTCGATCCATAATCGGCAACCCAGTTCCAGCCGATGGTGAACTTCTGGAAGCGGAGCATGTCCATGACGCCGACTCCAGGAAGCGCCACCTTGAACAGATCGGGACGCTGGTTCATCACGGCGCCCACCAACAGGCCGCCATTGGAGCCGCCCTGCATCGCGAGCCGGTCCTTGGACGTGTACTTGTTGGCGATCATCCACTCGGCCGCCGCGATGAAGTCGTCGAAGACGTTCTGCTTGTTGGC
>JBAZTM010000008.1:0-88103 GCA_041661925.1 Gemmatimonadaceae bacterium
CCGGTCCTTGGACGTGTACTTGTTGGTGATCATCCATTCGGCGGCCGCGATGAAGTCGTCGAAGACGTTCTGCTTGTTGGCCTTCATGCCGGCCTCGTGCCACTTCTCGCCGTACTCGCCGCCGCCACGCATGTTCACCGACACATAGACGCCGCCCTGCTCGAGCCACGCCATGCGCGAGGCGCTGAAGCCCGGCACCGTGGAGATGTTGAAGCCGCCGTAGCCGTAGACGAGCGTCGGGTTCCGGCCGTCGAGCGCGAGCCCCTTCTTCGCAACGATGAACATCGGGACCTTGGTCCCGTCCTTCGACGTCGCAAAGACCTGCCTCGTCTCGAACTGCGACGGGTCAAACGGGAGCTTGGTCTGGTCATACACGCGACTCGTGCCGCGCGCGATGTCATAGCGGTACGTCGTGGATGGCGCCGTAAAGCTGTTGAACGTGAAGAAGACCTCTCCGTCCTGCCGCTCGCCGCTGGCGAAGCCTGCCGTGCCGACGCCCGGCAGCGCCACATCGCGCTCCCTGGTGCCGTCGTAGCGATACTGCACGACCTTGGTGACCACGTCCTTCAGGTACGACGCAAACAGGCGTCCGCCGGCGTTCGACACGCCCTCGAGGACCTCGGGCTGCTCGGCGATGATCGTCTTCCAGTTCGCCTCGGCTGGCATGTCGGGATCGATGCGCACGACGCGCCGGTTGGGGGCGCCGTAGTTGGTGAGCACGAGGAGCGCGCCGCCGTCGTTGTCGATGACGTCGAAGGTCTTGTCGAACCCGGTGATCACCTTGCGCCACGCCGTGTCGCGCGACGTCAGGTCGCGCACCCAGAGTGCGTTGCCGTCCAGTCCCTTGCCGCGATCGGAGATGGTGAGCAGGAGGAATCGCTCGTCGTCGGTGGTGCCGGCCGTGTGGAAGCGCTGCGGATTGGCGGGATCGCTGTAGACCAACCGGTCCTGCGACTGGTTGGTGCCGAGCGTGTGGTAGAACACCTGGTGGTTCTCGTTCACGCCGCTCAGCGCCTTGGTTGTGTCGGCGGGCGTGGGATAGCGCGAGTAGTAGAAGCCGTTCCCGTGCCAGGCGATGCCCGAGACCTTGACCCATCGCACGAGATCCGGGAGATCGCGCCGGGTGAGCGGATCCATGACGTGGATTTCCTGCCAGTCGGAACCGGCGCGCGACAGCGTGTAGGCGAGTCGCGTTCCGGCGTCATCGAACGAGAATCCGCCCACGCGCGTGGTGCCGTCGGCGGTGAGCGTGTTGGGGTCGATCAGCACGTCCGGCGTGCCGTCGAGACCGCGTTGCAGGTAGTACACGGACTGGTTCTGCAGTCCGCTATTGCGCGCGTACCACACCCATCCTTTGCGCCGCACAGGCGTCGAGGTGCGCGGGTAGTTAGAGAGCTCCTTCAGCCGCTCGAGGAGCGCCCCGCGATAGGTGATGCGGTCGAGGTAGCCAAAGGTGACGGCATTCTGTTCGCCCACCCACGCCTTCACGGCGCTGGCGGTGTCGTCCTCGAGCCAGCGGTACGGGTCGGGGACCTTGGTGCCGTGGTAGTCGTCCACGTGTTTCACGGTGCGTGTGGCGGGGTACTTGAGCTTCGGCTGCTGCTGCGCCGTGGCAACGGAGGCGCCGAGCGCGAGCGCCGCCGCGACGATCACGGGGATCGTTCGGAAATGACCGCCGAGCGAGGTGAACCTGCGTTCCGTCATGATATGCTCCAAGGTGGTGCGCGGCTGCGGGTGAATTGGCTGCCATTGATTCTCTTCGATGTACGCCTGATCAGCCAGTCCCGCTGGAGCCGCGCGGGTGCGGAAGATGGGGTCGTCGGCTGGCGCAGGAGCCGCCATCGCACGACCTTTCGCGCTTCGTGTGATGTGGCGCGGTGGCGGGTCGGCTGCCGCGCGATGTCGTCCCGACCAGGAGATTTGCGCCATGACCCATCGCCACCTGTTCGCGCTGGCCACCGCCATGCCGATCGCCTTCGTCGCCATGCTCGCCGCACCGGCGCACGCCCAGGTGACACCCGCTGCGGCGGTTCCGGCCGCCACGCCGACCGACACCGTGCGGGCGATCCTCCGGCCGCGCGTACCGCTGCCCGCGGAATCGGCGACGACCGGGGTGAACCGCTTCTCGTTCATCGCATACGGCGACACGCGCGGGCGGCGCGACGGCACTGAGCTGCAATACGAGCACTCGCTGATCGTCGATGCGATGCTGCGCCAGATCGCGCAGCGGGCCAACGGTCCGTCGCCGATCAAGTTCATCCTGCAGAGCGGCGACGCGGTGGTGAACGGTCGCGATCCCAGGCAGTGGAACGTGAGCTTCACGGGCCTGATCAACCGACTGACGACCGAGGGCGGCGTGCCGTACTTCCTGGCCCCGGGCAACCACGATGTGACGAGCGCCGCCGAGCTCGACAACCCGGGACGCAAGGAGGGACTGACGAACTACCTGCGCGCCGTGGCGCAGCTGATTCCCCCGGACGGTGCGACGCGGCGGCTGAATGGATATCCGACGTACGCGTTCGGGTACGGCAACACGTTCGTGCTTGCCTTCGACTCCAACATTGCGGCCGACTCGACGCAGTTTGCGTGGGCACGCGCGCAACTCGAGGGGCTCGACCGCAAGCGGTACGTGAACATCGTTGCCTTCTTCCATCATCCCACGTACTCATCGGGGCCGCATGGCGGCGCGATCATCGAACGTCCCACGGCGGCGGTGCGCGACAAGTGGATGCCGATGTTCCGGAAGCACGGGGTGCAGCTGCTCGTGACCGGGCATGAGCACCTGTTCGAACACTGGGTGGAGCGGTACCGCGACGCGCAGGGCGTGCGGCGGCGCATGGACCAACTCGTCACCGGCGGTGGCGGCGCGCCGCTCTACGGATACCGTGGCACGCCCGATCTGCGTCCCTATATGGCGGCCAGCGGCGCCGATTCGGCGCGCGTGCAGCACCTCGTGCGACCCGGCCCGGAACCCGGCGACAATCCGTACCACTTCGTGATCGTGCATGTGGACGGCGACCGAATGTCGCTCGAGGTGCAGAGCGTTGACTGGGGGACAGGGTACGCGCCGTATCGGAGCAATCGGGCGGTGCTGCGGGACAGCGTGCCCTGACGCGATCGTCAAACCAAGACGCTGGCTTTCTTCACCACGGAGCTCACGGAGGAAAACGGAGGGCCACGGAGGACTGCAACTGCTTGAGGGAACTGCGAGCGCCACGCAAACCATTGCGTGGCGCTCTGTCGCTCACCCAAGCTCTTGCAATCCTCCGTGGCCCTCAAGTGGTTCTCCGTGAGCTCCGTGGTGAAGAAGATCAGCGCGTGCAAGTCACTGTCCGCTAGAACTTCAGCACCTGCTCCTTCAAGTCCCCTGCCTGGAAGTACAGCCCGCGCCGCTCGTCGCCGGGCTGCCTGGCCACGAGCACGGTGTTCTGCTGGTCGTTGAACGACTCGAACATCAGGTGCACCTTCACGCCGATGGTCTGCACGGGCTTGGCGGCCTTCCACTGCACAAGCACCCACCAGATGGCCTGGTCACCATCCATGTCAGCGCCGCTGTCGAGCACTTCTCCGGCGAGCCTCGTCCCGTCTGCCGACACCATGAAATTCTGCGCCATGTACGCAGCGACCGCGGCCTTGGAGGCGGCATCGTCGCTGACCTTGCGCTTGAGCGCCTTGTCGAGGTCGTCACGGAACATCCGCACACGCGCCACGACCGCATTCCCCTCGATCACCATGCGCGTGTGCGTGAGGTGCAGGTTGTGCGGTGGGGCGGGCGGTGGCGGCGCGAGCAGGAGCGCCGCGGCGAGCGTGAGGATCACGGCTGCACCCGTGCCACCGGCTTCCACGCGTTGTTGCTGCGGTCCACGTCAGCGAAAACCTCGTTAGGGTCGATGATCACCTGCGAGAGTCCCTTGTTGGAGAAGAACCCGTACGTGAACGCCTTCTCGTTGAAGCGCCAGACGTCGGCGGGGAGCTTGATCAGCGCGCTCGTGCCGTCGTCGTAGGTGACGCCGATCTGGATGGGCATTATTAGTCCGCCCTTCTGCTCGATCGTGATGGTGTGGTAGTACTGGCCACGCGCCGTGTTTCCCGTGATGTCCATGGCGTTCTGCGATTGTACCCCGCCCAGGGCCTGGTCGTTCGCATAGGTCGTGTAGAAGATGCCGCGCCACCACCAGTTGAGGTTCTCGCCGGCACCATTCACGATGGTCCGGAAGAAGTCAGCCGGCTGCGGTTTCTTGAAGACCCACTTGGCTGCGTACTCACGCAAGGCACGGTCGAACTGCGCGGGCTCCAGCACCTGCTCGCGCAGCATCACCAGCGTTGCCGCCGGCTTGGCATAGGCCTGCGGGCTGTAGTTGGCGTAGACGAGGTCCGATTCGGTCATCATTGGGACCTGGGCGACTTCCTTGAAATACGGGACGATGTTCTTCGCGGGTCCGCGGTTGGACGGATAGTTGGGATCCCACTCCTTCTCGGCGTAGTACTGCACGAACGAGTTCATCCCCTCGTCCATCCATCCCCAGCGTCGCTCGTCGGAGGCGAGGATCATCGGGAACCAGTTGTGCCCGACCTCGTGTATGGTCACCGAGATGAGCCGCCACTTGAGCGACGGATCGAAGGTGCCGTCAGGACGCGGGCGCGCGCCGCAGAAAGCGATCATCGGATACTCCATGCCGCCAACGGACCCGTGCACGTTGCTTGCGACGGGGTACGGATACTCAATCACCATGCGCCCGTACGTGACCATCGTCTGCTTGATGGCCTTGGTGCTGTACTGGTCCCACAGCGGCATCGCGTCGCGCGGATACACGGAGTGCAATTCGATGAGCCGGCCGCCCTTCGAGTAGCGGAAGCCCATCGCGTCCCAAATGAATGTCTTGGAACTTGCCCATGCGAAGTCGCGCACGTTCTTGGCCGTGAAGTGCCAAGTGAGCGGCGCCTTGCCCGCGGGACGAGTCTCCGGCTTTGCCACCTCGTCTGGGCGCACAATGAAGACGGGTTCGTCAGAGTTCCACGCCTGCTGAAGGCGGGCACGCTGCGTGGCGGTGAGTACCTCGTTGGGGTTCGCCAGCGTACCGGTGGCGCGCACGATGTGGTCGTGCGGCACGGTCATCGTGACGTCGAAGTCCCCGAACTCCTGGTAGAACTCGCCCTGTGAGTAGAACTGATCGTTCACCCAACCGCTGACGTCGTCGTACACGGCGGCGCGCGGGTACCACTGGGCGATCTCATACTCCCAGCCGTCCTTCACCTTGTCACGCGCGTTGCGCTGGGTGTTGCGACCGATTTCTGGGACGATGTAAGCCCACTCGATCTCGAGCTGCGCCGACTGCCCGGTGGCGATGGGCGCCGGCAGCTCGACGCGCATGGACGTGCCGTTCACGAAGTACGCGGCGTCGCGCGCGGCGCCGTTCGCGCCGATGGTGCGCACCCGGCCGATGCGCGCGCCGAGTGTCTGCGCCACCTCGCCAGTAAGGTCGAGCAGGCGCAGCGCCTGACCGGACATCTGTGCCAGCCCGCGCGGGAGGGGGCGCGACGAGACCTGCGCACGCGAGTCCGGCCGCTCGACGTTCTGGTCGAGTTGGAACCAGAGATACGAGAGCGGCGTCGGCGAGTTGTTGTGATACGTCACGCGCTCGGTGCCGGTGATCTCGTGCTTCACCGTGTCGAGGGCGGCGCGGATCACGTAGTCCACTTTCTGCTGCCAGTACTTGGGTCCCGGCGCCCCGCCCGCGGTGCGATACTCATTGGGCGTCGGCCACTGTTCAATGGCGCGGAAGTTGGACTGATTGGTCTTCTTCGTCGTGTCGGCGTTGAGCCACTGTGGTGGGGATGTCACAGGCGGGCCGCCGCGCTGGGCGGCGACGGGCAGCGCGATGGCAGCCATCAGGCAGGCCGCGGCAACCGGGGCCAGGGCGAAACGACGCGAGCGAACGAGCGGCATCATCACACCTTCGCGAGAGAGGAAAGCGGCGGGCGTACCGTGCTCACGGCACCCGCCAATGTACGGCCGCCGGTCAGGCGGCGTTGCCAAGCCGGTCAAGCAGCAGCGTGAGCCCGATGCCAGCCGCTGCGCCCGAGAGAATCAGCACCCAGTCGCGGCGTCGTACGTGCAGCCAGCGATCGGCGGCCAAGCCGAGGGCAAAGAAAATGCTGACGATGAGCACCTGTCCCACTTCGAGTCCGACGTTGAACGCAAACAGCGGAAGCGCGATGGACGTCTCGGCACCAAGGATGGCATGCAGCGCGCTGGCGAAGCCGAGGCCGTGAATGAGGCCAAAGATGCCGGCCGTGGCGTACCGGCGCCGCATCGCCGCCCGACGCGTCTCCTCCGACGCGCGAATGAGCTGGTCGCGGATGGCGGCGAGGCCCATGAAGACGATGGTGGCCGCAATGAGCGGTTCCACCACGGCGGCGCTGACGCTGACAAGGTTGTACGTGGCCAGGGCCAGGGTGATGCTGTGCCCCAGCGTGAACGCGGTGACGAGGACGGCGATGCGTTTCCACTCGTGCACGCCATATGCCGCGGTGAGGGCCGCGACGAAAAGGATGTGGTCCCACGCGCCGAGGGCGGCGATGTGGTGATACCCCATCCGGAGGTAGAGGGCAAATTCGGACACGGCGGGAAAATACAGCGCGGCGGCTTTCGCCGCCGCGCTGTCGGGCCGGGCGCTGCGCGTGCCTCGCCTACGGCGCCGGCGGGAGCTTGTCGGCAGGCACCTCGTACTCGCCCGTCAGCGTGTGCCGCAGCCCCGACGCCTGCTGCTCGGCGGTGATCTCCATCTCGCGCTGCTCGCTGACGAACCGGCGCTTGAACCACGTGCCGACGTCGTCGAGGTACGTGTAGGCGACGGGGATGACCACCAGCGTCAGCATCGTCGAGGTGATGAGGCCGCCGATCACCGCGTGGGCCATCGGCGCCCGGAACTCGCCGCCCTCGCCCAGCGCGAGTGCGATGGGGGTCATGCCGGCGATCATCGCAAGCGTCGTCATCATGATCGGACGCAATCGCACCGCCCCCGCCTCCACGAGCGCGGTGAAGCGGTGCGCGCCGGCGCGACGGCGTTCATTGGCGTTGTCCACCAGCAGAATGGCGTTCTTGGTGACCAGGCCCATGAGCATGATCACGCCAATCATCGACATGATGTTCAGCGTCGAGCCCATGATGAGCAGGGCGAGCAGCACGCCCACGAGCGACAACGGAAGCGAAAGCATGATGGCGATCGGCTGCGTGAACGACTCGAACTGCGACGCGAGAATGAGGAAGATCAGGATGACGGCGAGTGCCAGCGTCTCCCCAACGTAGCCGAGCGTCTCGACGAACATCTCGGTCTCGCCTCCGAGGGAGACAGAGTAGCCCGGCGGAAGCTGGAGCTTGGCCACCTCGGCCGTGATGGCGTTTGACGCCTCGGTCAACGTGATGTTTGGCGCGGTGCTTCCGGAGATGATGACGACACGCGCCAGGCGCGAGCGATCAATCTGCGCCGGCGCCGTGGCCACGGTCACCGTGGCGATGTCGCCCAGCCGTGCGTACGTCACGCCGTTGGGTCCGCCTTGCGCGGTGGGCACCGGCATTGCGCTGACGTCGGCGATGGAACGCCGCAGTTCGGGCGCCACCTGCACGCGGACGTCGCGCTCCTCGCCGGTCGGGTCCTCCCAGCGCGTCGCCACCTCACCCGCGAAGAGCGGGCGGATGGTCGCCGCAATGGCGCCAATGTCGAGGCCGAGCTGGTTGGCGGCGTCGCGGTTGACATCGACCCGCAGTTCCGGCTTGGGATCGCCGAGCGACGACTTGACGTCCACGACGCCGGGGATCTTCTCGACGGCGGTGCGCAGCTCCGTGGAGAGGCGCTGCAACTCGGTGATGTCGGGGCCGCGCAGTTCGACCTGCAGCGGCGCCTGCGCGCCGCCGGGGCCCGACTGTGCGAGGACGAAGGATCGGACGCCGTAGAGCTGTCCGAGCCGCGCGCGGGCGTCCATCATCATGTCGTTGGCGCTGCGCGGGCGCTCGTGCGGCTTCACGAGGCGCACGTAGATCTCGCCGCTGCGCACCGTGCCCGTCGCCCCGGCGCCAATGGTGGTGTAGGTGTACGCCACGCCCTCCATGGCGCGCAGCGAGCCGACGATCTGCTCGGCCTTGGACCGCGTCTGCGCGAGACTCGAACCCTCGGGCGTCTCGAAGGTCACCGTGAACTCGCTTTCGTCGGACTGCGGCGAGAACTCGCCGCCGATGAACGGCGTCAGCGCGAACGCTGCCACCAGGCTGAGCGTGGCGATGACGAGCGTCTGCCACCGGTGCAGGAGCGCCCACTCGATGACACCGCGGTAGCGATGCGCCACGCGGTCGAACCAGGCGTTGAACCGCGCGATGGTGCGGGTCACGACGTTGCCGCTGTGCGCGCCGTGCACGTGCGGGTCCACGCCCCACCAGGCGCTGAGCATCGGCGTGAGCGTGAACGACACGAAAAGCGAGACGAGCACCGCCCACGCGACGGTGAGGCCGAAGGCATAGAAGAAGCGGCCGATGATGCCGCCCATGAACGCCACCGGCACGAAGACGGCGATGATGGAGAACGTGGTGGCCATGACCGCGAGGATGATCTCGCGCGTTCCCTGGCCGGCCGCCGTGAAGTGATCCTGCCCCATCTCGCGATGCCGCACGATGTTCTCGATGACCACGATCGCATCGTCGATCAGGATGCCGATCGAGAGCGAGAGCGCCATCAGCGTCAGGATGTTCACCGTGAAGCCAAGCGCCTGCATGATGATGAACGCCGAGATGACCGAGACCGGCAGCGACAGCGACGTGATGGCGGTCGCCTTCCAGTCGTTCAGGAAGAGCATCACGATGATGACCGTCAGCAGCGCGCCGAGGAACAGCTCGTCGAGCATGTCGGCAACGGAGTTGCGGATGAGCACCGAGTTGTCGCGGACCACGCGCAGTTCGGTGCCCGCGGGCAGCTCCCCGCGCAGCCGCTCGATCTGTGCGTTGATGCCGTCGGCGACGTCCACCGTGTTGGCGCCGGAACTCTTGATCAGGTCGATGCCGATGGCGCGCCTGGCGTCCACGAGCGCCAGCGAGCGCTCCTCTTCGGTGCCGTCCTCGATGCGCGCCACGTCGCCAAGCCGGATCACCTGGCCGTTCCGTGTCGCGACGATGACGTCGGCGAACTGGCGCGTCTCCTTGATCCGTCCGCTCACGCGCACGAGCTGCTCGCGCGCGCCGAGCAGCACGCGGCCGGCCGGGACGTCGAGGTTCTGCGTCCGCAGCGCCATCGTGACCTGCGGCACCGTGATGCCCAGCGCCTCCATGCGCGCCGGCTGCAGGAAGACGCGCACCTCGCGCTTCAGCCCGCCGGAAATGCGCACCTCGCCCACGCCCCCCACCGACTCGAGGCGGCGGCGAATCGTCTCGTCCGCCAGCGCCGTGAGGCGCGCCATCGGGATGTCGGGGTTGGAGAGCGCCACCGAGATGATGGGCATCGCGCCGAAGTCGAACTTCTGCACGAGCGGCTGTTCCACGCCGTCGGGCAGCTCGCGCCGGATGGCGTCGATCTTGGAGCGCAGGTCCTGCGCCGCTGCATCCACATCGCGGCCGAGCTGGAACTCGACGATCACCTGCGACACGCCCTCGAGGGAGACCGAGGTAATCTTCTTGACGTCCTGCACCGGATTGAACGCTTCCTCGAGACGACGCGACACTTCGCGCTCGACGGTACCGGCGCTCGCGCCAGGATAGATCGTTTGCACCGCGACGATCGGAAAGTCGATCTCCGGGAACTGGTCAATGGGCAGGCGCCGGTAGCTGAAGAAGCCCAGCACCACCAGCGCGAGCATCACCATCGAGGTGAACACGGGGCGCCGGATGGCGAGGGCACTCAGGCCGCCGCCCGCCTGATCCGAGGTTCGACGGCCTCGGGCGCTTCGGGATTCCATCCTACTTCTCCTTCGCCGTCGACACCTTCGTGCCGTCGGCTATCTCGACACCCGCCGTGACGACGATGCGCTCGCCCGCCTTGAGTCCGCTCACGATGACAATGGAGCCCGCGTCTTCGTCTCGCGCGCCGGTCGCCACCGCACGGCGGCGGACGACGTCGCCGTCCACCACGAGCACGAACGACTCCCTCTCGCCCGCGCGCACGGCGTTCATCGGCACGACCACCATCCTCGTCACCGCACCCGTGCGGATGCGGCCGTGCGCGAACTGACCGGCGACGATCTTGCCGCCGCCATTGGCCAGGCGGGTGAACACACCCACCTGCCGCGTGGTCGCGCTGGCCATGGGATCAACACGCGCCACCGTGCCCTTGAACTGCTGGCCCGGCATCCCGTCGATCGTGAAGGTCACGAGCTGACCAACGCGAACGTGGGCCGCATCCGCGGCGCCCACCTGACCCTTCAGCTCGAGCGTGCGCGGATCGACCACGGTGAACACGGGATCATCCGACTTGACCGACTCGCCCTCTTCCGCCACCCGGTCGCTCACCCAGCCATCAATGGGCGATCGCATCGTCGTGTGCCCCGCCGCCTCGCTGGCACTCGCGAGCCCCGCGCGCGCCGCGGCAAGCTGCGCCACTGCCGCGTCAAAGCCGGCCTGCGCCGTCTTGAGGTCAATCACCGACATGGCGCCGGCCTCGAACAGTTTCCTCGCGCCCTCGAGCCGCTGCAGCGCCACGGCTTGCGCCGCCTCGGCGCTGGAGACGTTCGCCCTGGCCCCCTCCGCCCCGGTGGTGACCCCCAGGGCTTCAATGCGCGCGAGCATCTGGCCACGGCTCACCTTCGCGCCGCGGTCCACCTTTACGTCACGCAGCGTGCCGGCGACCTGCGCGCGCACCCGCACAACGTCCGCGGGATCAAGCGCGCCGCTGACGACCACGCTCGGCCCGATGTCGGCGGTCGCCGCGGGCATGACGTCAGTCGCGGCGAGGGCGACGGGCGGGGCCGCGGTGTCGCCGGACTTAGCGCCGCCGCAGGCGGCTGACGCGGCGGCGATCCCGGCGAGGAAGGCGAAGCGCGCCGCACGCAGCGCGCGGGACGGGAATGAATGCATGGTGGGCATGATTAACGGGCCGTGGAGAGGGCGGCGGAGCTCGCGCCGAGGGCGCGCTGCAGTCCCGCGTCAGCGATGTGGTATTGAGCGACAGCTTGTGCGTAGTTGGCGCGCGCCATCAGGAGGCCAAGACGCGCATCGCTCACGTCGAGATGCGTGGCGAGTCCCTGGTCGTAGCGCAGAACGGTGAGGTCGTGCACGCGCTGCGCCTGATCCACCGTGCGCTGTCGCGCCGTGATGGCCGTCGCCGCGCGCGCCCGCTCGCCGAGCGCCTGCTGGTACTGCAGCTGCACCGCCTCGCGCAGCTGGGCGAGGCGGTACCGCTCCTGCTGTAGGCCGATGCGCGCTTGCGACAGGTCGGCGTTGCGCTTGAGTCCGCTGAAGAGCGGCACCTTGAGCGTCAGCGAGGCGTTCCAGTCGGTGAGCCAATCGCGGCCGTTCAGCGCGAAGACCTCCTGCGGGTACATGATGCGGCCGAGGCTCATGCGGAAGTCGAGTGACGGGATGTAGGCCGCGATGGCCTGCTTGACGAGTTCATTGGCGATGCGCACCGCCTGCTGCTCGGCCTGCACGGCGGCGCGATCCGACGCCACCGTGGCGGGATCGAGGCCCTCCATGGCCGGGACGGTCGGCGCGAGAAGCCGCGAGGTCAGCACGAGCGGCGCCGTCATGGGAACATTGATGAGCCGCTTCAGGTCCAGCGTCGCGATGGCCGCGGCGTTCTGTGCCTCCACGAGCTGCGGCTTCAGGTTCTCGAGCGACACCTCGGCGCGCAGGACGTCGAGCTCCGACCCAAGGCCGGACTTGAGGCGCAGGCGTTCCTGACCAAGGAACCGGTCGGCCTGCGCGACGGCCTCATGCGCGCTCGCCTCGAGCTCGGCGGCGAGCTGGGCGCGCACGTACGACGCGCGCACCTGATATTCCGTCTCGGCGAGCTGTTCGCGAAGGCTGAGGCGCGACGCGGACTGATAGTAGTTCGCGATGCGAAGCGCGCTGCCGAGCCGCGGCGAGAAGATCGCCTGCGTGGCCGTCAGGTTGGCCGTGTACTGATTGGCCCGGCCGAACGGCAGGTTGGCGAACAACTTGGCCAGCGGATTCGGCGTGGTGTCGCCGGGCTCAGCGGCCGGTGCCTTGATCTGGAACGGCGACGCATAGGTGCGCATGTAGTTGAAGCTGCCATCAATCGTCGGGAACGCCGCCGAGCGCGCCGACGAAACCTGCGTGGCGGCGATGTCCACCTGGGCGCGCGCGAGGCGCGCCTCCTCGCCCACGGTCCCGGCGCGGGCGAGCGCCTCCTCCATGGAGATGCGGATGGTGTCGGCGGCCGCTGGACGCTGTGCCTGCGCGGCCGGAGCGGCCGCGAGGGCAAGCGCGAGAAGGCGAGAGAGAATGCGATTCACCTGGAATCCTGTCGGTTCGACCCAGTTGGTTGGCGTCCGACGGCGCGGCGTCGGCAGTCAGTGTCCATTTGCAGTCCATAAAAGATGCGCGCTCGCCGTAGTCCGCGCACCTGCGCATCATTGGGGAGGCGAAAACCACACCGAGGGTCCCGCATGCGCCTGATCCGCGCGCTAGTTCTTGCTTTCCTCGCCGGCCTCGGCGTCAACGAGGTCCGTGCCCAGCAGCCCGTCCCGCGACTCGACGGACCCTACGTGCGGCTCGTGCTCGACGCCGTCCACGGTGGCATTCGTCGTCTCGAGTCGGCGTCCGGACAGGAGGTGGCGGTTCCGACGAGCGAGGCGCTCGGGCTCTTCGTTTTGGAGCGCGCGCCGGGGCAGGCGCCCATTGAGGCCGCGAGCGCATCGCGCTTCACCTGGTCGCGCATCGATGGGGTGCGGCCGAGGCTGAACCTGCAGTGGGAGGGATTCCGCGACTATCCGACACTGCGTGTTCGCGCGACGGTTCACGCCGAGGACGACTCCACGACGGCGTGGCACATCGCCGTGGAGGGGATGGAAGGCGTCGGAATCGAACGCGTGCTCTACCCGCGGCTCGGCGGGATTGGCCTCACCGAGATGGCCGAGCTCTCCGTGCCGCTCTGGATGGGGCAGCGCGCCAAGGACCCGCGAAACCTGCTGTCTGGACCTGACGGCAAGGGGCGCCGCTTCGAGTGGGGCTATCCGGGCCAGCTCTCCTTCCAGATGATCGCGCTGACGCGCGGCGCCACCGCCGGGCTTTACGTGGCGACGGACGATTCGCTGGCGTACCGGAAATCGTTCATCATGTCCGGCGACCAGGAGGGGTACGGTCGCATCGAGATTGCGCATCAACTGGCCGACCCCGCGAAGGCCACGCGCTACGAACCGACCTACGCGGTGAAGCTCGGCGTGGTGCACGGCACGTGGATGCACGCCGCCGAACGGTATCGCGCGTGGGGCGAGCGGCAGGCGTGGGCGCGCAACAGTCGCGTGGCGCGCGGCACCGCAACGCCGTGGATGCGCGAGACGGGCGTCTGGGTGTGGAACCGCGGACGCGCGTCGCAGGTGCTCGACCCGGCCATCACGCTGCGCCAGATGGTGGGACTCCCTGTGAGCGTCTTCTGGCACTGGTGGCATGCGGGACCGTACGACACGTCGTTCCCCGACTACCTGCCGCCGCGTGACGGCGTCGGTCCGTTCACCGCCGCGGTCAAGAAGGCGCACGCCGCCGACGTCCGCGCCATCGTCTACATGAACCAGCGACTCTGGTGCGTGCAGACGCCGAGCTGGAAGAACGAGAATGCTGAGCGCTACGCGGTGCGCGAGCGCGACGGCAAGGTGCGGCTGGAGACGTACATGGTGTTCGACCCGTCGCCCTGCGCGCCCATGGACATCGCGACGAAGTTCTGGCGCGACAAGTACGCCGGCATCGCCGATACGGTGGTGCAGCAGTACGGCATCGACGGCATCTACATGGACCAGGCCGTGCTGAGCCTTGCCTGCTGGTCGCCCGACCACGGGCATCCGGTGGGCGGCGGTCACTACTGGATGGACGGCTTCCGCACGCTTGCGGCCGATATGCGCCGGCGCAACGGCGCGTCGCTCGGCCTCGCCGGTGAAGGCGGCGGCGAAAGTTGGCTGCCGGACCTCGACGCGTTCCTTACGCTGCAGGTGAGCCAGGAGCGCTACAGTGACCCGGCGAGCGGGTGGGATCCGCTGCCGATGTTCCAGGCCGTCTACCATCACCACGCCATCACGTACGGCACGTACGGGTCGCTCACGTACCCGCCGTACGACGAGATGTGGCCCGACTCCACGCGACCGGCGAACGCACTGACGCTGCTCGACGCGAAGTACCGCCGCCAGTTTCTGATGGAACAGGCGCGCATGTTCGTGTGGGGGATGCAGCCGACCATCGCGAACCTGCTGCCGGAGCAGTTCACCCAGCGCGCGGGGGAGATTGACTACCTCATGCGGCTGGCGCGCATCCGGCACGCCCATCGGGAGTGGCTGCAGGACGGCTCGTTCGTGATTCCGCCGGCGTCCAACGCCCCCGACCTGAACTTTACGGGGTCGCGCATTTCCATTTACGCGGCGCGGCGCGGCGGTGCCACCGAAGCGGCGCTGCGCGCACCGGCGGTGCTGACGGGCGCGTGGCGCGCGTCCAACGGGCAGGTCGCCATTGCGCTCGCCAGCATCGACGACACAGCGCATCACGTGCGGCTGACGCTCGATCCGACACGGCATGGGACGCAGCGCGGCGCCGCGCTCTGGCGCGTGGACGCATCCGGGAAGAAGCAGGTCGGAACGCTGGCCGCTGGCGCGCGCGAACTGACCGTTGATGTCGCGGCGCTGGAGGGGGTGCTGCTGATTATCGAACCGGGGCGGTAACGACAGCTATTATCACGAAGAACGAAGGGGCGCGAAGCTGGTCGCGCCCTTCGTACTTCGCGGCGGTCGTTCAGGTATTCCGTGGCAGCAGTAGGTCCTCGAGAAAGAACGCCGCCAACTCTGCTCGCCCGGCCAGTCCCGACTTCTGGTAGACCGTCACGGCGTGCTGCCGCACCGTGCGTTCGCTGCGCTGCGTGGCGCCGGCGATCTGCTTGTGGCCGTACCCCTTGAGGATCAGGAGCGCGACCTCGCGCTCTGACGGCGTGAGCTTCCACCCGTCGAACTGCTGGTCAATCGCCACGCCGAGGCCGGCCAATGCCGCCTGCGCGCTCTCGCGCCATTGGTCGCGTTCGGCTTGCAGCGTGGCGTGCCGCAACTCGAAGGCCCGCCGCGCCGCGCGGAGCGACTGCGACGCGCGACGCCAGCCACGCCAGAGCCAGCCGGCGAAGGAGAGGCTCACGGCCATCATTCCGACTTCGAAAATGACGTGCGTCGAGAGCCAGCTTGTGGGCCGGTCGAGCGCGAGGTCGATGCCGCCGCCTACCGCGACGAGGATCAGGACTGCGGCCACCACGAGCGGGAGTGCGCCAGCGCTCCCCTCCTCATCGGTCAGAAACGAGTCATCCATACCTAACGCTACGCCACGCAACGCCTTGGGCGCTATCCGGCATTTGACGGATGTCACTTGTCCATGGAATAATGGACACATGACGGATGGTGAGGCCCCCTCGCCTGGCTCATTCTCCGCCTGAACCTCAACAGGAGAATGTCGTGCTGCCCGATCCGATGCATCCCATCGTTGTGCACTTCCCGGTCGTCCTCTCCGTCCTGCTCCCGATTGTCGCACTGGTCTCGCTGTACGCCATCAAGGGTGGCGCCCGTCCGCTGCGTGCGTGGGGAACGGCGGTCGCCGTGGCGGCGGCCCTGACCTTGAGCTCTTGGGTGGCCGTGGAGACGGGTGAACAGCAAGAGGAGCGGGTGGAGGATGTGGTCGGCGAGGCGCGGCTCGACACGCACGCCGGTGCAGGGCAGACGCTGCTCTACACATCCGTGGGTGTGCTCGCAGTGCTCGCACTCGGCCTGATGCCAGGGGACAAAGGGCGCGTGGCGCGTTACGCCGGCGCGGTCGGAACGCTCGCCGTGGCGGGGATGGCATTCCGCGTGGGAATGACCGGCGGCGATCTGGTCTACAAGTATGACGCCGCGTCAGCCTACACGGCGCCCGGAGGGGCAGCCGGCGAGGGCGGGGCGGCCGCAAACGACGCGCCAGGCGAGAACGGTGAGTCGGGCGAGAAGGGAGAGGCCAGCGAGAAGGGCGAACGATAGCGCTGGCAGTCCGCGAGCAGTTCGCGAATTGGCTTGCTGCCCGGCTTCAATCGCCACCGTCCCACTCCAACGGAATCGGCAGCGCCGGCCGCTACTCGGCATGCGGGTGGCGCGCCGGCGACGACCACGTCGAAGAAGTCGGCCAGCGCCGCGCTGGCCCAGCGCACGGCATGTCGCGCGCTGAGGAACGCGAAGAGGGCAGGGTCCGCACGCGCTCCTCGCGTATCATCCACGAGTTCGATTCCGATGAGCGGGTGCCCGCGCCGCGTGATCCCTGAGGCGCGGCGTTCGCGATTCACCAGCGCCGACGCCCCCAACAGATAATCGCTGGCCGAACCATACAAGGCGACCCGCAGCGCGAGATCAGGCAGGTACGGGGCGAACTCATTGCGGAATCGATCCGCCCCCACGTCCGGCGAGAAGATGCCGAAGGCGCGCAACGGGTGCGCAGTGAGCATCGCGCGATTTGCCGTGTCGGTGACCGTTCCGGCGAGCGCGACGCGCGTTCCCATCGAATGCGCGAGGAGCACCACGTCCGACGCGACGCCCTGCACGTCTCGCAATGCCTCCGCGAACGCCGGGCCGCTGCGTGCGGCGGCAACAGCATCCTGGCGATACGTCGAGATCGGCGAGCGGAACGTCCGCTTCATATCGTGTGCCGGCCAGAGGAACAGGACCAGCGGTCCGTTGTGGTCGCCGCGCGCCTTGACCTGCACTCCTTGATTCGTGGCGGCGGCCGGGCTCGAAGCGTACCCGTGCACATAGATCAGCACGGCCCCCTCGGCCGACGTGTCGCGCCCAGCCGCAATGCCGAGGCGATCGCGCCACGAGGTCTCGTCAAGCGCGACGGAGTCCACGCGGCGCACTCCCAGTTTGGCGAGTTCCGGCATCTTCCCGGGGCTCGTGGTGATGCGCACTACATATTGGCCGTGCCAGAGTGAGTCCGTGGCATTGCGTGTGAATCCTCGCGCGGTCCGACGGCGATTGGAGACGACGAAGACGGTGTCGAACGAGGTGTCGGCCGGAGCCTGCGCCGGGTGTATTCCGAACGCTTCGCGCAGCGCACCCCGCGAACACGCGGCAGGAAGACCGCCGAATGCTGCCGCCACGGCCAGTGCAGCGAGGAGACGGAGCGCTTTCATGCGAGGTGCGAAATGCGGCCGGCGTCAATGGCGCGCGTGGCGAGCGCGCCGAGCGCGGCCACCGCGGAGTCGAGTGCGGCGAACCGCGGATCCCGTGTATGGCCGGCCACGTACCGGGCGAAGATCTGCTGCGCGATCACCGCCACTTTGAAGAGCCCGAAGGCGAGCAGCCAGACCGGATCGCCGGCGCTACGGCCGGTGGAGGCCTCCCATGCAGCGACCACCTGTTCGCGCGTCCAGTTGCCGGGAAGGGACGTGACACCGATGCCGAGTTGGAGTACGGTCGGCGGATCATCGGCCTCAACCCAGTAGCCGAGCGTGGTGGCGACGTCGAGGCGCGGATCGCCGATGGTGGCCATCTCCCAGTCGAGCACCGCGCGCACGCGCGTCGGATCGGCGGGGTCGAGCACGAGGTTGTCGAACTTGAAGTCGTTGTGCACGAGCGTCGCCGCGTCGGGGGGCGGTGCGTGTTCGGCGAGCCACCCGATGACGCGCTCGATGTTGGGCTCGTCGCCGGTTCGCGCCGTCGCCCAGCGCTTGGACCAGCCGGCGACCTGGCGTTCCACGTATCCCTCTGGGCGCCCGAGTGCCTCGAGGCCCGGCACGCGCCAGTTCACCGCATGCAGGCCGGCCAGCGTGTGCACCGCCGCTGCCGAGAGCGCCCGCAGCTGCGACGCGCCGAAGGAGAGCGACTCGGGGAGCGTACCGCGAACAATCAGTCCGCGCACGCGCTCCATCACGAAGAACGGCGCGCCGATGACGCCCACGTCTTCGCACAGCGCCACAACGGCCGGTACGCGCCGGTACGCCGGCCGCAGCGCCTCGAGCAGCCGGCCCTCGCGCAGCACGTCGTGCGCGACGCCGGGCTTCACGCCAAATGGCGGGCGTCGCAGCACGTACTCGTCGCCGCCGGCGCGCACGAGGTACGTGAGATTGGAGAAACCCCGCGGGAACTGCTCCACCTCCATCGCGTGGACATGGCCGATGGCGCTCTCCCACCAGGCGCGCAGCGCGTCCAGGGGAATGGACTCACCATCGCGAACTGGTGCTGCCGAGTCGAGGAGCGCGGCGTAGGACAACGGCGGGATGGAGGAGGGGTGCAGGGGTGTGGTGAGGGGGGAGGAGTGGAGAGCGGAGGAGGGGGAGGAGGTTTCACCCGCGCGGCTTCACATACCGCTCGAGCGTATGCCTCGCCACCGCATCCTTGTGTACCTCATCGGGGCCGTCGTAGATCCGCGCGGCGCGCTCGTGCGCCCACCAATTGGCCAGCGGTGTGGCGTCGGTGAGCCCGTAGCCGCCGTGCACCTGCAGGGCGCGGTCGAGCACGCGCTGCATCACCTGCGGCACGAAGTACTTGATCATCGAGATCTCGTCGCGCGACGCACGCTGCCCATCGCGTTCGAGGCGCTGCACGGTGTCTCGCACGAACAGTCGCGCGGCCTCCGTCTCGGCGCGGCTCTCGGCGATCCAGTGGCGCACCACCTGCTTGAGCGCGAGCGGCTCGCCCGGGGCGGTCTCACGTCGCAGGGCATAGCGACACATGAGGTCGATGGCCCGGTCGCAGATGCCGATCCACCGCATGCAGTGGTGCACGCGCCCCGGACCCAGCCGCTCCTGGGCCAGCATGAAACCCGTGCCTTCGGCGCCGATCATCGCCGACGCCGGCACGCGGCAGTCGGTGTAGGTGAGCTCGCCGTGGCTCGCGTAGCCCGCGCCGACGTGGCCCATGACCGGGATGTTGCGCACCAGCGCGTAGCCCGGCGTATCGGTGGGGACGATGAACATGGACGCACGATGGTGCGGCTTGGCCGCCGCGGGATTCGTCACCGCGAGCGTGACGCAGAACGACGCCCCCTCAGCTGACGAGGCGAACCACTTGCGGCCGTTGATGACCCACGCGTCGCCATCGCGAATGGCAGTTGTGTCGAGCCAGACGGGGTTGGAGCCGGCGCGCGCCGGTTCGGTCATGCCGAAGCACGAACGGATGCGCCCTTCCGCGAGCGGCCGCAGGAATCGCTCACGCTGTTCCGGTGATCCGTGCGCGAGCAACAGTTCCATGTTGCCCACGTCGGGCGCCTGCGCATTGCAGGCGTAATGGCCCAGCGGCGTGCGGCCGAGGATGGCGCTCACCTCGGCGAACTCGGCGAGCGGCAAGGCAAGACCGCCCCACTGTGTGGGCAGGTGCGGCGCCCAGAGGCCGCGGTCGCGCGCTGCCTTGCGCGCCGCCTCCACCTGCGCCTCGATGGCGGGCCACGGATTGCTGAGCACCAGCGGCTCGAGCGGGAGCAGCACGTCGTCCACGAACGTGGCGTAGCGGGCAAGGAGATCAGACATGCGTGGAAGCTATGAATGAAGTCCGGACGACGCCACGACGGTGCCCTTTCCGGAAGCGGCGGCGCGCGTTACCTCTGTCGGGGCGCGCGCGCGGTCTTTTTGACGAAACGAATGACGGTGCGTGCGCGCGACCTTTTTTTCACAACGATCTTCCATGCCGCACCTGACCATAAACGGCGTCTCATTTCATTACGAGGACACGGGCGGACCCGACCCGGCGCTCGTCTTCAGCCACGACCTGCTGATGTCGTCGCGGATGTTCGCGGCGCAGGTGGCAGCGTTCAAGGGCCGGTTCCGCTGCATCACGTACGACCACCGCGGGCAGGGGCAGAGCAGCGATCCGGGCGGCCGCGCGCACGACATGGACACGTGCTACCGCGACGCGGTGGCCGTCATCGAGGGACTCGATGCGCGCCCGTGTCACTTTGTGGGGCTCTCCATGGGCGGCTTCGTCGGCATGCGCCTTGCCGCGCGCCGGCCCGACCTGCTGTACTCGCTCTCCCTGCTCGAGACGTCGGCGGAACCGGAACCGGTGGAAAACGTCCCGAAGTACAACCGCCTCGCGATGGTGGCCGGGCTGTTCGGGACGCGCTGGGTGGTAGACCGCGTGATGCCGATTCTCTTCGGCCGCACGTTCATGAGCGCTTCCGCGAGGGCCGGGGAGCGGGAGTCGTGGCGCCGGGAGATCGCGTCGCGTCCGCGCACGATCGTGCGCGCAGTGCGCGGCGTCGTCGAGCGCGAGGGCGTCATGGAGGAGATCACCTCCATCCGGGTGCCCACGCTCGTGGTGGTTGGCGAGGAGGACACCGCCACGCCGCCGCCGAAGGCGCGCCGCATCCACGAGCACATTCCCGGGTCGCGGCTGGCCCGAATTGCGGCGGCCGGCCACTCGTGCACCATCGAGCAGCCGGCCGAGGTGACGCAGGTGCTCTCAGACTTCTTCTCGACGCTCCCGCAGTAGGAGGCGGACGTCCCAGAGCGCGCGCTCGATGGCCGCCAGTCGGTCCTGATAGGCGCGCGCATGGCGCAGCAGGACGGTCACGCGATGCGAGCCGATGCCGCCGAGGAGAACGAGGACGGCCGTCAGCGTCAGCCAGAACATCAGCGGGTCGGGGCCGGCGGCGCCGCTCCATGGTCCGCCCTGGAGAAAGCTCGTCAGGAAGGTCGGGCCTGACAGCGTCACGACGAAGGCAATACCGAGCGTGGCAGCACCGAAGATGCCCGCGTGCAGGTACGCGAGCGCACGCATGCGGCGCGCCTCGGTGCGCTGGTTGCCCAGCAGGTCCGCCGCGTCCTCGAGTTCCGCCGGGGACATGGTCTCGAGCGGCGGTCGAATGAACGCCGACGGGTTCGCCACGCGCCAGGCCCACGAGCGCCGCTGACGCCGACGGCGCCGGCGTCGCGCGCCGGTGCCGGCCTCGTCGAGCTGTGAGAGGCGCTTCAGGATCTCCTGCTCGCGCGTGCGCGCAATGCGCACGCGTTCGCGCTGCCGGTCGTAGCGTCGCGCAAAGTACGCGCCGAGGGGGGTCGCGGTGCCCACGAGGATCAGCAGGCCCGTCATCTGCGTGAAGCGCGACTGCTGGTTCGCGATCCACTCGTCAGGCGCGAGCAGGTACACGACCATGGTGGCGACCACCGTGAGCGTGAGGACAAGCAAGGAGAGGAAGACCCACGCGCGTCGCTGCCGGAAGTTGATGCGCCCAATCAGGCGCCGATATTCCGTGCGGAGCGCCTCCACTTCGCGCTGCCGCAGCGCCTGATCATCCTGGGCCTCGGGCACGAGAAACGACGTCGTTGAACTCGAACGGATTGGTCTCACGGAATTCCCTTCGTTGCGGCGCGCAATACGGACGCCCCCGCACGCGCGGGGGCAGGATCGTGCCCATCTCCCTCATAGTCGAAGACTGCGACGGCCAAGTCAACGAAACGACTGTCACTTTGTGATAGTTGTGCGCTGCGTCGTCAGTAGAGTTCGGGTCGGCAGGCCTGGCTGGCGGTAAAGAAGCTGCGCAGGTGCCTGATGTCGTGCTCGGCGTCGCCCGTCATGACCTGCGGCGGGTGGAGGATCCAGCGCTTGCGCGGAAAATCGAACGCGACCGGGACGATTGGCACGCCGGCGCCGACGGCCACCCAGTAGAAGCCCGTGCGCCAGCGCTGGGTCTTCTTGCGGGTTCCCTCGGGGGAAATGGCGAGGATGATCTTCTCGCGCGTCTTGAAGTACTCGATGGTCTGGTCGACCACGTTGTTCTTGGAGAAGCGGTCGACGGGGATGCCGCCGAGCCAGCGGAAGATGAACCCGAACGGCGGCCTGAAGAGCGTGTCCTTGCCCAGGAAGGTGCCGCGGAGGCCGAGGGCGAACATCGCCATGATGCCAATGGGGAAGTCCCAATTGGACGTGTGCGGCGCGACGATGAGGACGAACTGGCGGAGGTTGGGGAGCTGACCCTCAAAGCGCCACCCCGTCCCCAGCATGCACAACGAGGCGACGGCCTTCGTGAAGAGGTTGCCGCGGCGGTGGATACTGTCGCCGACTGGAGGGATCAGGGCCACGACAGGGGTGGGGAAGGGTGCCGGGTGTGGTGCAGGGGAAGGGGCGGAGCGAGCGCAGCGCGACGGAAGCTCGCTGAACGACGTGCGGTCGGCAAGGCGCCTCTGCTGCTGGCCGCGCACGCGCGCAGCATGCCTTCGCACCGCGTGTGGCGTCAACCATAATTAGTGACGTCATCGCCGTTGAGTCGGCTTGTCCCTGAGGAGGCTCCATGCTGTTCCGCTTCGCGGCCCGCGCCATCCCATCGCTGCTCATTCTCTCGAGCGTCGCGATTGCCCAGGCCGACACGTCACTCATCGCCGTCGGCGCCAAACTCGAGCGTGTCTTCTGCTGCGGCGTCTTCCTCGAAGGCCCGGCGGCGGCACCCGACGGCTCGATCTACTTCACGGATATCACCGCGACGTACAACTACGTGGGCCGGCCGCTCGAGCAGCAGGGTGGCGTGATTCGCCGGTATGACCCCAAGACCGGCAAGACGACGGTTTTTCAGTCACCGAGCGCGATGGCCACGGGGCTCGAGTTCGCGCCGAATGGCCAGATGTACATCACGCATGCGGCCCACCTCGGCACCCGGCTGGTCACGCGCATCGATCTCGCGACGGGGCTGGGCTACGTCGCCGCGTACCGCTACAACGGCCGGCCGTACAATTCGCCGAACGACCTCGCCGCGGACCATCAGGGGCGCATCTTCTTCTCCGATCCGCGCTACATCGGGGACGAGGCCATCGACCAACCGGTGCTTGGCGTCTATCGCATCGATACCGACGGCTCGCAGCACCTGATCACGGCCGACCTCGGCAAGCCGAACGGCGTGGCGCTGTCACCGGACCAGAAGACGTTGTACGTGGCGAGCGTCGGCAAGTCGGAGACCGACCGCATGCCGCAGCCGGTGCCGACGCGCAGTTCACTCGAGGCCATCGTGGCGTACGACCTGCAGCCGGATGGATCGGTGAAGTTCAACCGGATCGTCGTGGACTATCTGGCCGCACCGGTGCGTCCGGAGAAGAACGGCCCCGACGGTATCGACACCGACGTGCACGGGAACATCTGGGCCACGCAGGGGGCGTGGAAGGCCGTCGTCGCGTACAGCCCAAGCGGCAAGGAAATCGGGCGCATCCCGCTCGAGGAAGGCGCGGCCAACCTCGAGTTTGGGCGCGGCAACGAGGCCGACGTGCTGTACATCACCGGCAAGACCGGACTGTACAGGGTGAAGGTGAAGGTGCGCGGGTGGCATGCAGGGGAAGGACATTAGCTTTCACGACGCCTCCTACCGACCAACCAATGCCTCCCATGCTCGCCCGTGCCCTCGCACTGATCCTGCTGATCCCCGCCGTGCTTACCGCCCAGCGTCCCACCAGCGCCGCGGACGTCGAGCGCGTGCTCGCGCCACTCGCCGATGATTCGATGGCGGGCCGAATGACGGCATCGCCCGGCGAGGCAAAGGCCGCGCGCTTCATCGCCGCCGAGATGCAGCGCATCGGGCTCAAGCCGATGGGCGACAGCGGCTGGTTCCAGCGCGTGCCACTCGCCGCGGTGCCGCTGGCGCAGCCGCGCCGCGGGCGCACGGAACGACTGATGCTGCTGAAGTCATTCGCCGATCGCGACACCTTTCCCGCGGAGCGCCGCCGCACGGCGGTGAACGTCGTCGGCCTGCTGGAGGGCAGCGATCCACAGCTCAAGAGCGAATACGTCCTCATCACCGCGCACTTCGACCACGTGGGCATCGGCGCCGCCCTCAACAGCGATTCGATCTACAACGGTGCGGATGACGACGCGTCGGGTGTCACGACGGCGCTCGAGATCGCCCGCCAGCTCGCGGAGCGCGCGGCGCCGAAGCGATCAGTGCTCTTCGCCCTCTGGACCGGCGAGGAGATGGGGATGCTCGGCTCGCGATGGTTCATCGAGAACCCCGTGGTGCCGTTCGGGCAGATCGTCGCCAATCTTGAGATCGAGATGATCGGCCGGCCGGACGCACTCGTGGGTGGCGCGGGAAAGGCGTGGCTCACCGGCTTCGAGCGCTCGAACATGGGCGAACAGCTCGCGGCCGCGGGAATCCCGATCGTGGCGGACAAGCGTCCGGAGCAGAACTTCTTCGAGCGCAGCGACAACATCGCGCTCGCACGGCGCGGCGTCGTGGCGCACACGCTCTCGACGTTCAACCTGCACGCGGATTACCACCGGCCGAGCGACGACATGCGGGGGATGGACCTCGAGCACATGGCGACCGTGATCAACGCGGCGGCGCGGGCGACGCAGATCCTCGCCGACGGGCCGAAACCGGCGTGGAAGCCGGGCGGGCAGCCGGCGGCGCCGGAACAGCGGCCGTAACGACGAGTGACGCGCACGCTCCGTCGTTCCTCACGCGGGGGATCGCCCTGCCGCAAACGACGTGAGTTCGTCATCGTTCCCGAGCGATGCCCAAGCTCACCTCTGCACCCTCCCGACTTCACCAAGCGAACCGCGCGCGCGCGTCCCGTCCGCCGCTCGTCCTGTTTGCCACGGGGAGCACCGGCGGGCACGTGACGCCGGCGCTCGCCGTGGCGGAGGCCCTCAACGCGTCAGGCCAGCCAGTACGGACGGTGTTCTGCGGTCCCGCCGGGGGAGTGGCGGAGCGCATGGTCAGCGCCACGGGAGGAGCGTTCGTTCCACTGGAGATCCACCCCCTGCGTGGCGAGGGTGCCGTGCGCTTGTTGCGGGGGATTGCGCGTCTGCCCGAGGGTGCGCACAGGAGCTTCTGGTTGCTGCGATCGCTGCGTCCCGACCTCGTCGTCGGCACGGGAGCACACACGTCGGGTCCTCTCGTGGCACTCGCCGCCGTGCAGCGGATTCCCACCCTCATCTTCGAAGCGAACGTGGATGTGGGGTTGGCGAATCGCTGGTTGGGTCCGCTGGTACACGGAGTGGCGGTCGCTTGGCCGCAAACTCTGGCGTCGTTTCCCGGGCGCGGGTTCGTGTGTGGATGGCCGGTCGGCCGGGCAATTCGAGAGACTCTGCCGCAGGACACTTCCGCGTCGGATCGCTTCCATGTCCTCATCTTGGGCGGAAGCGCCGGCGCCTCAGCGCTTGATCGGGCCGTGCGCGATGCGCTCCCGCACGTCGGGTCTCTCTCGCGAAGTTTGTCCGTGGTCCACCAGGCCTCGTTGGGAGAGGTGGCAGTCCTTCGGGAGCACTACCGTGCAGCGGGAGTCGAAGCCCGCGTGGAGCCGTTCTTTCCAGACCTGGTGGAGCACTACGTGCGCGCTTCGCTGGTGATCACGCGCGCGGGTGCCACCACCCTCGCGGAACTGGCGGCCGTGGGTCGCCCGGCCATCCTCGTGCCGTTATCGGCGGCGGGCAATCACCAGCAGTCCAACGCCGCCGCCTGGGAAGATGCGGGATGCGCCCGTTGTATCCAACTCAACGAACTCTCGGGCGAAGCGCTGGCCGCTTCCGTCCTCGCCCTCGCTCAGGACCGTGCCGCTCTCAAGAGGATGGGCGAAGCGGCCCGGTCGTGGCACCGACCAGACGCGGCCGCACGAATCGCCGAGTGGTGTCGCCTCGCCATGCGGATTCAGTAGGCGACCACGATGCGCGCACTGGTTCTCGTCCTCGGCGATTTGGGTCGAAGCCCGCGCATGCTGGCTCACGCCGCGGCGCTGCTTCGGGCAGGTCACGAGGTGCATTTGGTTGGCGGGACCCGAACCCCCCTGCCGTACGCGCTACAACGCGCGTCCAGCCTCAGCGTGCACTCGCTTGACGTGGGAGAGGCCAGCCGCGGCGATGGGCCGGCGGCCAGTCTCGCCACCGGAGTCCGGGGAATACGCCTCGGATGGAGGATGGCCCGCGTGCTCCTGCGGGACACCCCGCCGCCTGACCTCATCCTGGTCCAGACTCCGCCTCCGCTCCCGACGCTTCCCGTGGCGATGGCGGCTGCACGCCTGCGAGGCGCGAGGCTGCTCGTGGACTGGCACAATCTGGGTTGGACGCTGCTCGCGCTTCGCTTCGGGTCGTCGCATCCACTCGTTCACGTCATGCGATGGGCCGAGCACTTCTTCGGTCGGCGCGCCGATGGCCACCTCGCGGTGTCGGCCCTGCTGGCGAGACGCCTGATGACTCTGGGGCTTCGCGACGTGGCGGTCCTCCACGATGGTCCTTCGGCGGTGCGCCCCTTTCCTCCGGCTCGAAACGACCTGCCAGATGACCCCTTGGTGGTCGTCGCTCCCATGGGATGGACGCGCGACGACGATCTTCCGCTCCTCGCCGACGCGCTCCGCCAGCTGACGCGCCGCGTGGATTCCGCTCCGGCGCCTCGCCGTGCGCTTCGCCTCCTCGTGAGTGGAGATGGTCCGCTGCGTGCCGAGTGGGGGCCGAGACTGCGGGCCATCGGAGGTGTCGCGATCCGGGTGGAGACGCCGGACGTCGCGGTGGACGACTATCCGAACCTCCTCGCGGGGAGCCACCTCGGGCTCTGCGTCCACCGATCCGCTTCTGGGCTGGACCTGCCGATGAAGATCGTGGAACTACAGACGGTCGGCGTCCCCGTGCTTGCCCTCGACGACGGCTCCCCACTCGAGGAGATCGTACCGCCGGAGTGTGGGGTAGTCCGCTACGGAACCGCATCCGGCCTGGCGGAGCAGCTCTATGCTGCGCTTGCCGAGGACCACGATGGATCGGACTTCCTCTCGGGGCTCACGGCACAGGCACGCCGCCACACTCCGGTCTCCTGGGACGACCGCTGGCCCGGGTTGATGCAGTCCCTCTTGCCCCCAGTGAAGTAGCGATCAGGAAGCGGGGCGGGTCTTCGCTTCCATCAGCGCGAGCAGTCCCATCACCACCGCGCACTGCGCGATCACCGCTGGCGCAGCGTCCCGGCCCACGCGGGCGAGCACGAGCCCGGCCAGCGCCGTCACCAGTGTGCACCCACAGATGAACACGAGCGTCCGGCGCGGGGAGAGTCCCCGTCGCACGAGTCGATGGGCGAGGTGGCTGGTATCCCCGTGGAAGAGCCAGCGTCGCTCGATCATGCGCAGCCAGACGACGCTGACGAGATCGTAGAAGGGGATGGCGAGGATGAGGAGAATGGCGAGGGTCGCGTACGGTGAAGTCGGCGCACCGAGGTCGGGGTCATGACCGACGATGCGAAGGGACGTCGTGGCGATGAGGTATCCGATCATCAGCGACCCACCGTCCCCCGCAAAGGTTCGCGCCGGCGGGAGGTTCCAGCGGAGGAACCCGACCAGCGATCCGATCAGGGTGGCGAGGAGGAAGAGGGCTTCGTTCACGCGCCACGCCCAGGCGAGCAGCGCAAGCGCGAGCGCGCACAAGAGCGCGACGCTGCCCATCAAGCCGTCGATGCCGTCAAGCATGTTGAACGCGTTCACCACGGCGAGGATCCAGAGCAGCGCGCACACGGACGCGGCCCACGCGGGAATCCACTGCTGAAACAGGGAGAACTCGTGGAGCGTGACCAGCGGCAGGGCCGCGGCAACCTGCGCCAGCAGCTTGGGCACGGCCCCCAGTTCCCTCCGGTCGTCCACGACGCCGACGACGAGGAGCAACAGGGCACCGGCGACGACGGCGGCGGCGATCGACCACCCAAAGGTGCCGTCCACCAGCGGGCGGTCGCGCAGGTGCAGGCCGCCGAGGAGCAAGAGGCCGGTCAGGATACCCGCGGTGATCGCCACGCCCCCCACCACCGGAGTGCTCCGCGCGTGGGTCTTTCGTCCTCCCGGATGGTCGATGAGCGACCAGCGCCCCGCCCGAGGGATGAGGAGCGGGATGGCGATCCAGGTGACACCAAAGGCCAGGAGCGAGGCCGCACTGGCCATCCAGACTGTCAAAGGCAGTTCCTCTGGTGCATTGCTTCAGGTCAACCTTGGGCGCAGCGCCAATTTTGGATGACCATTCTGGTCGTGAACACGCGGCAAAGCGAATGATGCAATAACGTCCACCAAGCTTGCTAGCGACAGTGCGCATCAGCGCCGGGAGGTCACGTGCCCGCGCTGAACCGACGCAGAAAATCCCGGTATGCCATGTCCAGTCCCTCAGCGAGTTCGTGGCGGTGCTTCCATCCGAGGGCATGGAGCCGCGACACATCGAGCAATTTGCGGCGCATGCCGTCAGGCTTCGACGAATCCCAGACAATTGCGCCGTCATACCCGACGGTCCGGGCGACCATCTCTGTCAGTTCTCGGATCGTCAGGTCCTCGCCGGTGCCGATATTGACGAAATCGCTGCCGGAGTAATCCTGCATGAGAAAGACACAGGCATCTGCACAGTCGTCGGCATACAAGAACTCCCGCCGTGGCGTACCCGTTCCCCAGACGGTTACCTGGGTCTTCCCCTGCGTCTTCGCTTCGTGAAAGCGTCGAATCAGCGCCGGCAGGACGTGGCTATTCTGCGGGTGATAGTTGTCGTTGCGTCCGAAGAGGTTCGTCGGCATCACCGAGATGAAGTCGGTGCCGTATTGCGCGTTGTAGCTTTGGCACAACTTGATTCCGGCGATCTTCGCGGTGGCGTAGGGCGCATTCGTCGGTTCAAGCTCGCCGGTGAGCAGGTACTCCTCTTTCATCGGCTGCGGTGCGTCTTTGGGATAGATGCACGACGATCCCAGGAACAGGAGTTTCCTCGCGCCGGAACGATACGCCGCATCAACGACATTCACGGCGATGAGCAGGTTGTTGTAGATGAACTCCGCCGGAAACGCACCGTTCGCATGAATGCCGCCCACCTTCGCCGCTGCCAGGAACACGTACGCGGGTCGCTCGGCTTCGAAAAATTGGCGCACGTCAGATTGGCACTCGAGGTCCAGTTCCTCGTGCGTGCGCACGACGAGATTGCGATAGCCCCGCTCGAGAAGATTTCGCACGATGGCGCTTCCGACGAGCCCGCGATGCCCAGCAACGTATATTTTGTCGTGACGTTCCATCCTCTCCCCATAGCGTGCCCTGCCCCAAGGAACATACTGCACCCTCGTTCACCAGAGACCCTTGGGTTTTTGGACGGCGACAAATATGGTTGACGACTAGATGAGCGCCATCCCACACGCTTGCCACTCCGCGCCGCGCCTTCGCGTGCTCGTCGTCCAGCCGTCCCTCCAGCCTCCCGGGGGCGGCAATGCCGTCGCCGCCTGGATTCTCCAGGCCTTGGCGGGCGCGCACGACATTACCGTGTGCAGTTGGCGGCCCGTCGCGCTGGAGTCGGTGAACGCCTACTACGGGACCACGCTTCGGCACGAGGACGCCACATGGCTCCCGATGCCAGCGGTGCTGCGGCTGCTCGAGGGCGTGCCCCTGCCGGTCGTGCTGCTCAAGTCGTCGCTCCTCTTTCGACGGGCAAAGAAACTCGTCGGTGATTTCGACGTTGTCATCTGCGGCCATAACGAGACGGACTTCGGGCGACGGACGCTGCAGTACATCCATTATCCGTCGCGACTCCGGCCCCGTCCGCACGCCGACCTCCGCTGGTATCACGCGTGGACCGGCGCGCTTGCTGCGTACTACGCCCTCTGTGACTGGGTTGCCGACTTCCATGCTGAACGAGTCGTGGAGGCGACGACCGTCACCAACTCAACCTGGATCGCCGGGCGCATGGTGCAGCTGTACGGCAAGGAGGCCCGCCCGCGGGTCGTTCCTCCTCCCGTGGAGATGGCGCCCTCGCCGCTCGCCTGGGACGACCGCGAGGACGGGTTCGTCTGCATCGGGCGCATCGCGCCGGAAAAGGAGTTGGAGCGCGTCATCGGGATCCTCGCGCGTGTCCGTCAAACGCGCCCGGAAATCCGGCTCCACATCATCGGGAGCCGCGGACCTCAATGGTACGTCCGCCGGGTCGAACGCTTGGCTCGCGAGGCTGGGGATTGGGTGTACCTCCACTTCGACGTCTCCAGGTCCGACCTGGTCGGGCTCATTCACCAGAATCGCTATGCGATTCACGGCATGAGCGAAGAACACTTCGGCATCGCGCCGGCCGAGGCGCTCCTCGGAGGAAGCATCGTCTTCGTTCCCGACGGCGGTGGCCAGGTGGACATCGTGGGGCCGGAGTACAGACTCCGCTTCGCCTCGGATGAAGAGGCGGTGGACAAGATCGTCGCCGTCCTCGGGAGCGAGCGGGACCAGGCGACGCTGCGCGCGTTCCTCCGCGACCGGGGCGCCCTGTTCACCCGTGCACGGTTCGAAGTGGCGATCCGCGGCCTCGTTGACGAGGTCTTCAGCGGACGCCAGTGACGACGCTCACCCGATACCTCCTCCGGGCGCATGTCGGCCCGTTCGCCTTCGCGTTTGCAGCCGTCACCGGCCTGCTCTTTCTCACGGCCGTCGCGCAGCGCTTCCAGGAACTGGCGGGCAAGGGAGTCGGACTGGCGGTCATCCTGGAACTCATGCTCCTCTCGCTGCCGCATGTGGTGACGCTCGCTGTTCCCATGGCTCTCTTTGCGGCTACGCTGTACGTCTTCGCCGACCTGTCCCAGAACAGCGAACTGACCGCGATGGCAGCGGGCGGCGTGCATCCGGCGCGCCTGCTTGCCCCGCTCCTCGTCGCGGGGATCACCCTATCGCTCCTGATGGTCGTTTTTAATGATCGGATCCTGGCCGGGGCGAACGCGCGCTTTCAGGACCGGCTGGAGGACGTGGCCAGGACGAATCCGGCGCTGCGGCTGCGGGCGGGCGTGATGAACACGCTTCGCGCTACCGACGGCTCGCTCCGCTACGTCCTCGTGCGGTCCACGGCGGCACATGGGAACACCCTGCGTGGGGTCACTATCGCCGACTTCAGCCGACCCAATCGGCCTCGGTTCGTGACTGCCGACAGTGGTTCGGTCGCGCGGCAGCCAAACCGCCGCGACATCCTCATCCGACTTGCGGCCGGACAATTCGCGAGCCCTTTCATGGACCGGCCGGGGACGCTGCAGTTGGTCGAGTTTCAGAGCTACCTCGTGATCCTGCGTGGCCTCGCGGCGGGCGTGGAACGGGGCACGCGCGTCGGGGCGCGCGATGAGCGGGAACTCTCGATCGCCACGCTCCGCGGGAGGATTCGTGAGGCGCAGGACACCGCGCGAGCCTCCGCGTCAGGAGACGCGCGCGAGGCGTCGGCGGCCACCGCGCGAGCGCGCCGGTCCGTCGTCATCCGGAGTCGCGCCGAGCTGCATCGGCGCTATGCGACGGCTTTCGCCTGCGCCGTGTTCGTGCTTCTGGCCGCGCCGCTGGGCATTCGGTTCGCTCACGGCGGGATCGGCGCGATCATCGCCCTCTCGGTGGCCGTCCTCTTCTTCTTCCGTGTGGGCATCATCTGGGGAGACCGTCTCTCGGATGCCGGGAGGCTCGATCCGATCGTTGGTAGTTGGACAACCGTCGGCGTGCTCCTCCTGACCGCCCTGCTGTTCCTGCGAGGTCTTGGCGGTGCTGTCTCCAACGCTCAGCGCGCACCGGAGGCAAATCGCTCGCCGCGCGGGTCACACGCGCGCCGCCGGACCCGCGTGCAGGGACGCCGAGATGGGCGAGGACTCGGAGCGTGATGAGACTGCGCATTCTCGACCGGTATCTCGTCGGCGCGTTCCTTCGGATCTTCGGTCTCACCGCGCTCAGCGCGCCGCTCCTGTTCATCCTAGCCGATCTCACAGGACGACTTGACGTCGAACTTGCTCGGGGGATGACGGCGGGAGACATGCTGCGATGGTATCAGGGGCAGTTCCCGATCTACCTGATCTGGGCCTTCCCCATCGCCGCGCTGGTGGCGACGCTGTTCACGCTTCAACCCCTCGCACGGCACGGGGAGATCCACGCGATGCTGGCGAGCGGAATTCGCATTCATCGGCTGTTCGCCCCTCTCCTGCTCGGTGGTGCAGTCGCTTCGCTCCTCGGACTCGTCCTCCTCGAGACGACTCCAAGGCTCGCACGCGATGCGTCGGCAGGACCGCGGGAGTCGGGGCGCGGGCGCGCCGAGCGCGTCGCCTTCGCGTACCTCACCGATGCGGGGGAGCTCCTCAGCGTCCAGCGGCTCGAGGTGGGAGCGCAGGGACGGATGTACGATCTCGTGCTCCGATCAGCGAGCGCGAAGACGGCAGGAGCCGTGCAGTACATCGTCGCGAAGGAGGCGCGCTGGATCGAGGGGCGAGGGTGGGTGCTGCGGGACGGCCAACTCTGGAACATCGCCGCCGATGGCAATCCGGTGTGGACCTCCTTCGCGCAGCTGTCGCACCCCGCCCTCACCGAGCGACCGAGCGATCTCCTCGACGCGCCCCAGGTGGACCTCGCCGCCATGACGTTCGGCGACCTCGGACGCCTTGCCGAACGCATGGAGCGCTCCGGAGCGTCCACGGCGTTCCCGCGCACCACGCAATGGGAGCGGGTGACCATTCCATTGACCACGCTCGCGATCATCATGTTCGCGGCGCCGCTTGCGACCCGCGCGGGACGCGGGGAAGGGGAGCTGGGACTCGCACTCGCCCTCGTGCTGACCATCCTCTATCTCGCCGTGCTCCGCACCGCGGAAAGTCTTGGCTTCGCGGGACTCTTGCATCCGGGCCTCGCCGCCTCCCTTCCCGCACTGCTCTTCGGCGCGGGCGGCTGCTTCTTGCTGCGTCGTGCGCACACCTGAAGTGCGAATCACCGCCTCGGGAGGACTTGATGCGGCGTCGCCGCGGCAACTCTGCGTCGTGATGCCTCGCGCATTTCCGGACGGTCAGCCATGAGGCGCTTCGTCTACCTCTTCCAGGTTGAACAGGACCTGCCGGAGCATCTCGCGGAGGCCGAAGGTCCCGACAGCGAGGTGCGGTTCCTGTCGTATCGCGCGCGATCGGCCGACCGGCGAGCGCTGTACTATCCCTCGTCTTCGTGGACGCAGGGACGAAACCGCCTGCTCCGCGAGGTCGTAGACGGCGACTGGCTGTACTACGTGTTCGGCGATGCCGACGTCCACCTCGAAATCATCGGACGCAATGCGGAGCGCCAGAACCCATGGCGTGCGTTCGAGGAGTTTCTCCTCGCCCACGAGCCGGCTGTGGGAACGCCGGCGTACGCGTGGCACCTCTCGGGTCAGTGGGATCTGACGCAGGAGACGCGAACGCTGCGTTTCTTCGACCCAGTGCTGAATGCGTTCCACCGAGAGGCGCTGCGCACGCTCCTGCCGTACTACGACCTCCTGGACGAGGAGTGCGCGGACTACTCGGGGAGCATCGTCTGCAGCCTCGCCGCCGACCTCTATGCGGGGCACGTGCTGCAGTCCAACCGCGTGCGGGTGTTGAATCCGATCAGCCAGCGGGCGTACACGGAACGTCTGATGACGAAGCCCGAGACGCTCTACCTGGATGCAGTGCCGGATCCCAAGGACCGAGCATCGTACCGTCGGCAGCCGGAATGGAGCCAGTTGCCCCATCCTGACATGGGCGCGCCTTGTCGAAAGACGGCCTCGTACCGAAGGACGACCGAGGAACTTGCGCTGCGCTATCGGCTGGATCACCCGCTTTGGGTTCGCAAGTGCGAGTTACTGGCGATGCCGCTGGCGCACGAGTTCTACGGCGAAGGCCCGGCCAGCGCCCGTGCACAACGGTGGCGAGCGCACGGCGCAGCAGCTGTGCCGGTGCGGGCGATGGGTGGCCTGCGGAAGCTCTGGCTGCGCACGCACGCGCTGCGAGTGCGCCTCGGATTGGTCCGGACATCCGGACTGTTCCTGCTCGTTTACCGCATCCGGAACGTTCGGCACTCACTGCGCACCCGGCTGCAGCGTTGGCGGCGCCGGCTCCGTCGGCCGAACGAGCACGCGTTGTGGAACGCCTGGCGGACGGCCGGGCGCGCGCTCGCGGAACTCCCGGCCGGCGGTCCGGACGCCATCGATCTCATCGGTCACGCGCTAGACCAACTGGACGATCCCGAGGTGATCTTCGTGGATGTGGGAACCGGTCGCGGCGAGGCACTCGGCCGCATTCAAGACGGCGTCTCGCAACGCAAGCGTGTGATCTCCATCGGCGTGGACCCCGTCCAGACGCGCGGCTTCACGTGGTACACGGGTTTCGTGCTGGGAACGGTAACGGATGGTGAGATGACGCTCGCGGCCATCCTCCGGCAGTACGGACTCGTCGGCCGGGTGCTGCATTGGGTGCGCATCAATCACGACGATCCCGTCACGGTCTGTCGTACACTCGGTCAGCAGTTGCAGCGCTGCCTGTTCCTCACGGTGCGATGCGCCGAAGGCGCGGCGGGTTCCGCCGCGGCCGCGGGCGCATCATGGCCGGAAGTCCGGGACACGCTTGCGACCGATGGCTTCCGCGTGGTCGCTGTCATCGGTGGTGATTCCACGCAGCACGTGGAGGCCACGCTCATCAACGCTTCGCTCGCACAGACTCTTCTTCCCACCATCGCGTCATGAAGCCCTCGCCATTCGTCGTCATCACGTCCATCGCGCCGCCCACCGACGCCGTGCGGGCGTTCGCCGAGCGCGTGGGGGACCAGCTCATCGTGGTGGGTGACCGGAAGACGCCACCGGACTGGTCGTTGCCTCCCGTAGAGTATGTCGGCATTTCCGGGCAGGAGTCGGGCGGACGGCTCGGCACCCTGCTCCCATGGAACCATTACTGTCGCAAGATGCTCGGCTATCTCCGCGCCGCGCAGCGCGGCGCCGAGGCCATCTACGACACCGACGACGACAACACACCAAAGCCGGCGTGGGGGATTCCGTTGTTCGAGGGTGCGTGGCAGACCAGCGCCGCCGCCCTCGGTTGGGTGAACGTGTATCGCTGGTTCACCGACGCGCACATCTGGCCACGCGGCTTTCCATTGCGTGCCATCACCGATCCGCGTGCCGTGGTGTCGACGGACCAGACGTCGGTCTCCGCGGCACGCGTTGGCGTGTGGCAGGCCATGGCCGACGGCGATCCGGACGTGGACGCCATCTATCGATTGGTGGACGGGCGCGCATGCTTCTTCCGGGATCGCGAGCCACTTGTGTTGGGTGAAGGCACGCTTTGTCCGTTCAACTCGCAGGCGACCGCGTTCCAGCGGGCGTGCTTCCCGCTGCTCTACCTCCCGGCGAGCGTCTCGTCGCGCGTGACCGACATCCTGCGCGGTCTCGTGGCCCAACCCGTGCTCTGGGCCGCGGGGATGCGCCTCGGCTTTACCACGGCCACCGTAGTGCAGGACCGGAACCCGCACGATCTGCTGCGCGACTTCGAGGCGGAACTCCCGCTCTACCTGCGCGCCGAGGAAATCGTGGATACCGTCATCGGGGCCGTTCGCGGCGGGGCAACGCTCGAGGCAAATCTCATCGCCGCCTACTCGGCCCTGGAGCGCACGGGAGTCGTAGACGCCACAGAACCGCCTCGCGTGGAGGCTTGGCTGCACGATCTTGCCGCGTCCACATGACTGCGCTTTGTCGGAGCGGAGACCGCGCTCTAATGCCGACCCTGTGCGATGAGAATGAACCGAGGGCATTCGGCGGCCACCGTCTCGAGAGGCCGCGGATCAATGCCCGCGTCGTTCACACTGGCGCGCCGGTAGTCGCTGTCCGGGAACGCCGCCAGCAGCTCCGTGACTGACGACGAGTAGCGTGCCAGCCACGGTCCGTGCACCTCAACCAGCACATCGACCGTTCCGGCGGCCAGCGTGGCCGTGGCGCCGCGAAACGCGGCGCCCTCGTATCCCTCGACATCCATGTAGATGACATCGGGCGCACCGTACTCCGCCGAGAGGGCATCGATGGTCAGCGCCGGCACGGCACTGCCACGGGCTCGCGCAGTCTGGATCGCGCCCGTCGTCGCGTCGTGCGTCAGGGTGCCAGCGACTGCACCCGCCGCCGCATGGCGGACGATCATCTGATCAATTCCGTTGGCGGACCGATTGACCTCGGCGAGCCCGGCATGGAACGCGTCCGCCTCGACGGCGATCACCCGGCCCGTGCGTCCCACCTCGCGAGCGAGAATCATGGCGACCACGCCTTGGTGCGCCCCGATGTTGAACACCGTCGCTCCGGGGCGCAGCCTGCCGCTGCGCAGGATGGAAAGCTCAGGCATCGTCCAATCCTGATCATACCAACTCGATCCGACGCGGTCCCCGAGCAGCACCCGTAGCGGGTGGCCGGCGTACGTATGCTCCACCCACCGACGCGCGAACGTTCTCCGCTCCAGGGCGAGTTTGGCGATCTGCAGCCAACGCCACCAAGCCGGGGGCAGCGAACGTCGCAACGCCTCCTTGGCAACCTGGTCGAGGTGTTGGTGCTGAGACAGCAAGGAGGCCTCCCTCATCACGCGCGGCGTCGAATGCCGCTCCGATCAGCCGACGGGAAGCGTAGGAATCGATCATGGTGGGGGCAAGGGCTGGTTGCTTGCACGAGAGTTGGCCCCGGCCTACCTTGCCGCGCACGCCGGCAGGCGTGCGACCTGTCGGTTCCTTACCAACAACGGGCCGGACGGTCGCTTCTCTTCCGCTCTGTCCGTGTATTGGCGGACAGCCTCTCGAGTCACCGGATGCGCACGATCTCACTTACCAAAGCGCTTCGCGCGTTGCGCCGCAACGCGATGCTCCATGGCCTGGCGCGGCTCGGTGAGCGCCGGAGGCGCATCCTGGCGTGGAGGGTGATGCAGGCTGCGGGCGTCAGCGAAGTCACGTTCACGCGTGATGGCCTGACGTGGCGTGTGCCTGCGGGCGACTCGCATATCGGCTTCGGACTGTTCGTGGAAGGCGGCTTCGCGCAAGGCGCTATCGAGGTACTGCTGGCTTGGTTGCAGGCGCAGGGGCGCGCGCCCGGCCCGGAGGATGTGATCGTCGATATCGGCGCGAACATCGGCACGACGTGCATTCCGATGGTTCGCGCCTGCGGTTGCCGCGCCGTCGCGGTCGAGCCGATGCCCGAGATCGTGGCGAGGCTTCGCGACAACGTCGATCGCAACGGGATGGCCGATCGTATCGTGCTGGTTGAGGCGGCCATCGCACGTACTGCAGGTCGAGTGGTCATGCAAGCGGGCCATGACATCGGCGCGGCGACCGTGGTGCCGCCGCTGCATGCTGCGGCCATCAACCGCGGTGACCTGGCGGACGTCGTCGGAATGCCACTCTCCGAGCTACTGACTCGTGCTGGCGTACATCCATCCGAGGTGGCGCTCGTGTGGGCCGATGCACAGGGCTCTGAATCGGACGTCATCGAAACCGGCGAGGCACTCTGGGCACGCGGCGTGCCCCTCTGGGCGGAGTTCGAACCCGGCCTGCTGGCGCAGCATGGCGGTGTGGAGGCTTTCTTTGCGGCAACGCGCCGGCATTTCGATCGTTTCATTGAGGCGCCGCGCCTGTTGCGCGACGGGCCGAGTGCCGCGCCGCACGACATCGCGCGACTCCCAGCGGTGCTCGCAGGCGTGCCGATTCAGACGGACGTCCTGCTGCTGTCGCCCTCGCTCAGCGCGCGCCTGCCCTGACGGCGTGTGCCGCCCTCGAGGCGGCGTCCGGCGGCGTGCGGCGGCGTCCGGCGGCATCCGGTGGCGTGCGGACCCGCGCAGAATGCGGTCCCACGGCTACCCAGTGATCGGCGACCGCTCGCGGAGCGGGTGGCCGTAGCCTCGCGAGTAGCGCGGTGGAGCGTAGAGAAACGACGCTCCACGCGAATGATCGGGAAAGCGATCGTCCACGAGGTCCGCCCGGACGAAGTAGGCGTTCACCCCATTGGAGGAACAACCAACCAGCAGGTGGCCGGAACGAGCGCCGAGCTTGGCCAGCGACGAGAGCGAGGCGCTAAAGTACGCGGTGCCGCGCCAGCAGTGGTCTGGGGCATACGGCATAACCCACTCTCGCGGTGGGCGCCAGCGCGCGTTGTACTCGATCACCGTCACCCGGGGCTGGTAGGCGCTCAGGATGCGTTCCCAGACCCAGTAATCATTCCCGTCGATGTCAATGACGAGCAGGTCGGGTGACTGCGGAACGCCGGCCGCCTCGAGCACCGAGAGCACATTCTCCGCGGTGACGCACCTCGGGAGGATCCGCACGCCGGGGAGGTGCCGGTACAGTTGCCGCGCGTGGTCAGCCGCCGTCTCGTCCGCTTCGACCAGCACGCCGCACCATTGGTGATGCTGCAGGAGATTTCGCGTGCAACACTCGCGGCCGTCTCCGATGCCCAACTCGACGGAGAAGCGATTGCCGTCGCCGATCCGCGTGAAGATCTCCGCAATCGCGCCATCTTCGCCGTCCTGCGAGTAGACTCGCCGTTCGAAGCGCGAAAGCGCCGTGGGCGTCTGTCGCCGCTTCCACCGCTCCACCTCGACCAGGCGCCGTGGCGTATGAACCGCGACGTCGATCGCCCACGCCAGCGAAGCGAATCGGGCGAGGTGCCACTCCATTCGTTCAAGGAGCGTGGGCCGAGGCCATTGGCTGATCGGGGGCGTTGGTCCTGCCATGCTCTCCCTCTGAGGGTCCTGTCGGCGAAGCGCTGGTCGCGCCGGGGCTTCCACACGCGCATCGCAAAAAGCTACGCTTCAGTACGGTCCGGGATAGTCACCGATGCGGGCCACCCGAGGCTGGTTCACGGCAAGACCCGGCCCTATGATTCGCTCGGTTCACCACGCGATATGACCAACCCTGCGCGCGCAGATCACATTCGACGACGTCATCGCCGTGCGCCCGTTCTGCGCAGGCGCGGGCAGAATCGCGCCCATCCCGCTGCGAGGCCCGCCCGATGACGGGCTTTCCTCCGGTGTTTGTCATCAGCCTGTCGCGGTCCGTCGAACGACGGGCTCACATCTCTCGTCAGCTTTCCGCTCTCGGCGTGTCGTGGGAGTTCGTTGATGCCGTCGACGGGTTGGAACTTGCGGCCGAAGAACTGGATCGCGTCGTGGGTGCGTCGAACTTGGAGGTCCTCCCCGGGGTCTGGCGGCGCCTCACGCGAGGGGAGATCGGGTGCGCGCTAAGCCATCAGCGTTGCTACCGACTGATTCTCGCGCGTGACCTGCCGATGGCCTTCGTCTTTGAAGATGACGTGGACGTCAGGTCGAGCTTCGTCGAGGTCGCGAATGCACTCGCGCGCTTCCCGGTGAACTGGGAACTGGTGCTCTTTGCGCATCACTCGGCGCGAAACGGGCCACGCGCGGGCGCCGAGACGACCTGGTACGGCGCGACCGTGCACCCGGAGCATCGCGTGCGGCGCGTGGTGGAGTTTGCCATGGGGGCGATGGCCTACCTCGTCTCCCGCGCGGGGGCACGCAAGCTCCTCACCTACGGCACGCCCGTGCGGATGCCGGCCGATTGGGTGACAGGATACGCGCCCAGTGCCGGCGTGCGGCTGCATGCCGTCACGCCGCCCGTGGTCACACCCTCCACGGCGCTGTCCCACGGCACCACGCTTCCTGATCGCGAGGCCTCGTGGGAAGCTGGGCCCGACGTTCGTCGTCAGCCGCCCATCGCGGCGGGGCTCCGCTCGTGGGGCGGCACCGGGCTGCTGTGGCTCCGGAAGGCCGGTGTGTGGCCCAGTGCGTACTCCCGGCGCTACTGAGCGATGCGTCCCAGCGAACTCACGCCCGGCCGGTCATGAAGCGATTCCTCTACTTGTTCCAAGTCGAGCAGGATCTTCCGTCCGCGTTGGAGGCGGCAGCCGGTCCGGACAGCGACATTCGCTTCTTGTCCTGGCGCGCACGATCGGCGGATTCCCGGAGCATCTACTATCCATCCAGTTCCTGGACGCAGGGCCGGAACCGCCTGCTGAAGGAGGCGCTGCGACGCGATTACCTGTACGTCGTGTTTGGCGACGACGACATCACGCTTGAGTTGACGGAGCGTGGCGTCACGGCGGCCGGCCCGCAGGCGAATCCGTGGCGCGTCTTCGAGGATTTCCTGCTGACCTACGAACCCGCCGTCGGCTGCAGCATGTATTCCTGGCACCTGAGCGGCGGCGCGTACGATCCGACCCAGGACTGTCAGACGCTCCGCTTCTTCGACGCGATCCTCAACGCGTTCCACCGCGAGTCGCTTGAAGTCTTGCTCCCCTACTACGACCTCCTGGACGAGGAGACGGAGTGCTACTCCCAGAGCCTGCTCTGCAGTCTCGCCGCGGATCTGTATGCGGGACATGTGATGCAGACGAATCGCCTCATCGCCGCCAACGACAAGCGTCGCCGGACCGACCTGGCCTTCGTCCTATGCAAGCCGGAGCAGCTCTACCTGGAGTCGCTGCGTGATGCCGAGTGGGCGCGGCGTTTTGCGCGCCAGGGCGTGGGCGACAGTGCCCGCTTTCCAACGATGGGACCACCCCGGAGGAAAACCGCATCGTTTGCGCGAACGGACGAGGAACTGGCGCGGCACTACGACCTTTCACACCTGCTCTGGACGCGCCGGCGGGCGCTCCGCGCGCTTCCGGTCACCGATGAGTTCTACTCCGACAGCGCGGACTCACCGCGCGCATTCCAGTGGCGCGCCGCCAGGCCACGGCCGGCGGCTCTCCCGGCGCCAGCCATCCAGTCCCGGTTCGCGCTGCCGCACCCTTGGCGGCTGCCGGCGTGGACTCGCTCCTATTTGCAGAAACCCGCCGTCCGTGCCCATCCGCTGTTTCTGATTGCTCGGGATCTTTACCGTGGCCGTGGGCGGCCTCGTGCCATCGCCGAGGTGCTTGGCAGGATGAAGTCCCGACTCCCCGCGCGAGGTCTCTGGCGAAGGTGGTACCGAACAGCTGGGGCCATTCACGAGATTCCCGAGGCTCGCCAGCAAGAGGTCCTGGAGCTTCTTGCGTTCGCGCTGAACGAGCTAGCTGATCCGAGCGTGGTGTTCGTGGATGTTGGTGCGGGGCGCGGCGACGTGCTGCATGCGCTCCGTTGCACGGATCTGCACAAGCGCCTCTTCGCACTCGGCATTGATCCCATCGACCTGCGTGGGCAGCCGAGTTACACCGGCTACGTGCAGGCCGCCATCACCGACGGCCCCGAGGGTCACGCGGAACTGTTCCGTTACGCCTCGAGCGACTGCAGCTCGCTGAAGCGCATGGATCCGACGAAGGTCACGCACGACCCCGCGCTGGGAGGGGACCGCCTCTACTACACACCCACTCCCATCGAGCGTCTGGAGGAAATGGTCCGGGTGCCGACCTTCCACCTCTCCACGATCATCCGGCAGTACGGGCTCGCGAACGACGTGCTGCATTTCGTGAAGATCGACGCGCAGGGGAGTGACCTGGACGTCTTTCGCAGCCTGGGCGAGATGAGCTCGCGGTGTCTGTTCCTCCGCATGGAAACCGTGTGTCACGAAGGAGAAGGACCGGCGCCCACCCTGTACGAAGGGCAGACGACGTTCGCGGAAGACCGCGCGGCGCTCGAGGCGGCCGGATTCCGGCTCTTCAACATCGCGCGATTCGGTTCGACGCCGGAAGCGGACGTGACGTTCGTGAACGTGCGGCTGTTTCGGGAGCTTCTCCCAGCCCTCGCCCGCTAGGCGCTCCCGGTCTCCGGCTCCGGTCGCGCATCGGGCTCGTTGGGGTTTCCCCACGTCGAGTCGCCCGGGTGCCACAGGAAGGTGCGGACAAGGCCCGGCACGCACACCACCGGGATTCCCCTCCGGGCAGCCGAGGCGGGCGCACCGGTGGTGATCCAGGAGTCTTCGAGTGACGCCTCCCACCGGCGCTTCGGGGCGCCGAGGTACTCCGTGGGAATGGGGAGCACGCCCCGCCAGTAGTCCCGGTGCGCGTGAAGGTGGACGCCAGCGGTCTCGCGTTTGAGCAGCACGCGCAGTCCGCTGATCTCCCGCTCCTCTAGCACGGCGTGCTCGGCTGCATCGTAGCCTGTCAGCAATGGGCGCAGGGCCGCGTCCTCCAACCGGTGCAGCGACTCGAGCAGATCGGCACGTACGTCCGCATCGTCCTGCACGCACGAGATCCACTGCATGTGCGAGTCAGCCAGCAGGTACGCGAGCCCCGCGTTCAGGGCCGCGCTGATCCCGCGGTTCGACGGGAGCCGGAGATACTCGGCGCCGTGCGCGCGGGTCACGCCCTGATTGCGATGCGCCGCCGCGGTGCGGGATCCGTCGTCCACCACGAGCACGGGAGCCCCGAGTCGAACCAACTGCGGAAGCGATCGCTCCAGCGCCGCGGGGCGCTCGAAAGTGGTGACCAGAATCGCCCGGTCCTTCCAGGCGGGAACCTTGAGCGCCGGGAGGTCGTTCCCTGCATCCGTCGGCGCGAGGAGCGCATCGAGCCGAGCACGCATGCCCGGGTTGGCTTCGATGGCGGAGTCGCGACGAGATGTTCGAAAGAGGAGGTAGCGCCGGTTCTCCATCACGCGGAGGTAGTCATCGCGGAGGCCCCGAAGCAGCGCGGGGGGAAGTCCCGCCAGCGCCGCCTGCGGCACGATCACCCAAGGGAACGCGCGCACGGGGAGGTCGTCCGCCACGCCGCGCAACGGCATGAGACAACGAAGATAGGGTGCGAACTCATCGGGGCCCATGACGCGGACATCTCGCGGATCGCCATCGATGGAGTCGAGCACGGCCCGCAGGAGCCAGGCATCCATGAGGGGCCCCACGATCGTCGTGCGCCGGGCCGTCCGGGCCAAGTCCACGAAACGCCGGAAGAGCCCCTCGGTCATGCCTGCACTCCTCCGCCTGTGACGGTCACCCGATCTGTGCGTACGCATGCGCGTCGCGTCCTCGGCAACCTATCCCGCGCCCTGCGGGGCCACAACGTCCGGCGCCGCCCGCGGCATGAACGGCGCGGCGAACGGACATCACGCGAAATCCCCTTCCAACGCTTGACGCTGCCAATGACGGGTGCCTACTGTGGATCTGCAGTCTGGCGGGATTCACGCCCCTCGTTCACCGTCGGCACGGCACCGCTGGTGCGCTGCAGCCAGTTTTGTTCGCCGAGTCCACCGCCGCCGAGTCCCGAGGGACGCCGTCACCATCCGATGATCTCGACACTCAAGAAGTGCATCGGCATGGTCCCGCGCGAGCTTCGCACGGGGTGGCTCGGATTGCCATTCCTCGGCCTGCTTGCCGGGGCCCTGGAAGGTGGCCAGGCCGGCGCCATCTACCTCCTCATCCGCCTGATGGGTGAACCGCGCGCGATCTTCGAGTTCACCAAGTGGCCGGCGCTGCGACGGGTGTTCGAGGGCGCGACCGACATCGGAATTATCCTGCGCTTCGCGGCGCTGCTGGCCGTCTACCACGTCGTGAAGAACCTCATCGTCATCGGCTCGCACTACCGTCGGCAGAACATCCTCGCCGGCACGAATGCCGCGCTCTCGAGCGCGTTGTTCCGCGGGTACCTGCTGGTGCCGCTCCCCTTTCACTTCCGCAGGCACTCGGCGGAACTGGTGCGCAACACCACGCACGCGGTGGCGGCCGCGGTGGCCGTCCTGGAGGCATTTGACGGTCTCATCCGCCGCGGCTTCACGGTGGTGAGCCTGACCGTCGTACTCATTGCCACCTCACCCACCGCGGCGCTCGGCTCGGGTGTCGCCCTGGCCCTGCTGGTCACCGGCCTGCTTCGCCTGACCCGGGCGATGGCCGAACGGGGCGGCAGCGCCCAGCATGAGTTGGGCCAGAGCCTTCAGCAGACGATACAGAACGCCCTCGGCGGCATCCGGGAAATCAAGGCGCTGGGACGCGAGCCTTACTTCTACAGGACCTTCTCCGATGTGCAGCGGCAGATTTTGGAGCTCGGGCACCTGAACGTGACACTGAGCGTGATTCCCCAGGTGATGTTCGAGACGGCCTTCGTGCTCGCCGCGCTGGTGGCGGCGGTGCTTCTGGCCACCCAACCCTCGGCCTCGACCACGGCGCTGCCGGTGATGGGCCTCCTCGGGTATGCCGGGTTTCGCATGATCGTCATGGCGAATCCCATCATCACGACGATCAACCAGATCCGGGCCGCGCGGGCGCCGGTGGATGCCCTGCACGAGGATTTCCTCCTCATTCGTCGCGAGACGGCGTCCCTCGACATGGCCGGAGAGTCGCCCGTGACGCTGCGCTCCGAGATGGTGCTGGAGGGCGTGAGCTACAGCTATCCCGCCGCTTCCCGGCCGGCCCTGACCGACGCGTCGATGCGGCTGAAGGTGGGAGAGGCCATCGGTGTAGTGGGCCCCACGGGCGCCGGGAAGAGCACCCTCGTCGACCTGATCGTCGGGCTGCTCATTCCGGCGACGGGACGAGTGCTCGTTGACGGCGTGGATGTGACCCGGAACCCCATGCGCTGGCGGCAGAAGATTGGATACGTGCCGCAGTCGATTTTTCTCCTCGATGATACGCTGCGGCGGAACGTCGCCATGGGAATTCCGGACGACGAGATTGAGGAGCAGGCTGTGGTGCGGGCCATCCAGATGGCACAGCTCGACCGGCTGGTCGACGCCTGGCCGGAGGGACTGAGCACCGTCCTTGGCGAGCGCGGCATCCGCCTCTCTGGCGGGGAGCGGCAGCGCGTGGGGATCGCCCGGGCACTCTATCACGATCCCGACCTCCTGGTCTTCGACGAGGCCACGGCCGCGTTGGACGGCGTCACGGAGGCCGAAGTCACCCGGTCCATCCACGCGCTCCGGGGACGGAAGTCCATGCTCGTCATCGCTCACCGCCTGAGCACGGTGCGGGCGTGCGACCGACTGCTGTACCTCGAAGACGGGCGGATCGTGGCGCAGGCGAGCTACGATGACCTGCTCGCCTCGAACGACCGTTTCCGACTCATGGCTGCCGCGTCGGGAGCGCAGCCGCACGTGGTGAGCTGAGTCCCCGTCCGTCCGCTGCATCACTCGCTTTCGAGAGGCCAATGCGAGTCTCCGGATTCACCATCGCCCGACGGGCGGTCGCACTGGGTTATCCGCTCGCCGAGTCGCTGCGGTCGCTCCTGCCGCTCGTGGACCAGCTCGTCGTCAACGTGGGTGACGGCGACGACGGTACCTGGGAAACGGTGCAGGCGCTCGCCGATCCACGAATCGTCGCCTTTCGCAGCACGTGGGACCTGTCCAAGCGCGACGGGTTGACGCTCTCCGAGGAGACCAACAAGGCGCTCGCCCGATGCGACGGCGACTGGGCGATTTACCTGCAAGCGGATGAGGTGTTGCACGAAGCGGAGGGGCCGGCCCTGCGGGCGGCGCTGCAGCGCCACCTCCACTCGCGGGTCGAGGCGCTCAGCCTGCGCTACTACCATTTCTACGGATCGTATCGCACGTACAAGGACGATCCGAGGTGGTGGTATCCGAGGGCGACCCGCATCGTCCGAACGGGCATGGACGTCCAGTCCGTCGGGGATGCCTGCGCGTTCATGCGCCGACACGACGGTGCTTGGCGGAAACCGAGGCGGCGTGACCTCACGATGCACGTCTACCATTACGGCAGGGTCCGGCCGCCGGCACAGATGCTGCTCAAGCAGCGGAATCTCGAACGCCTGTACCACGACGAATCTTGGTTGGAGACGCACGGTCTCCCCGCCGACATGGATCTTGCGGCGATCTATGGTGATTCGCGCCACCTGCGCGTGTTTCACGGAACGCATCCCGCGGTCATGCACGACCGGGTTGCGTCCGTGGACTGGCCGGAGCCACCGCTCGTGGCCGGTCCGTGGCCGGAGTGGATGCGGCGCGGCTACGTGTATGGCGCGTGGGTGATCGATCGCGGCGTGGCGGCGCTCCGGGCGCGGCAATGACCGTGGGCCCGGTGAGCGCCTCGTCGCGCATCGCCTTTCTCCATCCGGATCTTGGTATCGGCGGCGCCGGCGCCGCGGCCGTAACGACTACCGCGAAGTGTAAAGGGCGCGAAGGGGCAGTTAGCTCTTGTCCGTCCGCCACTCCCGCGCTACCGGCGCCAGCACCACTCCGGCGGCTACGCCGAGCACGATCACCAGCGTGCCGACACCGATGAAGATGGCGTCGTACGCTGGCACGCCTGATGCACGCCGCGTCACCTCCACGGCAATGCCGCCGGCGATAGGGCCGGCGAGGAAGCCGAAGCTCCCCGCCACCTGGAACGCGCCGAACAGTCCCTCGCCGGCGCCGCGCCGCGCGAATTCCGAGACGAGCAGCAGGTTGGGCGCGAACATCAGCGCGCTCGTCAGTCCCGACAACACCATCGACACGGGTAGCATGGCGTGCGGCACGACGCCGTACGTGGCATAGATCACCCCGAAGGCGATGGTGCCCGCGATAATCGGCACGTACCAGCCGACGCGATCGGCGAGGCGCCCCACAGGCCAGCACAGGATGGCGAACGGCAGCATGAAGAGCGCCATCAGCATGCCGCGCTCCGATGGCGTGACCTTCAGGACCTCACCGAGGTAGAGCGTGAAAGTCGACACGAAGACGCCGATGGTGAACCGGTCCATGAAGCCGAACGCGAGCGGCATCCACGTGGCCAGCGAGCCGTGCTTCCATTCATAGCGGTGCCCGCCACCGACGTTCGCGTCGGCGGGGAGCGGCGGAATGCGCAGCGACGCGAGCGCGGCCACGGTCAGGAGCGCCGCCCCCGTGAGGTACACGGCCGAGGGCCCGCGTTCCACGAGCCAGCCGCCGAGCGGCGAGCCGATGGCCACGCCCATCATCAGGGACATGGCGACGAGCCCAAGCGTCGCACCGCGCTTCTCGCCGGCGAGGCGGTTGGCGGCCACCATGAGGAGCGTCACGGCGGGGAGATGCGCAACGCCATCGAGTGCGCGCCAGGCGAGCAGGGTCGGAACCGACTGGGCCGCATTCATGCCGAGGAACGCGACGGCATCAATCAGCAGCGAGCCGACCAGCCAGAGGCGCAGGTTCGGCAGACGGCGGAAGAGCACCATCGCGATGGGCACGCCAATGATGCCCGTGGCCATGTTGATGGCCGTGAAGGCGTGCGCGTCGGCGCGCGTGCCGCCGACATGCACGATGACCAGCTCGTGGAGCCCCGCGACGACCAGCGTCAGCGGGACGAGCGTCAGGAACGTGGCGAGCGCGATGGCTCGGCGGGCGGCAAGGGCTTGGGGGGTGAACACCTGCGACATCAACGGAAGCCGTCCTCGTAGAGTTCCGCGAGCTTGCGGAGGGTGGTCGTGAAGTCGCCGGTGCGGTCGGCCACTGCCAGGGCGCCAATCATGTCGGCCGACATGTGCGGTGCGCCCGAAAACGTCTCCTGCAACGTCCCCGCGGCCAGCCTGTGCTCGTCCATCGCGTTCACGAACGCCGACAGCTGCGGGTCCGCGGCGGCCTCGGCGGCCAGCCGGATGGCGCGCGGCAGGGGCAGGCCCGCCTCGACGCCCGTGGCGAGAGCGCGCGCGAATCGGGCGCGCACCATCGGCGGCTTGGCACCGTAGCGCTGGGCCACCGCCACGAGGAACGAGCCGCCCGACGTGACCCACGCGATGCATCCGGTGGCGACGAAGGCGATGTAGGCGCCGGTCTGCCCGAAATAGAGCAGGGGGAACGGCGCGATGAAGACCATGCAGATCGCCGTGAACATGGGATACGCCATTTGCTTCTTGATCCAGAGGATCAGCCGGTGCTTGGCGTGATAGAAGTCGGCGAGCAGCTGCAGCGACTCCTCGAAGGTACCGGTCTCTTCGCCGAGGACGAGGATCGCGCGCTCCATCGGCTCGAAGCGCTTGCCGCCCGTGCGCACGAGATACGTGACCCGCTGGCCGCGGCGCGCCCCGTCGAGGAGCCACTCGCGCATCTCCTCGACGTGCGGTGCGTGGCGCGCGCCGATGGTCTTGAGCGCCTTCTCGTTGGTGAACCCGGCATGCACCGCCGTGCGCCACATGCGATAGAACTCGGCACGGTGACGGCCGTCGTCGAGGGCGCGATAAGCGGAGAGAAAACTCGGCACGGACGGAAGATATAGCGGAGGGAGGGGGAGGGGTGCAGGGGTTTGGGAGGGGTGAAGAGTGGAGTGCGGGGAGAGGAGGGAGGAGGCGGGCGGCCTTAGTGGCCGGTACATTCCCCCTCGTCCCCCGAACCTCCTCTCTCCACTCGACACTCCTTCCAAGCCGCTGCACTCCTCCTCGTCCTTCGCGCATCATGCCCTCTGATTCAAATTTCGACGAACTCGAACTCCTCATCCGCGCCAAGTACGCGCTGATCGTCCTCGACACCGTCGAGGTCGAACGCGCGGAGCAGGGGCTCGCGCTCTCGTCGTCGCGCCTCAACCTGCTGTACTTCTCGTGGAGCCGGTCCCGCGGACTGCGGCGCGGGGTGCTGAGTTCCGACCCGGTGATGTCCAACACGGAGGAGCCGGCCAAGGCGCTGGCGGCCGTGGTTGAGGAGGGCGCCGGTCTCTTTCACTTTCGCGGCCTTGGCGCGCACCTCGATGACCCGGCCGTCGTGAGCTACGTGCTGGATGTGGTGCAACAGTTCAATACGCGACGCGGCGCGCTGGTACTCACGGGCCACAACATCCGGCTCCCCGACGCACTGCGGCCGCACGCCACGGTCATCCGGCTCGCCGGCGCCTCGTTCGACGACTACCGCCTGCTGCTCGAGCGCCTCATTCGCGAGTACTCGGCCAAGATGCCGGTGAAGGTGGAACTGACGCACGAGGACCGCATGCGCCTCGTAAACAACCTCACCGGATTGTCGGTCACCGAGGCAGAGAAGATCATCACGCGCCTGATTGTCGAGGATGGCGCGCTGCGCGCGCCCGACATCGAGCGTGTGAACTCCGCCAAGCGGCAGATCGTGGAGCAGGACGGCCTGCTCGAGTTCTATCCGCACACCGAGGGGATGGACCAGGTGGCGGGGCTCGGCGGCCTCAAGAGTTGGCTCACGCGCCGGCGCGCGGTGGTGACCGACCCGCGCCGCGCCGAGGAGTTCGGGCTGGGCTTCCCCAAGGGCGTGCTCCTGCTCGGCGTGCCGGGGTGCGGCAAGAGCCTCTGCGCCAAATCGGTGGCGCACGAGTGGGGGCTGCCGCTGCTCAAGCTCGATCCGTCGAACCTCTACGACAAGTACGTGGGCGAGAGCGAACACAACTTCAAGCGTGCCATGATGACGGCAGAGCGTCTCGCGCCCATCGTGCTCTGGATCGACGAACTCGAGAAAGCCTTCGCGTCGGCGAGCGCCGACGCCGACGGCGGCGTGTCGCACCGCATCTTTGGCACGTTCCTCAGCTGGCTGCAGGATCGCCGCGGTGACGTCTTTGTGGTCGCGACGTCCAACGACGTGGCCAAACTGCCGCCCGAGTTCATTCGCAAGGGCCGTTTCGACGAGATCTTCTTCGTGGACCTTCCCGGCGACGCGGCGCGAGCGGAGATCCTGCGCATCCACCTGCGCAAGCGGAAGCAGGATCCCGCGACGCTGGACCTCGATGACCTCGTGACCGCAACGAAGGGCTTCAGCGGCGCCGAGATCGAGGAGAGCATCGTGAGCGCGATGTACGCAGCGTTCGCCAACAGCACGCCGCTCGACACGGACGCACTGCTTACCGAGATCTCGGCGACGCGTCCGTTGTCAAAGACGATGCCAGAGCGTCTGGATGCGCTGAGGCGGTGGGCGTCGCATCGGACGGTCGCGGCGGACTAAACAGGAGGGGGAGGAGTACAGCGGCTTAGTAGGAGGGAGGAGTGGAGAGAAGAGTGAGGGGGAGGAGGCGCTCGATGGCCTCCTCCCCCTCTCTCCGCGCTCCACTCCTCCCTCCTTCTACACCCCTGCACTCCTCCTCACACCCTAGGCGAGGATCATCACCCAGATCCCAACTAGGCTCGCCAGCACAATCGAGTGCCAGAAGATCCGCCGCAGGATCAGCCCCTCGTGTCCGACAAAGCCTGTGGCGGCGCCAGCGACGACAATGCTCTGCGCATCAATCATCTTGCCCATCACGCCGCCGGCGCTGTTGGCTGCCGCCATCAGCACGGTGCTGACGCCCACCTGTGTGGCGGTGAGCACCTGCAGAGAACCGAACAGCACGTTGCTCGACGTGTCGCTTCCCGTGAGCGCGACGCCGAGCCAGCCGAGCATCGTGCCGAAATACGGATAGGCGCGGCCGGTCTGTGCGAAGGCGAGGCCGAGGATGGCGTCGAGGCCGGAGTAGCGCATGACGAAGCCGATGCCGAACATTGCCGCGATGGTGAGGAGCGGGATGCGCGCGCGGTTCAGCGCGTCGACGTAGGCTCCCATGATGCTCCGGCGTCCGGCGCGCATCGCGAGGCCGGCGACGAGGCCGGCGAGGAGAATGGCCGTGCCGGTGGCTGACAGCCAGTTGAGCGTGAAAATCGCCGCCTCGGGTTTGGCGACGGCGACCACTGGCGGCGTGCGTTCGACGAGGTTGTGCAGTCCGGGCACCTGGAAGGTGGGTGCCGAGAGCGCGTTGAGGCCGTTCTTCACCGCCGGCACGCCCCACGCAAAGACGAAGACGGCGAGGATGAGCCAGGGGAGCCACGCCTTCATCACGTCGATCACCGGCGCCGTTCTCGTCTGGTGAGGCTCGGCGGCAAACGTTGCCGCGGTCGCCGCCTCAGCATGGGCCTCGAGGTCCTTCGGCTGCCACACCTTCAGGAAGAGGCCCAGCGCCGCCATCGAACAGATCGCCGCGACGATATCCACCAGCCACGGTCCGTGGTAGGTCGCCATCAGATACTGCGGCACCGCAAAGGAGCCGCCGGCGACGAGCAGCGCCGGCCAGACGGCGAAGGTGCGCCGGATACCGCAGTGGGCGGCGACGAGCCAGAACGGCACGATCACGCTGAACGGCGGAAGCAGGCGGCCGACCATGGCCGACAGTTCGTGCACGTCGAGCCCCGTGACGCCGCTGAGGGCGATGATGGGCGTGCCGAGCGCGCCGAAGGCGACCGGCGCGGTGTTGGCGAGGAGTGAGAGTACGGCGCTCTCGAGCGGCGCGAAGCCGAGTCCCACGAGCAGCGCGGACGTGATGGCGACCGGCGTGCCGAACCCGGCCGCTCCCTCGAAAAAGGCGCCGAGCGAGAAGGCGACGAGCACGAGCTGCATGCGCCGGTCGGCGGTCACATCGGCGATGTGCTCACGCAGCGCGTCGAAGGCGCCGTGATCGACCGCGAGGCGATACAGGAAGAGGACGTTGACGAGGATCCAGCCGATCGGGAATAGACCGTACGCGGCCCCGAGGCCGGCGGCGGCCGCAGCAGATGCCGCCGGCATACCCGATGCGGCGATGGCGATGACCAGGGCGGAGCCGAGCCCGAGCAGAGCGGCCCAGTGTGCCTTCACCTTGTGCGAAGCGAGCGCCCCGAGGAGCAGTACCACGGGCAGCGCGGCGACCAGCGTCGAGAGCAGCGCGCTGCCGAGCGGATTGTAGGGTTGCGGCCAGGTCACCGTGGGGAGGGTTGGAGAAGGCCCAACGATGGCGACCGAGGGAAGGTCCTGCAATGGCGACGCCGGCTCGCGCCGGACGCCACGACCGCGGGGCCCCGTGGCAGAACGCGTCGAGGCGGGGTATAGTCTAGGCGGTCAGCGATCGACTGTGCTCGGTCGTGCTCGCATCAGGTTGCCGCCATCACACCCGACGAGGAACGAATTCATCATGAAGATCCGCCTGCTTGCCGCGCTCGCGCTCGCCTTTCTGCTCCCCGCCGCCGCCGGCGCGCAGGAGGAGGTAAAGCCCGCGACCCCCGCCATTGATCCGGTGGGCAAGTACGCCGTTCAGGCGGTCGTGCAGGGGCAGGCCATGGACTTCGAGATGGTGATCGAGAAGAAGGATGACGGCACGTACGGCGGCAAGCTGGCGAACCCGAACATCGGTGAGTCCCTCATCGCGTCGCTCAAGGTCGAAGGGCGGACGATGAAGATGGTGCTGTCCACGCCGCAGGGCACCGAGGCGGTGGCCGAGGTGACGATGGCCGAGGACGGCACGCTTGACGGCTCGTGGTCGATGCAGGGCGACGGCGGCAAAATGACGGGCAAGAAACTTCCGTAGGGAGTTTCTTGCCAGAGTACGACGGAATCCGACGGAGTACCACAGAATGCGGCAGCGGCCCGGGAGCGAGAACTCGCCCTCGGGCCGCTGTGATTGCACTGCCTCACTCCGTCGTATTCTGTCGCACTCTGTCTTACTCCTGCCGAGCTATCTCTTCTCCCGGATTGATAAACTGATCCATCTCCGTCCGGTATTGCGTGTCGTAGAGCTGCTTGTAGCGCCCGCCAAGGGCGAGGAGCTGCTGATGCGTGCCGCGCTCGACGATCTCGCCATGCTCGAGCACCAGGATCTGGTCGGAGCTCTGGATGGTGCTGAGCCGGTGCGCGATCACGAAGGTGGTGCGCCCGCTGCGGAGCGCGCGGAGCCCTTCCTTGATCTGCTGCTCGCTCTCGCTGTCGAGGCTCGACGTGGCCTCGTCGAGCAGGAGAATGCGCGGGTCGCTGAGGATGGCGCGCGCGATGGCCACACGCTGCCGCTGGCCGCCTGACAGTTTGACGCCGCGCTCGCCGACCACGGTGTCATAGCCGTCCGGGAACTGGCGCACGAATTCCTCGCAGTGCGCCACGCGCGCGGCCGCGAGCACCTCGTCCTTCGTCGCGCCGGGCTTGGAGAAGGCGATGTTGTCGAGCACGGTGCCGTCAAACAGGAAATTGTCCTGCAACACGACGCCGAGATTGGCGCGATAGTCGCGGAGTCGCAGCGTCGTGAGGTCGCGGCCGTCCACGAGGATGCGCCCACCCTTGGGACGCGCGAAGGCCATGATCAACGAGATCAGCGTGCTCTTGCCCGAGCCGCTCGACCCGACGAGCGCCGTCGTGGTGCCAGCCGGTGCATGAAACGACACGCCCTGAAGCACCGGGACGCCCGCGCGGTACTCGAAGTTCACCGCGTCGAACGTGATCTCGCCGCGCAGTCCCGTCACGCGCTCGTGCGACGCGTCGTGCTCATCCTCGGTGGGCGTCTGCATGATCTCGCGGATGCGGTCGAGTCCCGCGAATGCCTCGGTGATCTGCGTACCGATGCTCGCGATCTGCACCACGGGGAACGCCACCAGCACCACCATGAACACGTACATGAACAGGTCGCCGATGGTCATCTGCTGGTGCAGGATTGCCCGTCCGCCGAACACGATGAGCACCACGTAGATCGCGCCAATCACCACGGTGCTCAGCGCGCCAATCGCCGAGGTGCCGGTGATCGTCTTGGCGATGTTCCGGAAGAGCCGGTGGGCGCCGAGGGTGAAGACTTTCTCCTCGCGCTTTTCCGCGGTGTAGACCTTCACTACGCGCGCGCCGCCGAACGTCTGGCCGAGCCGCCCGCTGACCTCGGCCGAGATGACGCTCCGCTCACGGAAGACCGGCCGCAGTGTCATGAATGCGTACGCCATGCCCGCGCCGAAGATGGCGAGGAAGAGCAGCGTCGCCACCGTCATCTGCCAGTTCAGGTAGAAGAGCACGCCGAGCGCCAGCACGGCGGTCAGCACGCCGCCGACCAGCTGGATGATGCCCGTGCCGATGAGGTTCCGGATCCCTTCGGCGTCGTTCATGACGCGGTTGATCAGCACGCCGCTCTGCGTCTCGTCGAAGAACGCGACCGGCAGCCGTAGCAGGCGGGCGTGCACCCGCCGGCGCAGCTCGGTGATCGCGCGCTGGCCGGCCACGCTGATGACCTGCGAGAGTGCAAACGACGTGGCCGCCTGCACCAGCGCGGCGCCGCCCACCGCGAGTGCGAGCGGCCACAGCAGGTCGTACCGGCTCTTGCCGACGACGTCGTCCATCAGCCACTTGGTGCTGGCGGGACCGACGAACCCGGCCGCGCGGCTCAACAGCATCAGCGCGAAGCCGATGGCGAGCGTGCGGCGGTGCGTCCACATCAGGGCCTTGGTCTCGGCCCAGGCCTGCCTGTAATCGATCTTCTTCTTGGCGGGCGGCGTTGCAGCCGTCATCGGGACTCCGCGGGGGGAGATTCACCGGGAGCGCGCCCGAGCAGCGCGAGCATCGTTCCCGGATCATCGGAAAGTATCGCGTTGACCCCACCATCCCATAGGCGCCGGGCGACCCGCGGGTCATTGATGGTCCAGCAGTGGGTCGGGATTCCGCGCTTCCGCAGCATACGGGCGAAGCGGAGCACCGGGACTCGGAGGAGCTTCCACGTGGGCGGAACGCTGCACGCCTGGTACGTCACGGTGCCGGCGCCGAGCGGCGTGAACGAGCGAAAGAAGAGCTGCGTGATGGCAGGCTTCGACGCGGTGATGTGGAAGCCGCGCCCTTCCATGCGTGCATGCACCTCGTCACTGAAGCTGCCCACGAGCACCCGATCCCTGGCGTGGTGCTGCTCGACGGCGCGCATGAACGGCTCGGTGGCCTCCAGGGCCTTGAGCTCGATGATGCACGGAACGCCCGGAAAGGACTCAAGCGCTTCGTCGAGTGTGGGGATCCGAATCCCCCGGCCGCGATACGGATAGGTGCGGCCGCCGTCGCGCGTGAAGCGATACCCCGCGTCGAGGGTGCGAAGCTCCGCGAGCGAGCGCGCCGCCACCGGTCCGGTGCCGTCAGTGGTGCGGTCGAGCGTCGGGTCGTGGATGATCACGGGAACGCCATCGGCGCTCAACCGGACGTCGAACTCGAGCCCGTCGGCGCCCAGCGCCATCCCCTGACGCAGCGATTCCAGGGTGTCCTCGGGGGCGTGCATGGAATTGCCGCGATGGGCAATGACCAGGCGCTTGGTGGGGTCGAGGAGTGCGAACATGCCCTGAAGCTAGCCGGAAGACGGAAAGGGTACAGAGTGTGGTGCCGGGGCATGGTACACGGTGAGGTGCACGGGACAGGGAACAGGGTGTGGTGCGGCGGAGGGAAAAACAGAACGGCGGAGCATCTCTGCTCCGCCGCCCAGTTGTACGTCTGTTGTCTCTCTGTTGTTTCTCTGTTGTCTCTCTGTTGTTTCTCTTAGAAGCTGTATTGGATACGCGACATAATCATGCGCCCGAGAGGCGCGCCGCCGACAAACTCGGCGTGCTTGGTGTTGAGCACGTTCTGCGCCATGACGGAGAGCATCGCCCCGCCCAGCACGTTCGGGCGGAAGTTGAACGACGCGTCATACAGATTGTACGCCCGCACCGGGCCGACGTACACGCCCGAGTTGCCCGGGAACGCCGCTGAGTGGCGGAACCGCGCCTCGGCGCCGAAGCCCCTCGAATCATCACGGTAGCGGATCGCCACGGTGCTCTTCTTGTGCGGCGCGTTGAGTGCGATGTCCGACACGCCACCGACGTCCTTGCGCGCGAAGAAGTCGCGGCTCACCCAGCTGTAGGTGCCGAAGAGCGACAGGCGCTCGCCGACGATGTAGTTTCCGCTGAAGTCCACGCCGCTCAGCCGCACCCGGCCGAAGTTCCGGTAGGCGAGGACGATGTCCGTGCTGCCAGACAGCGGATTGTCGGGGTTGACGACGCCGAGCGGAACGCCCGTCGTGGCCGAACCCGACACACCGCCGAGACCGCCGGCGAGGGTCGGCGCCAGCTGGCCGGCCAGCGCGGTGGCCGTGGGACCGGCGGCGGGACCGAGGACAGGCGTCAGCGCCGCCGTGAGGGCCGGCACCAGGTTAGGACCGATGAAGCCTGCCAGGGACGCGGCGTCGAGGAAGACATTGGGCGTTTCAACGATGAGCGGGCCCACGAAGTCCGTACGCTCCGAATACCACCAGTCCACCGTCCCGTAGAACTTCTTGCCAATCTCACCCTTCCAGCCGGCTTCCCAGCTGGTGGTCAGCGTCGGACGGATCTGGTCGATGTCGCGCACGTCACCGGCGAGAACGTCGGAGAAGCGCGCCGTCGTCGGGTTGAGCACGCGGAGCTTCGTGCTGACCTGGGCCGACGTGGGCTGGAGCGACGCCAGCGTGGACATCACAAGGTTGGAGAGTGCGCCGGCCGTCGCCGCGCCGAAGCTCGGCGTGAGGGCGGCCGTCACCGCGCTGCCCATGCCGCCGGCCGCAGCGGCGGCCACGGCGCCCTTGTAGAACAGGGAGGCGTTGGCCGGCACAAACTGGCCCTTCCCGCCGGGATTGAACGGGGACTTCATGCACAGGTTGCCGACGCCGCCCACGCAGTCGCGCCGGAAGTGGAACCCGTCGCTCGGCGTGCCAAGGGCGCGCACGGTATACAAGGAATTCGTCGCGTTGGTGCCGCCGATGTAGCCGGCCGCCAAGTCGAGGAACTGGTTGTTCGTGGACGGGTTCGAGAAGCCGCGGTTGTACGACACGCGGAAGCTCTGCACGTCGTTGGGGTTGTACACGAGCGCGGCGCGCGGCGACCAGCTGCCATCCGCGAGCCGGCTGTGCTTGTCGTAGCGGATGGCGGCGACGGCCTGCCAGTACTTGTTCAGGTGCGTGATCGAGTGGAGGTAGCCGCCGACTTCGGTGAAGTTGTCATCGCCTTCATTGCGGCCGTTGATCGTGCCGCCCGTCACCGGGTTCGTCGCCAGGTAGTCGCCGCCGTACACGAATGTCTGCTTGTTGTCAGCTCCGAACGACATGCTGTGCTGCACCTGTCCGACCGTCTGGCTGGACTTGTCCACGATCGGCTGGCCGGTACGAAGCAGGAACGTGTCGCCGGCGTCGCTCTCGTTGCGGAAGACCTGTGCGAACAACCGGCCGCGCTTGGCGCGCAGCTGGTAGGCACGGAACTGCCAGTCCTTCACCTGGCCGGCGCCGAGGCCCGTCGGCTCGACGGCGCTGCCGATAAGCGCTCCGCCGATATTGGCCACGACTTCAGTCTTCTGGTCGGGGCGCCAGTCGGCGCGCAGGTCCATCGCGGTGCGCTCGATGTCAAAGACGCGCTGGCGGCCCGCCTTCAGCTCGACGCTGTCCACGCTGGTGAAATCGGTGGCCGTGAGCCGCTCGGCCGAGAGCTTGTAGCCGAACTTCTGGCCCACCGTGCCGGCGTAGCGGCCGGAGAGGCGGCGCAGGTTCTGCTCGCCGACGTCCGCCGTGATGATGCCGCCCTTCGAGTTGAACGGCGACTTGGTGATGATGTGCATGACGCCCTGCGTCGCGTTGGGGCCGTACAGCGCCGCCGCGGGGCCGAGGACGACTTCGATGCGCTCGATGTCTTCGTTGCTCGTCGGCGCCATGTACGAGATGTTGACGCGAAGCGACGGGACGAAGTTGAAGCGGTTGTCCGTCAGCGTGAGCAGCGAGCCCGAGAAGATGTTGTTGAAGCCGCGCGCCACGACGTTGGTCTGCACCACGCCGCCGGCGGTGATGTCGATGCCGGGGACGTCGCGGAGCTGCTCGACCGGGGTCGCCGTGATCGTCTCGTTGATCTTCTCCTGGCTCAGCACGCTGATCGCGGCCGGCGCCTTGTTGAGCTTTTCCTCCTCCGCGATGCCGGTGACGGCGACGGTATTCAGCTGGGTCGGCATTTCGCTCAGCTTGAAGTCGACGGTCACCTGCGCGCTCGCCACGGCGATGCCGTCCCGGCGGGTCGGCTTGAAGCCGATGCGGGTGACGCGGATGCCGTACGTCCCCGCCTTGAGATTGGCGAAGCGGTACGTCCCGTCCTCGGCTGTGCTCGTGACTCCCGCGGTGCGCAGGCCTTCAATGGCCTGGACCGTCGCTGAGGCGACTGCTGCGCCCGCTTCGTCGGTTACCTTGCCGACAATGCGTCCTTGCTGCGCCGCCGCGGTTCCCGCCACGGCAACGAAACCGATTGCCGCGAGCAACCTGCCGACGAATCGAACAACCATAATGGCACCTCGTGGAGGGGAGTGTTGCGTCTCGCTCAAACAGTTCGCCGCCAGCGTAGGCGGAGGGAAAGCTGTACATCCAAGTCGGCTAAAACTTTGACACGTCACCGGCAAACGTCAATAAGGTAGCGACAGGATTTTTCGGGGGACGGGAACGCACTTTGACGAGCGAAAAGACGGCCCGGCAACAGCCGGGCCGCAGGGAAAAAGAACTGATCTGTTATTGGGAGCCGCTTCGCGCTGTAGTGGAATCCCTGAGCACCCGACGCACGGTGCGGAGGTTCAGCGAGGAGCCCCTGGCGGGGACGCGGGTTTCCACGACGCGGCGCTGGCTCGTGCTGGCGTGAATCATCCGACCATCGCCGACATAGATCCCGATGTGCGAGATGCGCGTGCTGCGTCCGCGACCGAAGAGCAACAGGTCGCCGGGGCGCATGGTTGCCGAATCGGCGTCAACGCGCTCGCCTTCCTGCGCGATGCGAGCCGCGTTGTGCGGCAGCTCCACCCCAACGGACTTGAGGACGTACTTCACGAGGCCGCTGCAGTCGAAGCCTCGCTCAGGGGAGGAAGCGGCAAATCGGTAGCGTCGTCCCAACTGCTCACGAGCCCGCTGGACGACGGAATCGGCGGCCGCGGATCCTCGCTTGGCAAACGGCCCGTCCGGATTGGCGCCGCGAGCGAGCAGGGCCGCGAGCGGACCGGCGCCATCCTGCGCCACCACCGGAAGGGCGGTGGCGCCAACGAAGCCGAGGGCGAGGAGGAGGCGGATCGTGAAGGTCATGAGGACCACCGCAAGTTAGCCCGCCACACGGAGGTGCGAAACCGTTCGGACGACTCCGGGGGAAGCATGGCGACGTCGACTCTGCCGAGCCTCAGCCGCGATAGACGACGCCTGACGCGCCGGACTCGGTGATCTCCACGGCGCTCAGTCCGGGGAGCTGGCCCACGAGGTGGTCCCAGATCCAGAGTGCCAGTCGCTCACTGGTCGGGTTCTCGAGGCCCGGAATATCGTTGAGGAAGCGGTGATCGAGTGCGTCGTGCACTGGGGCGAAGGCGCGCTGCACGTCCGCGAAGTCGGCCACGAACCCGGTGACCGAATCCACTGGCCCCGACACCGTCAGCCGAACGCGAAACGTGTGCCCGTGCACGCGCGCGCACGGGTGATCCGCCGGAACGCCAGTGAGGCGGCGGCCGGCGGCGATGGAGAACTCGCAGAATGCGTCCATTCGCGGTGCGGGGGAGGGGAACAGGGTGTGGTGCAGGGGGAGGGTACAGGGTGCGGTGAAGGGAAAGAGGAGGATTACCTCAATCCAAGCACCTTGTGTGTCTGAAGACTCAGGCGCCACTGCGGATGGGCGAGGCAGTACGCCACGGCGGCGTTCGTGTTCGCTTGGCGCTCCGGGCCGTCCATCGGCTGCAGCAAGAAGTTGCCGAAGGCGAGATGTCCGAAGTGCTCGGGCTCAGCGCCGGGCTGCGGATAGACGAGCTTGAGCTCATCGCCGCCCTGAATCTCCAACGGCGCGCCCGCCTTGGGACTGACGCACACCCAGTCCAGGCCGCGGGGCGCAGGCAGCGTGCCGTTGGTTTCCACCGCCACGGTGAAGCCGAGCTGATGCATGGCATCAATCGCCGCCTCGTCGAGCTGCAGCAGCGGCTCGCCCCCCGTGCACACCACAAATCGCGTCCCGGCCTTCTCGTCCGCCATCGGCCAGCGCTTGGCCACCGCTTCGGCGAGCTCCGCCGCCGTGACGAAACGGCCGCCGTCGGGGCCAATGCCGAAGAAGTCGGTGTCGCAGAACTTGCACATCGCGCTCGCGCGATCCTCCTCGCGTCCCGTCCACAGGTTGCACCCCGCGAACCGGCAGAACACGGCAGGGCGGCCGGCGTGAACGCCCTCGCCCTGCAGCGTGAAGAAAATCTCTTTGACGGAGTAGTAGGGCACTCGAGACGGGAGACGGGAGACGGGAGACGGGAGACGGGAGACTGGAGACGGGAGACTGGAGACGGGAGCTGCGAAGCGGGAGACGACTGACCAGCGCCTATCGAGCAGACTGATATTTCGCCGGGTCCGCAAGTCCGGCCTGCTCGAAGCCCCGCAGGCGCAGCTGGCAGGCGTCACAATGGCCGCACGCCGCACCTTCGGCTGACGGGTCGTAACAGCTCGTGGTCATGCCGTAATCCACGCCCAGCGACTGCCCGAGCTGGATAATCTCGCGCTTGGTCATCTGCATCAGCGGCGTGTGCACGGTGAGTCGCGTGGTGCCCTCCACGCCCGTGCGCGTGGCGAGGTTCGCCAGCCGTTCGAAGGCCTCGATGAAAGCGGGGCGGCAATCAGGGTAGCCGCTGTAGTCGAGCGCGTTGACGCCGAGGAACACGTCCTGTGCGCCGAGCACCTCGGCCCACGCCATCGCGAACGAGAGGAAGATCGTGTTGCGAGCCGGCACATAGGTGACGGGAATGCCGGACGCCATGGTGGCTGCGTCTCGATCCTTGGGTACGTCAATGTCGCCGGTCAGTGCCGATCCGCCGAACTGCCTGAGGTCGATGTCGCAGACCACGTGCTGTGTCACGTTGAAGCGCGCGGCCAGCGCGCGTGCGCGCTCGAGCTCGATCTGGTGCCGTTGTCCGTAACGGAACGACAGTGCGTGCACGGCGTACCCCGCACGCGTCGCCCAGGCCAGCACGGTGGCCGAATCGAGCCCGCCGCTGAGCAGCAGCACGGCGCGCGTGCCCGGCGCCACCGAAGGATCAGCGGAGTGCGTCACCGGGCCGGCTGCTGCTGCGTGAGGCAGTGCAGTGTGCCGAGTCCCCACACCAGATCCAGCGCGTGGATGCCGACGACGGGGCGGTCGGGGACCAACTCCGCGAGCGCGTTGAGCGCCACGCGATCGTTTGCGTCGTTGAAGGTCGGCACGAGCACCGCGCCGTTGGCGATGTAGAAGTTCGCGTAGCTCGCCGGCAGACGCTGCCCGTCCATCATCACCGTGCGCGGATAGGGCAGCGGGACGACGCGCAGGGACTCGCCGCGAGCGTCGCGCGCCGCGCGCAGGCGCCGCAGGTTGTCGAGCGACCGGGCATGATTCTCGTCGGCAGGGTCCTGCTCGTGGGCGAGCACCACCACGCCGGGGGCCACCCAGCGCGCGATGTCGTCCACGTGCCCGTGCGTGTCGTCGCCGACGCACCCCTCGCCCAGCCAGATCGTGGTCGAACAGCCCAGCTCGTCGGCAAAGATCCGCTCGTAGTCGGCGCGGCCAAGGCCCGGATTTCGCACCTGCACACCGGAGAGGAGCCACTCCTCGGTCACCATGATGGTGCCGCACCCGTCGGTCTCGATGCCGCCGCCCTCGAGCACGAGAGGGACATTGCCATTGGGGCGCATCGGCACCCGCCGCGGGCGGCGCGTCACGTCCGCCACGAACTCACCGATCGTGGCGTCGAGCGAGTAGTTCTCGTACTTCGCCCACGCGTTGAATGCCCAGTCGCACCACGCGAGCGTGCCATCGGCGCCGATGACGCCTGTGGGCGCGCTGTCGCGCAGCCAGACGCGGTCCGTCGGCTTCAGGTGCAGCCTGACGCCACCCGAAACGTGGTGCGCCGCGAGGCACGCTTCGGCGTCCTCCAGGACTGTCTGGTCATGGCAGAGGATCTCCACCTGTTCCGACTGGGCGAGCACGCGCGCGATCTCCGCGTAGACCCACGGGATCGGCTCGAACTTGCCGGGCCAGTCGGGCTCGTAATGCGGCCACGCGATCCACGTGGCGTCGTGGGCTTCCCACTCGGCGGGGAATCGGGGCATCGTCAGGCGTCCCGCGGACCGATCCAGCGGTTCAGGATCGGGCCGTACGCGTCAACGCGCCGGTCGCGCAGGAACGGCCAATTACGGCGGGTCTCCTCGACGCGGCGCGGATCGCACGTGGCGAGCAGGATGGTCTCGTCCGTGCCCGCCTCGGCGAGCGCTCGGCCGAACGGATCGTACACGAATGAGTGCCCGAAGAACTCGATGCCGTCGGTGCCGTTCTCCGCCTCGAAGCCAGTGCGGTTGGCCGCCGCGACGAAGACCCCGTTGGCGATGGCGTGCGCGCGCTGCGCGGTGCGCCAGGCTTCCACCTGCGCCTCGCCCCACTCTGCCTTCTCCGCCGGATGCCAGCCGATGGCGGTCGGATAGAACAGGATGTCGGCGCCGAGCAGCGACGTGATGCGCGCCGCCTCGGGATACCACTGGTCCCAGCAGATCAGCACGCCGATGGTGGCGTAGCGGGTCTTCCAGACCATAAAGCCGCCCGCTTCGCCGGCCGGGCCGCGCGCACCTGCGGGTTGCACGGGGTCGTGCGACTCCCCCGGCGCGAAGTAGTACTTCTCCTCGAAGAGCGGGTCGTGCGGAATGTGCATCTTGCGATAGACGCCCTGCACCGTGCCGTCGGCGTCAATGATGACGGCCGAGTTGCGGTAGACGCCCGGCGCCTGGCGTTCGTAGATCGGCGCAACCAGCACCACCTCGAGTTCCGCCGCCAGCGCGCTCAGCCGCTGCACTGTGGGGCCGGGCACCGGTTCGGCGAGGTCGAACCGCTCCAGATCGAGCTTCTTGCAGAAATACGGCGCGTCGAAGAGCTCCTTGAGGCAGATCACCTGCGCGCCGCGCGCCTGGGCGGCGCGAATGCTGGCGATCGTGCGATCGAGCGTCTCCGCCTTGGAGGACGCGACGCCGTCCTGGATGAGGGCGACGGTGAACGGGGCGGCAGGCATGCGGGCCAATTTCACCTGACACGGGAGAGAGCGCTACTGATTGAGGAACTTCCAGATCCTCAGTCGCTTCGCTCAGCTACATCCGCACCGCGATGACCACGTCGCCGACGTTGGTGCCGGTGAGGCCGGTCTTGAGCAGCGCACCGGACCGGTGCAGCGCCTCGTAGCTGTCGTGCTGGCGCAGGGCGGCGGTCGGGTCGAGGCCGGCTTCCATGATGCGCGCGGCGGTGGCGGCGTCGACGATCGCCCCGGCGGCGTCCGTAGGTCCATCGCGTCCGTCGGTGCCGGCCGCCAGCAGCGTGATGCCGCTCGCGCCGGGGCCGGCCTCGGCGAGTTCCAACGCCGCGGAGAGCATCATCTCCTGGCAGCGTCCGCCGGCGCTCCGAACGGCGCCCATCGTGACGGTAGTCTCGCCCCCCCAGAAGGCCACGCCGCCGCGCGGCAGCGCCATCGCTGCCGACGCGATGCGCACGCCGGCATGGAGAGCCTCGCCGTGGAGCGGTTCATTGACGATGACCACCGGGTCGAAACCCAGCACACGCGCCCGCAGCGCACCCGCGTCGAGCACCCCGCCGTTGCCCTGCACGGCGGGAACGCCGGAGAACAGGAATGCGGGCGAATCGGACTTGGGCGTCTCGGGACGCTCGTTGCGCATTACCTCGTCGAGGTAGCGGAGCATCGCAGCCGGCGTCCGGTCCAGCATCTGGGTCTCGTCGAGCAGGAGCCGCACGTCCACTGCCGTCGAGGCGTCCGGCACGCACGGTCCCGACGCGATGTGGGCAAGGTTGTCTCCGATGACGTCCGACAGGACGATCTGTTCGACACGGGCCGGCGCGAGTGCCATCGCGAGGCGCCCCGCGCCCCAGCGCAGGAAGCGCTTGCGAATGGCGTTGACGCGGCCGATGTCGAGGCCGGAGCGCAGTAATTCGTCGCTCAGCGTCGTCAGGTGGTCCTGCGCGTCAATGCCGTCGACGGGGGCGGCCACCAGGCTTGTGGCGCCGCCGGAGAGCAGGACGAAGACCCGGTCGCCGCCGGGTACGCGATCGCACAGGTCGCCAAGGGCGCGGGCGGCGGCGAGCGACTGTTCGCCAGGGATCGGATGGTCCCCAGCCGCCACGGCGATTGCCGGATGGGGCGTATCCGCGATGCTTGGACCGACCACCAGACCGCCGGCGATCGTGCTGTTGCGCTCACGCAGTTCGTGCACCGCCGCTCGCGCCATTGTGTGCGCGGCCTTGCCGAGGGCAATGACCCACGTGGGCCGGTTCTGGGCCCGATCGTTTGGAAGGCGAAGCCGGACGGCGCGCGCCGTGAATGACGTCGGGTCGGCGGCGATCAACGAGGCGGCAAACAGGTCGCGGACCGTGACCGCGCCCGAGCGAATGGACGGGATGGATGAGCGATGTGTCGAAGTCTGCATCTCGTCACTAATGACGGTAAAGAAGCGGCGGTTCCCGGCTCCTCGGCGTTGGAGTCGGCTTCGTGGGACGCTGTGCACAGTCACCCCGTGCCGTCAGAACCCCGTCACTGCGCTGTGCAACCGGGGGCGGCAAGCGCCGATGCGCCTGCCGCCCCCGGGGTTGACGTTCGTCTGACGAGGACAAGATGTCCCGTTGCCAGACCCGCGTGCCGTCGACTATTTCCCGCCCTTCGACACCGCGTCGATGACCGAGTCGAGTTGCGCATACTGGTCCTGCGACAAGGCCGAAAACGGGCGGAAGACGTGAACAACGCGTCCGTCCGGTCCGACGACAAACACTACGCGCTTGTAGAACTTCTTCAGCGGTCCGATGCCGGTGCCCGTGGTCGCGTACTTCGCGGCGACGTCGCCGGAGGTGTCACTGGCGAACAGCACGGGGAAGTTGGCGTCCTTTGCCCACGACGCGAGTTCATCCACGCCGTCGGAACTGATGGACAGGGCGACCACGCCCTTGCCACCGTTGAAGATCGTGGCGTACTGATCCCGGTACGCCTCATGTTGGACGGTTCAGCCCTTGGTCCGCGCCTTGGGGAAGAACGAGATGACGACGGTCTGCCCGCGGAAATCGGCGAGGCGCAATGCCCTCTCGGTCACGCCGGCCTTGGAAGCGCCGGGGAGGGAGAAGTCAGGGGCCATGTCGCCAACTTGGGGGCCGTCGCCTTGGGCCCACGCGTGCGCTGCCGCCAGCCCGACGAGGGCGGCAGCGAGCACGGTGAGCGAGACGGCACGCAACAACATTATGGGGGGGGTCCTCTGGTGAATGATCGACGTCAAGATGACCTTCCTATCTACTCAGTGAACACCCGATTCAGCAACTTGAGTTCCCGGCTGGGGTAGACCTTCGCACGGCTCGACTTCAGCCCTCGCAACCCTGAGGATGTTCCTGGCCGTCTAACAGGAACGCTCTCTCGCTCGTTGAGAGTATGACCCCCGTAACAGCGACATGACCGACCGATCCAGCCCTTCCGACCCATTCGACGCCGTCACTACGCCTGCCGGGGTCACCACGAAGTGTCCGCAGTGCGGCGTCACGCTCGACGCGCTCACCACGGCCTGCGCGCGGTGCGGCGCCGTCATCACGGGCGGCGGGCACGACGGCGAGCGGGCCGAGCGGGTGCGGCAGCGGCTACAGGCGCAGATCGGCGACGCCTACCAGCTGGGCGCGCTCATCGGGCGCGGCGGCATGGGCATCGTCTTCCGCGCGCGGGAAGTGGCGCTCGACCGGGAAGTCGCGCTCAAGGTCCTCGCGTTCGATCCCTTGCTCAACCCCGAGGCATTCACGCGCTTCGAACGGGAGGCGCGCCTCGCGGCGCGGCTCGACCACCCGCATATCGTGCCCATCTTCGCGGTCGGACAGGGCGACGGCGCGGCGTATTACACGATGCGTTTCGTGCGCGGCGGCAGCCTGGAAGCGCTCATCGCCGACAAGGGCGCGATTTCCCCCGACACCGCGATACGCCTGCTGGGCGAGGTGGCCGCCGCGCTGGACTACGCGCACGGACAGGGCATCGTACATCGCGACATCAAGCCGGCGAACATCCTGCTCTCGGAAGGTGGGCACGCCTTGGTGGCGGACTTCGGCATCGCGCGCGCCTTCGCCGGCGACGCGTCGACGTCCACCTCCGGGTCGCACACGGGAGTGGTGGGGTCACCGGCCTACATGGCGCCCGAGCAGTGGCGCGGCGACAAGCCCGACGGCCGTGCCGACCAGTATGCGCTTGGCGTCCTCGCGTTTGAGTTGTTCAGCGGGCTGCGGCCGTTCCGTGACGTGTCGATGCAGGAACTCCTGCGCATGCACCTGAACGAGCAGCCGCCGGTGCTCGACAGCGTCCGCCAGGGACTGCCGCCGAGTGTTGGGCAAGCCATCCTGCGGGCCATGGCCAAGGATCCCGCGGACCGCTTTCCTTCCGTGTCGGCGTTCGTGGCGGCGCTTTCGGACGCAGGCGCGGCGGCTGCGATGCAGGCGCCTCGCCGTGCGGCTCCCGACCGTCCTATGTCGTACTGGGGCCGGCAGTGGCTGGGCAACGCCCTCGCCGCCCTGCTGGTGCTGACGGCGGTGGCCGTAGGTGTAAACGAGCTGCGCAAACCTGCTGAGTCCGCGCCGCCCGCCGCGGCGCCGGCCTCGGACACGCTCGCCGAGCGGCTCGCGCGCGAGCTCGAGGAGACGCGCAAGATTGCCCTCGACGCCCAGCGGCGCGCCGAGCGTGCGGAAGCACTGCAGCGCAGGGACGAGCAGGCGCGAACGCCCGTGTCGCCGCAGACCGGGCATGTCTCGGTGGCGGTTCGCGGCGGCGCGCCGCGGCTGATCATCGATGGCCAGGAGAGCGCGCCGTCGACGCCTGCCATCATCGAGGTGCCGCCCGGCCGCCACGTGGTGCGCGTCGAGGGTGCGGGGCGCCAGTACCAGCCGCGACAGTACGTGATTGACGTCGGTGTCGGCGATACGAGCAAGCTGACGTTCGCCGATGCGCGAATGGCGAACCGCGACCTGCCAGTGATGCCGCCCAGCCAGCCGGTGGGGCCCTCGGCGGTCTACCCGCGACCGGGGTTCGCCGACAGCGTGGGCTCGGCGGTGCGCTCGGCGGTCGAGGCCGCCGCGCCCGCGATGAGTCTCTTGGGCGACGGTGCCCAGCATCCTTTCCGCCTGCCGACGCGCATCTGGCAGAACATGTCGCCGCAGGAGCAGGAGATGCTGCGCACGCGCTGGGGCAGGATGTCGGCGGAGCAGCAGCGCCGCGCCATCAACGCCTTCCAGCTGCGCGACACGACCGCGGTGCGATTCCAGCGACGGCTCGTGGAGCCGCCCCCCAAGCAGCCGCCGCCCTAGCCGACGAGGACCCGCAGGGCGCGCGGTATCAGGCCCACCTGCACGATGCTGCCCGTCGCCTGGTGCAGGTCCCCGTCGAGTTCGAACCTCGGCGGGGCGTCGAACGTGAGGGTCGCCGCTGCCGCTCGCACGGCCCCGACGGCCGGGTGCGTGAGGTGCGCGCCACGCAGCGCGCGCGCGAAGAGCGGAATGCGCGCCAGCTTGTGCACGTCGCCGACGCTGACGAAATCGAGCAGGCCGTCATCCACGCTCGCCGACGGCGCAATGAGGAACGCCCCGCCGAAGTTCTTGCCGTTGGAGATGATGAGCATCATGCGTAGGCGCGGGCCCTCGTCGCCGAACACGTCAGCGGTGACGCGGAAGCCGTGGTATCGAAAGAGCAGGCGCAGGGCAGCCGCGATATAGACGGCGTCGCCGCGCAGCCACCCGGTGCGGTCCGCGGTTGCGACATTGACCTCAACGTCGAAGCCGAAGCCGGCGACGTTGAGGAACCACTGCTCATCCACGCGTCCGAGGTCCACCGTCTGCTCGCGGGTGCCGTGCGCTACCAGCGCGGCCATGGCGCGATGGTCGGCCGCCGGCGTGGGGAGGTTCTTGGCGAAGTCGTTGCCCGTGCCATTGGCGATGAAGGCCATGCGCGCCGGCGAGCCGAGGCGGGCGAGCGCGACGGCGCACTTGCCCCACGTGCCGTCGCCGCCGGCAACGGCAATGGTCTCGGCTCCGTCGCGCACGGCTTCGCCGACCACCCGCGCCTCATCGCCGGGGGCGGCGGTGGTGCGGATGTCCGTGATGCCGTGCTCGGCGAAGAGGGCGTTGAGTCGCGGCAGGAGCCGCGTCCCGGCGCCGCGGCCGGATGCTGGATTGACGATGACGACGGAGCGAGACACGGGGGCGAAGTTATGGTGGAGGCGCGGAGGGCGGTAGAAGAGAAACAACGGAGAGACAACAGAAAAGAAACAGAGAGACAACAGAGCGCGACCCCTCTGTTGTCTCTCTGTTTCTTTTCTGTTGTCTCTCTGTTGTCTCTCTGTTGTCTCTCTACTTCGCCAGATTGCGCAACACGTAGGGTAAAATTCCGCCGTTCTTGTAGTAGTTCATCTCCTCGGGCGTGTCGATGCGGCTGCGCACCTGGAACGACTTCACCGAGCCGTCGGGGGCGGTGGCCCTAACCGTCAACGCGGCCCGCGGTGTCATCGCGTCGCTCATGCCCTCGATGGCGATCGTCTCAAACCCGGTGAGGCCCAGGGACTGGCGCGTCTCGCCGTTCGTGAACTCGCAGGGGAGCAGGCCCATGCCCACAAGGTTGGAGCGGTGAATGCGCTCGAACGACTCGGCGATCACCGCGCGCACGCCGAGGAGCATCGTCCCCTTCGCCGCCCAGTCGCGTGACGAGCCGGTGCCGTACTCCTTGCCGGCGATGATGACGAGCGGCGTCTCCGCCTTCCGGTACGCCTCGCTCGCCTCAAAGAAGCTCGTGGGCTCAGCGTTCGGCGCCGTGCGCGTCCACCACCCTTCCATCCCGGGCGTCAGCTCGTTCTTGAGGCGGATGTTGGCGAACGTGCCGCGCATCATCACCTCGTGATTGCCGCGCCGGGCGCCGTACGAGTTGAAGTCCTTCTTGGCGACGCCGAGTGACTTGAGCCAGACGCCGGCGGGCGACTTCTCGGCGATGGACCCGGCCGGCGAGATGTGGTCGGTGGTGATGGAATCGGCGAACATGCCGAGCACCCGCGCGCCGCTGATGGGCTTCACACCCGGCGGCGTCATCGTCATGCCATCGAAGTACGGCGGGTGCTTCACATACGTGGACTTGTCGTCCCAGGCGTAGCGGTCGCCCGTGGGCACCGGGATGGCCTTCCACTGGTCGTCGCCGCCGAAGACGTCGGCGTACTGCTTGACGAAGTACTCGCGCTTTACGCTCGACAGGACAACGTCCTCCACTTCCTTGGGCGTCGGCCAGATGTCTCGCAGGAAGACCGGCTTGCCGTCCTTGCCGGTGCCGATCGGCTCGCTCTCGAAATCGATGTCCACGCGTCCGGCGAGCGCGTACGCGACGACGAGCGGCGGTGAAGCGAGGTAGTTGAAGCGCGTCTGCGGGTTGACGCGCCCCTCGAAGTTGCGGTTGCCGCTGAGCACCGCGGCCACCGTGAGCTTGCCGTCGTCAATGCCCCTGCTGATCGCCTCGGGGAGCGGGCCGGAGTTGCCGATGCAGGTAGTGCAGCCGTAACCGGCGATCTGGAAGCCGAGCGCGTCGAGCGCCGGCTGCACGCCCGCCTTGTCGAAGTAGTCCTTGGCCACCTTGGAGCCCGGGGCCAGTGACGTCTTCACCCACGGCTTGCTCGTTAGTCCCCTGGCCACGGCCTTCTGCGCCACGAGGCCTGCGGCGAGCATGACACTCGGGTTCGACGTGTTGGTGCAGCTCGTAATGGCGGCGATCACCACCGCGCCGTCGGCGAGGTCGAACTTCGCGCCGCGATGCTCGCACGGCACCGTCGCCACCGGGCTGCCCTCGGAGATCATCGCCGCCGCGTCCTTCGTAACGGATGCCGCCACGCGCTCCCGTTCGGCCTTGTATGATGCCGCGTAGTTGGCCTTCATCTGCGTCAGCGGGATGCGGTCCTGCGGACGCTTGGGACCGGCGAGTGATGGCACCACCGTGGACAGGTCGAGCTCGAGCGTGTCGGTGAACACCGGATCTGGCGTGCCGGCATCGCGGAACAGTCCCTGCGCCTTGCAGTAGGCCTCCACCAGCTTCACGTGATGTTCGTCGCGCCCCGAGAGACGGAGGTACTTGAGCGTTTCCTCATCCACCGGGAAGAAGCCCATCGTCGCGCCGTACTCGGGCGACATGTTGGCGATCGTCGCGCGGTCGGCGAGTGAAAGCCCGGCGAGCCCGTCGCCGAAGTACTCGACGAACTTGCCCACCACCTTCTTCTTGCGGAGCATCTCCGTGCAGGTGAGCACGAGGTCCGTGGCCGTCGCGCCGGCCGGCAGCTTGCCGGTCAGCTTGAAGCCGATGACCTCCGGAATGAGCATCGACACCGGCTGGCCGAGCATCGCCGCCTCGGCCTCGATGCCGCCCACGCCCCAGCCGAGCACACCGAGGCCGTTGATCATCGTGGTGTGCGAGTCCGTGCCGACCAGCGAGTCGCAATAGGCGACTTTGTCTCCCGTCTCCGTTCTCCCATCTCCCGTCTCTTCGCCGACGAACACCACTTGTCCCAGGTATTCAAGGTTCACCTGGTGGCAGATGCCGGTGCCCGGAGGCACCGCGCGGAAGTTCTTCAGCGCCGTCTGGCCCCAGCGCAGGAACTGGTAGCGTTCGAAGTTGCGCTCGTACTCGAGGTTCACGTTGATCATGAACGCCGCGTCCGTGCCGTACTCGTCGATCTGCACCGAGTGGTCGATGACGAGGTCCACCGGCTGCAGCGGGTTGATCTTCTTCGCGTCGCCGCCGAGCTGGGCGAGGGCATCGCGCATCGCGGCCAGGTCCACCACGCACGGCACGCCGGTGAAGTCCTGCAGCAGCACGCGGCTGGTGCGGAACGCGATCTCCTTGTCGACGCTCGCCTTCACGTTCCACGTCGCCAGCGCCTCGACGTCGCCCTTCTTGACGAAGGCGCCGTCCTCGTTGCGCAGGAGGTTCTCGAGGAGAACCTTGAGCGAGAAGGGGAGCGTGCGCGCCGTGCTGCCGGCGATGCCGGCGACTGCGTCGAGCCGGTAGTAGGTGTACGATGTGCCGTCGACGGTGAGCGTCGCGCGGCTTCCGAAGCTGTTGGACGTTGCCATGGCCGTGTGGTCTTGTCGCCCGCTGGAGCAGGTGTGGGGCGGGGTGATGGCCGAAGCCACTGGACGCCGGAATCGACGCGGTGCCCAGGCTGCATCAATTATAGGCAGGCGCTCACGCCGGAGGCGAGGGGAGCGGCGCGAAAGCGCTAGTCGCCGATGACCTTGTGCTCCATGGTCCGGTGCCGGCGGCCGTCGCCGTCGATCGCCTCGACGGTAATGGCCTGCACCGGGCACTCGGGGACGAACGCCCCGTCCGCCCGTGACCACTCATGCGGCCCGGCCACGGCGAAGGCCTTCCCGTCGGCATCCATCTGCATGACGTCGGGGGCCAGCGTGGCGCAGATGCCGCAGCCGGTGCAGCGGTTGCGGTCCACCGTCAGCTCAACTTGCCGCCGCGGATACACGCCGCTCGCCGAGTACAGGGTGTCCCCCACGCCGTCGAGCACCTCGCACGCGGCGGCGTAACCGGCATCGATCATCGCGCGGGTATGCGCGAAGCTGAACCAGTTGAACTGCCAGACCGCGGGACGCACCAGCAGGAGTGGCGGGCCGTGCCATGTGGCGAGCTGCATCTGCTGCAGCGAACGCATCATCAACTGCGCCGAGCGCATGAAGATGGACGCGAATCCCTTCTCGCGGACGCGCCTCGCGGCGGTGAGGCTCGTGCTCCCCACATCCACGGCGATCACCGCGTCCACGTGGCGGGACACCATCATCGCCGGCGTGTTCTCCATGACGCCGCCGTCGACGCACGTGCGTCCCTCGATGACGCGCGGCGGGAAGAAGCCCGGCAGCGCACACGACGCGTACACGGCATCGGTCACGCGGACGTCCTGGAGGCCGGGGAGTCCCCACGTGACCTGCGCGCCGCGCTCGAGGTCCACCGTGTTCACGAGCAGGGGAATGGACAAGTCGCGAAACGTCCCTTCAGGGGCCAGGCTGTCGACGATGTCCTGCAGGGGCCGCTCGAGGTACAGCGACGGCGAGAGCATGCGCTTGACGACCATGCCCATGTGATCCACACGAAACAGGTCGGGCTTGCGCAGCGAGAGGGCCCGGATCTCCATCTGTTCGATGGTCAGCCCGCGTACATATGCCGCGGCGATGAGGGCGCCGATGCTGGTGCCGGCGATGAGCTTTGGGCGGATGCCGCGTTCTTCGAGCGCGCGCAGCGCGCCGATGTGGGCAAACCCCTTGAGCCCGCCGCCGCCGAGGACAAGCGCGACGCGCGGCGGGATGCCCTTGCGCTTCGGCGTTGTCACTGGGCGGCGGCGCTCAGGGGAATGATCTGGCGTCTACTGGAGGTACTGGAACAGCCCCCACAGGAAGACGACGCCACCGCCGACGCTGATCAGCGTCCCGGAGTCACCGCCGATCACCATGCCGGTCAGCATGCCGGCGCCGCCTACGATCATCAGGGCGCGGTTCTGGCGCGTGTCCCCGCGGAACGGCGCGGGCTTGCCGAGTGGCGCCGGCGCGGGCTCCAGCCGCTGAACGCCAACAGACGCCTTCGCCGCGACGGGTGCGCCGGAAACAAGCGCCGGAGTTGCCGCGGAGGCGCGCATCGCGGATTGGCCCTGTGCGGCCGACGAGGACGGCATCGAAACCGCGAGGCTGCCGGCGAGGAGAATGAGCGAGAGTGTGCGCATGGTGATCTCCTGGGTGCGAGGTTCGGGGTGCGGGGGTATTCACGTCCGGGTACCTTATACCGACGTTACACCACGTTGGGTTCATTTGTCACCCCAGCCCCGCGCCGATGAGCCTCGCCCCTCGCTCCGCTACCCTCGATGCCGATCGCGGCCTCACGCGCGCCATCGGCGTGCTCGGCCTGTCCGCCGCGATCTTCAACACGACGGTCGGCGGCGGCATCTTCCGCCTCCCCGGCGTCGTGACCGAACTCATGGGCGCCTCGGCGCCCTGGGTGTACGTCATCTGTGCACTCGCGATCGGGCTCGTCGTGCTCACCTTTGCCGAGGCGGGGAGCCGCGTCTCGATGACGGGTGGTCCCTACGCGTATGTCGAGATGGTGTTCGGCCCGTACGCGGGCTTCATGAGCGGCGTGCTCCTCTGGCTGCTCAGCACCACGGCGCTCGCCTCCGTCGCGAGCGCGTATGCGGGCTTCATCGGTGCGCTTATACCAGCGCTCAGCGCACCCCTGCCGCGCGCGCTCGTCCTCGCCGCGACGTTTGCCCTGCTCGCTGGGGTCAATGTGCGCGGCGTGAAGCAGGGGACGCAGCTGATCACGGCGGTCAGCATCGCCAAGCTCCTACCGCTCCTCGTGCTCGTGGCGGTGGGCGCCCTGGCCGTCTCCCCGGCGAACCTCGTCGCCGAAAGCGCGCCCGCCGCCGCCACCTTCGCCCGCACGGCCACCATACTCTTCTTCGCGTTCATGGGCATCGAGAGCGCCCTGGTTCCGTCGGGGGAGATCAAAGACCCCTCGCGCACCGTGCCGCGCGCCATCGCCATCGCGATGATCGGCGTGACGGTCCTCTACATCTCCATCCAGCTGGTCTCGCAGGGCGTGCTCGGGGTCGAGGCGCTGGCCGCCGCGAAGACCGCGCCGCTCGCTGCCGTGGCTGAGCGCCTGATGGGATCGCCCGGACGCTTGCTCCTGCTCATCGGTGCCGCGATTTCGACGTTCGGTTACATGTCGGGGATGACGCTGGCAACGCCGCGCGCCCTCTTCGCTTTCGCGCGCGACGGGTTCCTGCCGCGGCAGCTGGCATCCGTCCATCCGTCGTTCCATACCCCGTGGCTTGCGATCGTCCTGCAGACGGCGGTCTGCTGCGCGCTCGCCGTCGCCAACGAGTTCGAGGCGCTGGCCGTGCTCGCCAACCTCTCGGCGCTCCTGCTCTACGCCATGTGCGCGGTGGCGGCCTGGGAGTTGCGCCGCCGGGGCGTCCAGAACGAGGGGACGACCCCGATCAACCTTCCGCTCGGACCGACGGTGCACATCCTCACGTGCGTCGTCATCGCCTGGATGCTGACCAGCATCACCCCGGCGGAGTGGCGTGCGGTCGGCCTGGTGCTGGTCATCGCAACGGTCCTGTTCTTCTTCCGGCGCAAATAGAAGTGTCGGACCCGCTGCTCGCGTTTCGCGCCGAGTTCCCGATCCTCGAGCGCTGCTGCTACCTGGTGAGCAACTCGCTGGGGGCGATGCCGCGCACGGTGCCCGACCGGCTCGCCGAGTACGTGGATGCCTGGGAGGCGCGAGGGGTGCGCGCCTGGGCCGACGGGTGGTGGGAAATGCCGGTGGCGGTCGGCAATGAAGTGGCGCCGCTGATAGGCGCGTACCCCGGCGAAGTCGCCATGGTTCCCACCGTCACGCTTGCACAGGTGGCGGTGCTCTCGGCGCTCGATTATCCGGCCGAGCGCAACGAGGTTGTCATGACGGCGCTGGACTTCCCGTCGGTGCGTTACGCGATCGGGGAGATGGCCCCGCGGTTCGGGGCGCGGGTGCAGGTGGTGCCGAGCGACGATGGGATTGCCGTCGACGTGGACCGCCTCTGCGCCGCCATCACGGAGCGCACGCGGCTGGTGGCCATCTCGCACGTGCTGTTCCGCTCGGCGTCCATTCTCGACGTGGAGCGCATTTGCGCGCACGCCCACGCCGTGGGCGCGCTGGTCTCGCTCGACGGCTACCACGCGGCCGGGGTGATGCCGGTGGATGTGCGCGCCATCGGCTGCGACTTCTACAGCGCCGGCGTGCTCAAGTGGCTGTGTGGCGGGCCGGGCGGCTCCTTCCTATGGGCGTCACCCGCCATGAACGCCGCGTATGCCCCTGCGCTGACGGGGTGGCAGGCGCACGAGCGCCCCTTCGCCTTTGCGGAGGAGATGTCCTACGCCGCCGGCGCGTGGCGCTGGCTCGGCGGCACGCCGGTGGTTCCGGCGCTGTACGCCAACATCGAAGGACCGCGGCTGCTGCGGCGCGCGGGCATCGAGGCGGTGCGCGCCAAGTCGATGCGCCAGACGGCACAGCTGGTCGCTTTGGCGGATGCACGCGGGTATGCCGTCGCGGCGCCCCGCGACCCGGCGGCTCGCGGCGGCACGGTGGCGTTTGACGTTCCGCATGCGGCCGAGGTGGCGCGCGCACTGTTGGCGCGCGACGTGGTGATCGACTATCGGCCGGGGGCGGGCATCCGGGTAGCGCCGCATTTCTATACGAGCGACGCGGAAGTCGAGCGCGTGGTCGGCGAGATAGACGAAATCCTGCGCACAGACGCCTGGCGCGCGTTTGAGGGCGTGCAGACCACCGTCACCTAGCGACGTCCGCCCGGCGGTCTACATGGGCGTCATGCGTTCGCCGGCCGGCTGGCGACCGGACGTGGCGACACCCCGTTGCGTCCCTCTTTCGGCGTTCGTAGCTTCGCCGCATGCCTACTCCCCCACGCAAGCTCCGCAAGCAGTACGTGAACGCCGAGTATCCGAAGCTCGTCCTCAAATTCGAGGATGGGCACGAGATCCGGATCATGAAAGGCACGGGAAAGACGTTCGACTGCTGGGCCGGCGAGTCCATCAAGCTGCTCGCCATCATCGACCCGGAAGAGCGCGAACGGACCCACGTCGGCACGAAGAAAGCCGACGAGTTTGATGATGCCTGAGCGCGCCGTGCGGGCGCGCATCGCGATCCTGATCGTCGCCTCGCTTTCGGCCGCGTGCGCGCCCGTGCGTGCGCAAACGACACCCGCGCCCGCTGCCGCGCCCGCTGCCGCGCCGGCTCCGCGCCTCGACGTGCGCGCCGACACCGCGGCGCTTCGACGCACGCTCGATTCGATTGCCGACGCCCATCGCGGCGTCGTCGGTTACAGCATCACGAACCTCGAGACCGGGGAGCACCTCGAGCGCCGCGGTGACGAGACCTTCACCACGGCCTCGCTCATCAAGGTGCCGGTACTCGTCGCGCTCTTCGACCTGGCCGAGAAGAAGCAGCTGTCGCTGGACGATCCAATCGTCCTGACGGACATCGACAAGGTGGGCGGCACCGGCGAGCTGCAGTTTCTGCGCGCGCCGCTCACGTTGCGGCTCTGGGACGTGGCGTGGTTCATGAGCACGCTCAGCGACAACACGGCGACCAACATCATCCTCGACCGCATCAAGATCCGCCGCGTCTGGCAGAAAATGGAGGCGCTGGGTCTGCCGCACACGAAGGTGCATTCGGGCTCCATGACGCGCATCGCGAGCGTCGCCCCCGACAGCTCGGCCAAGTATGGCCTCGGCGTCACGACTCCCAATGAAATGGCCCAGCTCTTCGCGCTGATGGCGCAGGGTAAGGCGGTAAGCCCGGCGGCCGACTCGACCATGTTGTGGATCCTGCGCAACAACCGCGATGACTCCAAGCTGGCGCGCTTCAACTACAATGTGCGGCTGTCACACAAGACGGGCATAATGGACCAGGCGCGCACCGACTGCGGCGTTTTCTATCTACCGGCGCGGGTCGTCACGTGCGTGCTGACCAAGGACAACGAGGATCGGCGGTATTGGAATGAGAGCGAAGGGAATGCCGTGATTGCGCGAATAGGCGAGGCCGTTGTCAGGGCTTGGAGTAGATAAACAACAGAGAGACAACAGAGAGACAACAGAGAAACAACAGAGGGGCCGGCGCGGGTGCTGGCCCCTCGCGCCATCGGTGCCGATGTGGGCGGACGCAGCATGCGGCAGATGAGGCGCCCGCCTCTGTTGTCTCTCTGTTTTCTCTCTGTTGTTTCTCTGTTGTTTTTCTGGCGCTCATGGTAAGCTTTCGCCGTGGACGAAAGTTCCTCCGCCGTTCTCTGGTCTCCTGGCCTCGCGGCCCTGCGCCGCGATCGCGCCGTCGTCGCCCTCGAGAGCTCAGTGCTCGCCCAGGGCTTGCCCGTACCGGCCAACCGTGACGCCCACCGCCGCATGTGCGACGCGGTCGCCGCGCACCACGCCGCGCCGGCAGTGCTGGCCGTCGTTCGCGGCGTGCCGACGGTCGGACTCGAGGGCGAAGACCTCGAACGCTTCCTGCGCCGCGACGGCGTGGCCAAGGTGTCGGCGCGCGACCTCGGCTGGGCCTGCGCGCGCGCCCTCGACGGGGCGACGACGGTGGCGGCGTCGCTCGCGCTCTGCACCGCCGCCGGCATCGACGTGTTCGCCACGGGTGGCATAGGCGGCTTGCATCGCGAGCCGCCATTCGACGAGTCGGCCGACCTGCTCGAGCTCTCGCGTACCCCGGTCGTGACCGTCTGCGCGGGGGTGAAATCCATTCTCAACTTGCCGGCGACCCTCGAACGACTCGAAAGCTATGGTGTCGCCGTGATCGGCTTCGGCACCGACGAGTTCCCCGGCTTCTTCACGCGACGCACGGGACTGCGCGTGGCGGCGTCGACCGACGATCCCGCCGAGATCGCGCGTGCGTTCCGGGCGCATCGCACCCTTGACCGACCGGGGGCAATGCTCGTGGTGCAGCCGCCACCGGCCGACAGCGCGCTCGACGAACGATTGGTCGAGGACGCGGTCCGCCTCGCGCTCGCCGAGGCACGCACCACGGGCGTGACTGGCGCCGCGGTCACTCCGTTCCTCCTCGCGGCCGTCGAGCGGGAAACGGGCGGTGCCTCACTCGGCGCCAACCTGGCACTTCTTGAAGCCAACGCGGCGCTCGCTGCCCGGATCGCCGTCGCCCTGCGCGAGGGCGGATGACAATGTTGGGTCCCACCAGTTGAATGCGCGGCGCACGTCCGTTTAGCTTGCGGTCAACCCTCACCCGTCGCAGGAGGTCAGTCGAACGATGTCGTCTTCGTTCCTGAGTTCCGAAGAGTACGACGAACGAGCGCACCAGCAGTACAACGAGGGGAACTACGACGCCGCCCTTGCGACGCTGCACGAAGGGCTGGCCCTGTATCCCACGGCGGTCGAACTGCACGTCGGGGTCGGCTACGCCCGCCTCGCGCGCGACGAGTTCGCGTGGGCGCGCCGCAGTTTCGAGGAGGCGCTCGTCCTCGATCCCGAACATGAGGACGGACTGGCCGGGCTCGGCGAGACGCTGCTCCGTTTCGGGCAGGCCGACGCTGCCAAGCGGATTTTCTCCCGCGTCCGCGCGCTCGGGTACGAGGACGACATCGAGCTCATGCAGCAGATCGGCCGCGCGCTCTTCCGGGATGACGAGTTCGAGGAGGCGCTCGAGTACTTCGAAGTGGCGGTGCGCCAGGCGCCCGACAGCGCGGAAGCCGTTGCCCTCGTGGGCTACACGCAGCACCGGCTCAGCCAGGACGAGGCGGCCGTCGAGACGCTGCGGCGCGCTCTCAAGATGGATGCCGGGCACGTCGAAGCCCGCATCTACCTTGGCAACCTGCTGTACGATCGCGGTGACTTCGAGGCCGCACTCTACCAGCTCGACCAGACGCAGCCCGAGGATCACTGGGACGAACTCGGCATCTGGCGCCTGATTGAGCTGCGAAAGTCGCACCTGCGGCTCGCCGATGGCGACGCGTCCTTCGAACCGTGGGAGGCGCGCCTCGCCGAACTGGCGCCCGCCATCGACCCCACGGACGAGATGCTGAGCGACCTCGAGACGCGGTTCAACGAGCAGGATGCCCGCGATGCGCGCGACCAGCTGGAGCTGTTCGGCACCCTGCTTAACGAACTCACGGGCGACCGTGCCTCGGAGAGCGCGCATCGCGTGGAGTGGAGCGACGGCCGGGGTTATGTCGGCAGCTGGGAGGAGATCGTGCAGCAGATGCGCGATGCGAGTCCCACCGCCGGGCAGCGGACCGTGCAGGAGTTTATGCAGAGCGAGGCACGCCGCGGCTTCTCCCTGACCGGCATGCTGATCTCGTCGGGCGATGCCGAGAGTTTCCTTCGCGGCTGCGCCGACGCGGGCCTCCTGCGCATCGTCCACTGAGCGCCACCGCGCTGCTCGATTCCGTGCTCGTGCCGGGGCGGGTGCACCGCCACCGGCTCGGTAACGGCCTGACCGTACTCGTCGCCCCCGATGACCGCGTGCCGGTGGTCGCCATCGTCACGTGGGTGTCCGCGGGGTACTTCGACGAGCCCGACGACGTGGTGGGCGTCGCGCACGTGCTCGAGCACATGTACTTCAAGGGCACGCCCACCCGCGGCGTGGGTGACATCGCCCGGCAGACCAAGGCGCAGGGCGGTTACCTGAACGCCGGCACCATCTACGACCACACGAGCTACTACACGGTGCTGCCCGCGTCGGGCTTCGCCGCGGGCCTCGCCATCCAGGCCGACGCGTACGCCAACTCGCTCATCGACGCAGGCGAGTTGGCCCGCGAGATCGAGGTGATCGTCGAGGAGGCGAAGCGCAAGGCGGACAGTCCGCACGCCGTCTCCACGGAGACGCTGTTCGAACTGCTGCACGACCGGCATCGCATGCGTCGTTGGCGCATCGGGCGCGAGCCCGGCCTTCGCGCGCTCACGCGCGAGCACGTGCACGGCTTTTACCGCCGCTACTACCGGCCGGCCAATACGGTGCTCGCGATCGCCGGCGACGTGGATGTCGATGAGGCGATGCGCCACGTGGAGCGATTGTACGGCGCGCTGCCGGACGCGAGGGTGGCGCGCGACCGCGGTCCCGCCGAACCGCCGCGGTGCGACTTCCGGCTGCGCGAGTGGACCGGCGACATTTCGCGCGCCGAGATCGCCATGGGGTGGCGCACGCCGCCCGCCGTGCATCCCGACGCGCCGCGCCTCGATGTCGTCGCCAGCGTCCTCTCCACCGGCCGCTCGTCGCGCCTCTATCGTGCCGTGCGCGACCGGCAGCTCGCGTCCTCCATCTCGGCCTACCAGTACGTGCCGGTGGATCTCGGCGTCTTCGTCGTGCACGCCACGGTACAGCCAGAGCGCGCGCTCGAGTGCGCCGGCGCCGCGTGGGACCAGCTCGCGCGCGTCCGGGCGGGCGAGGTGTCCGAGGAAGAACTGGCGCGTGTCCGTCATGTGCACGAAGGGCAATGGCTCCGGCGGCTCGAGACCATGGAAGGGCGAGCGCATCACCTGGCCAGCTGGGAGGCGCTCGGCGACTGGCGCATGGCCGGCGCGTACTTCGATGCCATGCAGCGCGCGACCGCGGCCGATGTCGCCGACGTCGCGCGCCGGGTGCTCGATCCGGACGCGGCGGGCGTCGTCATCTACCGACCGGAAGGCGCCGCGCCGGTCGCTGCCGATACCGATGCGCTGCGGGCCGCCCTCGATGCCGCCTCGCCGCCGCCGGTGCCGGCGAGCGTGGCGGTCCCCGGGACCGTCATGACGACCGCCCCCGCGGTTGCGGAGCTGGAGACCGCGGGTGTCCGCGTCTATCGCACTCCCGCAGGCGTGCCCATCCTCGTGAAGCGCACGCCGCGCGCGCCCATCGCGTATGCGGGCGTCTTCGTCCGCGCCGGCAGCGACAGCGAACCGGCGGCGCAGCAGGGCGTCTCCCTGCTCGCCGCGCGCACCTCACTCAAGGGGACGACGACGCGGGGCGCGGCTCACATCGCCGAGGAGAGCGAACGGCTTGGTGCGTCGCTGTCGTGCGGCGCGGGCGCCGAGACGATGCACTGGAGCGTGTCGGTGCCGGCGCCCCGGTTGGAGGGCGCGCTGGCGCTCCTCGCCGACGTCGTGCAGGCCCCGTCGATGCCCGACGACGCCCTTGAAAGCGAACGCACGGTGGCGTTGGCGCAACTCGCTCAGCTGCGCGACGACATGTATCGGTATCCGTTGCATCTCGCCGCGCGCGCGGCGTGGGGCGCGCATCCCTATGCACGCGTCGCGCACGGTACCGAGCAGAGCCTTGGTGAGCTCACGGTCGCCGACTTGCAAGCGTGGCATCGCGACGTCGTGGCGGTCGGTGAACAGGTCATCGTGATCGTCGGCGATGCCGAACCTGATGTGCTCGCGTCCATGGCAGCCGGCGCGTTCGCAGCGCTCGTCCCCGCGCCGCATCGCGCCATCGCGTCGCCCACGTGGCCGACGGCCCCCGGCGTCGAGTCTGAGCAGCGCGACAAGGCGCAGACGGCGTTGGTGCTCGCCTATCCCGGGCTGGCCCGTGACGATCCGCGCCGGTTCGCCGCCGGGCTGCTGGGCGGCGTCACCAGCGGGCTGGGCGGACGGTTCTTCGAGGCGCTGCGCGACCGCCAGTCGCTCGCATACACCGTCATTGCCACGCCGGTAGTGCGGCCGCTGGCCGGACTGTTCGTGACGTATATCGCCACGTCGCCGGAGAAGGAGGAGCAGGCACGGCGCGGACTGCTCGCCGAGATCGACAAGCTCCGTGCGGCCCCGGTCGAGGATGAGGAACTGCACCGCGCCCGTACGTACGCGCTGGGCACCTGGGCGATCCGGCAGGAAAGTGGCGGCGTCGTGATGGGCGATATCGCGGATGCCTGGCTGTTCGGATCGCTCAACGAGCTTGCCGACTACGAACAACACATACGCGCCGTCAGCGTGGCCGATCTACAGGCGATCGCCGTCGAATGCCTCGATCCCGCGCGACGCGTCGAAGGTGCCGTGCGCGGCGTCGTGGGCCGAAGCGTTTAGCGCTCGGAGCGCAGCGTTTAGCCTCTAACGATGCGCACTCGGCAGAAACCCCAGCGCCCGGTTGAGCCAGCGCGCGAACGGCAGCATCGCCGTGAAGTCCTTCATGACCACCGACGCGAGCCTGGATGACTGCACGTCGGTGTCTGACAGCGCGCGCGACACCGTGAACGAGTTGAAGCGCAGCCACCGCTCCGCCGGATGACCGGGCGCGAAACCGCGAGGCAGGCGCTTGAGCAGCACGCCTGGGTCATCCTCGTTCAGTCCGCCAAAGCGTTTCACGAACGGTGCGGCGAGCACCACCGACTCCCACGACTCGGGATCGTCAGCAATGGCATCCCGCACGAGCTGCAGCTTGGGGCGAGGCGGCATCCAAAGGCCGGCCGCCACGAGCGATGCGCCGGGCTCGAGGTGGAAATAAAACCCGGCTCCACCGTCCACCGTCTGGCCGACGCCGCGACCGGGGGCGCGATGGAAGATCCAGAAGGCGGCGTGCGTCTTGTATGGCGACTTGTCCTTCGAGAATCGGATGTCGCGATGGATCCGGAAGAGCGACGACTTGGGATCGCCGACGAACTCGGGCGCGGCCGTCGCGAAGCGCACGTCGAGCTCCTCGACGAACGACTTCAGTTGCGCTTTGATCTCGCGTTCGTACGTGTCACGATTCGCCTCAAACCACTCGCGGCGGTTGTTTCTCTTCAGTGCGCGCAGAAAGGTGAGGGCGGCCGGTCGAAAGCCGGCGAATGGGCGCGTGATCATCGTGGTGGCGGTGTGAGAGTATCGGGTGCCGTGATGCGACCCGCGGAAAATGTCGATTCCGGCGCCACCGGCGCGACTGCGGGAGGAGGCGAGGTGGGAATGTCGCGCTGGGCGCGCAGCGCGCCGCCGACCTCGGCGAGCGCGCGGCGGGCGCGCCCCGACGCGGTGCGAAGCCCCGTCGGCGCCGTGACGTCGCCGGCGTCGCCGGCGATGACGCCGCGCACCCACGGATGTGCGACGCCCCATTGAAGCGCGTGGCGCACAATACGCTGCTGCACGACCTCGCCCGTGACGCCAGGGGCGGTGGGAACGCCGAGAATCCAGACATCCGGCACGACGCGCGCCAGTGACGCCCATCGCGCGAGCGCGTTCAGTGCGTCCACAAACCGTGAGGGCTGCGCCCCGTGGTCCTGCACCGTGAGTGCAACCGCGCGCACCGCCGAGCCGCCTTGCATCACCCAGTCCGTGAGCGCGCTGTCCACGGCGGTGCTCGCATCCGTGGCCAGCGCGACGGTGACGCGGCGGTTAGCCCGGCGCGCCGCCTCCGCCATGCGCTCGTAATAGTCCTGCCAGTCCTCCCGGGTTGGCTCGCCGGCACCGGTCGTCACGCGCTCGGCGGGCACCAGAACGTCGGGACGGAGGCGGCGCACTACGCGCTCGATCATCGCCAGGTGCCGCAGACCCGCGGTGCCGTCCACGGGGGGACGGGAGCCGTTCAGCATCAGCGTGACGACGAGCAGCAGCGAGTCGCGGCGCGGCTCGATGATGCGCGCCACGGAGTCGAGCGCGGATGCGGTCGTTCCGCCCGAGGCCAACTCCACGTGGAGCGCCGTGACACCGAGGGAATCGGCGAGCGCGGTCTCGTGCCGCGCCGTCGCCGCCGAGGGCGGGCCGGTGAGCGTGCCAAACAGGTGAACGCCAATGGCGAACTCACCGCGCGCGGGCGCCTCCGCCGGCGCCGGACGAAGCGCCTGCGTCGATCGCAGTGCGGTCTCCGCGCGCGGCAGCGCCATGACGGTCACGGCCAATGCCGCAGTGCAGCCGGCCGCGACCATCGCGCGCAACGCGCGGGTGGCGCGCCGGCGCGCCGGCGCGGCGGGGACGAGCAGGGGCATCAGCAGCGCCGCCCCCCATGGAAAGACGGTTGTGCCGAACACCGCCGCGGCGAGCGTCGAGACCGCCATGCCTGGAGCGTGCGCCCATTCGGGCGGCGCGCCGCCCATGCCGTCCACCCAGCGCGTCACCGCCACCCAGGCGACGAGCGCATCAAAGGCGGCGATGGGTGCGGCGATGAGCATACCGGTGCTGCCGCGTTGCAGCGCCCAAGCCGCCTGCACCGCGATGCCGACCGTCACGAGCGGCCACAGCCAGACGAGCGGGCCCAGCACGCGCGCGCCCGGAGCGGTGGGTGCGAGCAACGCGATGACCATCGCCGGAAGGAACAGGAACGCGCCGAGTCCCGACAGCACGCGAAAGGGGCGTCCGACGGAATGGAGCGACGCCAGCCGCGCGCCGTGCGCGAAGTTCCACGCGATCAGTGTAAGGGCGCCTGCGCCGAGCACCGCGGCTAGGCTCCGTTCCGGAAGCATCACTGCAATCGCCGGGCCGCGCGTGTCAGCCGCGGTCGCTGTGCGTCGCGCGCGCCGCCCGCAGGTTCAGGCGCCGCGTCACCACGTCAATCGCCTTGCGCGCATCCTTCTTCGCGCTCACCAGCAAATCGACGGCAAGGACGCCTTCGTCCGGCACGGTGTGCAGCGCGACGTGCCCGATGTCCAGCAGCAGGAGGATGACGAGCCCGCCGCGCGGCAGCAGCCGTACGATAGGCGGCTCGACGGTCGTGAGCCCCGCCGCGCCGGACGCGGCGATCAGCAGGCCGGACAGCGACGCCTGGTCTCGCAGCAGCGACGACGGTACGCCGCGAAAGTCGGCGGCGTCATGCGTCATCAGCGGCGGGACGGTGTCGAGCTTCACGGCTCGGACGGTGGCGGCGTGGTGGAGGCCGCTGGTGCGGCAGCAGCCGCGCGTCGCGGCGCGCCGGTACTGGCCACCGTCGTCAGCGAGCGATGGCCGTCCGCGCTCACCGCGCGCACTGCGGCCCATCCATCGTCCAGCTGTTCATCGAGCAGGTAGTTGGGCGAGGGGCCCGCGTCGTACACGGCCGTCCACGTCGGCGACGACGTGGCGCGGAAGAGCACCTCGTATCGCGCCGCCCCCGCCGCTGCCTTCCAGCTGATCATCCATTTCTGCCCGCCCGACGCGCGGTCGCGGCGCGCGTACACGCTGTCCACGGGCGCGGGCGCCGACGCGAGCGAGGCAATCGTCGCGAGGTTCAGTTGCGCGATGTTCGCCACGTAGCCGAAGTTCACGCCGCTCAGGTCGTCCGTGGGCAGGTGCTGGCGCTTGGTGTCCTCGAGCCGCTCGGTGAACCGCAGCGCCGGATCGCCGATCCGGTGGAAGGGCGAGTGGTCCCCGCCGCGCCCGATGCGGTCGAGGCGGAAGGTCGGGCGCACCGCGAACTTCGGAGTGTACACCGCCCCTACGCCCCACACATAGCGTGCCAACTCGCCGCTGCGCGACGGCACGGAGTCCACGGCATACACACGCACGCTGGTCGAGTCCACGCGCCCGTCATCGGCCACCACGTTGCCGACGATGTCATCCGTGAACGCGGCCACCACCGTCTTCTTCTCGTCATGCAGGCGCTGGGCGAGCGCCGTGGCCCCCAGCAGTCCCTGCTCTTCGGCGGCGACGACGGCGAAGAGCACGGAGGCGTCCAGGCCCTGCGGAAACCGCTTGGACAGCACGCGCGCGAGTTCGATCACTGCCGACGTGCCGGAGCCGTCGTCGTCCGCACCGGGCGCGTCACTGGTTGCGTCGGCGACGTCCGTGGAACAGATGCATGAGTCGTAGTGCCCGCTGATCACCACCACACGGGTCGTGTCACGTCCCGGCAGCCACGCCAGCACGTTCACAACGCGCGCCGTGGGACGGTCGCGAAAGCGTGCGATCTGCACGTCATGTGGGTCATACTCGACGCGCAGGCAGCCGCCGCAGTCGCGGCTGTACGCGCGAAGCTCGCCGTACAGGAAGCGTCGGGCGGCGCCGATGCCGCGAGTCTCCGACACCGTGTCGCTCAGCGTGTGGCGCGTGCCGAACGAGACGAGCATCGAGTCGGTGTAGCGAATGCGCCGCGCATCGACGTCTGCAAGCGCGGCGGCGACGCGGGCGCTGCGGGCGAGGCCGATGCTGACATCCGGCACCACAGTCGCCGCAACAGGTCGCCGCGCCGAGGACGCGGGCTGCTGGGCCATCGCGGTCGACGCGACAAGCAGAAGGGCAGAGAGTCGCAGGTGCATGGATCGGGCGTGGAAGGTTTGGTGGAGCATACGGCGCGCGGAGAGCAGCGACAAGCCGAGTGGTGACCCCTGCTGGGCCGCCGGTGTAAGCAGCCGGTCGCCCCCCACAGACTTCAAAGGCGGGCCACCCCGGCCCGCCCTCTGTTGTTTCTCTGTTGTCTCTCTGTTGTCTGTCTGTTGTATCTCTCTAAAACATGCTCATGGCGAGGAAGCTCCTCAAGCTGTCGTTCGTGGCCCGCAGCCGCGACGACAGCAGCCGCGTGCACGACCACAGCACCTTGTAGGCCAGTTCGCGGTTGAAGTCGAGCAGCAGTTCAAAATCACTGCGCGAGATCGAGAGCAGCTTGCACCCGCCAGTCGAGATGGCATCCGTGGAACGCTCGCTGCGGTCGAACACGGCCATCTCGCCAAACAGTGCCCCCTTCTTGAGCACCGCCAGGGCCTCCTCGCCGCTTCCCGGAATCATGCGGCTGATCCGCACCTCACCCTCGATGACCAGATACAGGCGGTTTCCGGGCTCGCCTTCCTTGAAGACGTACTCTCCTGACACGAAGTCCTGCGTGCGGCAGACTTCGGAGACGCGGGCCAGCTCCCCCTCGTCGAGGTCCTGGAAGATGGCGACGCCCTTCAGCAGTTCGGTGTAATCGGCCATCGCGCCCTCTGCGGGTGGAACGGGGGGTCTGGGGCCAAGCTACCCCGCGCCGGCGGCGCTGGCAAGCATTCGTCGCGCCGGGTTATGTTGCCCGCATGGAGCGCGATACCCTGGCGACGCTGCCCAACGCCATCTCGCTGTCACGCCTGTTCCTGGCGGCGCTCTTCCCGGTCGTCCATGGACACGACCTGCGGCTGCTCATTCTCGCCGCCGCCGGACTGACCGACTTCCTCGACGGCTGGCTTGCCCGCCGACGCCACCAGTTCAGCCGGGTCGGCGCGCTCATCGACCCCTTTGCGGACCGCATCTTCGTGCTCGTCGCCATCTGCACCCTCCTGCTCGAGGGACGGGTGACGACCCTGCAGTACTTCGTCTTCATCATGCGCGATATCGCCACGGCCGGGGCGTTCGTCATTGCCAAGTCCGTCGCCTCCCTGCGCGCGGCCACGTTCAAGGCGCGGTTCTCGGGCAAGCTGGCTACCGTGCTGCAGCTCGTCGCGCTCCCGGCCATCGTCGTGGACCAACGCGCCGCTCCGTGGGCCGTGGGCGTGGTCGGCCTGGTGTCGCTCGTCTCCATCGCGGACTACACCGTCGGCCTCTGGCGTGCGCGGACCCGGGCGTAGCGTGCGCCGCGCCGCGTTCGCCCTTCTGCTCCTGCTCCCGGCGCCCCTGTCGGCGCAGGGCTATGTCTTTGTGCCGTGCATCCAACCCGAGGTACGCGCCGAAGCGGTGGTGGCACGACGCCTCGCGGCGCTGGTCATGGGCGGGGCAAACATCCCACTCGGCATGTACGTGCGCGCTGGGGCGGCGGTCGGCGCCGGTGTGGCCGATGCCGAACATGGTGCCGTAGTGGCTATGCGCGCCGACATCGCCATTCGGTTCCTGCTCGACCCCTTTGCCGAGAACGCATGGGGCCCGTACGCGGGCGGCGGGCTCACCGTCCGGCGGGACGGAACCGAACCCTCGCGCGCCGGCTTGCTCCTGGTCCTGGGCGTCGAAGGGCGACGCGCCCGCCGCTGGACGCCGGCCGTCGAGGCCGCGCTGGGCGAAGGCGTCCGACTGGCCGTCGTGCTGCGTAAGAAGCGCACGAACGGGCGCTAAAGGCGGGTCGCGCCGGCATCGCCGGCGCCGGCTCGCCCGGACGCAAAACGCCCCGTCGCATCGCGACGGGGCGTCGGCCTTCTGGGTGGCTCAGTGGGACCTACGCGGTGGCGCCGACACTCTCGGTCGCCTGTGCCGTAGCCGCCGTGCGGGGGGGCTGGGCGAAACGCTCGCCGAGGGTGCGAAGTTCGGCGATTTCCACCGCCGAAAGCTCGTGATACCGCTCGGTGAAGTACTGCATCGTCTCGTCAAACCACTGCCGCTGGTGCTCCGGGTCGCACCCAACCACTCCACAGCTGATGACATGCTGGAACAACTCATCGCGCGCCTGATCCTTCGGCGACGGCTCGTTGCCTGGCCTGCGATTCCTATTTCGACCCTTGTTCATCTCGTCCAGAAAAATAGTGTGAGAAGCGTACTATAGAAACGTAAACGGGACGACCCTCGATTCCTAGTCTATACGCGTCTCCGGGGCCGTACGTTCAGGCGTCATTTTCCGACAGTTTGTGAGCAGGGCCGGCGGTGCGGACTGGCGGCGCCCAATCGGCCAGAAGGCTGGCGAGAGCCTCCGGCGCCTCTTCCGGGACCAGCCGACCGGAGAGGGGGATCGTCCGGAGTTCGGCGCCGGGAATCGCGGTGGCCAGCCGCGCCGCGTCGACAGGAGAGCACCAGGCGTCGCGCTCACCCCGCAGCACCAGCGCCCGTGCCGTGATGCGGCCCATGTCGAGCTCTTCGGCGTCATCATCAGTCACCGCGTTCGCCAGAGCCTGAAGGTGACGCACGCCGTCGGGGCCGACGAACGGGGCGGCGTAGCGGGTCACCAACCGGTCGGGCATCGCTTCGGGCGATCCGACGCCCCGCGCGAGGAGCGGGCCGAGCACGGTGGCCGCGCCGAGCATGCCGCGCGTGGCCTCAAGGAGGTGCGTCCCCGTCAATCGCCCAAACTCGGCCAGGTCCTCGCCGCGCACGCGACCCAGCGGCGGGGGGCTGATGAGCACGATGCCGTGCACGCGCGCGGGACGCGTGGCGGCCAGGTGCACCGCCACCGCGGCGCCCAGATCCACCCCCACGACGGTTGCCCGGCCGATTCGCAGCGACGTCATGGCCTGTTCCACGCAGAGTGCCTGCGCCGCCACGCCGAAGTCAGCGTCAGCCGGCCGGTCCGATTCGCCATGACCCAGCAAATCCACGGCCCACGCCGTCAT
>JBAZTM010000009.1:0-67725 GCA_041661925.1 Gemmatimonadaceae bacterium
ACAAACGCGGGCCGAAAAACCACGGGCCGAAAAACCACGGGCCGAAAAACCACGGGCCGAAAAACCACGGGCCGAAAAAACGCGGAGGAATTGAAACCGTCGCGGCGTTAGTATACGTAGAATGCTGTCGTCGATGGCGGCCAAGCCGACGATCGAGGGCGTCGTCACGCGCTACCGCCGGGAGGTCGCGCAGGGCGGGCCGGAGGCCCACCTCGAGCTCGAGGTGCGATTCCAGGACGTCGACCGGGAGGGTTTCGAGGCGGTCTACCGCGGCCTGCTCGAGCGACGCGACGAGCGCTTCCCGGGCCCCCCGAAGCTGACGCAGGTCGTCAGCGTGATCATGGACGTCCGCGCCGGGCGCGGCGAGGGCGCGATGCGCCACCTGCGCCCGGCGCGGATCCGCGAGGTGTACTACGAGAACTCGGCGCGGGTCCGCACCCAGTTCGTCTACAAGGAGCCGCTGCTGCTCCCGGTCCGCGTGTCGGGCCCGGGCCTCCCCTACCTCGTCGCGCTGTCGAGCGAGCGCCCGACGGAGGAGTTCAGCAGCGACGAGGAGGCGGTGATCCGGGTCAAGGCGCGGGTCAGCTTCCCGCTGCGGCTCGCCGGCACCGGCGCCGGCGCGGCCGCGATGGACTGGCGCGTCGACCTGACCGTCACGCGCCGGATCGAGGGCAGCGACGCGGCGAGCTCGCTGCAGCACATCGTCAACCAGATGTTCCGCGGCGCGCCCAAGATGACCGCGGAGAACCTCCTGTCGGCGCTCAGTTTGGAGTCGGGGCTGTACCGGTTCGAGATCGAGGTCGAGTTCGTCGGCGGCGAGGACGTGCGGGACGCCGTGCGGCCGGCCGACACGGCGGCCGCCGCCGACGCGATCATGCAGCTCGTGAACCCGAACTACGTGCGCGCCGCGGCGCTCCAGGCCGAGGTCTTCCGCGCCGCGCGCTACCTGATCAGCGACCCGCGGCGCTTCCAGCACGACGCGGGCCTGAAGTCGCTCCTCCCCCAGGTCTTCGCCGTCACCCGGGCCACCTACCGCAAGATCTTCCCGCCGCGCGACTTCTACCTGACCGACAAGGCGGACGGGCGGCGCGCGCTGGCGGTCGCGCACGACTCGCGCGGCTTCGTCGTCGCCGACACCTACCACGAGTATTCGGCCGCGGCTTCGTCGTCGGCGACCGCCGCCGACACGATCGCGGACGGGGAGCTCGTCCGCGCGGCCGACGGCACGCTGACCGTCTACGTGTTCGACGTCCTGGTCGTCGCGGGGGAAAACATCACGGCGGACCCGTTTGAGAAGCGGCTCGAGCGCCTCCGCGAGGCCGTCGAGATCCTCCGCGCGGTCGGGGTGCCCGCCGCGGCGAAGGAGTACGCGCGGATCGTCGGCGACACGCCGCGGGAGCTCGAGCGCGTGATCCGGGGCGTCCACGAGGCCCGGCGCCCGTACACGACGGACGGTCTCATCTTCGTCGAGCCCGGCCAGCCGTACATGGAGACCCAGAGCTACAAGTGGAAGAGCGCGCGCGACAACACGATCGACTTCCTGGCCCGGCGCGCGCCGCCCTCGGTGCTGGGCCGCGAGCCCTTCGTCGACCGCCCCGGCCACCGGCTCTACTTCCTCTTCGTCGGGGTCACGCCCGAGCTCCACGCGGCGCTCGGCCAGCAGCGCTGCCCGGGGTACGCCGACCTGTTCCCGGGGGGCGGGACCGCGCAGCCCGGGAGCCACTTCCCGATCCAGTTCGCCCCGAGCGACGTGCCGCTCGCGTACCTCTACCAGCACCCGGACGCCTCGCCCGCGGGCGAGATCGAAGGCAAGATCGTCGAGGCCCGCTGCCTCGGCGACTGCGGCGCGGCCGGGGGCGGCGCGGCCTTCGTCGACTGGGAGGTCACCCGGATCCGCGAGGACCGGGCGTCCGAGCTCGCCACCCGGCGCTACTTCGGGAACGACTTCCACACGGCCGAGATGATCTGGCTCAACTACGTCGACCCCTTCCCGGTCGAGCAGCTCTGGGAGGGCCCCTCGCTCGACTACTTCATGCGGGAGAAGTCCGGCGTCTACGCGGCCCAGACCGCCGTCATCTCGTACGTCAAGACCCAGCGCATCCTGACGCTCCGCCACGCCGACTGGGTCATCGACGTCGGCGCGGGCCAGGGCCAGGACCTCGGCCGGTACCTCGAGGCCGAGGTCCGGCACCTCATCGCCGTCGACGAGGACCGCGCGGCGCTCTCCGAGCTCGTGCGGCGCAAGTACACGCAGCGCGGCCACGGGCGCCGCGGACGCGGGCGGCGCGACGACGACCCGCCGGCCGCCGCCGGCCGCCGGGGCGGCGCGACGACGGTCCACGTCCTCGCGGCCGACGCGGGCGCGCCGCACGCCGAGACGCTGGCCCGGCTGGCCGTCTTCGGCTTCCGCGCCGCGTCGGCCGACGCGCTCGTCTGCAACCTCGCCGTGCACTACTTCCTGCGGAGCGCCGAGTCGATGCGCAACTTCATCGCGCTGGCGCGCGGCGCCGTCAAGGTCGGCGGGACGGTCGTGCTGACGGTGCTCCTCGGCGAGGCCGTCCACGCGCTGTTCCGCGCGCAGAAGGTGGCCGCGGGCTCCACGTGGGACCTCCGCGAGAACGGGGCGCTCAAGTACTCGCTGCGCCGCGACTACACCGGCGAGATGCTCGAGAACGCCGGGCAGCGCGTCGGGGTGCTCCTGCCGTTCAGCGACGGGCGCTACTACGAGGAGTTCCTGGTCAACACGGCCGCCCTGACGCGCGAGTTCGTCGCGCGCGGCTTCAGCGTGGTGGCCGAGACCCGCGCGTCCGACGCGATCCCCGAGTTCGCCTCGCGCAACCGCCAGCTCGCGGCCGCGCTGACGGCCGCCGACCGGCAGTGGCTCGCGCTGTACGGCGAGCGCGTCTACCGCCGCGAGAAGTGAGCGGGAAAAATGAAACTCTTTTTTGCTCGTTATGGGCATGGCGCTGAACTGGAAATTCTGTCACGCCGCCGCAACGGGCCAGCTGGACGTCGCCATTCAGGCTGCCCAAGAAGGAGTGGATGTGCGCGTGTACGACTACTGGGCGTTCCGGTGGGCGTGCCGCGGCGGCCACCTCGCCGTGGCCGCCTGGCTCGCGGATCGCGGCGGCGGCGGCGATTTCAACACCACGCTTCAGTGGGCCTGCGAACTGGGGCAGTTCGACATCATTGTTTGGATGTCCACTCGGTTTGGCCTATCCCGGGACAATGTTTGTTCGGACAACAACCGGGCGTTGCAGCTGGCCTGCGCCGGCGGGCACCTGGCCGTGGCGCGGTGGCTCGCGCAGACGTTCGGACTCGAAGCGGCAGACGCGAAATCCCGCGACAACCTGGCTCTTCATTTGGCGTGCGCGAACGGACATCTGGACGTGGTGCAGTGGCTGTTCGCCACGTTCGGGCTGACTCCTCGGGAAGACGACGTACGCGTCGAAAACTACAGCGAAGCCGTCACGAAATGGCTCCGAGAAACCATCCGGGAGTGAAAATAGAGTTGTTTTTTCGAATTCATCCCGGGTGTAAATTGAAGTTGTTTTCCCTTGATATCTGACGGCGAATGATGGCTGCTTGTGGCCAAGGGAGTCACCCGGGAGTGCAAGAGCTGATAACCGCTTGTGACGGAGGGGATCCCGCTGAAATACGAAGACTGCTCGAGCGTAATGTGTATGCGGCCAATGACGTCAAAAACAGCAGATGTTTCCATCAGTCATGCGTAAATGGTCGGCTTGGGATCGCAAAAATGCTCGCATCAACCTTTGGTCTGACCCCAGAAAATGCGAAAGACCAATTGGGGACTGTGTTCTTCGGTGACGTGAATCCAAAGATTGCGAAGTGGTTTCATAACACCTTTCCTACGTCACCGCTCGATTTGGACAACCAGTTCACTGCTCTGAGGTCCGCGTGTCGTCAATCAGACCTTGAATTCGCGAAATGGTGCGTACGAAACTACGACCTGGCATCTGACAAACATGATCGTGCGCGTATACTTCATGAAATGGAATACATACTGTTATTTGTCCGGTTCAATGATGATGAGGTAGTATTGAAGTGGCTCGTGGAGACTTTCAAGTTGACCTTCGGCGAGATTGAGGGTCTTGGTGTGATGGGCTGGAGTTTCAAGTCCCCCAAGGTCACCAAGTGTCTTCAAGACCTGAAACTTTGCTGATGTGCAACTCTGTTCGACCGAAAATATCTCCTTGCCGGGGGTCGATGTATCACAGCATTCATTGATATGGTGTTTTTTCGCCCTGAAAATGTGTCCGTGACAAAGCCGTTTGAGTACAGAAGGCGATGGCGTTAAATCAATGAATGACGCCACGGCCGGCCAAAAAGGGTGGTTCTTTTGCGGTTGCGACTAGACCACGTGGCCGGAGCGCGGCCCGTACTTGCGGTACTCCTGGCCGCGCGGCGCCGTGACGTAGTCCATGTTCCAGCGGCGGACGTGCGCGTCGAGCTCGCGGGCCTGCGTGCCGAGGGTCTCGTCGATGTCGTGGTCGTAGCCTTCGCGCCCGCCCTTCTGCCAGAAGGGGATGTTCTCGTACCGCATGAAGCGGGACCCGCCGTTTTCCTGCCAGGAGGTCCCCCAGGCGTAGTCGGCGCCGTAGGCGCGGCCGGTCGTCTCGGGCGCGCCCGTCTGCGTCTCGCTCGTCGTCCAGCCGTCGCCCCAGTACTCGGCGAGGGCCTGCTCGGGGGTGCGGTTCGGGTCGCCGACGCCCCACGGCGAGTCCTCGGCGGAGCCCACCGCCGAGAACTTCTCGCCACCCTGCGGCAGCTGTGGCGTGCCCGAAGCGGCTGAAGCGGCGAACCGGTCGGTCTGGCGGCGCTGCGCGGCGCTGCGCGGCGTCCAGGTCGACTGGTCCTCGCGCAGGGCCCAGAGCGGCCCGGGCGTGTTGAGGTGCTCGAGGCCCGGCGGCCGGAGGCTGTCGGAGATGAACATGCGCATGTGGTAGCTCTCGTCGTCCTCGGAGATGCCGTCGCGGGGCGCCCCGCGCGCGGCCGGCCCGGACTGGCCGGGCCCGTTGCGCTCGGCCTGGCCGACCGTCGCCGCGCCGTCGCGCAGGAAGGCGCGCCGCTCCTCGATGAACGCCAAGTTCAGGCGCCGGACCTCGGCCCAGAAGTCGACGGCGCGCCCGCGCTGGGCCACCGGGTCGGACATGAGGACGTCGTAGGCGCGCCCGTCGCGCTCCGAGAAAGTGTACAGGGCGTCCGGCAGCGTGTCGAGGGCGAACTTCCGCTGGGGGCCGGCCAGCGTCGCGCGGGCGAGCGCGCCGCGCAGGTAGTCGAGGTTCGCCGGGGAGCGGAACTGGGCGACCACGCGGTCCCGGAACCGGACGGGGGTCCGGGCGGCCTCGCGGCCGACGACGCGGATGCGCGAGAAGTCGCGGCCGGCAGCCGCGACCGAGAAGTCGATGCCGACCGAGTCGTCCATCGGCGTCGCGTGTATTGACAGAGCGCAAACTCTGCGCACTTGGAGTTGCAAACGCGCGTGTATATTTCGCGACCCGAAGAATGAGCGCAGTTTCGACCGGGGAGCAGGACTGGCGGGTCGTCCCGCCGGCGCGGGAGCGGCGCGGCCGGGGCGAACCGGCGCCGCGCCGGGTCCCGACCAAGACGTCGTTCGGGGTCGTCCTGTGCCGGCAGCGGGCCCCCGGGGGGGCGCTCGAGGTGCTCCTCGTCCGCAAGCGGTACACGTACGCCTTCGCCGAGTTCGTCCACGGCAAATACTCGAAGAAAAACAACCACCACTTCCGCAACGTCGCGACGCTGCTGAACCGCATGACGCCGGAGGAGCTGCTCCAGATCTGGTCGCTCGACTTCAGCCAGATGTGGTACCACATCTGGCTGACCCGGGAGAAGGGCGACCTGTACAACCGGCAGTACTCCAAGTTCCAGTCGGCCTTCATGCGCGACGACGCGGGGAAGGGCCTGCGCCGCGCGATCCAGGCCGCGCGCCCCGGCGGCGCCGTGCTCTGGGAGGTCCCGAAGGGGCGGCGGCAGAGCCTCCGCGAGCCGGACGTCCTGTGCGCGATCCGGGAGCTGCGCGAGGAGGCCGGCGTGGAGCGCAAGGACTACCGGCTGCTCCCCGGCGTGCGGCGCCGGGTCGTCTACGTGAGCGACGGCACCCGGTACGAGAACGTCTTCTTCGTCGCGGTCGCGAACCCGCACCTGACGGCGGACGACCCGGGCGGGCCCGACCGCCCCGTGTTCCGCGAGATCCGCAACATGGCCGAGGTGAGCGAAATCCGCTGGTACAACATCGAGCAGCTGCGCCTGCTCGAGATCGGCCCGGTGCGGCACCTGGAGACGCTCGTCGCGCCGGCCTTCCGCCTCGCGAAGTGCTTCCTGCACGGGCGGTGGGCCTTCCGGCGCGGCGCCGCGTGGGCCCCGGCCCCCTCGCCGACGCTGTTTCTTCGGGAGTCGCACGAGTGCGATCACAAGTGCGATCACTCGTGCGAGCACTCGTGCGAGCACGAGCAGTGCGATTGCGAGCACGAGGACGCCGATTTGTGATTCGCGCAAAAAAAAACACGAGGCCGCGGAGTTTACTTCGCTTGCTCCTTGCGGACTTTTTGGGCCATCAGGTGCGCGTACAGGGCCCGGCGGCGGTCGTCGTCGTTGACGGCTTTCTTGCGGCTCATCTCAGCCTCGACGTCCTCCTGGATCTTGATGAAGGCCTTGTCCTCCTCCATCAGGGATCGGATGAGCGACTCGCGGTACTTGCGGACGTAGTTCTCGTCGGGGTGGTCCGGGTGGAGCTCGCGGTACAGCAGCACGAGGTATTCGACCTGGAGCTCGAGGAACGCCTCTCGGGTGCTGAGCTGCGCCGTGGCGTGCTTCAGCAGGTATTTTCGGAACGCCTCCGGGTGGAACTGGCGCATCTGCACCATCCACCGCAGCACGAGCGGGAAGCTCGTGACGAAGTCCTTGTGCTTCTGCTGCAGCGCCGCGAGCAGCTCGTCGTTCCGCTGGGCGTCATCCTTCGCAATCTGGGCGTCGTTCACCTCCTTCCAGATGGCCCGCCCCATCTCGACGAGCTGCTCCGGGGTCGCGGTCTGCGAGGACCGGACAGAAGTCGTCACCGGAACGTCCGAGAACGAGTAGTTGGGTTCGGCCATTGCGCGCGGCGGTATCTATGGCGCGCGCGAGCTCCAAAATGCAGTTTTGTCTACGAGCTGACGACGTCATCGAGTATGGACACCGGGTCTTCGTCTTCGCTTTCGCTCGCGTGTTCGCTCTCGCTTTCGCTTTCGTTCGGGTCGCCGCCGCATCCGCACCCGCCATCGGAGATGATGAAGTCGCTCATCACGATGAGCGACTCGTCGGCGTCGGCGCCGGCCTCGACCAGGTCGAGCACCGCGTCGTCCGATTCAGAGTCGTCGTCCGATTCGGAGTCATCGTCCGATTCGGAGTCATCGTACTTCATGACAACGATGGCGGCCCGCAAGTCGAGGCCCTCACCCCCGCCGAGACGAAGTTGGCACTTCTCCGCGAAGCGTTCGAGGGACGCGCTGAAATCTTCGAAGTAGCCGTCCGGGCTGTCGTCGTCGCCGCCGCCGAGCTTCGACGCGTGGAGCCCCCCCACGGAGAGGCTGATGTTTGCGATGGCGGCCTCGGTCTCCAGCGGCCACGCCATCTGGTTCGTCGACGTGAATCCCGTGAAGTCTGGGCTGTACGCCAGGAGGACATCCTCTGCGCTCATTCGCGGCGAGATCGAATGCCAAAGAGCGCGTGTATGTTTCGGCCGCGAAAAACGCGGTGGTTCTTTTTGTCGAGGCGGCGGTTCTTTTTTCGAGGCGGCGGTTCTTTTTTCGAGGCGGCGGTTCTGTTCAAACGCGCACCGTCTTCACCGCGCGGTCGATGGTGCGGGCGGGCTGGTTGAGGAGCTCGCGCCGGGCGTGGACGATGTTGTAGATGCCGGTCAGCACCTCCGAGTTCGCCTCGGCGACCAGGTCCAGGTTGATGTTCACCTCTTTCTGCTCCGTGAGCGTGTTCAGGAACACGCCCGGCCCGATCTCCATCATGACGAGTGAAAGAATCGCCTTTTTCGTTTTCGTGTCAAGCAGCGTCGCGTTGTCGATGATGAACAGCTTTTGCGCCTCGATGCTCGGGGTCATTGTCGTCGTCGGTTTTTTCGCGGCCACGGCCGTGGCCGGCGGCTCCGGGTCGGGCCCGAGCCCGAGGTCCGACAACAGTTCGTCGAAGTCGTCGCTCATCGTCGCGGTATCCCGGCGCGCGCACGGCTCCAAAAAGAAGCTCCGGTGCGCCCCTCACCGGAGTTTTTGCGCGCCGCGCATGACCGCCCACACGTTCCGGTGGGCCTCGACCTTTTCCGGCGTGTCGTAGACGGCGAGCAGCTCCCGGATCGCGACGAGGAAGTCCAGTATGTTTTTGAGGAACTCCGCGAACACGATTCTGGGCGTACTATCCACCGCCATCGGCCAGCCCTTCGGCTGCGTCTCGGCGAACGTGACCAGCGGCGAGGACCGGTACAGGGCGAGCGAGCGCGACCAGACGCCGGCGACCGGGACGGCCTCGCCGGCGAGGGCCCGGCGCACGAGCTCGAGCGCGTTGCGCGCTTCCGTCCCGGCCTCGTCGGCCTCGACGGCCGCCGGGCCGACCCATTCCGCGGCGCCGCCGCCGGAGGGGATGCGCGCCAAAGCGGCGGCGCCGCCGCCCGGCTTCCGCTGGTAGGCGCAGAGGAGCTCCTCGAAGAACCACACGGACGCCCGGTTCGCGGCGACGAGCTCGGTGCGCGCGTCCAGCTCGGCGTCGATCGCCGCGAGGACCGGCCCGAGCTCGAGCCGGTCCGACGCGTCGAGGCCGCCGCGCAGCGAGTAGACCGGGGCGGCCTGGTCGCAGGTGAGCAGCGTCGCGATGATGGCGGCGGACTCCTGCATCGGCTGGTGGTGCGCCTCGATGACCCGGACGGGGACGCGCTGCTTGATCGCGAGCGTCTCGGCGGCCCGGGACGCGAGGATCGACACGACCGCGCGCCCGGACGCCGCCGAGCCGTACTCGCCGATGACCATCGACTGGTGGTTCCGGATCTCGACGCCGACCAGGATGTCCCAGCGGCTGAAGACGACGACCGCGGCGAGGAACTGGACGTCGACCGTCCCGTTCCCCGACGTGTTGGTCGTCTCGAGGCGGCACGACGAGGACTTCAGGATCTCCACCACGTTGACGATGAACGCCCCCTTGAAGCACCGGCCGCCGTAGATCCGCTGCAGCTCGGTCATCAGGTGGCGTTTTTTGTCCGCGCAGAAGTTGACCGGGTTGCGGACCACGATGGTCGTGTCGAACACCTTCGTGAGCGCCGCCGCCGTGGGTTCCATCGTCTATCAATAGCGCACATTTGCCGTTCAATTTCGGCTCCCGGTCAGCGTCGGCGGGCGGTCGTTGAACAGGTAGAGGTAGCGCGGGGAGTCGCTCATCGAGGCCGACCGCGCGTTCTCCTCGAGCGCCAGGAGGTACTCGCGGATCGTGTCGCAGAGCTCCGCGGCGCGCGCCGGCGACGGGCCGCCGCCCTGGCGCGTGAGCGACCCGCGCAGGCGCGCGGCGTACGCGCGCAGCTCCTCGCGGGGGTGGGTTTCGCAGACGGCCCCGCGCGCGAGCAGGCGCGCGTCCGAACTCTGCCCGGCCCGGGCGCGCAGCTTCTGCACGGGCAGGCGGAGCTTGAACTTGGCCCGGGCCGACGCGGCCGCGAAGACGTCGGTGTCGCTATCCGTCGTCTCCGAGACGACGAACCCGACTACGATGTCGTTCTCGGCGTGCCGCCGGCCGATCCCGTACTCCGAGAGCGAGGCGTTGCGCCAAGTCGACGTGGCGCGGTCGTAGAGCGTCACGAAGTCCGAGGCGACGTAGCCGACGATTTCGTTCGACGCTTTCGTCGGCGTGACCGCGATGTGGAAGCGCCTGTAGAGCCGGCGCAGCAGCGCGTCGTTGCTGGTGACGGGCGCCGTCTCGACGACCAGCCGCCGCAGCAGCGCGTAGTGGAACGGCGCGCCGTACTCGACGAGGGCGAACTCGATCGGGGTGCCCCCGGGGTCCAGGTAGCGCTGGGCGAACTCGCGGAGGCGCACGGCGAAGTTCTGCCCGGACCGCGAGTCGCGGAGGTAGTCGGCGATCCGCACCGCGCGCCGCGGCGGCGCGTGGGCCTCGCGGACGTAGCTCTCGACGTCGAGGACGGGCGCCCCGTCGTCGCCGACGCGCGCCGCGACGTAGTATCGGCCGGCGCGCGCGACGGCGACCAGCGGGTCGCCGGCGGGGCGGGCCAGGCCCGCCAGGGCCAGCGCGAAGTTGCCCTCGTCGAAGGTCGCGTAGTCGACGCCGACCCGCGCCGCGCCGGCGCCGCGCCGGACCGCCGCCCAGAGGTCGTCGTAGGTCCAGACTGGGCGCGTCCGGAAGAGGCTCCGCGCGATCGACATCAGCAGCGAGACCTCGCGCTCGCCGTGGCCGTAGCTCTCGAACGTCGCCGTGCGCATGGTCGCGGCCGCCGCCGGGACGACGGGGCTGTAGGGCAGCCCGTCGAGGTTCGGCCGCAGCTCGCCGCCGGGGCCGACCCCCATCGCCGCGCGGACGCGCTGGTAGTTGGCGAACCCGTCGACGGCGTACCGGTGGCGGGCCCGGGCGACCTCCTGGATCACGAGGAACTCGCCCCCCTTGTCGACGTAGCGCTGCAGCTCGGGGCTGACGCCGCCGCCCGCCCGCGTGCTCACGTAGATCCGGATCCGGACCTCGCGCTGCGACTCCGGGAACTCGATGTGCGAGTTCTTCCGCACGACGCGGCCGACGATCTGGATCAGCGTCGGGTAGTCCGTCGGGAAGCTCGTGATGAGCAGGTGGCGGACGGCGCGGAAGTTGTAGCTCTCGCGGATGATCTTCGACCCGATGAGGACCCGGTACTGCTGCCCGGCGAGGTTCGCCGGGGCGTTGTAGCGGTTGATGCTGCGGATCATCGCGGCGCGGTCGATGTCGCTGTGCGCGACGACGAACCGCGCCGGCGCGTACTCGTGCGCCGCCGAAGCCTCCGCGGCGTGCGCCCGCCGCGCGACGCCGCAGACCGCGCACAGCGTCGCGTCCGTCGGGCTCGAGGCCTCGTCGGCGATCCCGTTCATCCGCAGGGCCTCCTGGATCAGGAGGACGCCGGACATGCGCACCCGGTGGTGGTAGATCATGATCTTCCCGGGGCCGGCGCGGATCGCCTCGACCACGTCGCGCACCAGGCGGTCGAACTTCGTGCTGTACTCGGCGAGGCGGCCGAGCGCGAGGAAGGGGCCTGAGACCAGCGTCGTGTTGCCCTCGCGCTCGACGATGACTCCCGCCGTCATCCGCCAGTCCTCGGGCGCGCGCGCGAGCTTCGCCGGCGTCTCGACGGACTTGTAGAGGCCGACCTCCGCCGAGTCCGGGTTCGGGAAGGCCATGTCGTACAGCGACGCGCTGTCCGCCGCGAGGCCCCGCGCCCCGCCGCCGACCGTCGCGTCGAGCGTCCGCTCGTGGAACGGCGACATCGGGCACGCGGTGAGGCTGAGGTAGGGGACGCCCGGCTGCGGCTCGCCGACGAAGACGCGGCGCGGGTAGGAGCCCACGTCGGAGTCGAGCAGGAAGGAGACGCGCCCGGCGAACAGGTGGCCGATCCGGTCGAGGGCGCCCTCGCGCAGCTGGGAGACGACGGCCGCCCGCGCGGCCGCCTCCTCCGGCTCGTCGTCGTCCGCGCGGGTGGCCGCCCGCGCGAAGAAGTCGGACCGGCGCAGCGGGACGCCGTCGGGGAGCGCCGAGCGCGGGACGACGAGGTTGAGCAGGTCGACCACCTCGGCGGCGCTGCCGGTCTCGGGGGTCGCGGACATGAAGATCGCCCGCGGGGCCTCGTCGCCGAGGGCGTCCAGCGCGTACTGGATCGCGATCCCGTAGTTGTTCGGCTCGTTGATGTTGTACGTGTTGTGGATCTCGTCGGCGATCAGGAGCCCGCCGCGCATCTCCTCGAGCAGCTCCTCGTTGACCACGACGTCGCCGCGCTTGACTGCCGCGGCGAGCCGCTCGCCGAAGGTACTTTCGGCTGCCTGCGTGCCTGTCGCAGCGTCTGTCGCAGCGCCTGTCGCAGCGCTTGTCGCAGCGTACAGGTCGAGCACGGTGACCGCGCGCTCCTCGCCGCGCCGAGTCACCGTGATGAGCCGGTTCGCGAACTCCTTGTACCCGTAGAACTGGTAGTACCCGCCGCGCCCCCGGTCGGTGATGCGGCGCCTGAGGACCCCGAGGAAGCTCGCGAGCTGCCGCGACTCGGCCACGCCGGCGGGGCCCGCCGCGGCGTCGGCGGCCTCCAGCCGCCGCAGTTCCTCGACCTCGCCCGCCGAGGCGAAGCCGAACTCGGGGTAGCGCAGCATGTCGCGCTGGATGGTCTCGCGCGCGGTGAAGCTGATCACGAAGACGGTCGGGCTGCGCAGCTCCCCCAGGGCGGCCCGGCGCCGCCACTGCCGGATGAACTCGTGCGCGATCGCGATCGCGGCCAGCGACTTGCCCGTCCCGGTCTGCCATTCGATCAACAGACGCGTGTACTCGGTGTTGGGGCTCTCGAAGTTGCTCACGAAGAGCTGCGCGCCGTGGAGGCGGTGTCCCGGCAGGAAGAGCGGCGCCGGCGCCGCCTCCCGCACGAACCCGGCGACGTCCACGCGTTCCGGCGCGGCCGCGCGCGGCCGCAGCGCCGCGAACTCCTTCCGCTCGGCGAGGTCGCCGAGCAGCGCTTGTATCGCCTCCTCGGCCGCGGGCGTGCCGGCCTGCTCGGTCGCGACCCGTGGCACCGGTAGGTAGGACATCGAACTATAGACAATTCGCGTTCTTCGTCCAGTCGGTAAAAATGAACGCCAACTCGAGCCCCCATAAGTCGGAGTCGAATGGACGAGGACGCCGAGGGCTACGCCAAGTGGCACTGCGGTCAGCTCGGGCACCGGTGCCTCATGGGCCTTTCGGCGCCGCGGGAAGTACCCCACACTCGGTGCGCCGAGCGCGACTGCACGCAGCCGATGCGCACGAACCGGAGCTGTCTGCGCAAGGACGGCGACGGCGAGGCCTACCGGTGCGACCGGCACTGGAGGGACTTCTGCGATCGGCACGGCTACTGGCCGCAGATCAGTCGGTGCGCCAACCGGGTGGCGGTCGCGAACCTTAAACTCGGCGTCGAGCTCCGGCAACTCAACCACGCCCGCGACAACGAGCCCGTGCGCCTGGTCGTCAAAGTGCTGAAAGCTGTGGCGGTCCACATGGGGATTCAATCGCTCCGGGAACTGAAGGCGAACAACCACTACGCCGACCCCCCGCAACGCAGTGGCGAGAAGCTCCGGGCGTACATGGCCCGCCTCAGCACGTACGCGGCGTGGTGGGACCCGCCGGCGCGCGAGGACGACTCGTCCTCGCGCACGATCATCAGCTTGTCAGATGACGAGTCCGCGGCGTCGGACGACAACGAGTCTGCGGCGTCGGACGACGAGTCCTCGGCGTCGGACGACGACGAGTCTGCGGCGTCGGATGACGACGAGTTTATCGTGTCCGATGACAACGAGTCCTCGGCGTCCGATGATAGCGATCGAGAATCAGTCGCCGACACTTCTTCCAAGTCAGATAACGTCGCTATGGTTGACCCGGACGAGGTTATACTCGACAGCATCCTGTCCAGTGGCGGCGGCAATCCGCGGCCGCTCAAGCGCCACCGCGGCGAGTGAACTGCTGTTTTTCGCCAAAACTGAAAGGGCCCCCCGGTGGAGATAACCAGGCATGGACGCGATCGGCGCAATCTTCGTGTGGGCGCAGTCCTGGTGGGGGCCGACCACGGCGGCGGCGGCGCAGCAGCCGAAGGCGACCGTCAAGGTATCCATGTGCTCCGACGATGGCGCGATCACCGACTGGGAGTTCGTCTTCAAGCTCGCGACGCACGAGCTCGCTTTCAGCTTCACGGCCCGAGCCCCATATTTGCACCCGTTCGAGGACTGGGAGGCCATCGCCGCGGGCGCCCCCGGCGCGACGCTCTGCGCCCACCAGGGGAACGGTGACGGCCGGATCAGCATCGAGGGCGACCAGATCTGCTTCGAGACGTTCCCGGCCGGGGACGCGAAGGGGAGCCGGCTCGTCTGCCCGAAGGCGCTGTTCGCCGAGCCCCTGTCCAAAGCGATCGCGTACGCGGCGGGAATCCCCTTCGACCCCCAGAAACCGGAAAAGAGCGTTCACGAAGTATGACGGCGCGCTCACTGGCGGTTGATGCTGTCGATCAGGCGCTCGGTCTCGGCGTCGCCCGACGGCGAGCTGTCGACGGAGCCCGCGTCGGTCTCGGCCATGAAGGTCTGTTTTTTCTTCCCGGCGCCGCCGCGGTGCGCGTACGGGCCGAAGCCCAGGATTCCGCGGTAGTAGACGACGAGGCCGATGACGAGGACGACCAGCACGACGATGATGGCCAGCGACATGACGGCGTGCGCGGCGACGGCGCCGCCGAGTTTCGCGACGAGTGACTTGCGGCCCTGCGGCGGCGACTGCGACTGTGCGTCCATGAGACACGTATACAGCAAGTGACAACTTTTCTCTCAATCGACAACACGGCGGCCGCAAAAAAGTCCCGCCCATTGTACGAACATCTCAGGACGGACCTTTCTGGCGCATCACGGTTTCCAACCGCCAGTTGCTCGTGTTGGCGTAGGCGGAGTTGATCGCGCGCGGGAGCTTCCCCTTGTCGTGCTGCAGGCTGCCCACTGTGGCCAAGGCCTCGGCCTCGGCGCTGGCGGCGGGGTCCCAGCCGCGCAGGGGCTTCGCCGCGGCCTGGTAGTGTCTGTCGTCGTGCTTCAAGCTGCCAATCATGGCCAACACCAAAGCCTCGACGCTGTCGTCGGGATTCTGCTGGTACGTCCTGGCGAACTCGTTGGGGGTGCCTTCGCTTAGGTTCGCGACGAGTGATTGTGCATCCATAGACACTGTATACAGTGGGGCTACTTTTCTTTTTATCGACGACACGGCGGCCGCAAAAAAAGTCCCGCCGATTGCGCGAACGTCTCAGGGCGCACCCCCCTGGTGCATCACGGCTTCCAGCTGGGAGTCGCTCAGATCGGTGTTGGCGTCGTAGGCGGCGTTGATCGCGCGCTGGAGCTTCCCCTCGCCGTAGCTGTCGTGCTGCAGGCTGCCGACCGTGGCCAAAGCCTCGGCCTCGGCGCTTGCGGCGGGGTCCCAGCCGCGGTGGCAGACCTTGGCGGGACCGGGAAGCGAGTCGGTCGAGCGGCAGTAGGTGACGACACTGCCGTCGGGGTTCTGGTACGTCACGGCGGACTCGCCGGGGGCGCAGGCGGCGGACGGGGCGCCGACGGCGAGACCCTCGCTCGGCGTCGGCGCCAGCTTCTTGACCTTCGCCCGGTAGTGGGCGGCGACGAAGACGAGGACCAAGGTCAGGACGACGAGGGTCGCGAGGACCGCGGCCGCCGCGGCGGGGTGGCCCCCGACCGTCTTGCGGAGATAGTTGTGGCTGGCTGCGAGATAGCCCTGCGCTTCCATGTATACAGGCCCGTGAAACTTTCGGCGAAACCAAAGCGCGGCCGCGAACCCAAAGCGCGGCTGGCAAAAAAACACGCGAGCGGCCTCACGCGAGCGGCCTCACGCGAGCGGCCTCACGCGAGCGGCCTCACGCGAGCGGCCGGCCGTTTAGGCCAGGTCGCTGTTGTGCATCAGGCCCTCCAGCTGGGCGTCGCTCAGGCCGGTGTTGGCGTCGTAGGCGGCGTTGATCGCGCGCTGGAGCTTCCCCTCGCCGTAGCTGTCGTGCTGCAGGCTGCCGACCGTGGCCAAGGCCTCGGCCTCGGCGCTGGCGGCGGGGTCCCAGCCGCGGTGGCAGACCGTGGCGGGGCCGGGGAGCGAGTCGGTCGAACGGCAGTAGGTGACGACGCTGCCGTCGGGGTTCTGGTACGTCACGGCGGACTCGCCGGGGGCGCAGGCGGCGGCCGAGGCGCTGTTGTTGGCGGCCAGACCCTCCTTACCGCCGCTGGCCGAGACCTGGCGGTAGCGGCCGGCGCGCCAGCTCGGGTGGTAGGCGGCGACGTTCCACGAGGTGGCCGCGCGGTGCACCGGGCCCCAGTTGCCGGCGTCCATCGACCCGAGCTGCCACTCCGGGTTGTTGTTCCCGGTCGTCAGGTTGCTGATCGGGGCGATGTGGAAGCCGTCTCCCTTCTTGATCTGGGCCCTGTACTTGACGACGTAGAAGGCCAGGACCAGGATCACGACGACGAGGACGGCCATCACGACCGCGGTCGTGACCGGGTGGGCGCCGATCGTGCTCTTGAGCAGGGCCTGCCCGTGCGACTTGGCGGCCGCGGCGGACTGCGAGTATGACATCGACTGCTGTGGGTCCATTGTTTTGGTTCGCTCACGTTAGTGCTGCGGTATACACATGTTGTGTAAAACTCGCCGCAAAATAATGGCTCGGCCACCACGTCAGCAAAAAACAAAACCTCGTCTACGTGACCACGGCTTTTTTATTTCGACGTCGTGGCTATGGTGAATCACTTTTGAGGCGGGCCGGAGGCAAGCTGCGCGGTGACCAAGGTGGGCAGCGCGATCGGCCACTGCTGTTCGAACATCTGGACGAGTCGCGACTGCATATACAACGGCTGATGCTGCATCCACTGAACGAAATCCGCTACGCGTTTATGGGACAAAAAGTGGAATCCACGAATGGCGTTCGCGGCTACTTTGACGCTTGCAGATCAGTCATCTTGGTGGCCTCGCGCTTCCATTCGGTCATCGCTGTCTTTGCCGCGTCAAGTCTGGATGTAACTTCGGCTTTGCGCTTCTTCAGCATTTGTGCGTCTTTCTTTTCTCGCACGATCTGCTGTTCGAGTCTCACTGCTTCATTAAGCTGCGAGCAGAGCGTGCAGACGTAGTGGTCCGTTTTCTTGTGAGGCGTCTGGGTACCACCACAGGGAGCACAATACATGTTCTTGATCTCGGGCTCGATCGGCTTGGCGGGCTCGATCGGCTTGGCGGGCTCGATCGGCTTGGCGGGCTCGGCTGGTTTGATAACCGGAGTTCTGAACACGGAATAAAGAAGTTTTCTGTGCGTGCAATTCTTGTGTGATCCTGACTCACATGTGCACACGTTGTGAATGAGTATCCGTCGATATATGAGATCGGTGTGCAAATTTGACACGAACAGCACTTTGTCGTTCAGCGCGCGCAAGACATAATCTTGCAGTTTGTCTCGCGCGACGCCAAACGGGTAGGTGCTGTTCGCAGCGGTGTTGATCTTATCGGTGATGATCTTTCGACGCTCATCATCGAGAAAGTGGCGTTGGCCTTCGAACAGGCTCAAGTGATGTGCCAAGCAGATAAACACCGCAAACTCATTTCGGATGACAGATTCCAGCAAATCATCGCGTCCCGCCGAAATCGACCAGGCCAGGTTACCATGGCGACAGAAGACGAAGTTGGGAAGCTCGCTTGGTTCCGCCATTGCGTATGCGTCGTAAATGCGCTTTTCAATTTTACGGGACAAAAAGACGCGGCTATTCCATCTCAACGTCGCGGACGACCAGAACTTCCCGCTTCGGCGAGAGGAATTCGATGTTCATCTGGGAGGCTTTCAAGGGCGACGCTGTGCTCCGCCGGAGCGCCGCCGCGCCGCGCTCCTCGCGGCCGCGCGCGAGGCTCCGGCAGTACGAGCACCGGCCGTCGTAGACCCCGCCGCGGTTCTTGCCGGCCGCCGCCGCGCCGCACTGGCTGCAGGGCGCGGCGCGGGACGGCGAGGACTCCCGCGCCGCTGCGGGCAGCGCCGGCGGCGTGACGTCGGCGCCGGGCCCCCACACGGCGAGCGGGTCGCGCACCCGGAGGGCGCCCGAGCCGAGGCTGATCCCGAGGAGCATTTCGCCCCCGGCCTCGGTGAGGCCGAACGGGAGGGGGCCGCCCGCGGCCAGGTGGCTCCGGACGAGGGCGCGGCGGGCGTCGTCCAGGCGCAGGTCGCCCCCGGGCGGCAGCGTGAGCCCCCCCGTGTACATGAAGCACAGGTACATCGTGACCTCGTCCGCGAGCAAAGCGCGGCGCACGCCCACGGCGCCCGACGCCGTGACGATCCAGAAGTGCCCGCTGTGCTCGACGATGTACTGCCGGGGTGCCATCCGCCAATGGTACGGAGCCGGCGATTCAGTTTTCGCCCGCTTGGTCAGGCGGTGGAGGCACAATTGAATCGCGCCGCGACAGATAATAGACGATGTCGCTGGGGTACCCGCCGAACACGATCGTGCGCGTCCTGCTCGACGAGTTCTTCCCGCGGCGGGGACTCCGGGCCGCCCCCCGCAGCCTCGCCGCGGACGGCGCGGCGCGCCGGTTCACCGACGACGAGATCGTCAACGACATGGAGCAGTTCGGCTACGTCCGGCTCGACGCGGCCCGCGAGGCCCCGCGCGGCGCCCGGGACTGGGTCGTCGTGCTCGTGCTCGGGGCCCGCGGGCGGTACGCCGCGCACGGCCCCGACCTCCGCAAGCTCCTCGAGGGCGTCGCGGCCGACCGGCTCGCGGTCGCCGGCCGACTCGACGAGCTCATCGTCGTCGCCGAGGAGGAGTTCTTCGGCAAAAAGAACCTCACCGACGTCGTCGGCGAGTTCCAGGCCACGGAGCGCCGCGGCGTCGACGCCGAGGGTGCGACGCCGCGCTTCAACGCCTACCCGTACCACATCTTCGCGCACGTCGTGCCGGCGAACCAATCGGTGCCGCCCCACCGGCTGATGGACGCCCCCGAGGCCGCGACGATGCTCGAGCGCGAGCGCCTGTCCGAGCGCGACCTGCCCGCGATCGCCGCGAGCGACCCGCCGGTCATTTGGCTCGGCGGGCGCGAAGGCCAGGTCGTCGAGATCACGCGCCCCTCGCAGACGGCGCTCCAGGCCATGTACTACCGCCGCATCGAGCGGCGGGCGTTCTTCTGATCGTCTCGGGGCGCCAGCCCTCAGACCGTCTCGGGCGCCAGCCCTTAGACCGTGTCGAACAACTCCTGGACGTTGTCCGGGTGGTTCCGGGGCGCCGACGGCGAATGGCCGGCGGCGAGCTTTTTCTCGACGGCCCGGGCCCGCACAAAGGCCGCGGGGTCGCGCGCGACCAGGGCCGCGCGCGCCGTCGCGTGCACGTCCTCGATCAGCCCGCGGACCTCCTCGAGGAACCCGGGCCGCCGCGCGACGAACACGTAGTTCGTCTCGAGGAGCTTCCAGGGGAGCACGCCCATGAGCCAGTGGCCGGCCGGCGCGCGCGCGCGGAGCTCTTCGACGGCGCGGCCGACGTCGCGCAGGTCCTTGCCGCGCCCGTCGGCGAAGCAGGGCGTCTCGCGCCAGATCCGGAAGCGCCCGCCGTCGATCAGGCCGAGGGCCCGGTCGAAGAGCTTGGCCGGCATGTCGCCGAGGTCGGCGACGTCGTCCGGGGGCTCGCCGTCGCCGCGCCGGAAGCGCGCCCCGAAGTACTTCGCGTGGATCTCCAGCGCCGCCAGCGACGCGTCGGCGTCGGGCCCCTCGCCGGCCGGGTCGCCCGGCGCCCACTCGGGGCCGCGCCAGCCCAGGCGGACGTGGCGCGGGGCGTCGAGCCGCGGCGCGTAGACGGCGATGAGCCCCCAGGCGACCGGGCACCGGTCGCCCTCCGGCGCCGGGTCCCGCGCGTGGTACGCGCGGTCGTACTCGACCCCGTCGTCGAGGTCGGCCAGGCCGCACTTGCGGAACACCGCGTCGACGAAGAGGCCGCGGCCGGCGATCGGCGAGACGGCGAGGCCCGACCAGACCTGCGGGCGGTACTGCGGCGGGACTTGGCCCTTCGGCTGGCGGGTGAGCGGGCACTTGAACTCCAGCAGCAGCACCTGGTGGTGGACGGCCGCTTTCTCCGGCGGCGGCTCCTGGTCGGTCGTCCAGCAGCGCCAGGTGTCGTCGTCGTCGCGGACGAACGTGGCGACGACGTACCCGTCCGGGCTGTTCCGGTGCCCGGGGAACTCCTGGATGCAGATCGAGTCGCCGCGGATCGGCGAGCCGAGGTCGATCGAGACGACCTCGCCGATCACGTCCTCGAAGAGGACCCCCCACCAGCAGGCCACGCCGCCGCTCCAGGTGCTCGTCCCCCGCAGCGTGGCGACCTTGCCGAGGACGACGTCGACGAAGCTGCTGTAGGGGTTCACCCCCATGATCGCCGCGAGCTCCGACCCGCCGACCGTGGTGCCCATCGTCCCGTACCAGCTGGCGTCGCGCTGCTTCATGCCGGAGTAAGCTTCGACGAACTCGGCCAGCGCCGAGTCGAGTTTTTCGCGCGCCGCTTCCGAATCCATCCGACGAATGGTTATTCGCCGCCGGCTCTAACAAGAAACGCAAAACGCGCGCCGCGCGCCGCCTAGCGCCGGGGCGCCGGCTCGCGTTCGAGCCGGCGGCGCAGCGCCTCGCCGGCGAGCTCGAGCTGCGTCGCCAGCGCCGCGCGCAGGTCCTCCACGGCGGCGACCCGCGGGGCGACCGCGGCCTCGAGCCGCAGGACGCCCTCCTCGTTGCCGATCGGGACGATCCGGGCCGGCAGCGGCGGGAAGTCGATCGGCGGGAGCGGCGGGAGGACCGTCTTCGTCACCGCGGCCACGAGCGCGGTGACGTCCTCCGAGAGGTCGTACATCGCGTCCGCGTCGGCGCCCTCGGTCGCGAACTCCCGCAGGTCCGCCGACGTGACCGGGGGCACGGTCAGGTAGCGCTCGCCCGGGTCGAGCGACGACAGGCACTCCCGGGCGCCGTCGCACAGGCGCTCCTCGAGGACGCCCAGGGTGTCCGCCAGCCGCGCCGCCGCGCGGCCCAGCGCCGACGACGGCGCCGCGCCGAGGATCGATTCGACCGCGTCGGCGCCGCCGATGCGGGCCCGCCCCGCGTAGCGCTCGCGCGCCGACGCCCCGGGCGCGCCGAGCGCGAACCGGGCGCGGCGCTTTTCGATCTCGTAGTCGCCCCAGCCCCCGACGGCGTAGTCGACGCCGCCGACCACGGCGCGCGTCGACTTCTGCGCGACGGCGTTTCGGGTCTCGGCGTTTCGGGTCTTCGTTTCGTCGCGGGTCTCGGTGTTCAGTTTGTCATCGCGGGTCTCGGTGTTCGGTTCACCGCGAAACTCGTCATCGCGGGTCTCGGTGTTCGTTTCATTGCGGAACTCGACGAAATCGAGCAACGACACCGGGTCAGCATCGGGCGGCGCCGGACTGGTCTCGACGAAATCGAGCAACGACATCGGCTCCATTCAAAGCGGGCCGTATACAATCGGACGGAGTATTTTCCGCCGGCCGGGTATTGTCGAAGCATCTTTTCTTCGTCTCTGATAGGGCGAATGTCGCTCATTTGTGACATCTCGGAGTTTGTCGTCGACTCGTGCGGTTGCGAAGCGAGGGCCGCCGTCGTCGGCGGCGGCCGCGGCGGCGCGGCCGACGTCAAGAAAACGCTCGAAGGCCTCACCGCGACGACCGAGGAGTGCGCCGAGGACGTTGCGCGGGCCCCGGGCTCCGCGTGCGCCTCGAAGCCTGTGCTGCGCGCCGTGGAGGCGTTCGTTGAAGCTACGGCATCGCCCGCGACCATATCGTACGCGGCCGCGACGCCTTCCACGTCGCGGCTGCTCCCGACGGCGCCCGAGCGCGCCACGAAGGTCGTGCTGGCCGCGGCCGAGGCGCTCGAGTGCGAGTCCGAGTCGTGCGTGATCACGCACCCGGCGTTCCGCCGCTTCGTCGAGGCCGAGCGGATTATCGACCCGTCGGTGATCGACCGCGACCTCGAGATGCGGTTCAAGGCCGAGGGCCCCCGCTCAAGCACCAGGCTGCTCAACAACTTCAACATCGACGAGACGCTGCGCCGGTGGGCGCGGCTCTTCCCGGACTTCTACCCGTGCCCGTTCGCCATGATGGACTTCGACCGGACGCGGGAGCCCTTCGCGACGGTCGACATCCTCGACGTCCTCGCCGGGCGCGCCCCGCTGGACCTCGGCGCCGGGCTCGGCGTCGTCCGCCGGCCGGCCCGGTGCTTCGGCTGCGTCGTCAACACCGACACCAGCTCGGGCCCCGGCAAGCACTGGGTCGCCGTCTTCGTCGACTGCCGCGCGCCGCCGTGGACCGTCGAGTACTTCAACAGCGCCGGCAACCCGCCGCCGCGCGCCATGGTCGGCTGGATGGAGCGGACCCGCGCGCGGCTCCTCGAGGGGTCGGCCGGGGCCCAAGTCTTCAGCGTGCCGGTCACCGACATGGACCACCAGGAGTCGCAGACCGAGTGCGGCCTTTACGCTTTGTTCTACATTCGCCGCAGGCTCGAGGGAACGCCTTACCGGTTCTTCTTCGAGCAGAAAGTCCCCGACGACGCGATGACCAAGTTCCGCGCTTTCGTGTTCCGCGCGACATAACGGCGCTGACGCTGCGTTTTTTCGGACCGGCCGGCCGGGCGAACCGGTCGCGTTTTTTTCGGTCCGGCCGGGCGGACCGGTCGCGTTTTTTTTTCGGACCGGGCGGCGGACCCCCCCCCCCCCCCCTGGCAGGGAACAATCTTCAACTCGCTCAATGAAATGGTTTTATAGTCAAAAAAAGCCTTAATATCGAACATGGTACTTCTTGATAAGTCGCTCAAAGGTCAGAACCGATTGTTCTGTACGATTTTGTGAGGGAACAATCTTCAACTTGAAGATTGTTCCCTCACAGTTTCGCAAATAAACCCTTCTAACCCGTTCAGGTTACGGAACAATCTTCAACTTGAAGATTGTTCCCTCGCTAGGATAATCATGGCGGACCGGACGTGCGACCTTTGCAAGAAAGTCTTCGAGAAACCATACCTGCTAAAGCGCCATCAGGCGAGAAAGACCCAATGTCAGGCATTGCAGAAACTCAACTGTCCGCAGTGTGACAAGTCGTTCGCGTCGCAGTCTTCGTTGTCGCACCACAGGCTCAAGTACTGTGAGCACCGGACGGCGCCCCCCGAAGACCCCCAGTTTGACCTCAAAGCAATGGCCGAGCAGCTTAATGAACTGCGGTCGAAGGTGGAGGACATCTCACGGCAGCAAACGCACGGCGAAACCGAGCTGCTTGCGAGAATACGAACGAAAACCAGGTCCAAGGTTGTCACCGAGTTCGAAACGGAAGAAACATTCGAGATCATGCCGTGGGACGACAAATCCCCCATCGTCATCACCACCAAGCAGATGAAGGAAGCGTTCGCGGAGAACCCGCGCCTGCAGGCGTATGCGTCGCTGCGCGGCGACGAGTTCACCGACCCGGCGATCGCCCCCGAATACGTTTCGGAGCTCCTCGTCGACCTGATCCGGCGGGGCCACCACGACCCCGCGGCGCGCAACATCCGCCTGAACCCGTCGAGGTCCGACCAGGTCGTGGTGAAGGCGGACGCGGACTGGGAGATCCGGGAGCTGGGCGCGGCGGTGCGCTCGCTGCTCGAGGCGGTCGCCGCGGCGATAAAGAACACGTCGCTGCGGGAGGAGGAGCGGAAAGAGCTCGAGCACGCGGTGCAGCACGCGCTGGCGGTGGCGGGCCTGCTGTACCAGGAGACCCCCGAGCAGTACGTGCAGCGGGTGCGGAAGCCCATCGAGGCGCACCTGGCGAATATGGCCCTCATGGCGGGCCGCAAAAAATGACTCGGCGGCGCTCAGTGCTTAATGTTCAGCGAGTCCATGCTGCAAATGAGGCACCATTTGACCTGCCGGGCATATTCCGGTCCGCACCGCTCGCACATGTGCGCGTAGAGTTGATCTGGGTGGCCATAGGTGCGGGGAATGCTGATAATTTTGGACGCGTCTGCGTGTGACTTGCAGCACATGCACACCCAGCGTCGCAACTGTGTTTCCTTATTACACAGGTCGCACGTCTCCATTCGCGCTAAATGCCGAAGAACCTCCTCTTTTTCCATTGTCGTATCCGCGTTGTTGTTCGTGAGGTGTTTCCACCGCGCCGAAGGGACGCCGAGGTACTCGGCGTCCTTGAGCACCATTACCAAAACTTCAGCCGGCAAATTCGGGACCGACTCGGGCCCGTACCGCAGGAGTCGGAGGATAACCGCGAGCGATTTGTCATCGACGTCGAGTTCGATGGCGGAGTTCTTGTCACTCCACCGGGCGAGTTTGACCTCGAAGTACGGGCACTGCCGCAGCGTGGCGGCGGACGCCAAATGCTCGTGCCCGTTGCCGGAGCGAACGCGGACGAGCTCCGTCATTTGTTAGCACAAAACCGTTTTCAATTTTGTTTGTCGCCTGGGTATATCGCTGGTCGAACTGCCACACATGGGGAACCAAACGCTCTACCTCGCCATCGCGATCCTGGCCGTCATTGTGCTGGCCGCCGTCGCCTACTACCGGGGCTGGCTCAACAAGATCCTGCCGAAGTCGATGGAAAAGAAGGACAACTTCGTCGGGGCATTCGGGCGCACGCCCGAAATGCAGCACTGCCTCGCCTTCTCGGGGCCCGGCAAGCGCTGGTCGTACTTCAACCGCTGCACCTGGGTGTGAGCGCGCCGCGCCGCGGTCTTTTTGCGCGCCCGGATAACCAAGCGATGCGGCCGGCCACAGCCGACGAGTACCTCGGCCTGCTCATCGCGGGCCTCATCTTCCTCGCGGTCCTGGTCGTGTCCTTCATGTGCCTCCAGCTCTACAACCTGCGCAAGCCGCTGTCCCGCCGGCGGTGCGCCGACAACTTCATGTCCGCCGCGTACTACTCGCCGGCCTGCGGCTCCGAGTGGGCCGGGCGCCGGCGGGCGGAGTGCCGCGGCGTCACCTCGGGCGTCATGCCGAGCATCGAGCCGACCGCGGGCTTCGGCCAGGGGGTCTGCGGGGGGCTCTTCGGCGTCCCGCCGCCGTGAGCGGCCGCGGCGCGATTTTGCGGCCCGAGTATACTGCGGCCGGATGACTGACTTCGACTGCGACCGCGGAGCCGTCGCGGCGGCCCTGCTGATCGCGCTGGCCCTCGTGCTGATCGCCGCGCTCGCCTGGGCGAGCCTGCCCAAGCCGAAGCGCCGCCGCCAGCGGTTCGTCTCGCCGCGCCCCTTCTACGGGGCCGGCGAGAACTCGCTCGCGCCCGACGCGGTCCAGGGCGAGCGCGCCGAAGATGCGCTTCCGGATTCGGACGCGCCGACGAACAACGACCCGGCGGCCTGGGCCGAGCCCGCCGAGCGGCGCAGCGTCCACGCGGCGCTCAGCCGCATGTACACGACGGCCGACGCCGACCCACTGGTCACCGGCCAGCTCTACGAGTTCTCCGACGGGGTCCGCAACGTCTACTCGCAGCGGACCTCGCACGGGGACGTCCGCGGCCTGACCGAGTACTCGAGCAGCGGCGGTCCCGGCGACGTCGGCGTCGACGTCGGCCCGAACGGCCTCTACGAGTACGGCGGGGACTCGGCCGGCTACGACGACGGCATCCCCGAGGCTTGGCGCCTACCCTCGACCCCCGTCCGCTGGTACAGGCCGAAGCAGCGCGACTACTACGGGCCGGAAGGCCCCACGGTCTACTCCGAGGGACTTTATGCAATTGCTGAGCCCGATCATGATCCTTTGGTCAATTAATCCAAATGATTGCTTCTTTTTCGATAACTGTCAGAATTGAAACTGTACACAGCCTACGAATTCATTGCAACAAATGCAAGAGGCGGAATTGGCAAAGGTTGTCGCGGCGCTCGAGTCAAAAGTGCAAGAACAAGTGCAAGCACAAGTGCAAGCACAAGTGCAAGCGAAGCACGACGAAATGCACGCGCGGATTGACAAAATGAACGCGCAGCTGAAGAAGATCGAGGCGCAGCTGGACGAGGTACGGGCGCAGCGAGACGAGGCGCGAGCGCGCGTGGCTGAGCTCGAGCGATCGCATGAGGGCTGACCCGTGAGACGATCATGACCTGGGAAGCAAACAAAGATGTCGACGAGGCAAGTGCTCCGTGCGCCGCAGGAAGAAGTGGCGTTTATTGAACACACGTACGGGCGGATAACCATGCGCAATTTTTCGGCTGTTGTGGCGGTGCTTGCCACGGCTTTCTTCTCGGCGGCGATTCTCGCGAGGCCGCGGCAACCGCCGCGGCGGCGCCTAACGGGCGGTCCGCCGTACTAGCAAATTGAACGGCGCCACGAGCAAGGATACCAGCCATGTTCGCACCCGCCGCGGCAAACCGGGCCGTCACCTGCCTGCGCCCGCATCGCATTGTCCCCTGCCGCGCCCGCATGTTCGCCGACGAGCCTGTTCGAAAGGACGAAGTCTTCTGGAGCGCCGTGAAGTTCCATGTCATCGTGGCCGCCTTGGGGGTCGTCGGGCTCGCGGCGCTGGCGGTGAGCAAGCGGTGAGCTCGCGCGTTTTTCGGCGATTCGCAAAAGTGAATTGTAATCGCCGCCGGGTATATCGTCCGCGGCCGAAATGAGTTCGTTCGAGGATCTCCCTGACGAGGTTCTGGAGCGCGTGCTCGTCGCGGCCGGGGTCTCCCACGCGCGGGCCGTCTGCCGGCGGTGGCGCAGCGTGCTCGCCCGCTTCGAGGTCCGGACGCCGCTGCACACAATCGCGGACTCGCCGGGGCTCGCCCGGTACTACTGCTGGGCCGACGCCGCGATCCGGAGCCGCATATGCGACGCGGCGGTCGCGGCGGGTAACTTCCGGGTGCTGTGCTGGGCCCACGCGAACGGCTGCCCGCTGGGGCCGCGCGCCGCCGACCTGGCCGCGGCCAAGGGGCGGACCGACATCCTGCAGTGGCTCTGGGAGAAGGGCGCCGCCGACTGGGGCGCGCGGACGTGCGCCGCCGCGGCGGCGGCGGGCGAGCTCGACGCGCTGCGATGGCTCCGCCTCTGGGGCTGCCCCTGGGACGCCCTCGTGTGCGCCGCGGCGGCCGAGGCGGGGAGCCTGCCGATCCTGCGCTGGCTGCGCCTGGGCGGCTGCCCCTGGGACGGCGCGACGTGCGCGCGGGCCGCGCACGGCGGACAGCTCGCCGCGCTGCGGTGGGCCCGCGCGCACGGCTGCCCCTGGAACGAGGCGACGTGCGACGCCGCGGCGCGCGCGGGCCACCTCGGGGTGCTGAACTGGGCCTGGGTGAACGGCTGCCCCTGCGAGGCGCAGTCCGTCTGCGAGAACGCGGCCCGCGGCGGCCAGCTTGCGGTCGTGCGGTGGGCCCTCCGGCGCGGCGCCGTGCTGGACGAGGAGGTATTCGCCAGCGCCGTCTACTCGCGCAGCCTCGAGCTGGTGCAATGGCTGCGCGAGCAAAACTGCCCGTGGGACGCCGAGGTCGGCTTCGCCGCGGCCGACGCCGGCGAGCCCGGCGTCCTGCGCTGGCTGCTGGACCAGGGCTGCCCGCTGGACCGGCGGGCGTTCGAGGCCCTGGCCGCCCGCGGCGACCTCGAGACGATGCGGCGGGTCGCGGCGGCGCGGGGGTGCCACGGCCTGCTGGACGCGGCCACGGCCGCGTCGGCGGCCGCGGCGGCCGACGGCGCGGCGACGCTCCGCTGGCTGCGCGCCCAGGGCTGCCCCTGGGACGAGCGCACGTGCGCCGCCGCGGCCGCGGCCGGCCGCCTCGAGGCGCTGCAGTGGGCCCGCGCCGAGGGCTGCCCCTGGGGGCCCGCGGTGTACTACGGCGCGGCCCGGCGCGGCGACTTCGCGGTCCTGGTCTGGGCGGCCGCGAACTGGTGCCCCTGGGACCGGACGGCCTGCCTCGGGGCCGCGATCGGCGGGCAGGCCGACGTCCTGCGCTGGCTGCTCGGCAGCGGGTTCCCCCACGACGAGTGGCTCTGCGCCGCCGCCGCCCGCCACGGGCACACGCGGCTGCTCGAGTGGCTGCGGCGCAGCGGCGCTCCGTGGGGCTATTCCACCTGCGACGCGGCGATGGCCGGCGGGCAGCTCGAGGCGCTGAAGTGGGCCGTCGCCCACGGCTGCGCGTGGCGCCCGAGCACCGCGCAGTGGTTCGCGAACCTCAGCAAGATCGACGGTGGTCTCTACGCCCGAATGGTGTGGGCCCGGCGGAGCGGCTGCCCCTGGAATGAGAACAAGACTTTGTTCTGCGACGAGCGGCCGTACAAGAAGGTCCTCGCGTGGGTCCGCGCCGTCGGCATGTCGACCCCCTCGATGTTGGCGAACGTCGTCTCGTCGTCGATCGAAGATAACGCTTCGGACGACGCTTCGAACGATATGGACGACCCTTCGGACGACCCTTCAGACGCTTCGGACGCTTCGAACGATATGGACGACCCTTCAGACGCTTCGAACGATATGGACGACACTTCAGACGCGTCGGGCGACACTGAAGACACGGAAGACAAAAATGGCATTTCGAGCGAAGAAAACGAGAATTGCTAAATTTGAATCATGTTTTATCCTTGAATCAGAATAATGGACCAAATCTTCAGGATGGCCTGGGGGCAACTACGGCAGAACTTGATCGAAGACGAGGACGACATCTGGGACGCGGTCAGCGAGAGCTTTACCGGGCTCACCATAGCGGAGCAGCAGGCCTGGCTCCAAGCAAACCTGCCGGCGGCCGAATTGGCCGATTGCAAACTCAACGACCGCGCGGACAGGTACCGGGTATTCCTCCGCAATGAGGAGGCCCTGGTGCGCCCCCGCTTCGCGGCCTGGGTCCTGACTCAGCCCGACGACTTGACGCGCGAGGAGGTCCTCGCGCTGGTGACGGGGCAAAATTGATTTTTCTATGGGCATGGATAGTCGGCTGATGGACTCGATTCCGAACGAAATCCTTGAGCACATCCTTGTTCTCGGGCAGGCCACGCATTTCCGGGCAGTATGCCGACGCTGGCGAACTCTGCTCATGCGGTTCACGATTCGAACATCGGCAGCGGTGGTGATGCAATCGTTGGAGCTGACACGATATTACTGCGAGTCCGAACAGCCTCGACGCACCGTCTGCGCCGTCGCGGCCGCGGCGGGTAATCTGCCGATCCTGCAATGGGCTTGGAGTCAGAACTACCCAAAAATAATCACTTCGACGGACGACAATCTACACGCACCATTTATCAAGATGATGAACTCAATCCGCACATGGTTTGGGAATATCTTTGTTGCCGGCTTGTGTACCCGAGCCGCGGCTCAAGGTCATCTCGAGACTCTTCGCTGGCTCAGAGAAAACGATTGTCCATGGGATTTAGGAACTTGTGCGCAAGCTGCCCGTGGTGGGCATCTCGAGGTGCTGCAGTGGGCTCGGGCCAATGGGTGTCCGTGGAGCGAATCCACGTGCATTGAGGCGGCACGCGGCGGCCAACTCTCGACGCTGCAGTGGGCTCGAGCCAATGGGTGTCCATGGGTTGCGCGCTTCATGTGCACGAACGCAATTCTCGGACAAAATCTGACACTATTGCGTTGGGTTCAAGCGGAGGGTTGTAGTTGGAGCCAGCGAGAATGTGCCGTGGCCGCTCGGATGGGGCGCATCGATCTGATCCAGCTCCTCCGAATAGAGGGATGTTCCTGGGACGAGTCGGCCTGCGCGGAGGCCGCGGAGCATGGCCAGATCGAGACATTGCAGTGGTTGCGCGCACAGGGCTGCCCCTGGGACAGCCGGACGTGCTCCAGCGCTGCGGAGTTCGGTAGCTTCAAGGAGCTGAAGTGGGCTCGCGCGAATGGATGTCCGTGGAATGAGGAAACCTGCGAGAAGGCCGCCTATGGCGGTTACCTTCACATTCTGCAATGGGCCCGCGCCGAGGGGTGCCCCTGGGACGAGACGACTTGCATCGCCGCGGTGATTCGGGATACGCCTGCAATCGTGCAATGGGCGTACGAAAATGGCTGCCCGTGCGGCGAACGGACGTTCGCCGCTGCTGCTAGCCGCGGCTACATCGAGACTCTCGAATACCTCGCCTCGGTGGGCTGTCCCATCGATTCGACGACGGCCTACGCCGAGGCGGCACTGGAGGGGCGCATCGGGGTGATCGCCTGGATGCGACGGCGAGGCATATTGTGGGATTCTTGGACGTGTGCGGGCGCCGCGCGCGCGGGGCGCATCGACCTGCTCCAATTCTTGCGACTCTACGGCTGTCCCTGGGACCAGGAGACGTGCACCGCGGCTGCGATCCGCGGCGATCTCGCCATTCTCAAATGGGCCCGCGAGAACGGCTGCGAGTGGGACGAAGGCGCAGCTTTCGTCACGGCAATCTCGCAGGCTTTATCCCAGGGCTTCAACCCGGCAATCGCTAAGCAATCGTGGAAGATGCAGACAGGTTGCCCCTGGGATGAGCTCCACTTCCCAGCGGCGAGCCAAAAAGATCGCCGGGATGTCTTCGACTGGCTCCGAAACAACGGTTGCCCAGGGACAAACTACGATTAGCTATGCTGCGCGGCGTGGTTCGCGGCCATCTCGGCATGGTACGCGGCCATCTCGGCGTGGTACCGTTGGCGGTCCGCCTCGGCAGCGGCCTGGTACTCGGCGTGGACCTCGTCGACGGACTGGGCCCAGGCCGTGGCGATCCGCTGAGAAACCTCGGTGACCCGCGCCGTCGGGTTGTCGTGGACGATCTGCGGGCGGGTGTCCTTGGCGAACAAGAAGTACGCCGTAAGGGGCTTGCGGGGTGCCTGGGGGTCTCTCACGGTCTTTTTGAGCATCGGCATGCGGTGCTATGCGGTGCAATGCGGCGTTTCATTTTTCGGAAGCCGTATTTGAACCCGCACAAAAACAAGTATATCCTCGACGATGGCGAGCTTTGGAGACCTTCTTGACGAGATCATTGCGGGCAACGAGTCGGAGCCGGATTTCCTCGACAGCCTGCTCGAAAACGCGGCGCCGCCAGCGAAGAAGGCGACGACGGCCGCGAAGAAGGCCGCGCCGGCCGCGAAGAAGGCCGCGCCGCCAGCGAAGAAGGCGACGACGGCCGCGAAGAAGGCCGCGCCGCCAGCGAAGAAGGCGACGACGGCCGCGAAGAAGGCCGCGCCGGCCGTGACGCCGCCGGCCGACCTCTCCGAGACGGGGCTGACCGAGGCCGACGCGGTTGCGTCGGCCAGCAACATCACGATCAGCTCGATGCTCGAGCACGTGAAGACCAAGGGCATGTGGGCCGGGTCGCTCACGCCAGTGGCCATCCCGGACCTGCTCGGCGCGGTCCCGGCGGCGGCGCCGCCGCCGGCCGACGAGGAGCCGGAGGCGGCCGAAACGTCGTCGTCGGCCTCCGAAACGTCACAGCCCCGGCACCGGAGCGCCATCACCCTGGTCGCGATCGAGCGGGCCCACACGCCGGCGCTGCTGAAGGCGATGGACGAGCTGGTCGTCAACGCGACGGACCACGCGACGGGCCAGGCGGCGGCGCCGCCGCGGCAGCGCGTGACGCGTATCGACATTACGTACGAGGCGGCAACGGGCCGGATGTCCGTCTTCAACGACGGCCCGGGCATCCCCGTCGTCGTCCACGCCGAGGCGAGCGCGACGAAGGGGCGCCCGGTCTACACGGTCGAGGTCAACTTCGCGTGGTTCCTCGCCGGGACGAACATCCGGAAGGACCCCGCGAGCGTCAAGGGGGGGATCAACGGCCTCGGCGCGAAGGTCGCGAACGCGCACGCGCGAGAGTTCGTCGTCGAGACGCTGGACGACGCGACGCGGCAGTACTACCGGCAGATCTTCCGCGACCGGCTCGGGGCGACCGAGCCGGCCCTCGTCGTCGACCTGCGGCAGTCGAAGCCGCCGGGCGACGCGGCCTCGGCGTCGCCGCACACGCGGGTGTCCTTCCTGCCGGCCTACGCGGCGCTCGGCTACAAGCTCGACGCGGCGGGGCGCCCGCTCCGGAGCGACGCCGAGGACTTCGCGGCCTGGCTGCGCCTGCGGGCCCACCAGGCCGCGGCCTACGTCGGCCCCCGGGTCGCGGTGACGTTCAACGGCGAGCGCTGCGGCACGACCTCGGCCGCGGCGCTGGCGTCGGCGGTGCTCGCGTCGGCCGCGGCCGACGACAGCTCGGTGATCCTGAGCGGGCAGGCCCGCGCGGCCGAGGAGCCGTACAAGGCCCACCCGTGGAACGTCGCCGTCATCGCGCTCTCGGCGGCGGAGAAGAAGCGGCGCGGCGGCGTTCAGAACATGGCGATCGTCAACGGCGTCGTCAGCAACAAGGGCTCGCACCTGCAGTATTTGCGCTCCATTCTCAGCGAGGCGGTCGAGGCGAAGCTGCGCCGGGCGACGAAGGGGAAGAAGGACGACAAGAAGCTCAGCGTCACCGAGACGCTGGGCGGGGTGCGGATCGTGCTGTGCGGCGCCATCCCGGCGGCGGGCGGGGCCGACTGGACGGGCCAGCGCAAGGACGAGCTGTCGGTGCCGAAGAAGACGCTGGAGCGGTACGCACTCACGGCGACATTCCTGCGGCAGGCTGCCGACACGATCGCCGAGCAGATCCTGATCGGCACCGGCGCCAAGTCCCAGAAGTTCGTTCACGACAAGTACACGCCGGCCGGCAACGCCAAGAAGGCCCAGCGGGCGCACACGCTGCTGATGGTCGGCGAGGGCGACTCGGCGCTCACGCTGCTCCGCGCCGGCCTGACGCAGAAGCGCGGCGCGGTCCCGCCGGGCGGCCCCTCCTTCGACTGGTGCGGGACCATCAGCGTGCAGGGCGTCATCGTCAACGCGGCGCGCGAGGTGACCGAGGTCGAGACGAGCAGCGGCGCGACGCTCGCCGTGCGGTCCAAGAAACTGCAGGAAAACGAACGGCTGCGGGGCCTCGCCGACGCGATGGGGCTGCGCTACGACCGCACCTACGCGACCCCCGCCGAGCTCGCGACGCTGAACTACGGCCAGCTCGTGCTCTGCGTCGACCAGGACCTCGACGGGACGGGCAAGATCGCGGCGCTGATCCTCGTATGGATCCACATCTTCTGGCCCGAGCTGATCCGCGCGGGGCGCGTGGGGCGCTTCATGACCCCGCTCGTGCGGATGTTCCCGCTGCGCGGCGCGGCCCCGCCGCTGGAGTTCTTCTATGAGGAGGAGCTCCGGCGGTGGCTCGAGACGAACCCGGGCTGGGCCGAGAGCTACCAGAAGCCGAAATACTACAAGGGGCTCGCCGGGCACGACGAGAGCGACGTGCCGCGGATGTTCACGCCCGAGGCCTTCCGGCGCAGCCTCTACACGTACACGCTCGACGACGGGGCCGCCCAGCTCTTCCGGGTCTACTTCGGCGCCGATCCCGCGCTGCGCAAGGACGCGCTCGTGACGCCGGTGGCCCACCTGAGCTACGAGGAGGCCACCGCGCTGCACCGCGCGCGGCAGATCCCGGTGGGGCGCGTCCAGCTCGAGGTCGACACCAAGTCCTACAAGAACGACGCTATCAAGCGCCAAATCCCCGGCGTCGCCGACGGCCTCAACCCGGCGCGGCGCAAAATCCTGCTCGGCGCGATCATGCGCTTCGAGAGCGCAGCGAAGGAGCTGAAGGTCTTCCAGCTCGGCGGCTACGTCGCCGACCGCTGCTTCTACCACCACGGCGACGCCTCGCTCAATGCGACGATCGTCCACATGGCCCAGGCCTTCCCCGGCGCGCGGGCCTACCCGTATCTCGTCGGCGTCGGGCAGTTCGGCGACCGCCATGGCGCCGACGCCGGCTCGCCGCGGTACATTGGCGTGAAGCTCTCGCCGTTGGTCTCGGCGGCCTTCCCGCCGGCGGACCGGTGGCACCTCGCGTACGTCTTCGAGGACGGCGAGCGGGCCGAGCCCCAGATGTTCGTGCCGGTCGCGCCGATGGCGGTCCTCGAGTCGTACAACATCGTCAGCGAGGGCTGGCGGCACAACAGCTTCGGCCGCGACTACGACGCCGTGATGGCGCTCGTCGAAGCCTACATCGGCGGCGACCCGGAGCTCCTCGCCCTCGGCGAGCGCCTCCGCGGCGAGGGCGCTCCCGTAATGGCCTCGCCGGAGTTCGCCGCGGCGGCGCGGCGCTGGCCGCTGCCCGCCTCGCTGCGGCAGTACCCGGGGGGCGAGCTGCGCACGTACAAGGGCGTCGCCTACAGCTTCGGCGCCTACACGTGGGACGCGGCGAAGCGCACCGCGACGGTGACCCAGCTGCCGATCGGCGTGACGACCGCCCAGTACCTCAAGACCCTCGGCGCCGGACCCGCCGCCGACGAGAAGGCCGCCACCAAAAAGCCGAACGCGCGCGCCGAGTTCATCGAGTCGGTCGTCAACCGCAGCACCGTCGACGCGGTCGAGCTGCGCGTCGTGCTCCGCGAGGGCGCCTTCGAGCGGGTCTCGGAGGCCTTCGGCGACGCGTCGATCGACGCGCTCGAGGACATGCTGATGCTCCGCGAGTCGCTGCGGCCGCACCTGAACTACTACGGCGAGGACGGCGGCGTGCGCGAGTACGGGAGCGACGACTCGCAAGGCTACCTCGCCGCGGTGCTCACCTGGGCGCCGATCCGGCGCCAGCTCTACGTCGACCGCCTGGGGCGCGAGCGCATCGTCGCGTCGCTGCGGATCCGCCTCGAGGAGGAGACGCTGCGCTACATCGGGATCGCGAACGAGCTCGACCTCGCCTCGCTGCCGAACGACGCGGCGGCCTCGCGCGTCCTCGCCGAGCGCGGCTTCGCGCGGCTCGACTCGGGGCTGCTCCACCGGCCTGAGTACACGCCAAACGCCGACCTGCGCCGCCTGGTGCTCGAGGGCCCCGGCATCTCGCACGACTACCTGCTCAACCTCCGCGAGCGCGACCTCGTCCGGGCCGCCGCGGAAAAGCGCGCGAAGGCGCTCGAGGCCCTGCGCGCCGAGCTGGCGGCCGTCGAGGCCCAGCTCGCCGAGCAGCCCGTCGCCGGCGCCTCGGTCTGGCGCCGCGAGCTCGAGACCTTCCGCCGCGCCGTGGCCCGCGGCATCGAGACCGCGTGGAAGTTCAAATAGATATATACCTTCTTTTTGCATTGCGGATGGATTCATCGCCGGAACGAATTCTCATCACCTTGCTGTGGTCTCGTGTCCCCCGTCTACTCACATCGCCATTCGAGTTTGACAACCTGTTCGTAAAGCCATTCTGGTTTGACGAAGACCAGAAAAACATAGCCGTACCATTAGTAGCGTTGGAGTTCCACTTTGGGCGTTCTCTCCGCCCTAAGTGGAAAAACATAGCCGTACCATTAGTAGCGTTGGAGTTCCACTTTGGGCGTTCTCTCCGCCCAGCGAGATAAGTCTTACTTCGCGGCCATGATGCCGTTGCGGATCGCGTCGAAGACGGCGATAGAGGACGTGGCCGCGTCGACGAGGATTTTTGTCACGTCCTCGGACGCGTGGCGCAGCGTGAACACCAGCGCGCCGTCGGCGACGACGTAGGAGACGTTCGCGACGTCGGGCGTCCGCTCGAACACGGCCCGCCGCAGGACCTCGCCGACCGTGTAGGTCTCGCCGGGGACGCGCAGGATCCCCTCGGTCAGGCCGCTCTCGAGCGGGACGACCGTGTACTGCGCGCCGCGGCTGTCCCCGCGGCGCTCGGCCGCCGTCGCGACGAGCCGGAGGCGGCCGACGACATTGTCGCAGGCGTCGGCGAAGACCGCGCGGACCTCGGCGCGGTCGGGCCCGGTCGCCGGGATCGTCGCCATCAGGACGTGCCTGCGCGGGTCGGCGACCAGGCTCGAGACCGCGTAGCCGCTCTCGTCGACCGCCGCGCCGCCGCGCAGGTGGGTCTCCTCGCGCGGGCGCTGCGGCAAGTCGACGTGGCGGAAGGCCGCGTTGCGCGCGACGATGAAGACGCCGTCGTCGCGCCCGTAGCCCGACGCGATCCGGATCCCGTCGATGTAGATCCGCTTCCCAGGCTGCAGCGTGGCGATCCGGAACGTCGGGTTGAACAGCGGCTCGGGCATCTTGCCCTCGACCACCCGCAGGTCCCCGGCGTAGACCGAGAGGACCTCCGTTCCGGGGTTCGACACGTCGAGCCGGAGGCGCAGCGCCGCGACGACCTCCTTCGGGATCTGGGCGCGCAGCGGGATGTTGGCGATCCGCGCGTTGACGAACTGCGGGATCATGAAGACCTCCGTCGTCTTTTCCGTGTCGAAGCCGGCCGGCGGCACCTGGAGCGCGCGCCCGGGCATCTCGTCGACGACCGTGCGCCGCAGGGCGTTGATGACCGCCACGGGGACCCCCTCGATCTCGATCTCGACGTCGGACTCGGCGAGCGGCAGCTTCTTGAGCCCGCTGAACAGCTCCGCGAGCTCAGGGACCTTCTCGGCCGTGAGCTCCGCCCGCTCCACGCCCACCCGGTGGACCCGGACGGGTTGTTGAACGCCTCGCTTTGTCGACATGCGTGCGATCGAAGCCGAAGTATCGAAGCCGAAGTATCGAATCCGGGGGGCGGTTCAAATACGCCGCGCGTTTATTCTGGGCGCCGGAAATAACCGATGATCTGCTCGCTCTATGTCTCCGGGGCGCCCGAGATGCGCCGGACCCTGCAGGCCGTCACCGAGGCCTCGGCGGGCCTCCGGCGGGCCGGGGTCGAAATCCGCGTCGTCCGGATCCGCGACGCCGACCTGGCTTGCGCGCGCGTCGTCGCGGCGCTGCGGGCGAAGCGCGTCACGAGCCTCCCGGCGCTGTTCGTGAGCGGGCGCCCCCTCGTCGGCACCGCCGCGATCCGGCGCTTCTGCGACGAAGTCTGCGCGCCCGCGGCGCGGGCTGCATCACCCCGCGGCGCGCCGCGCCCGGCGTCACCCCGCGGCGCGCCGCGCCCGTCTCGTGATGTTGAGCCGCAAAGGCACGACGCCGAGCCGCGGGAGTCGGACCCGGACGCGGACGCCGACGCGGCGGCGGCGGACCTCCACGAGTACCTCAGCCGGGAGATCCGCGGGTCCGGCGAAAGCGAGTCGCTCGAGGACATCTAATTCAAGAGTTTTGATGCCCCCGAATAGGAACTGTTTTATGTCGCAGCGCCTCATCGGTGTCCGCGCGCCGCCCTCGGCGCGCGCGCGCGCCGACCTGTCGAAGGTCAACGCGGGTGTCCTCGAGCACAAGCTGTACGTCAAAATCGTCGCGCCGAACGACCCGGACGTCAAGAGCCGGGAGCTGACGCTCGAGCTGCTGCGGTACATCGAGAGCCGCAAGCCGCTGATCAACCGGATGGGACTCGCGATCAAAATCATGCCCATCCGCAGCCAGGACCTCCAGGTGGCGAAGCTCGTCGAGGTGATGAAGAAGCGGGGCATCATGCGCCTCCCGGCCCTGACGACACCGAACAACACGTACCTCGGCGTGGCCGAGATCCGCGACGTCTACGAGCGCAACATCAAGGAGTTCGAGTCCTCGATGCGGCGCGGCGAGGAGGCGGTCGTGGGGGCCGACCTCTCGGAGGACAACCTCGACGACTACTTCCGCGACGAGATGAGCTTCGAGCGCGCCGAGGAGGACGCGCAGGAGACCGGCCTGGGCGAGGGCGGCGACATGATGGACGCCCACCGCCGCATGATGGAGCGGCGCGAGCAGGCCATGGGCAGCCGGCGCCCCCCGACGCCCGGCAAGGGGGCGCTCCCCGCCCCGCCGCCGCCGCGGCGCGAGGCCGTCGGCGCGCCGCCCCGCCGCGCCGACAATGTGGCTTCGGTCGGCGCCGCCCCGCCGCGCCGCGCGGCGCCGGTGGACCCCTACGACGCCGAGATCCAGGAGACCATCGACCGGCTCTCGCGCGACCTCGACGACGGCCTGCGGTCCACGGCGTTCTCCCAGGGCGGCGGCGACAGCCTCGAGGACGAGGAGGGCGGCGCGAGCAGCGCCCAGGACGAGCTCATGGAGCGGGCCTACTACTCAAACATGTCCTCTTCGGACGCGCTCTGACGCGCTTAGTGGCGCAAAAAGCTTTTTGCGCCACTAAGCGCCCTGCGATTCGCGGGCGAGGAGGTAGTCCACGTAGTTGTCGAGGAGGCGCACCACGCGCTCCCGGTAGGGCTTGCGTTCGGCCGGCGTGAGATTTTTGTACGGCTCCTTCGCCTTGGGGATGATGTACTTGACGAGGTCGGTCTTCTCCATGTCCGTCCCGCGTTTCAGCTCGTCGTCGAACGTGTTGTTGATGAAGAACTGCTCGATGCCTTCTGATGCGCCGCCCCGCAGCGCGGCGATCTGGTCTTTGTAGGTGAGCAGGTACGGGCCGGCCGTGTCGATGACGAACAGCGGGTCGTAGTTGATGACGGTCATGATCTGCTTGTAGGCGCGGTCGATCTTCGCGTCGAGTGGGTAGCGCTGGTGCAGGTCGACCGTGAGCGCCTTGAGGTCGAGGTTGAACTGCTCCGCGTACGTCACGTAGCTCTCGAGCGGGTCGTCCTCGTCGTCGTCTTGCGCGGGCGACGGCGCGTAGTACGCGCCGCCGACGGGCGGCCACCGTGAATTCTGCATTTTGGCGACGCGCCGAATGCAACTACCCGTTGCGTCTTTAATTTCAACGAACGGCGCAGTTGGAGAAAGGACGTCGGAACCTGATATCGGCGGTGTCTCAAATGGGAAAGCCCAAGATCAAATCGAAAGTCGTCGCGAGCACGCTCAAGAACAAGGACGTGATCGACATGTTCCACGGCGTCCTCGGCACGTCGGACGGCGGGACCGGCGCCCTGTCGGTCACCTACCCCAAGTACCTGCGCATCCGGGCCGGCGTCGACCGGTTCCTCCGCGTGCTGGAGGTGCTGCGCGACTCGGCGTTCATGGTCGAAAAGTTTCCCGACCTGCGCGCCGGCCTCGCCGCGTACGTCGAGGCGCTGCGCAAGCAGTTCGCGGAGAGCTTCAGCGCGCCCAACCTCGGCGCGTACATCCCCCGGGTGACGGTCACCGACGCGCTGAACCCCCAGGACTTCGACGACTACTCGCGCGTCCCCCCGGAGGTCGCCGCGGAGTTCGGGAAGGTGTTCACGACCTCCAAGGAGTGCAACGTGACCAACATCGTGATCGTCGCCTGCAACAACCTGGTCGTGCACAAGAAGTCCCTGGCCGACCTGGAGAACCTGCGCGACTTCTTCCTTGTCAAGAGCGCCGGGATGAGCTTCGCGCCGCTGCCGGACCTGCCCGCGATGAACTTCAAGTACGTCTACATCCAGGACACGACGACGGCCGAGGAGCGCAAGTTCGTCCTCAACGTGCTCTCGAAGCTGTACACGATCAGCTTCGAGACGTACGAGGCCGTCTCCTCGCCGGACGTCGACGTGCAGGAGTTCGTCGAGGTCATCATGAGCTCGATCGGGGAGATCCGCGGGCGCATCCCGCGGTGCGACCAGGCCTTCGACAAGATCATCGAGAGCGTCGACCTGCTCAAGGGCAACTTCACCGGCTACTACAAGAACTACGTCGCGAGCAACAACCCGACGATCATCATGGAGAGCTTCGTGCTCGACGTGTCGAAAAACACCAACGCGTCGCCGGTCCTGACCAGCCAGTTCCGCAAGATCATCTCGCACTACCGCAAGCTGGCCTCCCAGCAGGCCAGCCACCCGAAGCTGCAGAGCCTGTTCCAGCAGGTCGACGCGAACTTCCAGGAGCTCGAGAAGAAGAGCCGCGCCGCCGACAACGAAGCTTCGTCCGACGACGACTCGGATTCGTCGGACGAATCCGACGGCGAGCTGGACAACCTAACGGCCGATATGGCTACGACGACGCTGGCGGCCGCCGACCCCAAGAGCGAAGCGAGCGAAGCGAGCGAAGCAAGCGAAGCAAGAGAAGCGGCGCCTTCGCGCAACGCCCGGAAGAAGGCGCGCAACCGCAAGAACCGCGCCGCGGCGAAAACCCTCTCGGCATAACTTCGACGACGCGGGCTCGTTTTTTCGCCGCCAGCATAGGAGACGCGTTTTCGTCGTCACAACAGAGACGCGCGAGATGAAAAAGATGTCGGCATCTGATCGTCAGCTGTTTCTGGCCCTCACCCTCGTCGTCGTGATCGTCGTCGCGCTCATGTGCGTCGACACGACGACGGCCGTCGTGCTGATCGCCTTCCTGCTCGGGCTGGCCTCGGCCTTCTTCGCCGTCGCGCCGCGGCGGCGGCGCGAGCACTGCTGCGGCGGCGCCGCCGCCGACGTCGAGATGGCCTCGTCGCGGGAGGCGTTCGAGCCCAGCGCCGCGCCGCTGCCCGGGCCGCGCGCCCCGCACGCGCTGAACGCCCCCGCGCCCGCCGCGCCGCCGCCGCGCCGGCCCGCGTACCCGGGCGCGGTCGACTTCGACGACTACGACTCGGAGGCCGCCTACGGCCACCGCGACCAGCGGGTCGACGACGCCGTGGAGGCCTCGGAGGGCGCGCCGTACAACCACGGGCGCGTCGCCTACCCGCAGCCGCCCGAGCCCGGCTACGATGACGAGGCGAACGACGCCGAGCTCGACGGCGACGAGCTCAACACGGTCCAGGCCCGCTCCCGCAACGACGCGCAGCGCGTGACCGCCGGGACGATGAACCGCCGGCGCGACCTCGACAAGTACTTCCGCGAAGAAGTTGAGGCCGCGGAAGACCAGCGATGGTGGGGTGCTCACGAGTACTAAGCGCGCGGTGGGCTCCACTTAAACCATTTTGTGCCATATTTGAAGCGAACAGGGCCGGAAATACAAACCATGAGCGGCCCGGACATCGAATACGTCCGCAAAATGCACAAATTTAAGGTGTTGTGCGAAAAAGGGGACCTCAGTGAGGTGCAGGCCGCCTTCGCCGCGCACAACCTCGGGCCGGCGGACGTGCGCCACGACCAGTGCGCGGCGCTGCGCGCCGCCTGCATCGGCGCGCAGTTGCCAGTCATGTATTGGCTCTGGGACACGTTCAAGCTAAACTCGGACGACGCCCGCTCCTACGGTAACATGGCACTGATCTACGCCTGCCGGGAGGGGGATCTCGATGTGGTCAAGTGGCTCCGGGAAGTCGCCGGTCTGACGACCAAGGATGCCCGAACTGCGGAGCGCGTGGACTGCAGCGCGGCTCTCCGCCTGGCGTCCTGCTACGGTCACGAGTCGGTGGTGGATTACCTCATTACTGGCTTCGGGCTGACCGCAGCGGACATGCGCATGCACAAATACTACGCGCTGTGGGTCGCCAGTAAAAACAAAAACTGTGGTGTCGTCGACTTGATTCTCCGGAAGTTCCCGGAGTTGGCGCAGGAATGGGAAGCTTTCAAGTGCTAGGGCGTCCAGTAGAAGATGTGCGGCGCGTGAACCTGCACGTCGCCGTGCAGCCCCAGGTCGCTGATCTGGTCGCCGATGTTGAAGACGATGCGGTGGGTCTGCTCGATCGCGCGCCGCCGGGCCTCCTTGAACGGCCGGATCGATTCGCCCGCGGCCGGTTTTTCGGCGTCGGGGCACATGTGCAGCGACGTCTCTCCGTTCGAGCCGCCGCGGGCCAGCTTGTCGGCGTCGAACAGGTCGGTTAGGCCGACCCAGCGGAAGTTCTCGATCGTCTCGTCGCGGATCGACTCGACGCGCCCCGTGACGAAGAAGACGCGCAGGCCCTGGCGCAGGCACTCGGCGAGCAGCTCGCGCGCGCCGGGCAGCAGCGGGTTGAGCCGGCAGTCGGCGCGGGGCCACGGGAGGCCGTCGGGCGCCGCGAAGTGGTCGGCCGCGTGGAAGTCGACCGCGGCGCCGTTCTGGACGCCGGCGTAGCGGTTCATGTGGATGTTGCAGAGGACGACCTCGTCGATGTCGAAGACCGCCGCGTACGGGCGCCGCGACCGGCGCTCGCGCTCGCAGGCCTCCTGCTCGCGGCGGTGCGAGTCGGCGACCCAGTCGCGGACCTGGGCGCGCACCCGGTCCAAATGCGCCTCGTGGGCCGCCGCGTACCCGGCGATGTAGTCGCGCGTGTAGGGGTTGCTGCAGTCGACGAAGACCATCTTGTGCCGGCGTCCGGGTATAGTCGATGGCCTGGCCGCCTGCATAATTCGGTTGGCGCTAATTGTCGAATTTGAAATGGCGCCCGCAGTGCATACCACGGACACCACCAAATGGGAAACAAGAACAGCAGCGCGACGCCCCGGCCGCTGGGGAACAAGAACAGCAGCGCGACGCCCCAGCGTTTCGATGAAACCCAGGAGGAAAAGATCTACCAGCTCGTCAAGACGATGCTGGGCCGCCTCAGCCACGAGCCCGATCCGGCCAAGCGCGCCGAGCTGGTTCGGATCGACCTCTCGAATGAGCCCGTGTGGGTGCGGGACCGTGTCATCGACGAGGTCAACCTCGAGATCCGGATCCTTCACGTCCAGATGAACATGGAGCTGACCAAGCAAGAAGCCATGATCGCCGCATTGTGAACCGCAGTGGTCTTTTTTGTTTGTTAGCGCCAGTGTAAGAATTGAAGAGCGCTCCGTGGTCATATTACATCGAATGGGCGCTGCTTTCTGCTGCAGCGAACCGCTTCCACCATTGCCGGGCGCCCACGTCCCGGCGCCGCCGCGCGACGACCCGCCGAGCGAAAGCGCCGCGCGATGGGAGATCGAACGGTTTGCCGCCGAGACGTCGCGGATGCTCAACGACAATTCGGCTGCCGAACAAGCAAAGCGCATTCGGTATGGGCACTCGCCGTCGAACGTCGAAACGTGGGCCGAAGAAGACCCTGACGAGATTCTGGAGTCGGCTCGGCGCACTCAAGAAGACGCCAACAGACTCGCACAGCAGCTCGCCAGCAGCCTGCGGTGATGAGCAAAAGGCGTTTTTTTCGATTAATATTTGAACACCCACGGCTTACTGAATACTGATAATGGGCAATCGTCTCTGCTGCGGACAACCCCGAGATCTCGGCTATGTGGTGCCGCCACGCCCGGACGAGCGCCGCGGCACCGCGCCGTCGGCCCGCGCCGGCGCCCGCTCGGCGCGGACGTCCGCTGAAGTTCGCGCCGAGTGGGCCGCGGCCCCCGGCGACAAGGAGGCGCGGCTGCGCCAAGCGAACGAGAAGTTCAACCGCGAGAAGATCCGGGCGTTCGAAGATGAGCCGGACCCCGTGCCCCGGAACCACCGCGTCGCGGCGCTGCTCGAGGAGCTCCGCGTGGACATCCGCACGATCTCCGAGCTCGACGCGGAGGAGCGCCGCGAGCGGCTCTCGAAGCAGCAGAAGTCACTCGGGCGCCACCTGGGCCGCGCGTCCGACCTGCTCGACGCGATCGAGGGGCCCGACGCGCCGCTGCACGACCCCGAGCTCGCCGCGGCGAAACTCGGTCGTGACTTCTCGTTCGTCGGGCGGCGCTTCCTGGCGAAGGTCGTCTCGCTGTATGACGGCGACACGGTCCGCGTCGTGTTCCGCTTCAACCACGAGCTCGTGCAGTACCGGGTCCGGATGGCCGGCTACGACAGCCCCGAGATGAAGCCGCCGAAGAACTCGCCGAACCGCGTCGCCGAGATCGCCGCGGCCAAGGCCGCGCGCGACGCGCTGCGGGACCGGATCGCCCGCAGCGACCCCGACAGCCTCGTCTTCATCGAGGTTGTCGAGACCAAGAAACTGGATCCGTACGGACGCCCGCTCGTGACAATGTACACGCGGGCCGGCGACCGGCTCGACAAGAACGGCGAGAACCTGAACGTCTGGATGCTCGCCAACGGCCACGGCGTGCCGTACGACGGCGGCACGAAAAAAGCGTTCGTCGCCTCACCGGCCGCGAACAGCAGCGGCAGCGAGTCTTCATGAGCGTAAAGCTGCCTTCTTTGGGTGTTCAAACTCGTTGGGCCAGTATTTTTCGGCAAAGGCACTACCCAGCGCATACCCCAGAGCATCACATAGAACATCGCTCTCTTTACCATACCAGTAAGCGTCATTCTTCCCGGTAGTGTTTCCTTCCTCGTCTTGGTCGCCAATTAGTTGAACTCTCTTCCCACTCATCTCTAGCTGGTTCTGGCCAAGCATGGTTTCGATGACTTCCCAACCGAAGCCGACGAGGAAGAACTGCAGATGATGGCCCGGGTACATCAGGCCGAGCACCCCAAAGAATATGAAGTGACTTATGCTCCAGCCATCTATGTTTTGGCAGATCGGATGGTTGAAGATCGGCGTCGCCAGAACGTCGCGGGTGTGTGTCGATCGCAGGAACCACCCGTACGCGACGATGAATAGCACGACGACGATGTAGAGCGCCACGCACGGGACTTTGACCCCGTTGATGTAACGGTTCGCGAACATCCGCCGAATAACAGTGGCGCCTCTCTTTCAACTGCGACAACTGAAGAATGATCCAAGCCGTTGATAGACGGCGCCCACGGAGATGGACAACAACGTCCGCGCGTACAGCATCGGGCCGCCCCCGCCGGAGGGTGTCCTGCGGCTCCACCTCAATGAGTTCCGCCACGAGCACTCGGCCTGGGTCCGCGCCGCCGCGGCCGCGCCGGTCGCCGCGCGCGACGAGGACCTCACCCGGTACCCCTCGGGCGCCCTCGAAGCGGGGCTCCGGCGCGCCCTCGTGCAGTACCTCGACGGCGGGGACCGGCTGCGGTACCCGGACGAGGTCAAGATGACCCCGGAACACGTCCTCCTGGCGGCCGGCAGCGACGAGGTGCTCCGCGCCGTGATCAACACGAGCGGCCTGCGGGGCCACCGGCGCGTCCTGATGGGCGTGCCGAGCTACACCCACTTCGAGCACTACGCCAGGCTCCAGGGGCTCGAGGTCGTCGCGGTGCCGCTCGGTCTCGGCGCGCGGGACGCCGCGGGGCGGTCGCTCGAACGCCGGGCGCTCGAGTCCGCACTGCGCTACTACGACGCGATGCTGCGCGAGGGCTGCCTCGTCTACCTCTGCAGCCCCAACAACCCGACGGGGACGATCTGGACGCAGGCCGAAGTCGAGCGCCTCGCCGGCGACTTCCCGCGCTCGCTGTTCCTCGTCGACGAGGCCTACATCGAGTTCGCCGGCCACGAGCCGGCCGACCAGCGACGCACGGCCGCCAAGCTCGGCATAAGTCTGGAGCTCGCTCGGAACACCATCTACGCCGGGAACGCCCCCATGAACATCCGCAGTCTCGCCCGATACGCGATACAGAGTCGAAATGTCGTCGTCTCCAGGACGATGTCGAAGGTATTCGGGCTGGCCGCGTTGCGCGTCGGGTACGCGGTCGGATGTCCCGACGTGATCCGGCGGGTCGGCATCGCCGTGAGCCCCAAGTCGATGGGCGATCACTCCGTGCGCATCGCCACGGCGGCGCTGATGGGTGCCTCGCACTACTCCTGGTACGCCGCCGCGCTGATGGCGTCGGCCGAGCGGCTCTGCGAGGAGCTGCGTGCCCTCGACTGGTGGGTCGCCGACACGCCGGCCAACTTCTTCCTGGTCTACGTCGGCGACACCGCCGCGGCCGTCGCCGCCCTCGCTGCGGCCGGCGTCCAGGTGCGCGACCGCGGCGACCAGCCGGGGCTCGCCGGCTTCGTGCGGCTGACGGCCGGCACGGCCGAGGACGGCGCGGCCGTGCTCGCGGCCTTCCGCGGGCTGACCCCGCCGACCGGGCCGCCGCCCCAGACGCTGTACACGCCGAAGGAGCGCGTCGCCGAGATCAAGACGATGATGCGGCGCACCGTGCTGGCGCTGCGGGACTGCCGCGTCGAGTTCTGGGCGCAGAGCGGCACGATGCTCGGCATGCTCCGCCACGGCGGCATGATCCCGACCGACGACGACGGCGACCTGGCGTACCGCCGCGGCGAGGACGGCCACGACCCGCTCGCCGGGTGCGTGGAGGCCTTCCGCGAGCGCGGCCTCACCCTCCAGCGGAACCGCACCGACGCCTACTGGCAGGTCGGCACGAACGAGCCCGGCGCGACGATCTCGCCCGTCCACGTCGACCTGTTCTCGTACCGGCTCGCGGTGGACCCGGTCGACGGCGCCCAGCGCTACCTGCTCGACGACGTCCGCTTCCGCGAGGAGGACCCGGCGTCGTCCCAGGCCCACTGCAACACGAAGTACACGCCTCGGGAACTGTTTCCGCTCGTGGACGGCTTCCGCTTCTACGACCTGGAGATCCCGATGCCGCGCGAGAGCGAAGCGGTGCTCCGACGCGCGCTCGGCGAGGACTGCCTGCGCGTGATGCGGGTCCGGACGCCCGCCGGCGTCGTCGAGGTGCCGCTGACCGATTTCACAGCGGCATAATTGAACTCCTCTTTTTTTGGTCATTGTACGCGCGATGACCTCGCCGTGGCAAGATTTGGCGCATCGCGATGTTCTAGCGCGTATTCTCGAGTTCGCCCCCGAGTATGTTCCGGCGCTGCGCGCGGTGTGCCGCACCTGGCGCAAAATCGTCGGCGCCTCGCCGCCGTGCTCGCTCGAGACGCTCGGTCGCCGCGGCCACAAGGGCTTGCTCTCGTGGGTCGCCGACCTCCGTTGGAGACCGTCCGGCTGGCACAGCGATGCGTTCGCGCGGGCGGTGGTGCTCGCGCAGAGTCGCCGGCTGTTCAGGTTTGTGACTCGCTGTCGAAAAAACAACCCGATGGTCGTTGTCGAAGCCGCCGCGGAGGTCGGCTCGATGGAATTTCTCATCCGCGGTATCGACCTGGCGCAAACGAAAGGAATGACCGAACAGGAGATCTGCCAAGGCGTCGTTGTCGGAGCCGCGCGGGGTAATCAGATAGACTTGATAACAAAGTTCATGTCGAACTCTATCGACATGGATCTGGTCTTCGCCGCCGCCGCGGAGGCGAAGCACGACGACCTCGTCCTGTCCTTCTGCACGGACGCGGCGCTGGCTCTTGAGGGTGCGATAATGCACGGCCGAGAACGTCTGGCCGTTGAATTACTCAAACGATTTCCAAAGAACTGCTATCTGCTACTGGATCTCGGTAAACTCGCTATCACCAAAAACTGTATCGAAGTTCTTGAGCAGGTCTTACAAAAAATCCAAACATATGAGCTAGACCGCCTCCTCGAAGCCGCGATGTGGATGAACAACATCGCGGCCGCCGTGTGCTGCATCGAGTACGGAGCGACGATAGGACCTTCGGTCGTTCAGTTCGCAGTTTCAAACAGTTCCATAGAAATGTTTCGCATGCTTGAAAACAGCGGCTTTGTTCTCGATTTCAACTGGCTTCTCGCGCTCGCCGTAACACATCGGAGGGTCGAAATTGCCCAATTTAGTATCGATCGCGGGGCGACGAATTTGCGCGAAGCGGTCCTCGCCGCGTCGTCGATCGGGCTACTCCCGATTGTTGACCTCTGCGTCCGCGCCGGCGCGGACGTGGACTTCGCCGAAACCACCGACGTGATCATGCGGGCGCGAGACTGGCGGCCCGCGCACTACACGGCGTGGTGGTCTCTGCTGCCCCGTCGGCGCGCCGGCGGCCTGTGTCTGGCGCTAGCCGAGCTGGCGCTGCGGCTAAGCCGGGTTCCGGTCGAACCGTCGCCGGAAGTTTCGCCCGACGAAGCTGGCATAAAACAGCCCAAAAAACGAAAACACCACGTTACGAGGTTCCGATCGCTGTCGCGACAACGCCGCCGCTATGTAGCTAGCCGGTACGGGTGGTATTGCCTGATGCCGGTTCCGTATCAGAAAATCGCGAAGCCGCCGTGCGACGCGCCTCGGCCAAAGCGCGGCAGGAGGCGGTCGACGCGAAATCACCGATGACGGGAACGGCCAAAGCGCGGCAGGAGGCGGTCGACGCGAAATCACCGATGACGGGAACGGCCAAAGCGCGAAATCACTGGTGACGGGAACGGCCGTAGATTCTCGTGCCGTGCGCGGACGACGCGACGAAATCCACGGAGAGTTTTTGGATGTCGTCCGCGCTCGGCCGGAACAGGCGCGCGGAAACCGCGCGTCGGCGCCACTTCGGTGGGACATCCGCCATTGATTGGACTATAACGATGACGGCCAGCCGCAGCGAACGAGACGCTTGGAAGAACTGGTCGCAGATAGTGCTGTTGAGGAATTTTCGTTGGCTGTCCTCGACGACAACAATGTTGATTTTTGCCGGCTCTCGCGTCGCCGCATCCATAATTGTCGTCCCCACGATCGGATCGGCCAGGTCGGTGCCGACCTGCACCGGCAAGTCGGCATACTCGAGCGGCGTGAGGGTCGAGACGAACACCTGCCCGACCGGCGCTTCGATGAGGCGCGAGCGGATAAAAGTCGTCTTGCCCGATCTCGCCGGGCCGCTCACGATGTGGAATCCGTACTGCATTTTCGCCCCGCTATAGAGCAAAGTCCGCGCTTCAAATACGACTCGAATGGCGCGTGCTGTAGGTCAACGCGCGCCCGCATTCGATATGCGCGAAGTCCAGAACCAGATGCTCCGGGAGGACCTCGCCGAAGAGGAGCGCCGGAAGCGCGCTACGGCGGCGCCACGCGCGGCGCCGCGGCGCCCCGAGGGCTTCTCGCCGGGCGGACCGAGCGGGCATCATGGCGGGCACCACGCGGCGCCGCCGCTCAGCGACGCGGCGAACAGGCGATCGGAGCGCGGCGTCGACCTCGACGTGCACGAGCTGCTGAAGCGCGAGGCCTTCGCGGCGCAGCAGGGCTCCTGCGACGACCACTTCGAGAAGAACCGGGCGTGTCCCAGCGGCATCTACGGCATCAGCGACCAGTTTATGGTCCTGGACTCGTTCAACAAGCTCCGCGAGTCGCGCGTCGCGGAAGGCGAGTTCCAGTGGAACTTCATGGTCCAGGGCGTCACCGGCGACCAGGTCATCGGTGTCCGCGACAAGATCGACACGGTGATCGAGGTCCAGATGGGGCCCTTCACGCTGCCGATCCTCGAGGACGTGCCCTACGAGCTCGTCGCGGCCCCCGCCGTCAGCCCGTCGGGCACGAACCGGCTCGTGCTGATCCACAACAACGCCAACGGAGCCTCGGGCCCGCCCACGCTGATCCCGAACGCCGGCGGCTACGGCCAGTACCCGGAGGGCGTCCTGCTCCCGCCCGCGACGACCCAGACGCCGTGGGTCAACAACCCCTACACCCAGCTGCCCAACGGCAACCGCCTCACGGTCCAGATCCGTGAGGCGGGCCTCCAGTCCTTCAGCGACCGCAACGGCGCGCGCCACCACTTCGAGTTCACGACGCGGTACGCGGAGCGGATCGGCCACAACCCCACGATGCTGCAGATGGTACCGGTCAGCGGCGACTGGGAGCGCTACATCTTCACCGACCCGCTCAAGGACGTCCACGGCGTCACGCTGGTCTTCCGCAACCCCGACATCCCCGTCAAGTTCCTGCCGGACTGCCTGTATGAGGTGACCGTCGTCAGCGACGCCGCGGCGGCCCCTGGGCCCTTCCTGCGGTTCGACTCGACGGCCCACGGCCTGCACATGGGCGACCGGATCTTCGTCTCGGGCTTCCGCAGCGGCATCGCGGTCCTGGACACCTTCGTCAACCGCCCCCAGGGCCTCGTCGTCGCGGGCAACCCCGCCGTCGCGCCGCTGCCGCCGGGGACGCCGCTCGCCTCGGCGGGCGAGCCCAACCGGTTCTGGACCGACCCGGCGATCTCGATCGTCGACTTCGCCCCGGCGCCGACGCTGCCGCAAGTCGTCACCGTCTGCATCGCCAAGCGCCGCCTACTGATTCCCATGCGCCTGCGCCGCGTCGTCGACCGGCTCACGCAATATATCGCACCCTGACGAGGCCTTCATTCGAAGATTTGAGCCTTATTTCGGATTATCGAATTGTGTTTTTTGAGGAAAACGCGCACGAAAATTGATTTTCCCCTCGGACTGCATACCGAGAACGAATGGCCGATACCCACGAACTTCGGGAGCTGCTTGCGAGCGAGGAAGCGCGGTACGCGTCCCGCGCCCACGACGTCGAGTCCCGCCTGCGCGTGCACGCGGAGCGCAACAACCTGATGGACGCCCTGAAACTCCCCGACTGGCTGTGCGCGGGCCTCCCATTCGTTCGCAGCTACATCGAGGCGGCCGCGGCCGCCGTGGAGGCATCGGTGATCCCGGTTGAACGACTCATTGAGATCGTCGAGCTCGTGAGCCTGAACCGCTGGGACGCCTTCGGCCGCGCCGCCGCGGCCGCCCGCGAGCGCCGCGGGCTCGCCGCGCGGGCGCCGCGGCCGCGCCACCCGACCTGGGTGCGCCGCGACCGGTACGCCCTGAGCGGCGTCTGGCTGAGCCAGAAGTCGCGCCTGCTGCTGGAGACCACGGCGATACTCGCCGCGCTGAACATTGACCCGATGCCCAGCCTGGCGGCCGCGCTCCGGGCGGCCCTGGCGACGGGCGAGACGCCCGAGGTCCGGCTCGAGATGGTCGTCATGCTCGCCATGCGCTGGCAAGACCACGAGGAGACGATCCGGCTGTTCGAGGTCATCGGCGCGGCCGGGAGCGGCAATGAGGTCATCGCGGCGACCGCCTACTCCGTCCAGCACGGCTGGAACGACGCCGACACGATGTTCGCCGAGGTCCCCTGGGCCGTCGACGGCGACAACGCCGGCGAAGACAACATCAAGATCGGCTTGCCTCTGGCGACTCAAAAGACCGGCTCGCCTCTGGTGCCTCAAAAGACCGGCTCGCCTCCGGTAATGGCGCCGGCACCGGGGACGCCCTTCCGAAAGACCGTCTCGCATGAGCCCTCGTTCGCCGCGCTCGAGGCGACTTGCCGCAAACGCGATATCGAAGCCGTGCAGGATCTGCTCGCGCACAGCCGTTGGCCCGAACCGCACCTTCGGAAGTCCCGACTGGATCTGTTCCACTCGCTGTGCTCGGAGGGTCAGCTCGAGCTCGCCGAGATCATCGCGGACGAGTTCTCGATCACGAGCGCGGAGGCGCGCGACACGCACAACTTCGCGCTGCGCTGGGCCTGCGCCCGCGGCCACCTGTCCACGGCAATGTGGCTCGCCGGGCGGTTCGGCCTGACGGCCGACGACGCGCGCGCAGCGGACAACTTCGCGCTGCGCGAGGCCTGCGAAAACGGACACTCATGCGCGGCGCGCTGGCTCATCACGCATTTCAACCTGCACACGCACTCGGACCTGGCCGACGCGCTGGTCTTGGCGCGCCGGAACTGTTCCGCGGGTGTTGTGAAGCTCATCGACGATCGCCTCGACGACGACAACGACGACAACGACGACAACGACGACGACAACGACGACGACAACAACAACAACGACGACAACGACAACGACAACGACAACGACGACGACAACGACGATGCCGCGTCATACCCCGAACGTCCGGACCGGGAGCCGCTCGTGCAGGGCACCCCGGAGTACGAACGGGAGAAGGCGCTCCTCGACCGGGAACTGGACGAGATGGTGGCGGCGCGGCGCGGCTGAACGGCCGCTTCGTGTTTTTTCCAATTTGATCCGGCTCGACAGTCAGCAAACAATGGGCGACCGAGTGGTTGGACTCGCCGAAGAGCTCTGGCGGCGGCAGCGGGCCCTGATTCGCGACTATCTCCGGAAAAACTTCGGCGCGCTCCCGGGCCCCGGAACAGTCTTCCGCCGGGTGAGGATCGGCTACTGGGTCGGCCGGATGCGTCAGCGGTACTGGGCGGGCCAGCTCCCGGCCCGCGCCGTCGGCGACATGGAGGCCGTCCCGGGGTGGTCGTGGGGGAACCCGCCGCGCCGTCTGCCGCTCAGGGCGACCGACTGGGAAAACAACTTTCGCCTGCTGCGCGAGTTCGTCGACGAGCACGGCCGGATCCCCTCGCAGCGGACCGAGTACCGCCGCGTGCAGATCGGCTACTGGGTCGACCGCCAGCGCGTGGCGATGAAGGCCCGGCTGACCGCCATGACGGCCGAGCGCCGGGCCGCGCTCGAGTCGGTGCCGGGGTGGACCTGGGGGGACCTGCGCGCGGACAACGAGCTGGTCTGGTGGGACAAGTTCGAGCGGCTCCGCCGGTACACGGAGGCGAAGGGCCGCCTCCCACTGGTCACGGCCGTGGTCGACGGCGTGAACCTCGGCTCGTGGATCCGCCTGCAGCGGCGGGCGAACAAGGGCCTCAACCGGTGCGTGATGACTTTGGAGCGCCGCGCGGCCCTCAACTCGCTGCCAAAGTGGCGATGGTGACAACTCGCGGCGCCGTCTTTTGAATGCTTTTTCCCCCGAAATATAGTCGTGATGGTACTTCAGCTCGTGCTCATCGCCGTCCTCGTCGTGATCACGGCCATCGCCGTCGCTTTCGTGTTGATCCGGCGACAACACCGCCGTCGCCGGATCACAACTGAAGGCGGCGGCGGGCAAGACAAACCGCACACGGCCGAAACGGCTCCGATGGCCGAAACGACTCCGAAGGCCGAAATGGCGAGCCCGAAGGCCGAAACGACTCCGAAGGCCGAAACGGCGAGCCCGAAAGTGGCGAGCCCGAAGGCCGAAACGACTCCGAAGGCCGAAACGGCGAGCCCGAAAGTGGCGAGCCCGAAAGTCTCCATCGACTGGCCGACCCGGTGCTACCCCGCGGAGCTCGCGCGCGACGCCGCGGCGGCCGCGCGGGCGGCGCGCGGCTTCGGGCCGATCGACGACGAAGAACGCGCGCGGCTCACACGCGCCGCGCGCGTCCTCGGCGAGCGGCACAAGACGCCCGCGTTCGGCTACGAGCAGCTCGCCTCGATCCGGAACCAGGAGGTCGCTTTGCGCGCCGGGCACGCCGGCGCGCGGGCCTTCAGGGAGGCCCCGGCGCTGGCCGCCGAGAGCGCCGCGGGTGACACGGTTCTCGCGATCGCCCGAAAACACAACCTGCCGCCGCTCGCCGTGCTGCGCGCGATCCTGATCGAGCGCGCATATTCGGCGAACCGCGTCCGTGAAATGCTCGCGGCGCCCGAAACACTGCCGAAAGAGTTCGCCGCCGAAGCGCCGGCGATCTTCGAGGCCGATCTCGGGTCGCGCCTGAACAACGATCGGGTCCGGGCCCGGTCGGACACCTTCGAGCGCGTCATCGAAGACAAGCTCCGGGGGACCGGGGCGAAGTTCAAGACCGAGGGCGACCTCCGCGCCGAGGGCTCCGCGCTGACGCCGGACTTCCTCTTCGGCGACGAGCCGGTGCGGATCAACGGCCGGGTCGTCCACTGGCTCGACGCGAAGGACTACTCGATGTACGGCGGCCGGCTCGTCGCGGCGAGCCTGCGAAAGCAGGCCGAAAAATACACCAAAGCCTTCGGGCCCGGCGCCATGGTGTTCCGCGGCGGCGTCGCGTGCTCGTGCGCGGTCCCGGGTGTCCTCTCGCTGGACGGCGGCGGCGCGTGACCGTCAGAGTGACCTGTTTTGGCCGCACGCCGGGTCGTGGCCGGCGAGGATCCACCGGCCGCGCCGGTGGACGCTGGCGCCGCACCGGCAGTACGCCGTGCGACAGCCGTTGTCGCACGCGACCAAAGTGTCGTGCTGGAACCGGTGCTTGTTTTCGCACTGCAGGTCGGCCGGAATCGACAACGCGTCTCCGCGCCCGCAGGCCGGGTCGTGGCCGGCGACGACCCGGTCCCGCTGCCGGTGGGTCTCGGCGCCGCACCGGCAGTACACCGTGCCGCAGCCGCCGGCGCAGGTGAGGGCACTGTGCCGGAAGGCGTGCCCGCCCTCGCACTGCCGCGCCGGCCGCAGGATTTCGATCGGCGTCGATCGAGAGTGGAAGGCGGCCATGTTTTCGGATACCTCTCGCGCGCCGCCGTTCAATTCTCGACCAGCGCGAGGAGCCGTCCCGCGACGGGGTCGGCCGGGTCGACCGGCGCGTGTCCGCCGAGGTCTTCGCGCCACTGGTAGAACACGTAGCCGAGCGCCGCAGTCGGGTCCTTGACGTAGAAGTAGGTGACGCCGTCGAGCACCACCGGCGTGGCCTCGACCCGCGACTCCTGCCGGACGACGCAGGGGTCGGGCAGGCGGATGTCGAGCGCCGGGTCGTCGTGGAAGAGCGGCGCGCCGGTCGGCACGCAGATCCGGCAGTTGCCGTAGCCAAAGACCGAGCACTCCAGGCAGACCTCGGCGAGCAGGTCGCGGAACGCCATGTTCGTGGCGTACTTGTCCGCGGCGCGCTCGAGGAACTGCTCGTCGGTCGTCTTGGGCTCCCGGTCCTCGGGCCGCATCTGCTCGTACACGCGCCGGTTGGCCACGGCCACATAGAGGTACGGCTGGACCTCGCGCTCGGCGCGCGGCAGCTCGTCGTGGCTGCCGAGGCGGACCGCGCGGGCGATGAACTGCTCGCCGCGGTCCCAGTCCCAGTACGGCTCGACCTGGTAAGTCTCGCGCGTGTTCTTCAGGTCCAGACCCTCGGCGCCGGTCTTCGACAGCAGGATCGCTTTGATCTCCGCGCCATACTTGTTGCTCGGCCGGTTGTACGCGGCGGTGATCTGCGCGCGCACCTCCGTCGGCACCTCGCCGGAGATGATCGCCCAAGAAGACGACTTCGCGGTTTCGACGTCGCCAGCAGTCACCCACCGAATTTCCGCCGAGGGGTTCTCATGGACGATGCGATGCACGTTGTTATTTTGAGGCTCCGCGCCGCCGCGCGAGCAGGCCCGGCGGATCGCCTCGAGGCCGCGCCGCCCCCCGGGGAGCTCCGCGCGCCAGCCGTGGACCTGCGGGCCGCCCTTCGCGGTCGTGCGCTCGCCGGCCGCCTTGTGCGGCGTGTCGAGCCGCTGGTGCGTGATCGAGGTCAGGCGGTTCATCCACCCGGCGACCGTCCCGCGGGCCGCGCCGGGCGCGCGCGCGTAGTCGGCCCAGGCCGCGGCCTCGTTCGTGCAGTCGAAGCACCGGTCGTAGCCGGGGACCCGGTCGAGGCCGGGCGCCGGCGGCTCGTACGTCGCCCAGGCCCGCGCCAGGTTGTGCGAGGCCGCGGCGTTCTCGTAGTGGCGCGTGGCGAACTCCTGCGGCGCCGCCGCCACGTCGGCGGCCTCGACGAGCAGACGCCCCTCGCCCGACGAAGCCGCGGGCCAGGTCTGCCAGAGCACGCGCCCCCGGAGGTAGCTCAGCCGGGCGGACGCCGGCGCCGCCGGGTCGAAGTAGGGCGGGCGGAACTTGAGCATCGCCCCCCGGCGCGGGGCCATCAGGCGCGTCCACTCGGCCTGGGCCGCCATGTCGCGCGCGACCTGGTCCTCGAACTCGCGGCTCCAGCCGGTGGGGCCCACCGGCTGCGGCACGCGGATGTCGCAGATGAAGACGTCGGCGCGGCCGCGCCAGCTCCGGGCGTCCTCGTCGGTGAAGTACTGCTGGTAGAGGTGGCACTGCGGGCCGGCGCGCACGCGAAAGGGCGCGGGGTCGTACAGGTGCCACTCGGCGCCCGGGAAGAGCTCGAGCAGCAGCGGGATGTGGTCGCCGGGGGCCGCGCCCGCGTAGACCACGACGAGGCGCTCGTCGGCGCGCCGCGCCCAGTGGGTCAGGCACTGCAGCTCGCTCACGAACAGCTTGCGCTGGCCGTGGTGCAGGTTGAGCGCCGTGGGGGTGACCGCGCAGCCGTCGACGACTCGCTTCTTGTCGTCGCGGTACTCGATTGGCGGTACTGCCGCCGGGTCGTACTCGCGCCGGAGCGCCGGAGCCGGGTCGGCGACCACCCGGCGCAGGTAGGCCTCCTCGGCCGCCGTCAGGAGGCCCCGCCAGGGGCCGTCGACCGCCGCGGCGAACGCCGCGACGTCCCGCGCCGGGTCCGGCGCGACGAACTCGGCCGCGCCCTGCGGCGCGGCGCCCGGGCGCCGCCAGACGAAGGTGTCCCGGATCTGGCCGGCCGCGGCGCCCGCGACGACCTGCTGGAAGCCGACGACGCCGACGGAGGCGAGCCCGGCCCGCCGGAGCGCCGCGTCGAGCTCGCTCCGCATCTGGCCCTCGCTCGGAATGTAGGCGAGGAAGTGGCCGCCGGGCCGGAGCGCCGCCGCGGCCTTCGCGATGGCCGGCCGGTAGAACTGCCGATACCACTTCTCGCGCTCCGGGTACAGCGTCGTCGACGTCTCGGCGCCGCGGTAGAGCTCCTTGTCGAAGAACGGCGGCGAGAACAGGACGCTGTCGAACTGCTCGCGCGGCACTGCGGCGGACTCGAACGGCGCGGGCTCGACCGACCAGTCGGTCGAGTGGTCGAATGCCTCGCCGATGGCTTTGTAGACCGGCTGGAGGATCTCGTTCGGGTCCCAGCCGCGGTAGATCCGCACGTCGGCGGCCAGCGCCGCGATGAGGCGGTCCCCCCAGCCCGCCGACACGTCGAGGACCGCCTCGCCGCCGAACCGCCGGATCAGGTAGACGGCGAGGGCCGCGTTGAACAGGTTGCAGCCCCGCGCGGCTTTGTAGACGAGCTCGCGACGCTCCTTCGCCGACGCCGGGAGGTCCTTGCGGGACCTGATCTTCTCCCAGGCCTCGGCGGGGGAGACCTGGCCGCGCTCCCGGCACAGGACGCGGGCCGGCTCGACGAAGTGGTCCGCGACGCTGTCGGTCGCGTCGAAGTCCTCGGGGAAGGTCCGCCGCACCAGCGCCATGCGCTTATCCGCCGACGGCGCGTCCCAGGCCGCCAAGTCCTGCTCGGCGAGGGCCCGCAGTCGGGCGAACATCTCGCCGGGCGGCGGGAGGTAGGCCCGGCGGTACGGGAAGCCGCTCTCGCCGGCCGTCGAAGAAGCGGCGCTGCTGGCGGCCGTCGAAGCGGCACTGCTGCCGGCCGTCGAAGTGGCGGCACTGCTGCCGGCCGTCGACCACACGTAGTCGCCGTCGAGGCCGTCGGCGACCGCCGCGTCCCAGGCCAGGGAGTCGTAGCCGACGACAGTCGGGTACGGCGTGGGGGCGCGCGGCACGTCGCCGCGCGCGAAGATGCTGATGCGGGACTCGCCCGCCGTCGCGTCTCGGACCTTTTTCACCGCCTTCGGGTCGTCCCTCGCCGCCGGGACGACAATGACGTGCGCCTTCGGGAAGGCCGCGGCGATCGCCAAAGCGAGAGCGCCCGTGCCCGCCACGACCCAGATCCGGCTGGGGTCGATGCCCGTCGCGGCCTCGCGGATCTTCTCGCCGAGAAGCGCGCTGAACCGCGCGTCGTGAAAGCCCAGCGGGATCCAGAAGACTGACGGGTCGCGCTCCAGCGTCCGGCCGCGCTGGACGAGGTCCGCCCACGTGTCGGCGAACTCGATCTGCGCGCCAAATCGACGCGCGATCTGAACCGTGGGCGAGTTCTCGGCTTCGACCTGTGTTGCAGCCGTCGAGGAGCCGATGGGCCGTCTCGTGAGGACGAGACGGCACGCGAGCCCCAGCGCCGCGGCGGCCGCGGCCGCGGCCACGGGCCCGTAGCCATTGTAGGGTGCGGTGTACAGCAGCGTTTTAACCTCGGGGCGGTCGCGGAGGAGCTCCCGCAGGAACGCCGCCCCGGCCCGCTGCTTCGTGCCGGCCTCGAGCAGGTCGTCGCGGACCACCCGGAGGGTCTTTCCGCCGACCTGGTAGTCACGGATGACGAGCGGCGGCGACGCTTCGTCAACCGAAGCGCCGCCTGTCGCCGTCGCCGAAGCGCCGCCCGAGAACTGGCCGAGCCCGCGCCGCTGCAGGATCCGCCCGAGCGGCTTGAGCGCCGACTCGACGAACTGCGAGTACACGAGGACAGGCCCCGGCGCGGCCATGATCCGGTCCGCGATTAGCTCGAGCTTGGGGGCGATCGACGCCGCGGCGTCGAACAGCTCCGGTGGCATGTTCTCGACCGCGGTCGAGTCCAGCTCCGAGGGCGGGGCGAACGTCGAGAGGGTCCGCGAGCGCACGTAGTACGTGCTCGCGGCCTTCTTCTCCGACCCCGGGAGCGAGAGCGGCGCCGTCGGGCGCTCGCCGCCGAACCCCATGCCGCCCTTCCCCTCGGCCTCCTCCTTCTCGCGGGCCAGCAGGTACCGCCGGTACTGGTCGGGCCCCATCTCGACGCGCTTAATGATCAACGGCTTGCGCTCGGGAAACCAGCCGTCGTCGCGGATTTGTTTGGGGGCGAGCGGCGCGTCGCCGTCGCTTGCCGCGGGCTCGGTCGGGCGCGAGTGGCTGACGTGGCTGACGAGCCCAACGAGCCGATTGGCGAGGCGCTCGCGATTCCGGACCGCGTGGTGCTCGCGGTCGACGTAGAGCTTGTAGAACTGCTCGAACTGGGTCGGCAGCAGGTCCTTGCCGGTGAGCATGTTGAAGCACGGCACGAGCTCGAAGGGGTCCTTGGACGCCGGCGTCCCGGTCAGGAAGACGATGCGCAGGTTGCGCGCGGACATGATCATCTCGTACAGGCGGCGCGCGTTCGAGCTTTCGGCGCCCGAGTTGATGACGGCCCGGAAGAAGTTGTGGGCCTCGTCGACGACCAGGAGCTTCCCGTCGAGGCCGCCCGTCGCGCCCATGACGTCCGCGCCGCGCGCGCCCGTCCCGACCCGCGCCATCTGCTCGGCGGAGTTGTACGCGTCCATCGACACGAAGGTGAAGCGGGCCACGGCGCCCGCCTGCAGCCGCGCGAGCTCCTCCGCGGTGAGGTCAGCCGGCGCGGTCAGCCGGACGACCTCCTCGACCGTCCGGCGGAAGTTGTCCCGCAGGCTGCGCGCCAGCATGATCACCGGGGGGCGCGCGTCCCACAGCGACATCGCCACGGCGACCGCGAGCCGCGTCTTGCCCATCCCCATCGTCGCGTAGATCAGCAGGCCGCGCGCGTTGCCGTCGGCTCCGACCCCGTACTCGGGGTCGGCGATCACGGCGCGGACCAGGTACTGGTAGTACTTGAGGCTGCTCGCCCAGAAGTGGTCACGGTCCGCCGGATCCTCGCGCGCCCGCAGGTAACGCCCGTGGAGCTCGCGCAGCTTGGCCGCGACCTTGGCCGGGTAGCCCGTCGAGTTGCGCTGCAGCCCCGTGTCGTTGCGCTTTCCGGATGAGGCTTCCATGTTCGGCTGATATTGAGGGCAAAAAAAGAGCTCAATTGTGCGTTTGGTTTTGTTCGCGCAATTCCCCATCAGAAATGCTGCGAGAACTGTTGCAACAGAATGGATGCGCTGTAAACATTACCCTGTATCACTCGAAGCGATGGCAGCAAGTCCTCGCTTATTTTGCCGGAGCTCGTGAGGCTGAGGATTTCTGAGTTCCAATCCAAACCCACCTGGTAGAGCATACGGAAGAGGACGTCGAGTACGTTGAGAGCTGTCGCTGCATCAGAAACTGAGTTAATCAGCAGGGCCGACTTGTTCACGTACGCTTTCATCGATTGCGCAACCGGGTCAGCAGCGACAGCAGCGGTGGTCATCCCGCTGTTGCTCAGAATGTCGACCCACCAGCCGTGAGCCGCCGATGTGACGTCACTGGCGCAGTTGATGGCCGCGACAGTCAGATTCATCACAAACTTGTCCGAATATCCGCTCGGAGGGCACGGGCACTTCGTCTTGCAATTCGGCTGGCGGAAGGCGAAGAACGCCGCGATGGCGACCAAAACCACGACCACTGCTGCAATAAGCAAGTTGTTCATTTGCCGTATGTGACCAAAAAAAGAATCGAGTGGCTTATTTTCCCGCGAGGTAGCTCTGGATCTCGTCTGAGGTGCTTGCGAGCTCGTCGTAGATCGTGTTGAGGACGCCGAAGACCATCTCGGCGTACGCCCAGGCGTTGGTGACCTTGTTCAGTGCCGCGTACGCCGGCGCCGCGTCGTTTGCACTCAGCGCGTTGAACGCGACGACGACGTTGTAGAGCAGCTGGGAGGACTTCGCGAGGAGCACCTGCGCGTTCGCCAGCGAACTGAACACGTCGCTCCGGTTGGGGTTGCTGATGAAGGCCTGGAGGGCGATCGTGGTCGGGTCGGCGTTAAAGTCCGCCTGCGAGATGTCCCCGGCCTGCAGCGCCTGCTGCCACCAGGGCCACAGCGCCGCGACCTCGGACGACGTCGCCTGGTAGACGTTGTTGGCCGCGGCGAGCAGCGTCATGTCTATGCTCGGACACTTCTGGCACTTCGGGCATGGCGCGAACGGCGGCTTGCACTTCTGGCACTTCGGGCATGGCGCCGGCTTCGGGCATGGCGTCGGCTTTGGACACGGCGTCGGCTTTGGACACGGCGGCGCCGGCTGCGGACAGGGCGGCGGCTGCGGCGGGCAGGTCTGACACTTCGGGCAGTTCGGGCACGGCGTCGGCCCGGGGCACGGTGTCGGCCCGGGACACGGGGCGGGCTTGCGGAGCGCGAAGTAGGCGGCGATCGCGACCAGCGCGACGATCACGACCGCTACGAGGATTGCACTCTGGTTCATGCGCGTGATATGACGCCGAAAAAAGTCTCCCCCGGCGCTTACTTGTACGCGCAGACGCCGCCGCGGCGGCACCGGCAGCTCGGCGCGCACGAGCAGGTCGAGCCGCAGCCGCACGGACAGTTGGGTGCGCCGCCGTGGAAGTGGTTCTTCTTCCAGTGCCGGTATCCGAAGAAGGCGGCGAGCGCGACGACGACGACCACGAGGGCCGCGATGAGCAGGTTTTCTTGCTGGTTGAGCATTTTGACTTGGCAGGTATCCTATTGCGCGAAAATCTCTGATACAAACTAACTACGCCAGCAACACGATGTACAGGAACGTGTACACTTCGACCTGCCCCGGCTGCCCCACCGCGGCGCCGAGGCCGTCGGCGGCCCGCGCCGTCGTGATGTAGTGCGACACCACGTAATTCGCCGTCGACGCGGGCTCCAACGTGCCAAAGAACTCCGATGGCGTCGTCGCCGTGGCGCCGGAGTTGAACACCGACTGGCCGCGGATGATGACCGAACCCGACGTGTTGTTCATGAGGTACCCGCGGTGCCCGTCGCCGCCCCGGTTCGAGACGGAGCCCCACACGGCGTACCGCCCGGCCGTGACGGTGAGAATGTTGGCGGCGAGAGTGATTTTCGACCCGCTCGACCCGTGCGACACGAGCGTGTTCAACGTGCGGGTTTGGACGCCGGCCGCCGACGCGCCGCCGGCCGTACCAGACGCCTTTTCGTCAGTTATGCGCCATGTCGTGAAGTTGGTGTCGAGCGTGACGAGGTTCGTGCTCTGGGTCGCCGTAATGTTTGTTCCGGATGCGATCGAACGCATCTGCAGCGACGCGCCGCTCTTCGCGGAGAAGATGGCCGCGCCCGCACCGAGGTTCGCGCCGGTCAACGTGTTGTCGACCGTGACGACGCCGCCGGCCGGCGCGGACACCGTGAGGCCGTTCGCCGTGCCCGCCAGCGAGTTGAACTGCAGCGACGCTCCACTCTTTGCCGCAAACATCGTGCCCGTGCCGGCGCCGAGGTTAGCGCCGGTCAACGTGTTGTCGACCGTGATCGTCGTCGCGCCCTGCGTCACCGTCGCGCCGTTGGCCGTGCCGACGAGCGAGCGCAGGTTCGCCGTGGTGCCGACCACCGCGTCGAAGACGCCGGCGCCGCCGCCCTCGTTCGCGATGTCGACGACGCTGCCCGCCGCGGCGCCGATCGTCACGTCATTGGCGTTCTGCGTGACAGTCACCCCGCTGCCTGCGCCCGCGACGAGTGAGCGCATCTGCAGCGACGCGCCGCTCTTCGCCGCGAACAGCGCCGCGCCGGCGCCGAGGTTGGCGCCGGTCAGCGTGTTGTCGACCGTGACGACGCCGCCGGCAGGTGCGGACACGGTGAGGCCGTTCGCCGTGCCCGCCAGCGAGTTGAACTGCAAGTTCGCGCCGCTCTTTGCCGCGAACATCGTGCCCGTGCCGGCGCCGAGGTTCGCGCCGGTCAGCGTGTTGTCGACCGTGATCGTCGTCGCGCCCTGCGTCACCGTCACGCCGTTCGCCGTGCCAACGAGCGAGCGCAGGTTCGCCGTGGTGCCGACGATCGCGTCGAAGACGCCGGCGCCGCCGCCCTCATTCGCGATGTTGACGACGCCGCCCGCCGCGGATATCGTGACGTCGTTGGCGTTCTGCGTGACGGCCACCCCGCTGCCGGCGACGAGCGATCGCATCTGCAGAGTCGCGCCGCTCTTCGCGGCGAAGAGCGCCGCGCCGGCGCCAAGGTTCGCGCCGGTCAGCGTGTTGCCGATGCGCACGACGTCGGCCGCGGTCGTCACGCTGATGCCCGCTGCGCCGGCGTCGGCCTCCAGCGTCCTGAAGTACGCGACGTCGCTGGCCGTCGTGTCGTAAACGAGGCCGGTGCCGGCGCCCTCGTTCGTCAGCGTCAGGCTCGACCCGCCCCCGGACCCCGCCGTGGACCCGGTGTAAATCCAGTAAGTGAGGTTAAGCGGCAGCGTCCAACCAAGTTCAGTCGGAGTATTGACCTTGAAGGCCACCAAACGTTCTATGCCATCCGCAACCCAAACTGATGGGTTGTACGGAATGATGCGGCCTGCGGCATCGCGCAAGGTCGGCCGATACGCGGCGTTTTGCAAGTTACCGGGCAGAATTAGGCTCATTCGATTCGACGGGCTCGTCGTGAACTGCAGCGGGTCGCCCGTCGCGACGAGCGGCTCGTTCAGCACGCCCACCGTGAACGCGCCGGCGGTGCCGGGCCACGCGGAGGGGGTCGGCGGCGTCGGCGGGATGCTGTCGTAGCTGATCCAGACCTCGCCGGGCCGCAGCGGCTTGCGCTCGACGGGCACGCCGTCGTCCGCGTACGAGTACCCGTCGAGCTCCTGCGCGTACCCGATGAGGATTGGCTTCTCCTTCGCCGACTGGCTACTCATGGTTCGTATAGTTGGTGGCACATTTTGCACCCGCGCAGTATACGTGGATTACGAGCGCGCGGCACAAAAATGGCATCAACCCTGTTTAAGCACCGCGTGTACTGCCTGGCCGAAAACGACTGGGCGTACAGCTGGCGGGAAGACGACGCGCCGCTGACGGCCTGCCCGAACGACTCGCAGCACGAGATCCAGCCCGGCAGCGCCTCGATCGCCGACGAGGTCAACACCGGCGTCGTGCGAATCAACAAGGAGGAAGGGTTCCGCACGCGCGGGCACGCCCGCGTCGACGCTTTGGAGCTCGCGGTCGCGCCCGGCGCGACCGGCGAGGTCGTCAAGGTGTGGCCAATCGACATCGCCATGTACACCATCCGGCTCTCGATCCCGACCTCCTGCGTCGGCTGCCGGGTGACGGCCGAGGCCGCGCCGGGGACGACCGTCGGCGCGCTCACCGCCGACGCGGCGGACGGCGCGACCGTCCTCGCGGTCAGCCCGAGCGCGGCCGCGAACACCGACCCCGGGTACGTGATCACGCTGCGGAACGGCGCGGCCGTCCAGGAGCTGGGGATGGCGACGGCGGTCGACCGCGCGGCCAACACGATCACGGTCGCGTCGCCGGTCGCCGGCGCGGCCTTCACCGCCGCCGGCCCGACGCTCGTCTGCGTGACGAGCCGCGCGGCCGACAACGTCCCGCTGAACGCCGCGGGGGACCTCAGCTTCGGCGAGGCGCGGGCGCAGGCCGTGCCGTTCCTGAAGGGCACCCCGTTCCGGGTGTCGATGACGAACCCGAACCTCGTTGAAGCCCGCCTCGTGGTCTACATCACGTACAACTATTAGCGTGTGCGCCGAATCGGACTTTTTGGATGATCTCGCCTGTATTTCCCTACCGGGAGCCGCCGATTCTCAATTATTTCCCTGCCGGGGCTATTCGAAGCTTACAGCGTCGTCCCGAGCTGGATGATCGTGAGCCATGTGTAGATTTCGCTCCGCCCGGGCTGGTTCGTCGCCGCCCCGAGCCCGTCCGAAGCGCGACCGGTTGTGATGTAGTGCCGGATCGAGTAGTAGGGGGCGCTCGGCGAGGTAAGGACCCCCGAAAAGGTCGCCGGGCTGGTCGCGTCGGCCCCGGCGTTTACCACGGGGGAGCCACGTATGACGAAGGACGCGGTCGTGTTGTTGTAGAGGCCGACGAAGTTACCGTCGCCGGCCCTATTAGCCGCCCCGCCAAACACAAAGAACCGCGCAGATGACCTGAAAGACAAGTTGTTCCCGGTGAGCGTCACGTTGAACGCGTTCTGGGACGCGCTACTAATTGTGTTCAGCGTCCGCACGTGTGTCGAGCCACTCGACGATGACCCCCCGGCAACCCCCTGCGTCGAAACGCCGCGGACGAACCAAACGTTTGTTGCCATGGCGAAGTACACGTCGAGGGCGTCCTGCGAAATCGTCATACCCGAGTCGCCCGTTGACAGCGTCCTGATCGTCCTAAAGCTAAATGTCGGGAGGACGGAACTTGACACAAGGGATGTCCCTCCGAGTGAACTGGCTGAGTAGCTTATGTTAATTGGCCTGGCTCCCGAAACCGCGTTGCCGATGGAGATCCCGTTCGTCCCGGTCAGCGCCCTAAAGCTGAGTGTCCCGTTGGAGTTCCTTTGGATGAAGAGTTCCCCCTCCCCACCGCCGACGTTTGCCCCGGTTAGCGTGCTGCTGAGCAGCACGATCCCGTTGTCTGTGCTTATGGATATGCCGTCCCCGGCGTCGGCCAGCGTGTTCATCTGGAGATCGCCGCCGGACTTGCCCGCAAAGACGGCCGCGCCCGTGCCGAGGTTCGCCCCTGTCACGGCGTTCCCGACCACGACCTCGGTTCCCGTCTGCGTTACCACCGCGTCCGTGCCCGCCACGATCGACCGCAGCTCGAAGGTCGTCCCCGCGCGCTGTGCGAAAATTCCCGCGCCGGCGCCCAGGTTTTGCACCGATGCCGTGTCCGCTACGTGGATCGTCTCGGCGCCGGTCGTCACCGAAATCCCCGACCCCCCCTCGAGCGTGCGCAGCCGGGCGACGCGGTCGACGACCGCGTCGTAGACTGCCCCCGGGCCCGCGCCCTCGTTCTCAACGCCGGCGACGGGGACGTCGCCGACGATGCGCCCCGCGTACGCCCAGTAGGTGATCCGCAGCTGCGACGACGGCGGCGCCGTCTTGAACGCGACTACGAGTTCGAGCCCGTCGGCGACCCAGACGGAGGGGTCATACGGGATCTCGCGCCCCGCCGTGTCGCGCAGCCGGGCGCGGTATGCCGCGCCGCGCATGTTGCCCGGCAGCAAGAGGCCGAGGCGCGCCGGCGGGTCGGTCGTGAACCGGCGCGGGTCGGCCGTCGCGACGAGCGGCTCATCGAGCACGCCGACTGTCACCCCGTCGCTTGTCCCCGGCCACGGGGACGGGACCGGGGGCGTCGCCGGGATCGCGTCGTAGTCGAGCCAGACCTCGCCGGGCCGCAGCGGCTTGCGCTCCATCGGGACGCCGTCGTCCGTGTACGAGTAGGCATCGAGGACCTGCGCGTACCCGATGAGGACGGGTTTTTCTCTGGACATGACGAGCCGTATTAGTTGCCCGTCAAAAGTCCGCCAGACGTATAATTGTCACCATCGTGTAGACCTCATTCTGCCCCGGTATGCTCGCCGCCGCCCCCAGCCCGTCGACGGCCCGGCCAGTCGTGATGTACTGCCGCACCGTGTACGAACCGGCGGCCGTCACGATCCCGGCAAACGCGCACGGCGTCGTGGCTGCGGCCCCCGAGTTGAACGCCGACTGGCCGCTGATCGCTATTGCCCCAGCGCCGTCGTACAGGCTCGCGGCGACGCCGTCCCCGGCGCGGTTCGCGACCGTCCCGTAAACCCAGTATCGCCCGGCTGCGAACGTTATTTGGTCCGATGCGAGGGTCACGCTCTCGGTGCCGGAGCCGTTCGACGTTATCGTATTCAGCGTTCGCGTGTGCAACGTGAGGCTGGTGGAGTCGCCCCCGGCGGTCCCCGTCGGCTTTTGGTCGCTGACGAACCACGTCGCGATGGTTATTTTGACGTCAACCGTGGTCGATACCGTCGATATCGTCATGCCGCTCGTTGCCGTCGCGTTCAACCCCCGAAACCGCAATAAGTTGCCGGATTTGTCGCTGAATATTTGGCCGGTTCCGAGGCCGACGTTGGCCCCGGTGACGAGGTTGTCGATGATCACCTGGGTCGCCGTCGAAGACACCGCGATCCCGGACGAACCAGTCAGTGTGTTGAACTGGAGGGCGTTGCCGACTTTGGATATATATATCCCCGCGCCGGCGCCGCTGTTGAGCCCGGTCACCGTGTTGCTGAGCACGATGGTTCCGTTGACCGGCGCCGCGACCGTTACCCCGTTGGAGTTACCGGCGAGCGAGTTGAACTGGAGCGTGTTGCCAGACTTGCTCGCGAATACCGTGCCCGTGCCGGCGCCGATGTTCGCCCCCGTCAACGTATTGCTGAGGGTCACCTCGGTCGCCGTCTGCGTCGCCGTGACGCCCTCGACGCCCACGATCGACCGCAGCTCGAGCGACGCGCCGTTTTTCTGCGCGAAGATGCCGGCGCCGGCGCCCAGGTTCCCCCCGGTTATCGCGTTGCTGATGCGGACGGTGTCGGCCGTGGTCGCCACCGTGATGCCGTTGGCATCGCCCTCGATCGTGCGCAGCCTCACGACACGGTCGACCGTCGCGTCGTACACGACGCCTGTTCCGCCCCCCTCGTTCGCCACCGCCGCGATCGGCGAGGCGCCGGCGATGTCGCCCGTGTAGACCCAGTACGTCAGGCTCAGCGGCGGCGACGGCGGCGTCGTCTTGAACGCGACGACGAGCTCGGTCCCGTCGACGACCCAGACGGACGGGTCGTACGGGATCTCGCTCCCCGCCGCGTCGCGCAGCTGCGCCCTGTACGCCGCGCTGCGCATGTTGCCCGGCAGGACGCGGCTGAGCCGGCTCGACGGGCTCGTCGTGAACCGGAGCGGGTCGGCCGTCGCGACGAGCGGCTCGTTCAGCACGCCCGTTGTGTACTCCGCGGCCGTGCCGGGCCACGCCGACGGAGTCGGGGGCGTCGCCGGGATCGCGTCGTAGTCGATCCAGACCTCGCCGGGCCGCAGCGGCTTGCGCTCCATCGGGACGCCGTCGTCCGTGTACGAGTAGACGTCGCGGACCTGCGCGTACCCGATGAGGATCGGCTTCTCTTCGGCGGCGCTCATGTTATGTAGCCGCACAAAGCTTAAGCGCGCGCCGTCGAACCCCGACCGCCGGCGGCAGATCGCGTGAAGCATTTAGATTCCCCAATCTGACTAAATCGAGCATGGACGAGTTCATCACCGAACTCCTCGACGGGCTCGGGTTCGCCGAGCCGGCGACGCTGACGCTGACGCAGGGCGAGCTCGTGCGCGTCGCGATCAGTCGCGGGGTCTCGACCCCGGCGAAACTGTGGCGGCAATCGGCGGCCGAATTGCGCAAGACGCTGGGCCAGCTCTCGGCGGCCGAGGTCGGGCTCGCGGCGGAGCACCGCCGCGCCCGCGAGGCCTACGCCGCCTGGGACAAGGCGGCCTTGCTCGCCGAGGCGAAAAAGCGCGATCTGCCCTCGGCCGGCGCCTCCCGCGAAAAGCTCATCGACCGTTTGGCCGCGGCGGCCGACCACGAAGTGCGTCCGCAAGCCCTCGACCACGATGAGGACCAGCGGGCCCTCCTCGAGCGGTTTGAGGACCCCGCGCTGTACGTCAGCGCCGGGCCCGGCGCCGGCAAAACGACGACGCTCTGCGCGCTCGTTCACAAGGCGCTGGCGGAGCACCCGGAGTCTCGCATCCTCGTCCTGGCGTTCAACCGCGAAGCCGAACACATACTGACCGAGCGGCTCCGGTGGCTCGGCGTGCCGCTGAGCCACAAGCGCCTGGTCTCGTCGCCGGACGCGTCCGGCTGCTTCGTTCTGACGTTCGACAAGTACGTCTGGTGGCGCGGCACCAACTCGGCCGCGGACGATTTCAATGATGTCTACGGAGACGCGGCTTCGGATTCGGCTCCGGTCGAAGACGGAGCTTCGGATTCGGCTCCGGTCGAAGACGGAGCTTCGGGTTCGGCCGAAGACGCAGCTTCGGATTTGGCTCCGGCTCAGGAAGACGCAGCTTCGACCGCGGTCGACGCCACAGGGGACTTCCGGCTGGCTTTCGAGCGCGGGGCCGCGAAGCCCCCGCCGGCCGCCGAACGCTGGGACTGGCTCATCGTCGACGAGGCGCAGGACGTCGACGCGACGCGGGGGCTCGTCGTCGAGGGCCTGCGGCCGCGGGCCCGGCACTTCGTGGCGGCCGGCGACCCGCGGCAGGAGCTGTACGCGGGGACGAGCTGGTTCTCGACGGCGTGGGCCGCCGCGCCCGCGGCCGA
>JBAZTM010000009.1:67735-80304 GCA_041661925.1 Gemmatimonadaceae bacterium
CGCCACACACTCCGCTTCAACCACCGCTCGGGCCGGCGCGTCGTCGACTTCCTCAACGCCTACAGCCGCGCGCACTTCCCGACGCTGCACTTCGACCAGGTCGCGAGCCGCGACCTCGACGGCGCCGTCGAGGTGCTCGTCCCCGACGGCGCCGAGGCCGCCCGGCCGATGACGGGCGACCGCGAGCGGGCGGTCGGGGCGGCGGTCGGGGCGGCCCTCGGGGACTCCTCGCCGGCCCACGCCTACGCGGTCGCGCCGGTCACCATCAACAAGTTCAACACCCAGACGGCGACGACGACGGCGCGGCAGGTCCTGCACGAAAAACACCCCTGGGCGAACGTGCGGCTGTTCGACACGAACGACAACGGCACGCTCGACGACAAGTCGTTCTTCATCGGGTCCGCCTACAAGCTCAAGGGGTCGGAGCGGCAGCGCGTCGTCGCGTTCCAGGTCGACGCGCCCTACCGCCGATACGGCATCGCCAACATCCTCAAGCTGCTCTTCGTCGCTCTGTCGCGGGCGCGCGACGAGCTCGTGATCGTGCTCGGGCGCCGCGCGGCGCCCGGCGACATCCTGCACGCGCTCGTCGACGAGCGCCAGCGGGTGGCCGTGGCCACCCGCGCCGCCGCGCCGACGGCGCCCCGCTGGCTGGCGGTGACCGACCTCGTGGAAGTCGAGGCGCTGCCGGCGCCGGCGTCGATCGCGGAGCCCGCGTCCGGGCCGAGCTTCGTCCCGGTGGCCGTGCCGGAGTCGCGCGGCGACGCCGACTTCATCGGGGTGTTCGTCGAGGCGCACGTCGCCGCGGCGGCCGGCCTGAAGCTTTGCGCGCCGCGACCCCGGCGCGCCCGCGTGGACCCGCGCACGCGGCGGCTGCTCGAGCCGCTCGGCTACGTCCGCGTGGCCGACGGCTCTGCGTACGAGCTCGTCGTCGCGCCGGCCCAGTGGGACGCCTTCCAGGTCGAGTACACGCGGCTCCGCGACCTCTTCGCGACGAACCCGCCGTACACCCTGGCCGCCATGGACTTCACGGCGCGGGTCGGCCGCCCCTGGACGGTCTCCTCGCGGCTGAGCGAGTTCACGCCGGACGCCGCCGAGCTCGCCGGGGTCGTCGCCGTCATCCGGCGCTGGGTCGGCCCCGCCGTCGCCCACGGCGCGCCCACGCCGGCGCTCGCCGTCTCGCCGGAGCGCCCCGCCGGCGGCGCGCCGCCGGTCGAGCCCGTCGCCGTCGGCGGCCGCCTCGACTTCAGCGACGCCGACGCGCGGCACGTCGTCGAGCTGAAGCACGCCGAGCCCTCGCCGAAGCACCGGCGCCAGGCCGCCGTCTACGCCACGCTGTGCGGCGCGGCCTCGGCGCTGCTCGTCAACACGCGGGTCGGCACCGCCGAGGTCGTGTCCGCGTGCGACCCCGGCACGCTGCGCGCCGCGGTGCGCGCGCACGCCCTGGCCAAGCTCGCCGCGGCGCGCGCCGCGACCTGCCCGGGGCGGCTACCGCACCGGCCGCGCGCCGGCGTGCTCATCTCGGTCGACGTCGAGACCGACGGCGGCCTGCGCGGCGGCGGCGCGGCGATCACCGAGATCGGCGCGGTGGCCGTGACCGTGGGCTGCGACCGGCCGCTCGCCGTCTTCTCGCGACGGGCCGCGGGCGTCGTCGAGCGCGACCCCGGCCTGTTCGGCACGGGCCTGGCCGTTGGCCGCGCGGCGGCGCGGCGCCACGAGCACGCCGCCGCCCTCGTGGCGGACTTCCGCGCCTGGGCGCGCTCGGTGTCGAACCTCTTCGCGGTGCTGCACTGGGGCGGGAACGAGGCGGCGATCTTTGGCGATGACGCACCGGCCGAAACGATCGACGTGTACGAGCGCTTCCGCGTGTGGCTCAGCAAAAACGGCATGGCGCGCAAGTCCGGCCTGAAGCTGAGCGACGCGGCCAACCAGCTCCTGGGGGAACACGTGTTCGCGCCGCACCGCGCCTTCGAGGACGCCGCGGCGACCCTGGCGGTATTCTCGGTCATCTGCGACACCGGCGGCGTGAACTGAAAAAGTATTGTTTCATCAGTTATTATTTCCCTGCCGGGGGGTTATTCGGGGAATATTTGATTGAAATCGTTCATCAAGTTCATCCTCGATTGGCTGTGTGGGAACCGCATCCTCTTCACCGATATCTTTTCTCGCTATGGCGTACAAAAGTCTCTCAATCATCGTCAGAGAAACAGATATTTGTGCCCGAGCATTCATATCTTGTCTAATCTCGGATGTGGGACTAGTTTGATACGGCGTGAGAGAATTGTAGATAATTTCATAGTGAAATGTGGCATCGGCGAGAAATCTTCGAACTGCGCACTCAAGACTTATCATCAGTTCAGCATTTCTACGCGGAAACGTCAATTCGCTCTCAACACACGATACTGCGTGATACGCCGCGAGATATGCTTTAAGCAAATCATGTAACCTATAATTCGCATTAGTCACGCAACCATGGTAGAACCAAAATCTGTACTCTGATACTTTCCCTTCGACACGCCACAGATCCTTCAGAAACGGGCCAAGTTCCTGTTTAGCATCTTTGAGTTGTTTTTGTAAGCCTTCTAGATTTGATTCTTGGTATGACTCCTCTGCGATTGAGTCTTTCAGTTGATCTTCGAGACTCCGTGGTAGTTCTTCATTGTATCGACTACGATACATATGATCGCAAAACTCTTTGGCTTCATGTATACGGTCTCGCGCTTGAGCAATTTTCTCATCAAGCTCTGCTATGCTTTCGACTCTTCTTTCTGCAACAGAAAGGTCTTCAGCAAGTTTTGATTCGACATTTGCTATTGTATGGTTAATGTTCGACAAACAGTCGTTGACCATATTTTTGATACGCACAAGTGCATGTTTCATTAATATGATATCGACATGTTTCTCGATTTGCTCCATTGAGTCGATTTTGATACAAGCGATTGTCTAAATGTGCTCTAAACCTGAAATTAGTCACCATGGCGCTTCTCAAGAAAAACAGGCTTTTTTGCACGAGCGTGAGCTAGCCCGTGGTTTTGCCAAAATTGAAACTGCCGCCGATCGAGTACACTTCGAACACCTTTCGAATGAGCTCTACTAAGAATGACGCTTTGGCGAACCTGCTTGCGGCTTGCCACGCCAACAACCTGATTGAGTTGTCAAAACTCATGATGGACAAGTCGCTGACCAGCGAGACCGTCAAAGGCCACCTTGAGGAGGTCGTCACCGCGGCCTGTGAGATGGGGCTCGTGTGCGTGCTGGATTGGCTGCTGATGATTGGCTTCGACGCCGACAACCTCCGATTGCCCGGCAACACGGCGATGCTCACGGCCTGTGCCCACGGTCACACCGCCGTGGTCCGCTACTTCGGTGAGAAAGACATCCGCTTCCGGGACAACGCCGCGCTGCGCACCGCCTGCGAGAACGGCCACTTGGACCTCGTCCGCTGGCTCGTCGATAAGTACTCGCTGACGGCCCAAGACGTGCGGGCCGCGGACAACCACGCGCTGCGCATGGCGGCCGCGAATGGGCACTGGAAGGTGCTCCGGTTCCTCCACGGCCGCTTCCCCTGGACCGCCGACGAGGCCCTTGCTCGCGAGGCGCTGGACCTCGCGAGCAAGGGCGGCCACGTTGCGACGGCCACGTGGCTCGTCGACACCTTCGGCCTGACCCGAGCCGAACTGCGCGCCGCGCGGAAGCTCTACGTACGGCCGACCAAGCAGCCGATCGAGGTCTGGTTTGAGGAGGTGATCGATGCCACCGTGCTCGATCTGCTGACAAAGGCGTCTCGATCGTGCGACTTCGCGACGGTTCGGAAGCTCATTCACGACGATGAAGTCACTCTCGAAATGGTTCGCACTGCGGGCGTCTTCACGGACGTTTGTGCAGCGGGAGATCTCGAAACGGCCAAGCTCTTGGTGGAAAAACTCGGATTAACCCACCAGGATGCGGCGAGAAACGACAACGTCGCGTTCCATCTGGCGTGCGCCAACGGGCATTTGCCCGTCGTGCAGTTGATGGTCGAGCAGCTTGGCTTCAATCACTTTGATGCGCGTTCGACGAACAACTACGCGCTGCGCAAGGCGTGCGCGCACGGGCATCTCGAGCTCGCCCAGTGGCTCTGGATGCAATTCATCCTGACGACCAAAGACGCCCGCGAGGTCAACGACTACGCGATGCACGTGGCCTGCGCCAACGGGCACCTGCCCGTCGTGCGATGGCTCGCCGAAACGTGCAAGCTTTCAAAGGCCAGCATCACGGGGTGTACTTATGAGGCACTGCGCTGGGCCGGCCGCAACGGCTACCTGCCGGTGGTCGAGTTCCTCGTCCAGCACTACAAGATCACCGCCGCCGATTTGGGTCCGACGCTCGCCGACATGGTTACGAGCGCCCGCACCGCCGGACATCCGTCTGTCGTCGAGTGGCTCGAGAAGCACTTCAACATGAAGCCGAAGCCGACTGAAGCCGACATTTGGTCAAGATTCACGCACTACTGCGTCGTCGGAGCGACGCCGGAAGAGCTCGCGCGACTGCAAAACGACGGACTGACGGTCGAAATAGTCCGGAAGCAACACAACCACGCGTTGTGTGTATGCGCCCATAACGGGCAACTCGCCGTCGCAAAATGGCTGACCGAGACCTACAACTTGACTCCGGAGGACGTACGCGATGGGTACAGCGTCCCGCTTCGCAACGCATGCGGAGCGGGGCATCTGGAGTTCGCACAGTGGCTCTGGGAGACCTTCCACTTGACAGCGGACGACCTGCGGGCCTGCAACAACAGCGCGCTCCTGGAGGCCTGCCGTCGCGGAGACCTCCCGGTCGCCAAGTGGCTCGTCGAACACGGCCTCGGCCCGGACGACCTGCGGGCCGACGGCAACCGCGCGCTGCGCGAGGCCTTCGGCGGGAGCCACCTGGCAATGATCCAGTGGATTGTCGCCGCTATGGTGGCTTAAAAGCTGGTCCTTGACAGGGTCCAAACATCACTTTTTTGTCACAAAAAATGAAAGGACCATCTTGATTACACTGACGATGCAGACTTACTTCACGCACGATAACGGCGGCCATTCGTTTATGGTTGCCATTGATGGCCCTCGTGTCCACGTCCACACGCGCATCAACCGTGAATGGCCCGATGAGGACGACCGCGACCCCGAGAACTGGTCTACGACCCCACCGGCGGACACCTTCGAGAAAGTCGAAGCTTCGGATTCGGAGGACTCGGACTCGGATTCGTCTTCGGAGGCCAAACCGACTCTGGAGAGTGAGTTTGAGGATAGTCCGTCGGTGACTCTCTACGCGACCCGTGTCATGATCGGCTTGAGCAAGAAGAACGGCATGACGAGCCGCAGCGGTGGGTTCGGACCCAAGTTTGACGGCAACTCGATCCTGGTCGAAACCAAACCGCTGCACTACACGTTCATCGGCGTTCACGTCTTCCAGTTCGAGACTACGAGCAAAATTGTCTCATTCGAGTCGTCCGTGGGCAACAGCGATGTCGCGTACCCGTACGCGGTGACCGAGGACGGTCGCTGCCTTCTCTTGGCCGAAGACGTCTCGATCGCGCTCGGCCCGTACGATACTGACCCGTACCGCGACTACTACGACCGTCGCGAGATTGTTGGCCGCTACGATGGGATCCTGGCCGTCTGGGTCGGGCGTGAACTCTGCAACTTCGCGTACAGTCCGGACCCCGTGGAACGGGTCAACCACTGGATCTACGCCAGCTCCAAGGTCTACCGGGTCATCTGCAGACTGGCGACGGCGGCGATTTCGGCCGGCTACGCCGCGGCGTCGGCCGACGACCCAGAGTACCTCGAGAATCTCGAAGCGAAGCTCTGGGGGTTCCGCCATCACCTGGAGACAGTGTCCCCGGGCGAGCTCGGCTTCGAGCCGAAGCCTATGTGGATCAAGCGGAAGGGCGCGCCGGTGGCGCCGCTGACGGTCGAGGAGTGGGTCGACATCAACAACCGCTTCGGGGCCGAGCAGGGCTTCGCGCCGATCGCGATGACGCGTCTCCTGAACGGGCGACTCTGGATGGACGCAAAATAAGCCGCTCGTCAGCTTCTGGGTGTTCAAACGCTTCGCGCCGCTCCAGATGGTCTAGGACAATCCGTCGAGCAGGTCACTCAGGTCGTCGACCTGAAACCGGTCCTGCAGTCTCAGTGGCGGTTGGCCTTTTTTTGGTCGCGGCGGCGCTTCCGGCAACGGTTCGACGTCGTTTACGGTGTCTTCAGTTTCGTTTGCAACCTTGTCGTTTTCAGTTTTGTCCGCAGCCGCGGCGTCGTCTTCAGTTTCGTTCGCAACCTTGTCGTTTTCAGTTTTGTTCGCAACCTTGTCGTTTTCAGTTTTGTCCGCAGCCGCGGCGTCGTTTTCAGTTTTGTCCGCGGCTTCGGTTTCGTCGTCGCCGAGCGCCGCGGCCAGCAGCTCGGCCACGCTCATCGTGGCGAACTCGTCTTCGGTCTCGGGCGCGGCGGCACCGGGCGCGGCGGCACTGGGCGCCGCACCCTCCGGGTAGTCCTCGTACGAAACAGACACTTTCTGGATCGGGTACTTCTTCTCGAGGTAGATCCGGCGCCGGTCCGCGTACTGGCCGCGCAGGCCGGTCCGCACGTCGACGAAGTCGACGACCTGGCGCACGATGCTCTCGTCGGAGCCCCGCCGGAGAATCCGGCCGAGGATCTGGCGCTGGCCGTTGCGGCGCGGCGTGGCCGTCACGATCGCCGTCATGTCCGGCAGCGAGATGCCGCGCCGGCTGAAGCCGTAGGTCGTCAGCACGATGTGCGAGCCGGCGCGCCGCGCGCCGGCGACCTCCCCGCGCGCGACCCCGCCCCGGAGGAGGCTGATATCTGGCTTCGAGTCCCCCTTCGGGGGACTCTCGCCGGGTTTGGACTTCGAGTCCCCATTCGGGGGACTCTCGCCGGGTTTGGACTTCGAGTCTTTCGGCGACGGGGGGCTCTCGCCATCCGGGAGCTCCGGGGCGAGGACCTCCTCGTCGGCGCGCAGGTGGGCCCGCAGCGCATCGCGCAGCGCGGGCAGGTACTCCCGGTGCTCGGCGAAGACGAAGACGCCGTGGCGGCGGACTTCGCCGGCCGGGAGCTTCGGCGACGAGGCTTCGACGGGGCGCGGCCCCAGGCCCAGCTCCGCGAGCTCCTCGAAAGTCGCCGTCTCGTGCAGGCGGTACAGCCGCACCGCCTCGGCCGCCACCGCGCGCGTGCGGGCCCGGTCGCGCGTCACGCCCCCGATCGTCAGGATCGCCGACATCGTGCCGGCCGCGCCGGTCACCGTCTCGCAGTGCCGCGGGTCGCCCGCGTACTCGACGACGCGGACCGCCCCGCGGAACTTGGCCGCCTCGACGTCGAAGCCCGGGATCGTCTTCGGGAGGATCGGCGGGCCCAGGTGCAGCGCCACGTACCTGTCCAGGCCGTCGGGGCGCTCCAGCGGCGTGGCCGAGAGGCCCAGCACCGCGTGCGCCGCCTGCGCGAGCCACAGCGCGCGCCCGTTGTGCTCCGAGTGGTACTCGTGCGCCTCGTCGAGGACGACCGTCCCGTAGCCGTCGAGGAACTCCGGCGGCTTGTCGCGGAAGGTGTTGACGATCACGACGACCACGTCGTGCGTCGCGGGGCCCGGCGGGACGCGGCGCGACCCCTTCGGCGGGTTGCGGTAGAGCGCGACGCTGAGCCGCGGCAGGATCTCGGCGAACTCGTCCACCCACTGCTCGCCGATCGCCTCCGTCGGCACGACGATCAGCGCCGGCTCCCCGAGCCGCGCGATCGCCGCGCAGCCGAGCCGCGTCTTCCCGAGGCCCGTGTCCATCTGCAGGTAGGCCACCGCGTGGCCGGCCGCCCGCGCCGCCTCCCCCAGCGGGCCGTCGCAGAGGTGCCGCAGCGCCGCCTCCTGGTACTCGTAGAGCGGGGGCTCCTCGAGCCGGCAGCGCTCCGGCTCGAGGCGGCGCGGCGCCGGCGCGTCGGCCGCGCGGACCCCGTCGAGCAGCGGGCGCCCCTCGCGGTTCCGCGCTCGCATGAAGGACTGCCCGGCGCGCCTGGGCACGACCAGCTCGTCGGACGCGCGCGCCGCCTGGTAGGCGCGCCGCGTGATCCGCGCCATCCCGCGGGGCTTCCCCGCGTGGACCTTCTCTGTCACCGTCAGCGCGCTCAGGATCTTCCTCAGGGCCGGCTCGCCGCCGACCCGCTCGCGGAACGCCGGCAGCGGGATCACCAGCCCGCGACGCCCGACCTCGCCAATCACTGCTGCCGCGGCCATTTTCCATTCATACGGGTGCGTCTCTTCAAAAATAAAGATCCGGCATGAGGATTCACCAAAATTGAATGTCGTTATGCTAATTGAAATACGGCGAATGGCACCAAACGAAGAATTTGGGCTTGAGAAACCCGAGGAGTTCTACATCCACGACAACTACTCGTTGCCCTTCCGAGTCGTCATCGACCCAGCGACGCGCACCATTTCCGCGTACAGCCACCGGAAGTCACCTCCGCTCGTACTTCCGCCGATGCTTCAGGTGGACAACAACAGCGACGTGCCGCCGGCGGACCCGTACGCGCCGGCAGAGGAAACGCCTCAGGTTGCCGTCGAAGATCTCTACGGGCTCCCACAAAACGAACGGTACGAGAAGACGCCGTGCTTCACCACGACCGCGTTGCGCGTATTCATCGGCGAAAGTCTGCCGAGCGAGGCGACCTTCGACACTTGCGGGCCGAAGTACCACGGCAACACGATCCTCGTCGAAACCGCGCCGCTCCAGTACATCTTCATCGGTCGCGACATCCGCCAACTGACAACGGCAGCCCCCGTCGCCGAGTTTGGCTCGCCCGTCATCAACAATGACGTGCCGTACCCGTATGCGGTCGATGAAAATGGAATCACGTATTTGATCTGTGAAGACGTGGTGCTCCCTGCCCAGCCGTTCACAAAGGTGCCCATTTGGCGGTCCGACAAAAAATACGACCACCCGCACGACTACTACTACGAGCAGGCGCGCATCACCAGCGGTGGCGGCCCGGCAACCAGCCCGCCGTTCCGCGAGATCCTTTGCTTCTGGATCGGACAACGCAAGACGTTCCTCACGTACTCGGCGAACTTCCGCAGCTTCAAGCCGAAGCACCCGATGTGGATCAAACGCGTCGGCGAGCCGGTCCGATCGCTGCCACTCAAAGAGTACATGGAGATCCTCACGGAGTTCGAGCGCCTGCGCCAGTTCGAGCCGCTCCGGATGGAAACTGTCGTCGCGCCGCCTCTGTGGTAAAGGTCGATCGCCGATGTGACAAAAAAATCACTCGAGGATGTCCTTCCGACAGCTTTGGTGATTTCGATCAACCAAGGATGTCATCGACATGGAAGCAATCTTTTTTCTTCACAGCCGGCAGATTGTGACGTTGTTGGCCATGGCCGCGACGACCGACCTCGCCAATCACTGCTGCCGCGGCCATTTTCCATTCATACGGGCGCGTCTCTTCAAAAATGAAAAACACTGCCACTAAAAGACAAGATGTCGAGTTCGCAACGCGGCGCCGAGACGGAACTCCGCGCGGCCGCCGCTCGTGGCGACCTCGCCGCGATGGCGGGCGCTCGCGCGAAGGGCGCCCGCGACTACAACAAAGCGGCGCTGCGGGCCGCGGCCGCGGGGCACGAAAACGCGACGCAGGCCCTCCTCGACTGGGGCGCGACGAACGTCGACTCGGCGCTGCGGCGCGCGGCCGCAGGCGGACACACGGCGCTCGTGCGACGGCTGCTCTCGCTCGACGGGTCCTCGACGGCGCGCGCTTCGGCGCTGGCCGCGGCCACGTCGCGACCGGTGTGGGACGCGCTCCGCGGCCCGCGGCAAAGCCTCGTCCCGCGGTGGGCCATCGCGCGGGCGGCCCGCGCGGCCGCGGCGCGCGGCGAGGCCGAGCCTCTGCGGTGGTGCCTTGCCGCGGCCCGCGAGTGGCTCGACGCCGCGGCGGCCATGGCCGCGCAGGCGCGCGACCTGATCAGGCAGGGCCGGAAGCGGGCGAAGCAGGCCCGGATCCTCCTCGGGCTGGCCCGAGAGAGCAAAACAAACGAACTCATCGAGGACGCCGAGGAGCTGATCGGGCAGGCCCGGCTCGACGAGAGGCAGGCGCGCGAGTGCGCCGAAGAAAGCGCGGCGCTCGCCCGGGACGACCTCGCGACGATCCTTGATGTCGCCTGGGCCCGCGCGGCGTGTAAACACGACTCGGTGCTTCGCGAGCTTCATGTTTGACATTTTCTCGCGCCCATATACTAGGGCAGTCTCGCCGCGCCGTTCGCGAAAATGTCCCAAGGCGGCGTGTTCAACCTCGTTCTCCGCGACGAGCGCTTCGACCAGCACTTCACGGCCTCGGACTTCCTGCGCCACCGGCTCGACGCGATCCGCGAGCAGCGCGCGGCGGAGAACGCCACGCGCGAGCGGCGCGGGCTGCGGCCCCTCTCGTCCGTGCAGCCGACCTTCACCGAGATCCAACAATCCCACCTGCTCTTCGTCCAGGGGGCCTACCGCCCCTACGTCGCCACGGCCTCCGAGTACTCGCTCGTGAAGGCGTCCGGGGACGGCGCGACGGCGCTCGGCGCGAGCGGGGCGAACCTCCAGTTCACGTTTCCCATCTTCGGCCAGTTCACGAGCGACATCGTCCTGCGCGTGCGCTTCCGGGCGATCGGGTCCGCCGACGCGGCCGCCGCCGAGGCCGAGCCGACGACGGCCGCGCCGCTCCTGCGCTACTGCGCGTACCCGGGCCTGCGCCTGCTGCGGAGCGTCTCGTTCAAGAGCGCGGAGACGCTCATCGACGACTACACGACCGACGACGCCGTCGCCTACTCCAAGTTCTTCGTCGGCCCCGACCACCGCCTCGGCTGGCTGCGCTGCCACGGCCAGCAGGTGGAGCGCCAGGCCACCTACCGCGCGAACAACTTCACGGGCGTCTTCGACTTCTACGACGGGCCGCAGACGCCGAAGCTGTACCAGGAGGAGCTCGAGCTCTTCATCCCGCTCCAGTTCTGGTTCTGCCGCGACGCATCGACGGCGCTCCTGAACGACATGATCCCGAACACGCAGCGGACCATCACCTGCGACCTCGCGCCGCTGTCCCAGATCGTCTTCGCCTACGTGAACAACCCCGACGACGCCGGCGAGCTGGTGTCGGTGCCGCTGCCCTTCTCGCGGCTCGACATGACCGCCGAGCTCTACGTCAACGGGCTGTACGTCAACCCCGAGGTCCACGACGTGTACGCCTCGCGGTGCGGCTTCAGCCTGTTCCGGGCCCACCGCCGCGCCAAGTTCCAGCTCCCGAGCCCCTCCGGCTTCTTCCAGCTCGACTCGCTCAAGTTCCCCGCCGAATTCCTGCTCGTCGGGATGCGCGACCGGCGCATCCTCACCGACCCGGATATCTGGTGGCTCATGGGGACGCCGACCGTTCGCACCCAGTCGACGGCGCTGCTCGTGTCCGCGATGATCTGGAACAAAACGCTCGAGATCTGCCAGCACGTCTGCAGGGAGGCCCGCGAAGTCTCGACGTTGGAATCGTTCACAGATACGTTCAAAGTGACCGCGCACGGCGTCGACCTGTACCCGACGCTGCCGTCTGGCTTCTTTAACGCGTATCTGCCCACGAGGTATGCCGAGAGTACGCTGGTGTACTCGCCGCGGGACTCCTCGGCCTTCCTCGTAACGTTCTGCCTGTACCCGGGCGTGTATAACCCGTCAGGCTACTACAATCTGTCGGCGGGACGGGAACTGTACATCAACTACGCTTTGAAGCCCGCTTCGGTGCTGTCCTCCGACTTCCAGCTGGGGCAGACCGAGATGGTGATCTCGATGAGCGCCCTGAACTTCCTCGTGCGGCGCGGCGACACGCTGTCGCTGCAGTACGCTTTGTAAGTGAAAAATAGCCGCTTACTCTTAGTTCTTTTTGGCTAGGCGCTGTCCTGCTTGTTCTTTTCGGCTAGGACGACCTGTTAGTTCTTTTTGACTAGGGCGACCTGTTAGTTCTTTTCGGCTGGGCGCTTCGACAGGGCCCAGGTTAGTTCTTTTTGAGGACGGCGTAAACTCCCCACAGCGATGCCAGGATGGCGCACCCGAACGAGCACGCGCGCAGAGCGGCGGCTGCCGCTGCCCGGTCCGCTTCGAACTCCAGCGCATCAACCTCCTGCTGTTTGATCTTAAGTCGGGTCTCGTTTGCCCGCTCGTCGAGCTTGGCCTGCTCGAAAGCCTGCTGGTGCTTGAACTGGAGCATCTTAGCTTCGAGCTCCTCCGATCGCACATGAATGAATGCCTGCGTGTTCGTCGTCACGGTGAACCGCACTGCCTCGTAGGCGAGGTAGGCGACGGCCGTCGTCGTCCCGGCGAAGAGCACTCGGGTAAAGGTCCGCTCCGGTGTGGCGGATTCGGACGCGCTCGAGGAGAAGGCGCGATATGCGCCAGCGCGTTTCGAAGCCGTCAAACGCCGTCCGAGAACTCTAGAGAACATTACGTGTCGAACTGATACTTGTCCGATTATGGATTCAATTTTGGCACGTCTGTGGCGGCATGTTCGACGGGACAAATTCGAGGGGGGGGGGGGGGCCCC
>JBAZTM010000010.1:0-71655 GCA_041661925.1 Gemmatimonadaceae bacterium
GGTCCAGCGAATACTGGAGGGCCATCGACGGGGCGCGCAGCGCCCTCGCAGGCCCGAGAATTTCGCGGGACCGGACCCGCCGATCCGCGCGTCTCCGCGCGAGCGTTGAGCGCCTGAAGGTTACCCGAACGCTGTGTCGGTCGGCGTGGGTGTGGAAACTCCGGGTGCGTGCGGTAGAAGCGGGCACGCGCCCGGAGTCTTGGAACATGAGTCTCGACACCGGCAGACGTCTGCGGCCAGGAGACTCCGACGCTGCTCTGCGACCGGACGCGGGCGACCGGTCGCAAAGCGCTGTGCTACTTTCCGTCCCGGTCGTCGTCTTCCAGTGAGCGGAACGACGCCTTGATATTCGTCTTGACGATGCCCTCGTTCAGTCCGCCGATGTTGGCGGTGGCGGGATCGATCACGGCGCCGGATAAACTCTTGAACCATGAAGCGACGTCAATCTGCACCGTCACGTTGCCACCCGACTCCCCGATTGTGAGCGGGGGGCTGAACTCCAGCTCCATCTCTTCGTCCACGCGCGACGTGAACACGAAGGCCCGTCCATTGTACGTGCCCTGCACTCGGATGGTCGTGTCGGCGAAGGTAGGATTCGCGGACCTGAACGCCTGATCGCGTGCGTCGTTGCCCGGTCTGTGCAGCTGCAACTCGAGCTCTCGGTACGTACCCGCCGGAATGGACATACTGGCCGCTGTCATGACGCCCGTCGTCAACGGCAGCTCCACGAGCACCGGACCGAGGACCAACTCCTCGCACGGATCCGAGTCGCTGGAGACGTCATCGGGACAGGCGTCGGCGTTGCTCCGCTTGAGCTCGATCTCCTTGAAGACCATCTGGACGCGCGTGATGACGAGGGTATTCCCACCGCCAGTCACCGTCACGTCGTACGCTGCCACGTCCGCCAGGCTCATGGCCCCGCTACTGACAAGCGACTTCGTCGAGAACGACAAGCTGACCGGCTGGCTGCCCGGCCCGGTACTGTCCCCACATGCCGCGGCACCCACTATCGCACTGAGCGTCAAGCCCGTCTTCCAGAACTTCGTCATCGTGCAACTCCTTTGTGAGGTAAGGCGCATACTGGCGCCGATGTTTCCTGTGTACGGACATCGGTGTCGGCGACCCCGAAGCGAGAGCTTCCGGCGGTACGATGGAGGATATCGCCGATCGTTCTCCGGACGTATCGCACAAGCGGATGAAGCGGGAGCTAGCTCTTTCGCGGGAGAGCCCGTCAGGCCTGGCTAGTGCGGGGCCTCGAGGCGACGCGCGGGCACAGCTGCGGCAGGATTCGGGTCATTCCGCCGCCTCCTCCGCTGCCTTCTCCACGGCCTTCATCTCCGCGTCACGGCTGTCGTGCGCGAGGTTCTTCGCGATCTCTCCTGCCTCGGGCGCGGTGGCGCCGGCGCTCATCAGCTCGTACTTGGCTTCCTGCTTGGCGTGCCGTGCCTGCAGCGGCTCGTCGACGCTGTCATTGCCGGGCATCTCCACCCGCAATTCCTCGAGCATCATCAGCAGTCCGGCGGCGATAGGCAGCGCGAGCAGCGCCCCGATGATGCCCATCAGCATGCCTCCGGCGAGGAGGGCCAGGATGACCGCCGTCGGCGGGAGCCGCAGCACCTGGCCGTAGATCCTGGGCACCAGGATGCGACTCTCGAACTCCATGTAGACCAGCTGGCACAGGAACAGCGTGCCGGCGACGGTGACGCCGAGCGGCAGCGCGGACAGGACGGCCGGAATGATGACGAGGAATCCGCCAATGAACGGGATCACGTCCACCAGCGCGCCGAGCAGCGCCAGCGACAGCGCATTGGGCACCTTGAAGATGACGAGGAGCACAAACGTGAAGACGCCGATCGCCGCGCTGGTGATGAACTGCCCGCGCATGTAGCCGCCGACGATCGTCTCCATGTTCTGGATGATGCGCGCCAGCCGCATGTGGTAGTGGCGGGGGACGATGGCGTACAGCACGCCCTGGGTGCGCTTGCCGTCGGCGAGGAGGTAGAACGAGAGCACCAGCGTGGTCGCGCCCAGCCCGACGACCTCGATCGCCTGCGTCGAATAGCCCAGCAGATACGCCTCGAGTTTGGCGAAGCTCTTGGGCGATCCGACGTTCTGCAGCAGATGGGAGAGGGGTCGGGTGACGTCGTGATCGTTGAGCAACACGACGAGCCGGCCGCGCGTAGCCGGCGCGTCCTTCACCATCTGCGTGAGCTGGTCCACGAGCGGCGGGAGCGTGAGGAAGATCAGCAGCGCCGCGGCGACGACCAGCGCGAGGAAGAGCAGGATCAAGGCGTACAGGCGCTTGATCCCGTGCGCTTCCATCCACTCGATGACCGGATTGAACGTCCCGGCGAGGACGAGCGCCATCACGAGGACCAGCGCGACGATCCACAGCTGGTAGGCCAGCCAGACGGCGGCGACCGCCGCCAGAATCATCACGATGGAACGCGGCGTGATCTCGACGCTGACGATGGATGGTTCTTTCACGGGCGCCTTCATGCGCTCTCCGACATGGGAATCGCCGGCGGCGAACGCCGCAATGCGGCGCCCTCGTCGGCAGTCTTCAGTCCCTCCAAGGCTACGAGCGGGGCCCCCGGCAGGGTATCGCCCGATTGGCGTACCACTTCGTCGGGATAGTTGGCATGACGCGAGGCGGTAGACTCAAGGCCGCCGGCAAGCGAGATTTCCCTCTGCAGCCACCGCATCCAGCGGCGGCTCCGTACCGGGCACGACCACCAGCCGCGCCCACTTCAAGGTCCCGCCATGTCCCGTCCCGACGTCCTCGAAAAGCTCGTCAGCCTGTGCAAGCGCCGCGGCTTCATCTTCCAGTCCTCCGAGATCTACGGCGGCACGGGCTCCGTCTGGGACTACGGCCCGCTCGGCGTGGAACTCAAGAAGAACGTCAAGGACGCGTGGTGGCAGGCGATGGTGCGCTCGCGCGACGACGTCGAGGGACTCGATGCGGCCATCCTCATGCATCCCAAGGTCTGGGAGGCCAGTGGTCACGTCAGTGGCTTCAACGACCCGCTGGTGGACTGCAAGGCGTGCAAGGCGCGCTTCCGCGCCGACCAGCTCGACACGGCGTCGTGCCCGCGCAAGCCGAGCAAGAAGCCCGGCGAGCACACGGACTGCCAGCTCACCGAGCCGCGCCAGTTCAACCTGATGTTCAAGACGTTCATGGGGCCGGTGGAGGACACCGCGGCCGTGGTCTACCTGCGTCCGGAGACGGCGCAGGGGATCTTCGTGAACTTCCTCAACGTGCAGCAGGCGCGTCGCCAGAAGGTGCCGTTCGGCATCGCCCAGATCGGCAAGGCGTTCCGCAACGAGATCACGCCGGGGAACTTCACGTTCCGCACGCGTGAGTTCGAGCAGATGGAAATGCAGTTCTTCGTCGACCCGCAGGCGGCAGAGGGGAAGACGACCGACATGGAATGGTTCGAGTACTGGAAGGCCCAGCGCATGGAGTGGCACCTCGCCCTCGGTCTCGAGCGCGATCGCCTGGAGTTCCACCAGCACACGGCGCAGGAGCTGGCGCACTACGCCAAGGCGGCGTTCGACATCCAGTTCGACTTTGGCGGCACGCTCGGCTTCCAGGAAATCGAAGGCGTGCACCACCGCAGCGACTTCGACCTCGGCCGGCACCAGGAGTTCAGCAGCAAACGGTTGGAGTATGTGGACCAGGTGGCCAACCGCCGCTACATCCCGTACGTCGTGGAGACGTCGGTGGGCGCCGACCGCGTGACGCTGGCGCTGCTCTGCAACGCCTACGCCGAGGAATCGGTGGAAGGCGAGAGTGAGGGGCGCGTGGTGCTGCACCTCAAGCCGTCGCTGGCCCCCGTGAAGGCGGGCATCTTCCCGCTGACCAAGAAGGACGGCCAGCCCGAAATGGCGCGCCGTATCATGGACGACCTGCGGCCGCTTTACCCGGTGGACTATGACGACGCCGGCTCCATCGGCAAGCGCTATCGCCGCCAGGACGAGGTGGGAACGCCGTGGTGCATCACGATTGACCCCGAGTCGACGGCGAACGGCACGGTGACGGTGCGCGACCGCGACACGCTGGCGCAGGACCGCCTGGACGCGACGCAACTGCGCGCCTATCTCGCGGCGAAACTCGTTGGCTGAGCAGGCGTCCATGTCGCGCATGATGGACGACGGCCTCGACGCGCTGCGTGAGCGCGGCGAGGCCTTTCTCGTGGAGCTGTCGCGCGAGTACTACGAAGCGCACGCCGGGCTCAAGGGCGAGGCGCAGCTACAGCCGATCTTTGCGAAGCATGCCGGCGCCTTCGACGACGAGGCCGTCGCGCAGGTGCAGGAGCGCTTCCGCGATGCACCGCCGGGGAGTGAGGCGCACCGCTCGGCGCGCATGCTGCTCGACTGGCTAGTGGAGTCGCGTTGCGGGCGCGAACTGGCCGAACTCGAGGAGCGCGAGATCGCGTGGGAAGGTGCGGCGGTGATCCGCGGCAACGACGGGGCGGAGGAGCCGTACCAGCGCGCCGCCATCACCATCGCCAACACGCGCGATAAGAAGGAGCGCCAGGCGCTCGACGACGCGCGGGCGAAATTGGTCGCGGCCGAGCTGGCACCGCTCAAGCGCGAACGGCTGGAGCGGGAGCACGAGGTGGTGGCGTCGCTTGGCGTGGCCGGTGGCGATGGTAGCGCGGCGCGCGGCGACTATATCGCCACGTGGGAGGCGCTGAGCGGCTTCAGTATCGCGCCCCTGCGCGACGCGTGCGCGCAGTTCCTGCGCGACACACAGCCGATGTGGGACGACGTCCTCCCCGGCTTCCTGAAGCGAGGGTTGAACCTCACGCCGGCCGAGGCGACGCGCGCCGACGCGATTGCGCTGATGCGCGCGCCGCAGTTCGACGGGGCGTTCAGCGCGGAGGCCATGGAGCGCGCGGTGCGCCGGCAGGTGACGGAGATGGGGGCCAGCCCTGATGCGCACGGCCGCGTCATCTTCGATACCGGCGACAGGACCGGCAAACGCGCGCGGGCGTTCTGCTCCCCGGTGCGCATTCCTGACGAAGTGTACCTGGTGCTTCGCCCGCACGGCGGCCAGAGCGACTGGACCACGCTGATGCACGAGCTCGGGCACGCGCTCCACTTCGCCAACATGGAGCGCACGCTCCCGTTCGAGTTCCGCTGGCTGGGAGACAACTCGGTGACCGAAGGGTACGCGATGCTGTTCGATCACCGCCTGAAAGACCGCGGGTGGTTGGCGCGCTACACCGCACTTGAAAAGGCAGACATGCCGGCGTACCTGCGCGCCACCGGGTTCGAGGAGCTGCAGTTCCTGCGGCGGTACTGCGCCAAGCTCATCTACGAGGTGGAGCTGCACGCCGGCACGACGCCGTGGAGCGCGCTGCCCGACCTGTACGTGGAGACGCTCACGGCGGCGACGGGATTCCGGTATCAGCCTGCCGACGCCTTTCTCGACGTGGACCCGCGATTTTACGCCGCGCGCTACCTGCGCGCCTGGCAGCTGCAGGCCCTGCTCAACGAGTCGCTCTGCGAACGGTTCAACGAAGATTGGTGGCGCAACCCGCACGCCGGCCCGTGGATCGAGGCCGAGCTCTTCGGCCACGGGCAGCGGGAACTGGCCACAGAGCAGGCGACGCGCGTGGCCGGGCCGGAGCTGTCGTTCGGGCCGCTGATCCGCTCGATCGAGGGGATGTTGCAGTAAGCGACTGTTATGGGAGGGGGCGGGGCACAGGGAACTGCTTACCACGGATCTCACGGAAGCTGTCGGATGAACGCGGATCCTGCTTTAGGGGAACCCCCAAAGCAGGATCCGTGCGAATCCGCTCCCGATCCGCGTAATCCGTGGTAAGAAGTTTGTAGTTTCCCAACCCCGCCCCCAATAGGCCGACGAATCGGGCACGCTCTCTCCTCCACGCCACCAAACCAGTAGATTCCAGCAGCACTTCTTCGAGGGGTTCTCAGATGATCATGTATCTCAACGGCCAATACGTCCCGCGCGAGTCAGCGATGATTCCCGTGGAAGATCGCGGTTTCATCTTCGGCGACGGCATTTATGAGGGCGTGCGTGCCGTGGGCGGCAAGATGTTCGAGTGGGCGGCACACGCCGAGCGCATGGACAACGGCCTGAAGGGACTGCGGATCAACTTCAATCGCGCCGCCATTGACGCGCTCGAGGCGGTTTGCGAGCAGGTGGTGATGAAGAACGATCTGACAGACGGCGAGGCATTCCTGTACCTGCAGGTGTCGCGCGGTGCCGCGCCGCGCACGCACTTCTTCCCGCCCGCCACGGTGGCGCCCACGGTATTCGTGTCGGCGTCCAAGCTGGTGGTGCCGCGCAAGATGCGCGACGAGGGCTGTGCCGCCGTCACCTTCCCAGACATGCGCTGGAAGCGGCGCGACTGGAAGACGGTGAACCTCCTCGGCAACGTGCTCGCCCGTCAGGCGGCCGCCGAGGCGGGCGCGTATGAGGCGATCCTGCACGAGGACGGCATCGTCACCGAAGGCGCGGCGACAAACGTGTTCGCGGTGATCAACGGTGAGCTGCGCACGCACCCCCTCACGGAGCGCATCCTCCCCGGCGTCACGCGCAAGGTGCTGATGGAACTCCTCACCGAGATGAAGATTCACGTGCGTGAGGAGCCCATTCCCTTTGCGCAGCTCTTCAGCGCCGAGGAAGTCTTCGTCTGCGGCTCGACGACGGATGTCACGCCGGTCGTGTCGATTGACGGCAAGACGGTGGGCAAGGGCAAGCCCGGGCCGATGACTGCACAGATCCGCGACGCGTTCGAGGCGCGGCTGTACCAGGCGGCAGGGGCCGGCCGGTAGGGAATGCCGCCACGCAAGCGCTACTTCCCACGGAAACCGCTGCCGGCCCCCCAGCCGGCAGCGCCGCGTGAACGGCGCGATCTCGACGCGGTGCGCGACATCGTGCACGCGTCGGTGAGCGGGGAATCGGCAGAGGAGGCACTGCAGTTTGCGCTGGACCGCATCGCGCCGCAGCTCGGCGCGACGCTGGGTTCGGTGTACCTGCTCGACGGCGCATCGGAGCTGATGCGCCTTGTGGCGGCGCACCAGTGGCCCGAGCGCTACCGCCCGTGGCTCGGCGCGATGCGCATACGCGTGGGCTTTGGACCGAGCGGCGAGGCGGCGAGCGAGCGCCGCGTGATTGACGTCCCCGACGTCTTCGCCGATCCCGACCTCGAGGACTGGCACGACGTGGCGCGCGAACTTGGCTTTGCGGCCATCACGGCGCTGCCGCTGATTGCCGCGGGGCGCGTGCTCGGCGTGGCCACGCTCTACTTCCACGAGGCCTCCGGGGTGACGAGCGAGGCGCGGGCGCTGCTGCGCCTCGTCGCCGACCTGCTGGCCGCCGCGGCGGAGCAGGCCGCACGGCGCGATGAACTGCGCCGCGTGAACGCGGCGCTGCTGGAGGCGACCGCCGAGGTGGAACGCGAGTACGCCGCGGTGGACAGCGCGCGCCGCGCGCGCGACGACTTCCTCGAGGGGGTGTCGCACGACCTGCGGACGCCGCTCGAGGCGCTGCTCGCCAACCTGACGCAGTTGGAGCAGGAAGTGTCGGGGCCGCTCACCGACGGCCAGCGCGCCGAGGCGCACGCGGTGCGCGTGTCGGCGGCGCGCGTGCTCGACTTGGTGGGCGCGCTGATAGATTTCGCCGGGGCGCGACGCGGTACGCTCGACATGGCGACGGAGGAGTTCGATCCGCGCGTGCCCATGCGGGACGCGGTGCGCGATGTCGGCGCATCGGTGGCGGGTGTCGCGGTGTCGTCGGTGGAGCCGGTGCTGGCGCTGCCGCCGATGCTGGGCGACCGCCGCAAGATCGTCCGGTTGCTCGTGACCCTCATCGAGCATGTGCTGGAGCACGGACAATCGGAACAGGTGGAAGTGACCGTGGACGCGCTCGACGCTCGGGTGCGCTATCGCGTGCAGGAAGCGGGTGGCCGACGGGCTGCCGCGGACGAGGAGGCGGAGGACGTACGGGAAGCCGCGGCCGCCGCCGCCCAGCTCGACTGGGCGCTCGATCTGGTGCGCACGGTCGGACGCCTCATGGGTGGCGGCATCACCACCGACGCCGTGGGCGATGGGCGCACCGCATTCACGCTGGACCTGCCATTGGATGGACCCCCGGGCGCCAACGCGGCGCGCGGCTGATCACCAAGGAGCACACCGAGACCATGCACAACCAGTCGAGTCGCACGCATCAGAGCTACCGCACCAGCGCAACACCCGTGGACGTGCTGCGCGCCGCGCGCGAGTTCTTCGCGAACAGCAGCTCCATCTACCCTGCCTTCGTCGAGAAGGAAGGGCCCAACCACCTGGTGCTCCGGGGTCAGGGCGGCGAGGAAGTCGTCATCGCCGCCTTCGCCGACGGCGGCGGCAGCGTCGTCAGCGGCTCGTCGTACATGTTCGACCAGCAGATTGCGCGTTTTCTGACGACGCTCTCGCCCGCCGCGTGAACCGCGCGAGCCTGGCGAGACTGGCGAGACTGGCGAGACTGGCGAGCCTGGCGAGACTGGCGAGCGTGGCGTGAGCGTCGCGTTCATTTCGCACGCCGACTGCGGGCGGCACGACACCGGGTGGAACCATCCCGAACATGTCGGGCGGCTGCGCGCCATCACGCGGGCGCTGCGTGACGACTGGGAGCTGATGCTCCGCGTCGAACATCGCGAAGGGCGGCACGCCACCGCCGACGAGATCACGCTGGCGCACGATGCGGCGTACGTGCAGTCGGTGCAGGCGATGGCGGAGGGCGGCGGCGGCCGGTTCGATGCCGACACCGTGGCGAGCGACGGGTCATGGGACGCCGCATTGGCTGGGGCGGGGTGCGTGCTCGACGGCATCGACCTCGCGGTCGCCGATGGACGCCGGTCGTATTGCGCGGTGCGCCCGCCGGGACACCACGCCCTGCGCGATCACGCCATGGGTTTCTGCATTTTCGGCAACGTGGCGATCGGCGCGCATTACGCGCGCTCGCGCCACGGGCTGAAACGCATTCTCATCGCCGACTGGGACGTGCACCACGGCAATGGCACGCAGGCGCTCGTGCAGGACACCGAGGACATCCGCTTTGTCTCGATGCACCAGTGGCCGTGGTATCCCGGCACCGGCGCGGCGGACGACCGCGGCCCCAAGGAGAGCATCTGGAACGTCCCCATGCCGAGCGGGCTGGCCGCCTCCGCGTACGTCAGTGCCTTTCTTGGCGCGGTGGACGCCGCCACCACAGGCTGGACGCCGGATCTCGTGCTCGTCTCGGCCGGCTTCGACTCGCTGAACGGCGACCCGCTGGGCGGCTTCACCCTTGAGATGGCCGATGTGACCACGCTCACGCGGGCCATGGTGGAGCGGGCCAGCTCGTGGTGCGGCGGACGGCTGGTGAGCGCACTGGAGGGGGGCTACGCGCCGGACCGCGTGGGCGAGGCCTCCGTGGTGCACATGCGCGCCCTCGAGGATTAGCGCCCCCAAGGCGCGCGAGCGGCTGCTGGCGCCTACGGATCGCAGGTGCTGGTAATAAAGGGGCCGTGCCGCGCTTGCTGGGCTGTTCACGCACACCGTAGCTTTCGCACGAGCGTCCCTCACCGCGCGGAGGATCCGTTGGCTCGTCGCCCGTCAGGCACGTTTCGCATTCGCAAATCGCAGCGGATGTCCGTCGTCGAGGCGACGTTCCCGCGCAGCTGGTATCGTCCGTCCACGGGCACGGTGCAGCACGATCTCGATCCGCGCGAGTTCCCGCGCTGCCTGCAGGACGCCGCGGGGTTTCTCTGGGTGGACGTGGACACCGACAGCGCGTCACAGGTGGCCCTGCTCGAGAACGTCTTTCATCTGCATCCCCTGCTCGTCGAGGACACGCTGAGCCCGAACGGGCGCGTGAAGGTGGAGGAGCATGCCGGCTACCTCTTCGTCGTGGTGCGCGGGGTGCGGTTCGTCGCCGAGACTGAGGATCCGCACGACATCGAGACGTACAACCTCTGCTGCATCCTCGGAAGCAACTACCTGATCACCGTGCACGGGTCGCACGCACCGGGGCTTGAGCTGGTGTGGGAGCGCGTGCAGCGCTCTCCCGACCTGCTGGAGCGCGGTGCGGCGCGCATGATGCATGCCGTGCTCGACGCGGCCGTGGACGCGTACTTCCCGATCGTCGACCAGCTCGACGACTTCATCGACAACATCGAGGAGCGCGTCTTCACGCGGTTCGAGCAGGCGGCGCTGCACGACATCTTCGGCGTCAAGCGCCTCGTGCTGCAGCTGCGCCGTCACCTCGCGCCGCAGCGCGAAGTCTTCAGCTTCCTCACCAACCGGCCGAGCGTGCTGATTCCGCCCGACCTGCAGATCTACTTCCGCGACATCTACGATCACATCATCCGGCTGAACGAAGCCATCGACACGTACCGCGACCTCGTGTCGTCGGTGATGGAATCGTATCTGACGCAGGTCTCGAACCGGCTCAACATCGCCACCAAGAGCCTCACCGTCGTCGCCACGCTCAGCGTGCCGTTTGTCGTGGTGAGCGGCATGTGGGGGATGAACTTCGCCGACATCCCGCTCGCCAACTGGCCGCACGGCTTCTGGGTGATGTTCGCGGGGCAGCTGGCGCTGGGCGGCATGCTGGTGCTCGTGCTCAAGCGCCGCGGGGTGCTGTAGCATGTTCTGTCCCGAATGCGGAACCTGGAATCGCGGCGCCGGCACCACGTGCGTGCGCTGTGCGGCGGCGCTGCCTGACGTCCCGACGCGACCCGAAGTTCCCGACGCGTTGATCACGGCGCTGCGGCAGGCTACGGGGAACCGCTACCGCGTGCTGCGGCGCATCGGTTCAGGCGGCATGGCCGACGTCTACCTCGTGGAGCAGGAGACGCTGGGCCGCCCGCTCGTGCTCAAAGTCATGCACGCGCACCTCGCGCGCGACGAGGAAATGCGCGAGCGCTTCCGCCGCGAGGCGGAATCGGCGGCGCGGCTCGTGCACCCGCTCATCTGCGTGCCGTTCGACTATGGCGAGGTGGGTGAGATGGTCTATCTCATCATGCCGTTCATGGGTGGTGGCGGACTAGCCGACCTGCTCGCGCGCCAGCGCACGATTCCCCCGATCCGCGTCGCCGAGGTGGCCGCGCAGATCGCGACGGCGCTCGACCACGCCCACCGGCACGGCGTGGTGCACCGCGACGTGAAGCCCGACAACGTGCTGTTCGACGACGACGGCAACGCCTACCTCACCGATTTCGGGATCGCCACGGCGCAGTTCCACGCGCGACTCACCGCGAGCGGCCGCGCGATGGGAACGCCGCATTACATGGCGCCGGAACAGGCGATGGGTCGCACGCTCGACGGGCGCGCCGACTTGTACGCGGTGGGCGTGATGATGTACGAGTGCCTCGTGGGCTTCCCGCCGTTCGACGCCGCCGACGCCTTCGCGGTGGGCTACAAGCAGGTGCATGAGGTGCCGGTGCCGGTCTCCGAGGTGAACTCGGAAGTGCCCAGCGCGCTCGCCGCGATCGTCATGCGCTGCCTGGAGAAGATGCCGGAGGCGCGCTGGCAGCGCGGCGCCGACCTCGCCGGCGCTCTCGAGAAGTGGCTGTTCGAGGTGGGGGCGCGGCGCGACGCGCGCGTGCACACGGGCACGCCCTCCGGCAGCGCGGTGCCGGTCCCGATGGTCGTGCCGGCGCCGACGCCCTCCCCGGCGCCTCCGGCGCCGGGCCGGACATGACCGATCGGCTGGTTGACGTCGCACTTCCGCTTCCGCTCTTCCGCGCCTTCACATACGCCGTTCCGGATGGGCTGAGGCACGCGGTCACGGCCGGCGCGCGCGTGGTGGTGCCGTTCCGCAACCGCACGGCCATGGGCATCGTCCTCGGCGAGAGCACCGGCGAGTCACTCGGCGCGGCCGCGGCCAAGCCCATCATTGATGCGCCGGATGAACAGCCGGCCTTCCGCGCCGACCTGCTCGCCGTCGGGCGATGGATGGCCGACTACTACGTGTCCCCGGTGGGGCTCGTGCTGCGTGCCGCGCTCCCGGCGGCGATGGGACGCGCGCGCCGCGCCGACCCGCCGCTGCAAACGCAGCGCGTGCTGCGCATCTCGCAGCGGCTCGAGTCGCTGATGCAGCGTGACGACGTCTTCAAGCGCGCGCCGCAGCAACGCGCCCTGTATGAATTGCTCGAGTCGCTCGGCGGGCAGTCCACGGTGGCGCATCTCGTGGAGCGGCTTGGCTGCACTCCGAGCGTGGTGCAGGGGCTGGTGAAGCGCGGAGTGGCTGTGGTGGCTCAGGAGCCGGTGGACCGCGACCCGTTTCTCACGCGCGCCGCGCCGCCTCCGGCGGCGGTCACGTTCAGTGACGCGCAGCGCCGCGCCATCGCGGCGCTGCGCAGCGGCGCGCCCGGCGCGACCTTCCTGCTGCACGGCATCACCGGCAGCGGCAAGACGCTCGTCTACATCGAGTTCCTGCGGCACGTGCTGCACGACCGCGGCCAGAGTGCCATCGTGCTTGTGCCCGAGATCGCGCTCACGCCGCAGACGGTGGACCGCTTCCGCGCCGTCTTCGGCGACCTGGTGGCGGTGCTGCACTCGGGGCTCAGCGACGGCGAGCGATACGACGCGTGGCGCGCGCTGCAGCGCGGCGACAAGCGCATCGCCATCGGCGCGCGCTCCGCGGTTTTTGCGCCGCTCGCCAACCTCGGCGCCATCGTGGTGGACGAGGAGCACGAGGCCACGTACAAGCAGGGCGAGGCGCCGCGCTACCACGCACGCGAGGTGGCCATCGTGCGCGCGCGCGAAGCCGGGGCCGTGGTGGTGCTGGGGAGCGCGACGCCAAGCCTCGAGAGCTGGACCAACGCGCAGTCAGGGAAGTACGAGCTGTTGTCACTTCCCGGCCGCGTGGGCGGCGGGGCGCTCCCCGTGGTGCGCGTGGTGGATCTGCGCTCCGAGACGGGGCAGGGGGCGCCGGCGGCGGTGCAGGCGCTGCGGCGCATTCTCAGCGCGCCGCTCGAGGCCGCGCTCCACGACCGTCTCGCGCGCGGCGAGCAGAGCCTGCTGCTGCTCAACCGGCGCGGCTTCGCAAATTTCGTGACCTGCCCCGACGGACACGTGGTGACGTGCCCCAACTGCGCCATCTCGCTCACCTATCATCGCGCTCCCGAGCGGCTCATCTGCCATTACTGCCAGCACGCCGAGCCACTCGGGACCACATGCCGCGAGTGCGGCGCCGAGCGCATGAACCAGCGCGGCGTTGGCACGCAGCAGGTGGAGCGGTTGCTCAACGAGCGGTTCCCGTCGGCGCGCGTGGCGCGCATGGACGTGGATACCACCACGGGGAAGTGGGCGCACGCCGAGATCCTCGACCGCGTGGGGAGCGGGGAGGTGGACATCCTGCTGGGCACGCAGATGATCGCCAAGGGACTCGACTTTCCCAACGTGACGCTGGTCGGCGTGATTGACGCGGACATCGGCATCAACCTCCCCGATTTTCGCGCCAGCGAGCGCACGTTCCAGCTGCTGAGCCAGGTGGCCGGACGCGCCGGGCGCGGCCCCAAGGGGGGCGAGGTCTTCATCCAGACGCGGACGCCGGGGCACCACGCGGTGGTGTGCGCCATCGAGCACGATTACCTGCGCTTCGTGGGCGAGGAGCTGCCCTCGCGCGAGAGCCCGCCGTATCCGCCCACCCTGCGGCTGGCGAACGTGGTCATCAGCGGGCTCGATGAACTGGCCGTGGCGGCCTGCGCCCAGCAGGCGGCGGACTGGCTGGTGCCGCGCATTGCGACACTGGGCGATGCCGTGACGCTGGTGGGGCCGTCGCCATGCCCCATCGAGCGGATCAAGGGGCGTTGGCGGTGGCATCTGGTGCTCAAGGCGGTGCGGTCGCGGCCCATGACCCAATTGATGCGCGCCTTCCTCACCCGGTTCGAGCTGCCGGCGGCTCATGACATGCGGGTCACGTTCGACCGGGATCCGGTGGCCCTGCTGTAGCGGCCGCGGGTGGAGCCAGGCCCTGCAGGCGGCTAGATTCCCGAGGATGGACGACACGCGCGCCCGATTCCTGACCGCCATTGCGGGCCGCCTGGGGGCGGACCGCATCGTCGAGCTGCACCTCTTCAGCCCGATCAGGCAGGGGGTCGTCGAGACTGGAGTGGCGGTGGTCGCGGTGACGCCGGGAGAGGCAGAGGCACAGGCACAGTGGGGTGCAGAGGCACAGGCACCGTGGGGCGAAGGGGAGGCGGAGGTAGTTGCCGCCGCCCTCCCAACCCCCACCGTGGACCCCACCGTGCCCGTGCCCCTTCCCGCCGAGCGGTTAGTGGTCTTCACCGCCCGCTACCACCTCACCCGAAAGGGCCCCGACCGCGGCAAATGGTTGTTCGAGTGCGGGGCCACGGCCGACGCGCCGCTGGCCACGGTAGACGCGGTGGCGCGCGGCGTCACCCAACGTTCGAAGGACCTCACCGAAACCGAGCGGCTTAGCGGCGACCAGCTGCGCACGCTGCTCCAGGACCCCGCATGGCGGATGCCAGCGTAGACGTCACCTCCGGCGAACGCTTCAAGGCGTTTCTGCGTGAACGGCGACTGCCGGTCACCCAGCAGCGGCTCGCCATCGCCGACGTATTGCTGAGCGCGCCGGCGCACCTTTCCGCCGAGGACGTGGCGGCCGTGCTCGCCAAGCAGGGGCAGACCGTCGGCCTCGCCACGATCTACCGCACGCTCGACCTGCTCGTCACGTCGGGGCTCGCGGAGGAACGCGACTTTGGCGAGGGCTTCAAGCGCTTCGAGCCGAAGCGCGACCTTCCGAACCACTACCACCTGACCTGCACCATCTGCGGCGCCGTCATCGAGTTCTTCGACGACCGCATCCCCGACATCATACGCCGCACGGCCGCCGCGCGCGGCTTCGTCCCCGCGCGGCACCGGCTCCTCGTGCACGGCACCTGCCGCGCGTGCCGCCGGACACCCTCGGTCCTCGATCGGAGAACGTTGTGAACGAACCGGCCACGCTCGGCCTTGCCATCGCGTTCAGCGCTGGGCTGCTCAGCTTTCTCTCGCCCTGCGTGCTCCCGCTGGTGCCGAGTTACGTCACGTTCATCACCGGTCTCAGTCTCGAGGACGTGCAGCGCTCGCGCCGCATCGCGCTGATTCACGCGCTGCTCTTCATCCTCGGCTTCACGCTCATCTTCATGGCGCTCGGCGCCAGCGCCACGGTGCTGGGGCGCGTCCTGCTGAGCCAGCGCGTCTGGCTCACGCGGTTCGGCGGCGCGCTCGTCATCGTCTTCGGCCTGTACTTGCTGGGCGTGCTCAACCTCGGTCTGCTCGCGCGCGACACGCGCGTGCACCTCACCAACAAGCCGGTGGGCTACCTCGGCACCGTGCTGGTGGGCATCGCGTTTGGCGCGGGGTGGTCGCCGTGCATCGGGCCCATCCTCGGCGCGATCCTCACGTACACCGCGAGCGAAGCTGACCTCGGCCGCGGGCTCGTGCTGCTCTTCGTCTACTCGATGGGACTTGCTATTCCGTTCCTGCTTGCCGCCGTGGCGGTGGAGCGGTTCCTCGGCTTCTTCCAGAAGATTCGCACGCAGATGGTCTGGATCAACCGGCTCGCGGGCGCGCTGCTGATTGCGGTCGGCCTGCTGCTGATCTCCGACCAGTTCACGCGCATCGCCAGCTTCATGCAGCAGTACACGCCCGAGTTCATCCGGACACGCATCTAGCCGCAATACCCGCCCGAGTTTCACGCGTCCAGCAAGTGAGCACCGCCCCCGGCTGACTTGCGCATTCTCGCTCGAAAGAGCAAGGTCGTGCGCATGACTGTTCCGAAGACTGTCCCCGAAAGCGTCGCGGCGCGGATGCCCACCGCGTTCCTGCCGGCGGATCGGGCGAGCGCTGATGAGGTGCAGCGCCAGCACCAGAAGCTCGAGGGATTGCCGTTCGTGTGCGAGTTCCTCGACGCGATGCCGAACATGGCGGTTGTGCTCAATACCGATCGGCAGATCGTGCTCATGAACCTCGCCTTCCGCGAATTCCTGGGAACAGGAGATCCGGAGGTCGAAGTCGTCGAGCAGCGGCGCGAGGTCTTCGAGGCGCTGGTCACCTCCGCGCTGGGCAAGCGACCCGGCGAGGCGGTGGGGTGCATTCATTCGAAGGAGTCGGACGGCGGCTGCGGCACCACGCAGTTTTGTCGTCATTGCGGGGCGGCGCGCGCCATCCTGAACAGCCAGAAATGGCGTGGCCTGGACGTGCAGGAGTGCCGCCTCACCGTCGCAAACGGCGATCAGGTTGAGACCTCGGTGGATTTCCGCATCTGGGCGCAGCACATCGACGTGGACGGGGAGCCGTTCACCATCTTCTCCCTGATTGACATCAGCCACGAGAAGCGGCGCGAAGCGCTGGAGCGGATCTTCTATCACGACGTCATGAATACGGCGAGCGGCGTGCAGGGTCTGTCCGCAATGATGGCGCAGGGTGAGTTGCCGACGGACGGCATTCGCGAGGCCGCGGGCATCATGTCACAATCGGCTGAGCAGCTGGTGGAGGAGATCGACGCGCAGCGCGCCCTGAGCGCCGCCGAGTCCGGCGACCTCGAGGTGACACCGCGCGTGGTGCGTTCGCTGGAGATTATTCGCCGCGTCCTGAACGTGCTGCGGACGGCCAACGCGGGCCGCGGACGGGAGCTGCACGTGGAGAGCACGACGCAGCCGTTCGAGTTCACGTCCGATCCCGTGCTCCTGCGGCGCGTCCTCGTGAACCTGGTGAAGAATGCGCTCGAGGCGGTGCCGGTGGGCGGCGTCGTGACCGTTGGCGCACGGCGCGAGGCGGACGCGGTGGCCTTCACCGTGCACAACGCCACGGTCATGCCGGCCGACGTGCAGCTGCAGGTCTTCCAGCGCTCGTACTCCACCAAGGGGGTGGGGCGCGGGCTCGGCACCTACAGCATCCGCCTGCTCACCCGGCACTACCTTGCCGGCCAGATCTCGTTCGTGTCTAACGAGGCCGAGGGGACCGTGTTTACGGTGCGACTCCCGAGGGTGCTCGCCGTCGCGAACTAGGCGGGGACGATCGTCTCCGCCTCGATGCTCTCCTCGAGCAGTTGCCGGCGCAGCAGTTCCCAGTAGCGGCCGCGCCGCTCCACCAGCTCCTCGTGCGTCCCTTCCTCGGCCACGGTGCCGTCAGCGAGGACGATGATGTGCGTGGCCTCGCGCAATGCCGTCACGCGGTGTGAGGCGAACAGGGCGGTGCGACCGCTCAGTGCCTCGCGGAGGCCGTGCAGGATGGCCGCCTCGGTGTGCGTGTCCACGGCGGAAAGCGCGTCGTCGAGTACTACCACGGCGGGTTGGCGCGCCAGCGCGCGGGCGATCGTGGCGCGCTGCTTCTGCCCGCCCGACAGGTTGATGCCGCGTTCGCCGAGCATCGTCTGGTCGAGCGCCGGCAATCGGGCGACCGACTCTGACAACTGCGCCACCTCGGCCGCCCACTGCGCGGTGGCGCTGTCGGCGCCGCCGTAGGCGAGGTTGAACGCGATGGTATCGCTGAACAACAGCGCATCCTGCGGCACGAAGCCGATCTCGGCGCGCAGGAGGTCGAGCGGGAGATCGCGCACGTCCACGCCGTCGAGCAGGACGCTGCCCGCCTGCGGATCGAAGAAGCGCGGCAGCAGTTCGAGCAACGCGCTCTTGCCGGCGCCGGTGGCGCCCACCACGCCGAGCGTGCCGCCTGCTGGGATGCTGAACGAGACGTTTGTCAGCACTTCGCGCGGCGGGGCGCCATCGCGCGACGGATATGCGAACGACACATCGCGAAACTCGACACGGCGCCCGCCGGTGCGCGGCGGCAGCGCGCGCGGCTGCACGGGGTCCCGCACCGCGGCGGTGGTATCGAGAATCTCGATGAGCCGCTCCATGGACGCAGCGCCGCGCTGGAAGAGGTTCGTGACCCAGCCGAGCGCGATGAGCGGCCACGTGAGCGTCGTGAGGTAGATGCCGAACGCGACGAGCGTGCCCACGGTGAGTGTGCCGCGCAGTACCATCGCCCCGCCGAAGCCGAGCACGGCCACCGAGCCGAGGCCGGCGAGCAGGGTGAAGGACGGGTGCATCAGCGCGTTGAGCCGCGCCAGCGCGAGATTGCGGCGCACGTATTCACTGCTCATCGCCGCAAAGCGATCCGACTCGGCGGGCTCCTGCCGGTACGCGCGCACGATGCGCGCCCCGCTCAGGTTCTCCTGCACGCGCGTGGTCAGGTCGCTGAAGTGCGCCTGCACCGACTCGAAGCGGTCGTGGATGGCGCGTCCGAGGCGCAGCATCACCACCGGGAGCAGGAGGAGCGGCGCGAGGGCCACGAGGGTGAGCCGGGGGGAGAGCCGGATCATGAACCCGAGGGCGAACAATCCGCCCGCAATGGTGTTTACCAGATACATGATCGCGGGGCCGGCCGCCATGCGGACGGCGCCGAGGTCGTTGGTCAATCGGGCCATGACGTCGCCGGTGCGGGTCTTCGCGTACCAGCCGGCGTCGAGGGTCATCAGGTGCGCGAAGAGCCGATCGCGCAGGTCGGTCTCGATGCGCCGGCTGATGCCGTTGAGCTGTTCGCGCATCTGCCAGCGGAAGTAGGCGGTGACGAGCGCCACGGACACCATGAGTCCGGCCACGCGCCAGACGCGCGAGGCCGGCGCTCCGCTGTACAGGGCGTCAATGGCGGAGCGCAGGAAGAGCGGTTGCAGGCTGTAGAAGGCCGACGAGACGACAACGCACGTGATGCCCCACGCCATGGCGCCGCGGTAGGGCATCGCGAAAGGCAGCAGGCGCCGCAGCGGGCGCACCACACCCCGGGTCAAGGTTGTGCGCCGCTGAGGGCGATGCGAATATAGGACAGACGGCTTCCCACCCGAATGCAGGAGAACTCCATGACGAAATTTATCCGGATCACGGTTGCGCCGCTGGCACTGGTTGCCCTGATTGCCGCGTGTGGCAAGTCGGACGACGCGGCCGCTGACAGCCGCCAGGTGGAACTGGCGCCGGCGGCGGCGGGCCAGCCGCAGCTCGGTGACACGGCGCAGGCGGCCGAAGCGCCGGCGGCCGCCAAGGTCGCAACAGCGCCCAAGCCGGCTCCCGCGAAGGCGGCCCCCGCTCCGACCAAGAGCGTGGCGCCCGCTCCCGTCGCGGCGCCGACCACCGGCACGATTGCCGCGGGCACGCTGATGAATGCCTCGAGTGCGACCCGGGTGTGCACCAACATCGCCAAGGTGGGCGACCGCGTGAACGCGACGCTGGCTGATGCGGTGACCGGCACGAACGGCGTGTCGGTGCCGGCGGGTGCCACGGTGACGCTTCGCGTGAGCGAGGCCAAGCGCGGCGAGAATGGCAAGGAAGGCATTCGCCTCGCCTTTGAGCCCGTCGCCGTTTCGTATGACGGCACCGATTACGACATCTCAGGGACCGCGACGGTGCCGAACATCGACGTGGTGCGTGCGCAGAGCACCGCCGACCAGGCCAAGAAGGTGGCCATCGGCGCCGCGGCTGGCGCCATCGTGGGGCAGATCATCGGCAAGAAGACCAAGCCCACCGTGGTGGGCGCCGCCGTTGGCGCTGCGGCGGGTGGCGCGGTGGCCATGGGTTCGGCCGACTGGAACGGGTGCCTTGCCCAGGGTGGGCGGGTGGCGATCACGCTCGCCGGGCCGCTGACGGTTAGGCGAGTTCCGTAACTTCAGTGTGGGACGGCGGTCGGCTTATCCGGTCCCGCTCTGCTCTGGTGTGGGACGGCGGCCGACGTATCCGGTCCCGCTCAATTCTCAGGCCCACCGAGCGCGTAGCGCGCTCGGTGGGCCTTCGAGTATTCGCGAGACCGGACACGCCGACCGCCGTCGTCGGCTCTGGAGCGACCGATCGCGCGGCAGCCCGCCGTCCCAGCCGCGCGCTCGGGCGGCGCGTCGCGGATCAACGCGCCCCACGCGCGCGCTCGAGAGGGGAGTAGCGTACAAGCGCGCCGCCTGGGTCCGGCGCGCCGCGCCCACACGAAGCCAGTCAGGCCCGAGAATTGAGCGAACGCCCCCTCCGAGACGCCGAGCGTCCGCGATGCCTAATGCCCGACCGATGCCCCCGTACTGCGCGGTTCGCGCACGCCAATCCACCCGCCGCTCACCCGCATGATCGCGTTGGCGTTGGCCAGCCCGCCCCCGCGCTGGAGCGCGTGCCCCATCGCACGCAGTGAATCCGCCACCGCGTCGCTGAACGCCCCCGCCTCGTAGCGCAGCGTGTCGGGAATCGACTGGTGGTGCAGGCGCGGCGCGCGCATGGCATCGGCCAGCGACATGTTGTGCTCGATGACGTTGAGGATCACCTCGGTGGTCGTCGTGATGATGCGCGGGCCGCCCGCCGCCCCCACCACCAGCAGCACCTTGCCGTCCTTGTCGAGCACGATCGTCGGCGCCATCGCGCTCAGCATGCGCTTTCCTGGCGCGATGGCGTTGGCCTCGCCCTGCACGAGCCCAAACATGTTGGGCGATCCGGGCTGTGCGGCAAAGTCGTCCATCTCGTTGTTCATGAAGAAGCCGGCCTTTGGCACCCAGACGCCTGAACCAAAGCCGCCGTTCAGCGTCGTCGTGGTGGCCACCACATTGCCCTTGCTGTCGGCCGTCGAGTAGTGCGTGGTGTGCTCGGGCTCGCGCGCCACCTTGAATGCCGGTGTCTTGGTCGCCTTGTTGCGGTCAATGCCGGCCGCGAGCTGCCGTGCGTACGCCTTGCTCGTCAGCTGCTCGATTGGGACCTTGACGAACGCGGGGTCGGCGAGCTTCTCGTTGCGGTCAATGAACGCGCGACGGAACGCCTCGGTGAGCAGGTGTGTGTAGCCGGCGCTGCCGTAGCGCGGCAGCGGGCCGAACGTCTCGAGGATGTTCAGCGTCTCGGTCATCGTGATGCCGCCGGACGAGGCGGGCGGCATCGTCAGCAGCGTGTAGCCGCGGTACGTGCTGCGGATCGGCGTCCGCCACTCGGGCTTGTACCGCCGCAGGTCCTCCATTGTAATGATGCCGCCGCCGCGCACCTCCTCGGCCACCAGCGCCTCGGCCACTTCACCGGTGTAGAAGCCCGCCGGTCCCCTGGCGGCGATGATCTCGAGCGTGCGCGCAAGCTCCGCCTGCACGAACCGTGTGCCCGGTTGCAGCGGTTCGCCGCCCGGATAGAACAGCGCCTTGCCGGCGAACTGGGGCACCGCGCGATTGCCGCGCAGCGACCGGAACAGCGCGCTGTCAACGATGAACCCGTCCTTCGCCAGGCGAATGGCCGGCGCCATCACGGCGGCGAGCGACATCGAGCCGTACTTGGCGAGCGCTTCGGCCATGCCGGCCACCGCGCCCGGCACGCCGCTGGCGAGATGCCCCGTGACGCTCTTGTTCGTCAGCTTGCCCGTCGCCGGATCCACGTACATGTCGCGCGTGGCGGCGAGCGGAGCGACTTCGCGGTAGTCGATGGCCGCATTGCGTCCATCGGCCATGTGGATGTTCATGAAGCCGCCGCCGCCGATGTTGCCGGCAAACGGATAGGTGACGGCGAGCGCGAAGCCCGTGGCGACGGCCGCGTCCACCGCGTTGCCGCCCGCCTTCAGGATTTCGGCGCCGGCCGCGCTGGCCGGCTCGCTGTTGCTCGACACCATGCCGTGCGCGCCGAAGACCGGCGTCGCCTCGGTGAGCGTCGCCTGCCCGCCGAGGTACGTGCCGATGTCCACCGTCTGGGGCGTGCCGCCGTGGCGGCACGACGTGGCGACGAGGGCGAGGACGATGAGGGCGAGGCGAGCAGAGCGTGAGGCCATGCGAAACTCCAAGTGAGATGCGAACTAATTGCCGACGCGATACCGTGCGCCAAGCCGCAGCGAAGCCAGTCCAAACCAGGCCGCGGCTTTCGCGTCCGGCGGAGTCGGCTCTCCGCCGTATACGATCACTTCCTGTACGTGCCGCGCCATCAGAATGTCGTACATCAAGATCGCGCTGAGCCGATCGGTCACCGGCAGCCCGACGCCGATGGCGCCCGCGTAGGTGAAATCGTAGACGGGGGAGAAAGGAGGGAGATGGTCGCCGCGGGTACCTCGCAGCCCACTCCACCGGGTGATCCCGGCGCCGAGTTCTATGAATTGCCGTATCGGCGTGTCGCCGAGTTGCTGGGATGAGCGATAGGCCGCCATCAGCGACAGCGCCTGCACTTCGCCCTCGCAGCCGGCGCAGCTCCAGCCCTCAAAAGTCATCGGTGATACGGTGCGGTGCAGTCGGGCGCCGAACGTCCGCCGGGAGCTTCCCCAATCGAGCGCAACGGTGATCGGTCGCGACGTGTCGAGACGCCAACCGCCGATGCTTTGCTTGTCGGAGATGGACACCGCGCGCTGAGACCCGACCGCGGCCGTCAGCCAGAGCGTGTTCGGCTCGTAGTCGGTCTGGGCGCCTGCGCGCTCGGCCAGGGAGAGCAAGCCGGCGGCCGACACGGCGAGGATGGTAGACACGGCACGCACGGCCAGTAACTTAGCACGAAGCGTTGCGGCTCACCTAGTTGATTTCTTCCTTCCCGATCATGCTCGATCCCCGCATCACCGAACAGCGCAATCCGCGCACGGCCGGCATTGACCTGGCGTCGTGCGCCGAGATCGTGGCGCTCATCAATGCCGAAGACTCACTCGTCCCGGCGGCAGTCGCCACCCAGTCGGCGCAGATCGCGCAGGCCGTTGGCATGGCGGAGGAGACCTTCCGCGCCGGCGGTCGCCTCTTCTACCTCGGGGCCGGCACCTCCGGCCGGCTCGGCGTCCTCGACGCCTCCGAGTGCCCGCCCACCTTTGGCGTGGACCCCGAGATGGTGCAGGGGATCATCGCCGGCGGCTTCGCGGCGCTCACGCGCGCACAGGAAGGAGCCGAGGACCGGCCGCAGGGGGCACGCGACGACATGCAGAAGGCCGGTGTGCGCGCCGGCGACTTCATCATCGGCATCGCCGCCAGCGGCACCACGCCGTACGTGCGTGCCGCGCTCGAGTACGGCCGCGAGATTGGCGCGCGCACGGGGATCATTGCCTGCTCGCCGCCGCCCGCGGAGACGCTCGCCGTCGCCGACGTCGCCATCGTCGTGATCACCGGCCCCGAAGTGGTGACCGGCTCCACGCGCATGAAGGCCGGCACCGCCACCAAGCTCGTGCTCAACACCATCACCACGGGCGCGATGATTCGACTGGGCAAGACGTACGGCAACATCATGGTGGACCTGCAGTCTACCAACGCCAAGCTCGAGGACCGCAGCGAGCGCATTTTGCGCGTGGTATGCGGTGTGGACCGCGAGCAGGCGCGCGAGCTGCTCAACGCGGCGGGACGCAGCGTCAAGACGGCCATCGTGATGCAGAAGCTCGGCGTGGACAAGGAGGAGGCGCTGCGCCGCCTCGCCGCGCAGGGCGGCGTGATTCGCCGCGTCATTCCCGACGCGCCGCCCCCGGTGACGAAGTGAGCGCGGCGCCGGAGCGCCCGCTCGTTCTCGTGGGGTTGATGTCGGGGACGTCGCACGACGGCATCAGCGCCGCGGTGGTGCGGTTCAACCCCGGCGCGCACGACGACCGCCCGCTCCCCGAGCTGCTCTCCTTCGTGCAGCTGCCGTACGACGACGCGTTCCGCGCGCGCCTGCTGAGCGCCATCGCCACACCCACGCATCCGGGCGACTACACGCGCCTCGACTTCGAACTCGGCGAACGGCTCGGCGCCGCAGCGGTGACGGCCATCGCCGAGAGCGGGCTTGCACGCGACGAGGTGGACGCCATCGCCTCGCACGGCCACACGGTGTGGCACGATGCGCCGCGCGCCACCTGGCAGTTCGGCCAGCCGGCGGCGATCGCCGAGCGTACGGGGCTGCCCGTCATCGCCGACTTCCGCACGCGCGACGTTGCCGCGGGCGGGCAGGGCGCGCCGCTGGTGCCCATCGCCGACGCGCTGCTCTTTGCCGGCCCCGACTGGCGCGCGCTGCAGAACATCGGTGGCATCGGCAACGTCACGGTGGTGCCGCCGGGGGGCGGGGTGCCGGGCACACGCGCGTTCGACACGGGGCCGGGTGTGGGCGTGCTCGACGCGGTGGTGCGTTCGTTGCGTCCCGACCTTCCGTATGACGTCGATGGCACGCTTGCCCTGCAGGGTACGGCGATTGCGCGCGTCGTGGACGACGCGCTCACGCATCCGTACTTCAGTGCACCGCCGCCCAAGAGCACGGGGCGCGAACTCTTCACGCCGGCCTACGTGGTCGACTTCATTGCGCGGTGCCGTGCGAAGCAGCCGAACTGTCGCGACGAGGCCATCATCGCCACCGCGGTGGAGTTGACGGCGCGCAGCATACGACTCGCGTTCGAGCGCTTCATTCCCGAACCGGTGGCCGACATCGTGATCTCAGGCGGCGGGGCGCGCAATCCGGCGCTCGTGCGGCGGCTTGAGATTCACTTTGAGCAGCGCGCGGTACGTCAGTTCGACGATCTCTTCTTCGACGGCGATGCCAAGGAAGCGGTGGCGTTTGCCTTCCTCGGGTGGCTGCACCTGCGCGGACTGCCCGGCAATGTCCCCGCGTGCACGGGCGCGCGCGGACCGCGCGTGCTCGGCACGTTGACACTCGCCTGAGCGCGCGGATGAAGGAGCTGGGCCAGCACGTCATCGCCGCCATCGGGTGGGACCGCGACCTCGGATGGACGGGGACGCGCGAGGCCATTGACCACGCGCTCGCCGTGGGCGTGGGCGGCTTTCTTATTCGCGGCGGCCCGCGCTACGAAGTGGCGCAGCTTGCACGTGCCCTGCACGCGCACTCACCGGTGCCGCTGCTCGTGGGCGCCGACCTCGAGCGCGGGGCGGGGGAGCGCTTTCACGGCGCAGTCTCCCTGCCGCCAGCCGGCGCGCTCGCGGCGCTGGGCGACGCCGACGCGGTGCGCCGCGCGGCGCGCATCACAGCGCGCGATGCCCGCGAGCTGGGCCTCAACTGGGCGCTCGGCCCGGTGTGTGACCTCGACCTCGACAACGGCAATCCGATTGTGGGAGTGCGCGGCTTCGGCGGTGACGCAACGCGTGTGGGCGAGCTGAGTGCCGAATGGATTGATGCGTGTCAGGCGGAGAGCGTGCTCGCGTGCGCGAAGCACTTTCCGGGGCACGGGCGCACGACGGTGGATTCGCACCTCGGCCTGCCGGTGCAGGAGGAGAGTCTCACCGAACTGCTGGCGAGCGACCTCGTGCCGTTCCGCGCGGCGGTGGACAGCGGCGTGGCCAGCATCATGACGGCGCATGTCGCGTATCAGGCGATCGACAGCTCGGGTCTTCCCGCCACACTGTCGGCGCCCACCATTCGGCTGCTGCGCGAGGACCTTGGCTTCCAGGGACTCATCGTAACGGACGCGCTCGAGATGCGCGGCGTGCGCGCGGCGCAGGACGAAGGCGAGGCCGCGGTGGGCGCGCTGGCTGCCGGCTGCGACCTGCTGCTTGCGCCCACTGACCCGGCGCTCGTGGTGCAGGCGATGAAGAAGGCCCTCGCCGACGGCCGGCTCCACGGCGAGCGTCTGGCCGAGTCGCGCGCGCGGCGCGACTGGTGGGCCACGTGGGCGCGCTGGCTCCCCGACAGCCGTGGCCCGACGCTCGATGACCGCACGTGGGCCAAGCAGGTGAGCGATCGCGTGCTGCAGAGCGTGCGCGGCCGCGTGCCGTGGCTGCCGCCCGCCTGCGAGGTGGTGATGGTGGACGACGATCCGGCGAGCGCCGCGCCGTCGCGCTGGTACTTTGTGCAGGCGCTGCAGTCACTCGGCCGCACCGTGAACGTCGTGCCCGGCGCCACCGAACGCGGTGAGGGCGTGCTCGTCGTCGCCGTCTTCGCGGACGTCCTCGCCGGCAAGGGGCATGTGAACATCACGCCCCAGTCGCGCCTTACCGTGCGGCTCGCCGTGCAGGCGGCGCGGTCGCTCAAGCGCGACACGCTGGTGGTGCTGTTCGGACATCCGCGCCTCGCCTCGGAACTGCCCGATGCCGCGCACGTGCTGTGCGCCTGGGCTGGTGACCGCGGCATGCAAGAGGCGGCGGCACGAGCGTTGGTTACGTAGGACCGCAAACTGCATACCACGGATTTCACGGTAGAAAGCGGATAAACACGGATCCTGCATTGGAGGGTTCTCCCAAAGCAGGATCCGTGTACGTCCCTCAATTTCCGTGCAATCCGTGGTATGAAGTTGCAGTAATCTCGCCGCGGCTACGGCTTTACAACCCCCGCCGCCTCACCCGGCAGCTGCGCAATCAAGCGGTCGCTCGGCACGCTGTACACGATGCGACCCGCGGCTTCTGTGGGCCCGCCGTACACGACGCCGACCACAAGGCCGCGCTCGTTGAAAACAGGGCTGCCGCTCGAGCCGTGCGCCACGTACGCATCCACCTGCAGGATGTCGGGGACCGACTTGCTCACGATGCCTGCGGTCCACGTGGCGCGCGCGGTGATGGTGTCGATGGAGCCGCCCATCCCCGCGGTCTCGTTGCCAAGCGGGAAACCGGCAATCGCGATGGGCGCGCCGGTGCGCACTCCGCCGCTGGGGCTCACGCCCGCCACCGTGGGGAACGTCCCCGGTGCGTCGATCCTGAGGAAGGCGAGGTCATCCGTATTGGACACGCGCATCAGCCGCGCCGGCAGCCACCGCTTGGTGCCGTGGAACTGCACCGCGATGCGCGTCGGTTCCGACTCACCCGCGTTCTGGACGACGTGCCGGTTGGTGACGATGATGCCATCGCGCGTCACCCCAAAGCCCGTGCCGCCCTCGATGTCACCCTCGCGTTCCACCACGATGAACGCCACGGCGCGCGTGTTCTGCTCCGCGATGCGCTCATAGTCGACTTTGCTGACCGCACCGGCGGCGGTCTGCTGCCGCGACAGTTCCTGAATGCGCTGCGTGACATCGGCGCGGCTGCTGCCGCTGCGCAGGAGCGTGAGCAGCGAATCGCGCTCACGCTGAATGCGCCCCACCTCGTAGCTGAGCCCGTTGGCGCCGGCGCTGCCGCGCAGCTGCGCGATGGCGGCGTTCTGATCCTGCAGTTCGGCGAGCAGCTTCTCAATAGTCGCGCGGTCGGCGGCCGAGTTCTGCCGGGTGATGTACATCAGGCCGAGCCCGATGATCACGACAGCGGCGCCAAAGCCGTAGAGAATCTTCCGCAGCGTGCCCGTCTGCAGCTCCACCGCCTCGGCGATGCGCGCGGTCGTGTCGCGGCGCGGTTTCGAGGCTGGCACCTCGGCGGCGGGCGCGGGCCCGACATTGGTGCCTGGCAACGGTGCGGCCGGCGTGGATGCCGTCGCTTCAGCCACCGTGTGGAACTCGAGCGAGGCGCCCTGCGCGCCGCCCAGCGCGATCACGTCACCCTCGAAGAGCGCGCGCTCGCCCACCAGGGGCTGACCGTTCACCTTGGTGCCGTTGCTGCTGCCGACGTCACGAAGGGTCGCCGTGCCGCCGACGAGCCGGATCTCCGCGTGGCGACTCGACACATCGAGGTCCTTCTCGGTGTCGAGACGCAGGTCGTTCATCGGGTGACGCCCGATGGTGATGACGGACTTGGTGAACGTCTCGCGAGCCCCAGCCCGCGCGCCGCTGGTAATGCGGAGCTCGATGGGCATGATGTCGTTAGTCGCGCAGCAGGTAGACCCAGGCCAGCCACGCCCCCACCAGCACCGTGAGGCTGCCAAAGATGACGCGCAGCTCGGCGACGCTCACGCGACGAGAGGAGACCGCGACGGGCGGCGCAATCGGCGTCGTGCTGCGCACACCCGCGGCCGCACCGTTGGCCTCCGCGCCGTCGGGCGTATTGGGAATCTCGGTCTCGGCGGTGGTGACGAGCGACGCCTCCAGCATGGACTGCTCGATCGCGGCGGCCTCAACTGGCATCGTCGCGCGCTGTTCGGCCGGCGACACGTACGGCTGGTGCCCGACGTCATCGCTGCCGGACGGCGGCTGCAGACCTTCGCCCTCGAACCGCGCCGAGATCACCGTGATGTTGTCGGGGCCACCGTTTTCGTTGGCGAGATCAATGAGCGCCTTGCACGTCTCCACCAGGTCGGGCGCCTTCTCGGTGACGATGCGCGAGATGTCCGCGGTGCGCATCTGCCCCGACATGCCATCGCTGCAGAGCACCAGCAGGTCGCCGCGGCGCAGCGGCTGCGTGGTGAGGTCCACCTTCACCTGCGCCTCCGGCCCGAGCGCCTGCAGGATGATGTTGCGGCGCTCGCTCACCTCGGCTTCCTCGGCCGTCAGCTCGCCCGCGTCAATGAGACGCTGCACGAGCGACTGGTCCTTGGTGATCTGCTTCGCGACGCCATCGCGCACGAGGTAGCCGCGGCTGTCGCCCACCTGGCACAGGTAGAGCGTGCCGCCGAGTACGCCGGCGATGGTCGTGGTGGTGCCCATCCCGCGATTCTCGGGATGCTCAACCGCATAGCGGTGGATGCGCGCGTTGGCCGCTTCCACGGCGCGTCGCAGGGCCGACGCGAAGGTGTCGGCGTCGGTGGACTCGGAGCGGCGCCACCAGGCGTCAAGCTCCTCGAGCACCACCTCGGTGGCCATCTGGCTTGCCACTTCACCCGCCGCGGCGCCGCCCATGCCGTCGGCGACCATGAAGAGCGTGCCGCGGTTGCCCGGCCGATGCGTGCGCACCTCGGGCTGCAGCGTGGCATTCATCGTCGTCAGGTCGGCGACGACGAAGCAATCCTCGTTGTGCTCGCGCGTGCGGCCGACGTCCGTGCGTCCGAAGACGTGGACGATGATGTCTCGGGGGGACGAGGATTCGCTCACTTGCAATACTCGAGTGCCGTGTTGACGCTGGTGAGAGAATTGCCCCGGACAAGCGGCTTTGCCTTCTCGAGCATGTTGCAGCTGTCGGTGCCGTTGTCGAGCTTCGCGTATGCCATGCCGACGATGTAGTAAGCGTTTCCGAGCGTTTCACCCGAGAGTCGATCAAAGGTGGGTTCGAGTTCTCGGATCGAGCTTTCCGCGGCACCTCTGGTGAGATCGTTCACCCGTGGCAGCCACTTCGCGACCAGCGCCCCCTCGCCACCACTTGGCGCCGCCGGCTGCGCCGTTCCCCCCTGCGTACGACTGTTGCCACCGCCCGGATTCACGGGCGTCTTCAACTCCGTCACTCCACCTTGCTGTGTGGCTGGCGTTGCGGACGGAGCGGTCGACTGCGGCTGTCCCGTTGGACCTTGCACGACGGCGGTGCTGTCGGACCCCGCAGGCGTTTCGCTCCCCTTTCCGCCCAACATAAGGTATCCGCCCCCACCGAGAACAGCGATCCCGATCACAGCAGCGGCGATCATCGCCGTGTTCGATTTCTTGACAGCAACGCTCGCGGGCGCTGGGGCAGCAGGCGCGCCTTTCGCCGCCGGCGCGGCTACCGTCCTGCCGCCCTCGCCCGGCGTGGCCACGCGCGTCTTGGGCACGCCAGCCGCCGCCGACGCCGGCGCGCTCAGCACCTGCGTACCGGCCTCTGCCGCCTGCGACGCCGGCATGCTCTCACATGCCGCCCACAGCTCGCGCCCAAACTGCGCCGCGCTCTGGTACCGCTCGTTGGCATCGCGCGCGAGCGCCTTGTCCATCACCTGCTGCACCTCGGCGGGCCACGCCACGTCGGGCTTCATCTCGGCCAGCGTCTTGGGCTGCTCGATGAGGCGCGCGATCATTGCTTCCTGCGCCGAATCGCTGGGGAAGGGGAGCGTGCCGGTGAGACAGTTGAACGCGACGAGCGCCAGCGAGTAGATGTCGCTGCGGCCGTCGAGTTTGTCACCCGACAGCTGTTCGGGGCTCATGTATTCGGGCGTGCCCACCACCATGCCGGTCTTGGTCACCTTCTGCGCGTCGCTGCTGTGCGCCTTGGCGATGCCGAAGTCCACCACCTTCGCGAGGTCCGTGCCGTCACGGTTCTTCGCGATCATGATGTTGTCGGGCTTCAGGTCGCGGTGCACGATTCCCGCGTCATGCGCCACTTGCAGCGCGTCGGCGCTCTGGTGGATGATGCTGGCGGCGCGCGCGGGTGGCAGCGCGCCACTCTTTTCGACGAGCGACGTAAGCGACTGTCCCTCGATGAACTCCATGGCGAGGTAGATGAGCCCGTCGGGCGTCTCGCCGAAATCGTAGATGGCGCAGATGTTCGGGTGATTGAGCCGGCTCGCGTTGGATGCCTCGCGATTGAACCGCGCGATGGCGTCCGCGTCCTGGTTCATGCCGGGGTTCATCACCTTCAGCGCGCTCTTGCGCCCCATCTTCACGTGCTCGGCCAGGTAGACCTGACCCATGCCGCCTTCGCCGAGCTTCTTGAGGATGTGATACCGGTCGGCCACCACCGTTCCCATGAGGTCGGTGCCCGCGGTCGCGCTGCGCAGGGCCGTGCCGTCGCGGGGGCAGAACCGCTCGCTGAGCGGGTACTCTGTGCCGCAGGTCGGGCAGATCTTCTGGTCGCTCACAAGCTCTCCAATCGCAGGATCTGGTCGCCCATCAGCACGCGCTGGCCGGCGCGCACCGCGCGCTCGCCGCGCACCGAGACGGCGACGCCATTGCGGCTGCCGGCGTCGAGCAGCACAAAGTCCATGTCCTCGTTGCGAATCTCGGCGTGCGTGCCGCTCATCGTCTGGTCGTACGAAAAAACCCAGTCGCCCTTGTCGCGGCCGAGGAAGACATTGCGGCCGGGGCTCAGGTGCATCGAGTCGCGCACCGACTGGTCGGCGCGCAGCTGCTGCAGCACCGCGATATCGCCGTGCGGCAGCAGCGAGCCGAGCCGGCGCGTCGCGTCGGCCTCGGGGGGATTGGGTCCGGGATAGCCGAGTCGCTTGAAGCGCAGGATCTGCGACCCGACGAGGATCGAGTCGCCGTCGGCGAGTTTCTGCGGCGCGTCAATGAAGACCCACGTGCCGTTGCGCGAGCCGAGGTCGCGCACGAACACCTGCCCTTCGCGCATGGCGAACTGGGCGTGCACCGGGCTCATGAAGACGTCGTCGGGAAACTTGATCTCGCCGTCGGCGCGTCCCACAATGCCTTCGCCGGCGCCGAGCGTGAAGCGCTGCGTCACCTCGCCGCTGTCGCCGAGCAGTGCGAGCTTGGGTCCGCTCTGCGTGGCGCGGGCGGAGAAGACGGCGGTGCCGCCGGCCGGTGTGGGCGGCTTGGCGACGGCGCGCTTGGCGCCGCACCGCGGACAGAACTGGTCGCCGCCGCGTACGGGCTTGCCGCAGGCGTCGCAGGTGAGCGCCGGAGCCGGCTCGGGGGCCGGCTCGTTGCTGAGGCGTCCGCCGCACTGCGGACAGAACGGCAGGCCAACGTGAACGTTGGCATTGCAGAACGGGCAGGCCTTGGTGGAACCCGTCGGCTTGGCGGCGGTCGACACGCGCGTCGGCGGCACACCGCCGCCTGGCGTGGACATGCGCAGGCCGCCGGGACTCAGGATGGACGCCACCTCGATGACGCGCGCGCCCGAGGCGACGATCGGCTTTCCGCAGTCAATGCAGAAGCGTGATTCGCCCTCATTCTCTCGACCGCAGAAACCGCAACGGGTCACGCCGAGCCTCGCCGTAAACCGCCCTGTATTGGGCGTTGGCATATAATAGGATTGTGAGGGGGGCGGCGGCTAGGCAGGGCGGAGGGGAAGCAGCGGGACCACGGCGCGGCGGTTTTGGGTAATATTGCGCTCCATGCGCCCGCGCCTGTCCATTGCCTTCGTGGCCCTCGTCGCCCTCCTGACCGCCGCCTGCGCCGGGGCCCCCGCCGCGCCCGCCGCCGCCCCTGTGCCGGTACGGGTCACGGAGGCTCCGCCACCGGTGCCTCCGGCGCCTGCCGTGCCGCGCCCCGCCCTGCCCGCCTTCCCCAGGGTCACGGGCACGCTGGTCCCCGACATGGTCTACCCGCCCGAGGGCTATGTGCTCTCGGTCCGTGAATCCACGTTCGTCTTTGGCAACGTCGGCAACGGCGACGCCACGCTCACCATCAACGGCGCCCCCGTGACGGTGAACCCGAACGGGTCGTTCATGGCCTTCTTGCCGGTGCCGGCCGACACGGCGTACACGCTGCGCGCCACGCTGCCCTCGGGCGACACGGCGACCGCCGTGCGCAAGGTGCGATTCCCGGTGCGCGGTGGCGCGGCCCCGCCGCGTCCAGCGGCCGGGCTCGACACCACGGGCTTTCCGCGCGCCGTCACGCTGACCAACACCAACGAGTACGCCATGTCCGACACCGACATGGTGACATATGCGCGGCCGGTGGCGGGCGGCACGTACAAGTACTTCCTGCTGCCGGGCACCGTGGTGCAGGCCACGGCCCGGCTCGGCGGCAGCGTGCGCGTGCGGCTCGACAGCCAGCTCGATGCGTGGGTGGAATCCCCCGGCATTTCACCGGCCGTATCGAGCGCCGGCGAAAGTGACGTCGAGGCACGCCTCGCCGCCGCCGAGTCGGCGCTGCGTCCGCGCCGCATCAGCGCCGCGCGCATCACCCTCGGTGAGGGCTACACCGACGTGGTGCTCACGATGGAGTCCAAGGCGCCGATTGCCGTGGACCAGGCGGCGGACCGCCTGTCGCTCACGGCGTACGGCGCGCGCGCCAATCTCGACTACGTGCGTTTCGACAGTAACGACCCCACGGTGCGACTCGTGCGCTGGGAGCAGGTGAACAACGAGCGCGTGCGCTTTGACGTGGACCTGCGGCACCAGTCCGTGGGCTATCTCGTGTTCTGGCGCGCGGGCTCGCTGGTGCTGCGCGTGCGACACGCGCCGGTGGTGGACGCATCGGCACCGCTGCGCGGTCGCGTGATTGCCGTGGACGCCGGCCATCCGCCGGGCGGCGCGATGGGCCCCACGCGATTGCGCGAGCCCGAAGCGACGCTCCCCATCGCCGAAGAGTTGAAGGCACTGCTCGAGGCGCGCGGCGCGCGCGTCATCATGCTGCGCAGCACCGCCAACGCCGTGGCACTCGGCGCGCGCCCGATCCAGGCACGGCGCGAGAACGCCGAGGCGTTCGTGAGCATCCACCTGAACGCCTTTGCCGACGGCGCCAATCCGTTTGCCGCGGCGCGCGGGTCGGGCACGTTCTTCTTCCATCCGCAGAGCGAACCGCTGGCCCGCGCCGTGCAGCAGGGGATGGTGCGGAATATGGGATTGCGCGATGAAGGGATCTTCTTCTTCAACCTCGCCGTCGCGCGGCCCACGTGGTTCCCAAGCGTGCTGTGCGAGGGGGCGTGGATTGTGATGCCTGAACAGGAAGCCGCGTTAAGGACGCCGGTGTTTCAGCGGGCGTATGCCATGGGGATCGTTGAGGGGCTCGAAGCGTATTTCCGAGACCTGAGGTAGGGGGAGTTCGGGGAACTGCGAACTGCTTACCACGGATGGCACGGAAGAAGACGGATGAACACGGATCCAGCTTGTGAGGTTTCCCCAACGCCGTATCCGTGTTCATCCCCCAGTTTCCGTGAAATCCGTGGTAAGCAGTTGGGTGGTAGAGTGGGGCAGAGTACGGCAGTAACTACCGACAGAATGGGGCAAGATGCGAACAGATAGACGGTGCGCTGCGTGCGAAAAGGTGAGTCAACGAGCGAACGCGTTGACTCGCTTTGTGCATGCACTGCCGTACTCCGTCGCACTCTGTCTGATTCTGTCGCAATCTGCGCCTGCTCAGGCGCCCGACGAATCCTGGCGCACGATTCGGACGCCCCATTTTGACGTCCATTTCCCCGCCGCGCTGGAGCCGGTGGCGCGGCGGGGCGCAGGCAGCGCCGAGCGTGCGTACGCCAAACTCGCGCCGCTGCTAAAGCCGGCGCGCGGGCGCATTGACCTGGTGGTCACCGACCACGCCGACTTCACCAATGGGTACGCGTGGGTCTCGCCGTCGCCGCGCATCGTGATCTTTGCGCGTCCGCCGGTGGACGAGCGCACACTGCGCTTTCGCGAGGACTGGTTCGACCTCGTGGTGCAGCATGAGCTGGTGCACGTCTTCCAGCTCGACCGCACGCGCGGGTGGTGGCGCGTGGCGCAGGCGGTGTTCGGGCGGCAGCCGTTGCTCTTTCCCAATGCGTGGGCGCCGTCGTGGCTCATCGAGGGGCTCGCGGTGCACTACGAGTCCAAGCTGGGCGACGGCGGGCGCGCCGAGGGGCACGCGCTGGTGCCAGTGCTGAACGGGCGCGCCGCCGACAACGCGCTGCGCCCGCTGGGGTCGTGGTCCACGTCGTCGCTCGACTACCCGGGCGGCGGCGGCGCGTACGTGTACGGCACGATGCTCGTGGAATCCATGAGCGCGCACGGCGGCGACGGCGCGGTGGAGCGTTTCGTGGAACGCGCGTCCGCGCGCCTGAACCCATGGAGCTTCGAGCGCACCGCACGCAAGGAGTTCGGCACGAGCTTCGCGGCGCAGTGGCGCACGTTCGCCGACTCGGTGACGCGCACGGTGCGCGGTGGCGCGGGTGGACCGGGCTTTGCGCCGCTGACCGAGGCGTCGTGGGTGGCGCGGTACCCGCGCCGCGCCGCCGATGGCAGCGTGCTCTTCGTCGCCGCCAACGGGCGTGACGCGACGGGACTCTATGAACTCTCAGCGCGGGACGCCGATGCGTCATCCGCGCCGTCCGCGACACCCGCGCGCCTCGCGACTCCCCACCGCATCGCCCGCCGCAATACGCTCGATGCCAACGTCCGACTCGCCGACGGGCGCGTGCTCTTTGCGCAGGGCGAGTGGGAAGATCCATGGCGCCTGCGCTCCGACCTCTGGGTGCGCGAGGTTAATGGCCGTGAGCGTCGGCTCACGCACGGCGCACGCCTCATCGCCCCCGACGTCCGCGCGCGCGACGGCGCCATCGTTGCCACGCAGGTCGTCGCCGGCTCCACGCGGCTCGTGCGCGTGAGCTGGGACGGCGCCGTAACGCCGCTCACCACCGCCGCCCTCGACACCAACTGGAGCGCGCCGCGCTGGTCGCACGATGGCACGCGCATCGCCGCCACGCGCTGGGTGCGCGGCGGTACCATGAGCATCGTCGTGCTCGACTCCGTCGGCCGAAACCCACGCGTTCTCGCCTCGGCGCGCGCCACCGTGGATGACCCGTCGTGGTCGCTCGATGACTCCGAGGTGTTGTTCATGGCCAACACGTCGGGCACCGGTGTGGTGTGGTCGGCAGACGTTGCAACAGGTGCGTTGCGCATCGTGGGGTCGGCCACGACGTCGTTCGACTCGCCGCTCGCGGTGCGCGGCGGAGTCGTCGCGGTGGAGACGCGCGCTGCCGGCGAGCGCCTCACGCGAATCGCGCCGCCGAGCATCCGCCAAACCGAAGCGCTTCCGTCCATCGCCGACCAGACGACCGCCGAACCGCCCGCCGTCGCCGACGGCGCCGTGCGGCCCTATCGCCCGCTGCGCCAGCTCGTGCCGCGCTTCTGGATGCCGCTCGTCGAGAGCAGCGACGAGAACAAGCCGCGCTACGGTGCGTGGATTGGCTCGAGCGACGTTACCGGCCGCCACGCTTACGCGCTCTCGCTGGCGCACGAGCCCGATCGCAGCGAAATGACCGGAGGTCTGTCGTATCGCTACTCCGGCTTAGGCCTGCCGCTGCTCGACTTCGGCGCGCGCCAGAGCTGGGATCACACCGACCTCATTGACACCACCAACGCGCCCGCCGGCGTGCTCTCGCGCCGCCGTCGTTTCGTCGGCACGTCGCTCACCTACGTGCGGCAGCGCGTGCGCACCGCCACCGTGCTCAGTGCCGGCGCCGAGATGGAGTTCCGCGACTTCGTCACCGACCCGGCGCCGCTCATTAACCGGCTGGGCAGTCCGCTTTTCTTGAAGACGCTCAAGTATCCGACGTTCACCGCCATGGCGGCGTGGGCCAACACGCGCTCGCCTATCCTTGCGTTCGGCCCGGAGGACGGCGTGGCGCTCTCCGTCACCGGACGCTGGCGCTGGCGCACCGACGATGCCGCGGCCACACGCTCGGCGGGCTACGTGGCTAGCGTGTCAGGCTACAAGTCGTTCGGCTTCTTTCCCGGTTCGGCGCACCAGGTGTTCGCCCTCCACGTCGCCGCCGGCACGACCGACGACAAGACCAACGCTGAATACGAAGTCGGCGGCGAGAGCGGGTCGTCCGCGGAAATCGCGTCGGGCGTGGTGATTGGCGACACGCGCCGCAACTTCGGCGTGCGCGGATTCGCTCCCGGCGCGCAGTCAGGCATCCGAGCGCTCGGCGCAAGCGCCGAGTGGCGCGTGCCGGTGGCGATGATGAACTGGGGACGGGGATTCGTGCCGTTCTTCGCGCAGCGCCTGAGCGCCACGATCTTCAGTGACGCCGGTGCGGCGTGGTGTCCCACCGGCTCGCGCGCCGGCATCGGCTGTCCGCGCGGTGGGACGCCGCTCGAGTGGCTGGCGTCGGTGGGCGGCGAGTTCGTTTTTGACGCCGCCGTGCTCAACTACGACGCGCCGTATCGCTTGCGGTTTGGGTATGCGCGTCCCGCGGCGGGCAGGTCGTACGCTGATTCACCGAATGGGAGCACGTACTTCAGCCTTGGGTTGAGTTTCTAGCATGCCCTACATCCATCCCAGCGCCGTCATCATCGGCGACGTCACCCTGGGGCGCGATGCGTCGGTGTGGCCCACGGCCGTGCTGCGCGGCGACACCGACGCCATCGTGATAGGTGACGAGACGAATGTGCAGGACGGCGTGGTCGTGCACGTTGATCCAGGCCGTCCCGTGCGCGTGGGCAATCGCGTGACCATCGGGCACCGCGCCGTCATCCACGGCTGCAGTATCGAGGACGACTGCCTCATCGGCATTGGGGCCATCGTGCTGAACGGCGCGATCATCGGCACGGGCTCGGTGATCGCCGCGGGGGCTGTGGTGACCGAGGGAATGCTGGTGCCGGCCGGCACGCTGGTGCGCGGCGTGCCGGGGCGCGTGGTGGGCCCCGTGGACGCCGCACTGCGCAAGAAGATCGCGCACGGCGCCAAGTCGTACGTGGAGCGGGGCAGGGCAGCGGCCGCAGCGTCGTCATAGCTCGCCGCCGCGTCGTCGTCTTAACTCGCCACAAACCGTCGCGTCAAAGAGGCATGCGCTCCCTTCTCCTCCTCGTCGCACTCGGGGCTATCGGCTGCGCGTCGAGCTCGCCCACGGGCGCCGCGTCACAAGCGCCCGTCCAGCGCACGCGTCTCGACGTGTCGTACGCCGCGCTCTCGCCGTCGCAGAAGCTCGACCTCTACCTCCCCGCCAGCGGCGACGGTCCATTCCCTCTGGTCGTCTGGATTCACGGCGGCGCGTTCAGCGGCGGCGACAAGGCGCTCGCCGCGAACTCGGCGGCGCGGCAGCTGACTTCAAGGGGATTCGCCATCGCCTCGCTCGAGTACCGGCTGAGCGGCGAGGCGCTCTTCCCGGCCGCGGTGCTCGACCTCAAGGCGGCCATCCGCCACCTGCGCGCCAACGCCGCCACGTATCACATCGCCCCGGACAAGATCGGTGCGTGGGGAAGCTCCGCCGGCGGACACCTCGCGTCCTTCCTTGGCGTCACCGGCGGTGTGGCCGAGTTTGAGGATGCCGCGCTCGGCAACGCGTCGCAGTCATCGCGCGTGCAGGCGGTGGTGGACTGGTACGGCCCCGCTGACATGCTGCAAATGGAGCCCGACGCGGTGGCGCAGGGGTGCCCCAAGTTCGGCGGCGTTGGGCACGATGACGCGCGTTCACCCGAAGGGCTCTGGCTCGGCGGCAAGCCGTCGTCCATTCCCGCGGTGGCCATTAAGGCGAGTCCGGTGACGTGGGTGAGCGCCGACGATCCGCCGTTCATCATCCAGCACGGCGGCGTGGACTGCACCGTCCCCACCAACCAGGGGCGCCGCATGCGCGACGCATTACTCCCCGTGCTCGGCGCCTCAAACGTGAGCTGGAGCGAGTTCCCGACCGATGGGCACGGCGGACCGAGCTTTGGCGCGCCGGCGAACCTCGATGCGATCGCCGCGTTCTTCAACCGCTGGCTGCGATAACCGCACGCGTTGTCCGTGGGACCGTGCGGCAGTCAACGAGCTGTTACAGCGGAAGCACTTCAACTGCTTACCACGGATATCACGGAATCTGGCGGAGGAACACGGATCCGGCTTTGGGAGAACCCCTCAAAGCATGATCCGTGTTCCTCCGTCTACTTCCGTGAAATCCGTGGTAAGAAGTTCGCTGTTTCCCCAACCCGCGCTCTCATGTAAGCGCGAGCACCCGCTCATAGACCGTGAAGTCCCACCCCGAATGGAACCGGTCGCCCCGCGCCTCGTACCCGTGCCGCTCGTAGAACCGGCGCAGCGGCACGTTGGCTTGCAGCACGTCGCAGCGCACGGCCGTGGCCCCGTCGCGAGCGCATTCCTCGGCGAGCTGTTCCAGGCACCAGCGCCCGATCCCTCGTCCCTGTAGCCGCGGGTCCACCGCGAACCGCTGCAGGTAGCGGGCGATGGCGTCTGGGTCGTGCCAGTCGATGCCCGTGTACGGGTGCGTCGCGAGCGGGCGCAGCGTGTACGTCGCAACAAGCTCCCCTGCACCCCGCACCCCCCACACGATGCCGTCTTCAATGTTCTCCGCCACGCGCGCACGCGGATACGCCGGTACCCAGTTAGGGAAGCCGCGCTTCGCCAGCCGCTCGCCGGCGGCGGCGAGCAGCGCGTGGACGGCGTCCACATCGGCGGAGGTTGCGACGATTGCGCGGAGGTCAGTCACGGGTGCGAAACCTCGCGGAAAGCACCACGCGACGTAACCTCCCGATCAATGGGTCGTCGCTAATACAGCCTGTGCTTGCAGGCAAGATCTGGCGTTCCGCTCCGAGTACTGGTACTATGAGCGCCCGCCTCGTGAGCGCACTGCTTTCGGTCCGCATCGCGACGCGGCGACCTGTATGTATCAAACGATGCTGTAAGAAGTTAGGACACTGAATGCATATGCTGGCTTCGGTGTCTTTCAGCTGTCGTTTCAATTCCGTTTTGGTGTCGCTGTGGGAAAAGGCGCTTATCCACACGCCCTTTTCATGAAAGTGACTCTGGTTTGCAAAGTTGCTATTTCACAAGGGGTTAACTGGTTCTTGCGCGGACTCACGAACCGCCTAGCTTGCGGCCCCTGCGCATTGATGTCGCTGGAAATGCTCAAAGAAGCCCCCCAACATCTGTAACTGCTTTCATACTGCGGAGAAGTTGACATGCCCCTGCCCGTGAACCCGCCCAGCTCCCCCGATTCGCTGTCCGCCAACGCGCGGACCGTCCTCGAGAAGCGCTATCTCGTCAAGGACAAGAGCGGAAAGCCGGTGGAGACACCAGAAGACATGTTCTGGCGGGTAGCGACAGTGGTGGCCGAAGCGGATCGTCGCTACGGCGCCTCGGAGCAGGAGGTGTACGGCACCGCGGTGCAGTTCTATGAACTGATGACCCAGCGTCGGTTCGAGCCGAACTCGCCGACGCTGATGAACGCCGGCCGCCCCCTGGGGCAGCTCTCGGCCTGCTTCGTGCTCCCGGTCGCTGACGCGCTCAGCAACGGCACCGACGGCATCTACGACACGCTGACGTCCATGGCGCTTATCCACCAGAGCGGCGGCGGCACGGGCTTCAGCTTCTCGCGCCTGCGGCCGAGTGGCTCGATGGTGCGCAGCACCACGGGCGTGGCCAGCGGCCCGGTGAGTTTCATGAAGCTGTACGACGCCTCCACCGAGGCGGTGAAGCAGGGCGGCACGCGCCGCGGCGCCAACATGGGCATCCTGCGCGTAGATCACCCCGACGTGCTCGACTTCATTTCCTGCAAGGAAGACCTGACGCAGGTGGTGAACTTCAACATCTCCGTGGGCATCACGCGCAAGTTCATGGACGCGCTCAAGGCCGACGGCGAGTACGACCTGGTGCACCCGTCCACCGGACAGGTGGTGGGGACGCTCAAGGCCAAGGACGTCTGGGACAAGATGATCGTGGGCGCGTGGCGCACCGGCGAGCCCGGCGTCTTCTTCATTGACGAAGCCAACAAGTACAACCCGGTGCCGCACCTCGGCGCCTACGAGGCCACCAACCCGTGCGGCGAGCAGCCCCTGCTCGCGTACGACGTGTGCAACCTCGGCTCGGTGAACATCGGCATCTACGCCAACGACGGCTCGATGGACTGGGATGCGCTGCGCGCCGACATCCGGCTGAGCACGCACTTCCTCGACAACATCATTGACGTCAACAAGTACCCACTGCCTGAGATTGACGCGCTGAGCAAGAAGATCCGGCGTATCGGCCTCGGCGTGATGGGCTTCGCCGACGCGCTCATCAAGCTCGGCATCCGCTACGACTCGCCCGAGGGCGTGGAGTTCGGCCGCCGCGTGATGGAGTTCCTCGATGTCGAGGGCAAGGCGCAGAGCGAGCTGATGGCCAAGCAGCGCGGCGCGTTCCCCGAGTGGGCGCAGAGCATTTGGGGTCCCGATGCCACGTGCGCGCGCGATGAGAACGGCGAGCGCATTCGTCCCATGCAGTTGCTCCGTAACTGCAACGTGACGACGGTCGCGCCCACGGGCACGATCTCCATCATCGCCGGCTGCTCGTCGGGCCTGGAGCCGCTGTTTGCCGTGGCGTTCATGCGCAATCAGGCCGGCGTGATGATGCCCGACGTCAACGAGGACTTCGTGGCGATGGCCAAGGCCGGCGGCTGGTACAGCGACGAGCTGATGGAGCGCATCGCGAAGACCGGCACCATTACGCATCCCGAAGTGCCGGCGAAGGTCAAGGAGATCTTCCGCACGGCCAATGAGATTCCGGCCGAGTGGCACATCAGGATGCAGGCCGCGTTCCAGCAGCACTGCGATTCGGCGATCAGCAAGACGACGAACTTTGCGCACACCGCCACACAGGACGACGTGCGCACGATTTACGAACTCGCGTACGAGCTCAACTGCAAGGGTGTGACCGTGTATCGTGACGGCTCGCGCGACGGCCAGGTGCTGAGCACCGGCGCCACCGCGGGCGCCGCCGCCAAGCGGAAGGGCGACAACGCTGCTGACACGAGCGAGCTGGTGGAACTGAAGGAGCACATCTCGGAAATCGAGATGGAGAACGAGCGGCTCAAGAAGCTGCTATTCGACTCGGAAGCGGAGAACCTGAACCGGCGCATGAAGCGCGGGCGCCCCTTCAGCCTGCGGGGCACGACGATCCGCAAGGAGACGCCGTTGGGCGTGATGTTCGTGAACATCACGGAAGACGAGAAGGGTCAGCCGTTTGAGGTGTTCATCAATCTCGGCAAGGCCGGCGGCAGCGCCATGGCCGACGCCGAGGCGCTGGGTCGCATGCTCAGCCTCGCGCTGCGCAGCGGGATCCCGATGATGGAGATCCACAAGCAGCTGCGCGGCATCAGCTCAGACCGCGCAGTGGGCCTCGGACCCAACAAGGTGCTGAGCATGCCCGACGCGGTGGGCCAGGCGCTGTACGACTGGTGGCAGGACAAGCAGGGGGTGCAGCAGGACCTGCTGACGGCTCAAATGGATACGCCGACGACTGCGTCCGCGCCGCAGATGATGGTGCCCGTGATGGTGCCGTTGGCCGGTGCGCAGCCGCAGATGGAGCGGAACATGCGGGACACGGGGGAGTTCATTGGGTCGTGTCCTGACTGCGGATCTCAGCTGGAGTATGCTGAGGGGTGTGTGAAGTGTCACACTTGTGGGTTTTCGGAGTGCGGGTAGGGGTAGCGAAAGTGACGACGCGCCTGCTATCGCGCGTTCGAGTACTGCCGACTTGCGAGTATGTTCATCCGTCCGTGCGGGCGAGTGCCTGAAAACGTCGCGCCGTCCGGCTGTGCAGCTGAATGGGGTTCAGGGGGTCGCGGGTTCGAATCCCTCCGTCCCGATTAGCTTGAGCGCCGACAGGGCGTTAGTGGAGTAAGAGATAGCTGTGAGGCGGGGCCATCGATTGGGGTCTCCCCGCTGCTTTTGGTGTGCCATTTGGTGTGCCGCCCTTTCCACTGATACGGAGTTCGCGGTAGCTGCGGCGTTGGCCCGCGTCACAGACTGCAGGACTCCGCGCTTGCTGTAGGTCCGGCAGCCGAACTCCCCTGGCCATCGGGAGTAAGAGATGTTGCTGGTCGTTCTGCTTGGCCTTCCGTTGGCAGTCGTTATGGCCGCGCTCTGGTTCTTGATGCGAGTACCTGCTCCTCGCCTCCCCGCAAAGACCGCCAAGTTCTGGTCTCAGATCATAGAAACATCGGCACAGCAACACGTCGAGCTTATTGTGGACCTTGTTCGCAACGCCCAGTTCTCCTATCGGGCTGATCTAGCTGCACTCGTGCCAACAGGGAACCCGGATCAGGATGAGTCGTTGGGCGACGACGCACACCTGCTCGACGAACTGCGAAAGCTGTCGTTGCAGGGCGCCGTGGTTGCAGCGTATGTCATGGTTGAGCTGGATACGAAGCGCATCATGCGGCACTGTTGGGATCCGGAGACCATCCGGAGGCATTACCAGTTCAATCGGCTGAAGAAGTTCCTGAAGAAAGAGCTGGCGATTCGACTTGCCGGCCTTCCGGACTATAACGAAGTGCGCGAGTTGCTGGCGGTGAACAACGCAATCAAGCACGCCGGCATGGTTACCCCAGAGCTCGCGAGGTTCAGAGGATGGAATGAGGGCGACGAGCTCGCGAACCTCGACGTGTTTCTGCAGCGCACCCTACCGGCGCTTCCCCGTTACTTGGGCAGTATCGCCGACTCAATAATTACCACGCCGTAGCGGCGGAGCGAGGGCGGGTTAGGACGATCTCGAAAGTGCGATAGAAGCGCACGGCATCCGCGATCATCGGACACCGTGGTCTTTCTCGCGCCAACTCCCGCACGATGCGAGCCGAGAAAGCTCCGCTTCTGCGAAGGCATGGAGGACCAGCTCCTGCAGGCTGACCTGTGCGAGCTTTGCGGAGCAGGATGTTACTTACTTGCGAGCGCCACCAGCCGACTTCATACTAGAGTGTTCGTCCGCCACGCCAGACAGCTCCGGTTCCGCGGCGCTTGCCCGCAATCTGAGGCTGCCGTCGCGATCCAAAGTGGCTGCCTTCCTAGTGAGGCGACGATGCGTGTGAGATCGGTTTCGCTCGCTACTGCATTCCGGGTCTTCGAAGCGCTGGTGATCGTTGGCCTTCTGGCCCTCGCGGGGTGTGCGAAGAACAGTGCCGCCCCAGTGAGTCCCAAAGCCGACGGCCCGGGATCAAGTTCCGCAAGCTCGTACAGATACCTTGTCTTCCTCGTGACCTCTGGCAATCCGCCACGGGGGGGACCGTTCAGAGTTGCGATTTACGACCAACTGACCCGCGACAGAATCGTCTTGGGAGGGTCAGATCCAGTTGGCAACTTCAGTTCCTTGAGAGTACTCGACGCCTCGAAGCGCTACCGTGTGGAGATCTACCTGATTCCGAATAGCGATTGCGTCATGGCGTTCTGGGATGTTTCGCTGGCCACGACACCCTCGCTTTGGACCAGTAACGCGCAGGCTGCTCCAACGTCCAGCGTGCACCTGGGAACCGTGCCAACGCACGCGAATGGATGCTGGGGCAGCTAGCAGCCATACACGCATACTCTCGGAGTCCATCGAAGGCAGTCGCTGACGACGCGCACTAGTCGGTCGGAGGTAACTTGCGCCACTTGCTCTCTCGTTTCGCCGTCACGCTTAGCTTGGGGCTCTGCGCTTGCTCGTCGCGAGTGGGTCCCGTGACGCCCCCCGCGGACGCAGCGGGGACAGCGGGCCGAAGTATCAGCGGAACGTGGGACGGATCAATTGGCGTAGACAACGATACCTTCGCCTTTGAACTCTCGCTTCAACAGGCGGGCAGTCAATTATCCGGACAGTTCATATACATCAATTTCGCTGGCGTCAGATTCCCGTATTCTCTATTGACTTCGAGCAGGATTAGCGGCGACAGAGTCTATATCGACTTTGATCAGCCTGGATATCAGACGCGACTCACTGGGACAATCAACAGCAGCTCGAACTACATGTCTGGTAATCACATCATCAACGGAAACTCTAGTCCGCTGCAGATCTGGAGCGCCCGAAGGCGATAGCAGGTCAGGCGGCGTTAGGCAACCGGGGCGATGAAAGGCGACGTGTCCCGAGTTCTGGGCTCACCCAGTCGGTTAGCAGTGTGTCACTAGCTGTAGTCGAACCGCGCACACCTCGGCATGAGGAACTGGCGGCCGCAGGGGACTCAAAATCTTGATGTCAAGTCCAGGCTCCGATCCAGCGGTACCCCCTTGGAGCGCGCTCCGCTAGACGGCAATGGACCCGAAATAAGTGCTACACCGTGTACCGGCGTTTGGCATCCTGGTGGGGCAATAAAGGGCAGGTCTGTCAGGGTCTCCCAAGTTAGTCCTGTTCGCCCGGGCGCGTCTATCCGTGCGCGCCAAAGAGCCACGAAGGCCCCATGCTGTGGGCGCGTCGTCAGATTACCGTCAATCACTCTGTTTGCGCGCAGGGATCTGCGGACGCACAGACGGTGGGAGGTCGTGTGCGCGAATACGCGCGATGCCGGCCTGAAAGCGGTAGGTAGGCGCCTACTGATTCTCACGGGAATCCCCTACAAGTCCTCGCCGAGTGAGCGCGTCCTGCGAGGCGGCCCGGTTGTGTCACTGGCATTGCGTCCAGGTCGCCATGTTCGCCGGGAGTCAGACACACGACATCAACGCGGTGTCGGAGGCATGAATCTACTCCTGACGCCCGTCTGACGACGCCCTCCTATCTCCTGTCGCTCATGCCCGCCCCGTGACGGCGCGCTCTATTGTGGGTCGCATTCGCCCACGCTCAGGGTGCGCCGTACACCGCAACCTCCACCTGAAATGGACAACAGCCATGAGTCAGTTTACCTCTGTGACTTCCGTCGCCCATCGGCGCCGTTGGCTTCTCGCCGCCGCCGTTCCGGCAGTACTCGCAGCGTGCACAGGGCCCGATGGCGCGACGGGCCCGAGTGGCTCGGACGGGTATACCTACCTCGCCGTGACGTGGGTGAGTGGCGGCAAGCCGGTGACAGCGAGCTTCTCCGACAGTCGCCTACCGTCCACCCTCACGTTGGACCAGTACTATTTGACGGCGCCAGGCTACTACACGTTCTCCTACACCGCGTGGGATTACTCTCGCTGGTCGGGCAACTACACCCTCTCGTACAATCCTGGACAGCCGGGCAGTCCAGGAACGAAAGGCGGTTCGTTTGGCAAGAAGGGAAAGGACGGCAGCCCGGGGGCAGACGGCCAAGATCTGTACTACACCCTGCGACTCTATAGCATCGGGCCATCGATCAGCCGTTCTTCCGCTATGGCGTCAGTCGCTACGCGATCGATGATCGAGGAATCGTCGTCGGCTGATGTCGCTACGCGAGAAGGAATTGTGGAGGAACGACAGTACAACGATGGCCCATGGCGCATTGTCCTTCGCTATTGGCAGACGCATGCCGGCGATCCGGCCACGCATCGCGGCCCGTCGTGCACCACGTGCACCGCGTTCAAGTCCCTCTTGCAATCGTCGCAGTCCTATCCGTAGCAGTGAGATCAACGACTCGTGCGACCGTTGCGGACGACTTCGTGGGCCGCCGCCTCGGTCGCACAGGTTCTCACTCGAATACAACCGCACGAGTGCCCGTTAGGAGGCATTGTGATATGCTGACAGTCCTGCGCCGGGGCGGGCGCCCATGAGGACGGTCAGTGTGTCGCCTCACTGACCGACAAGTCGATCAGCCAGTCGCGCGGCAGCGGCCAGGCCACGCGGCCAAGCCGTGCTTGGCTGCAAGGGAGGCAGCGGGCGTCGACTGGCAATGCCAGACGCCGCCGTGTCTGCTCCGGAGCACACCGTGATCTGCGGCACGAGTGCCGGCCGCAACACGCACAGCAGGACTTTCTCGCCTTCATGACGCGGGTCGAGCGCGACGTGGCGGTGGGGTTGCGCGTGCACGTGATTCTGGACAACTATGCGACGCATAAGACGTCCGACGTCGCGAAGTGGCTGCGCCGGCACCCGCGCCTGCAGTTCCACTTCACGCCCACGACCGCCTCGTGGCTTAACCTCATGGAACTGCTCCTCAACGAACCGAGTCGCCGGCGGCGATGTCGTCTGGCCGTCAACTCAGTCGCCGAACTCATTGTCGCCACCACCGCGTACCTCGATCGCCGCAACGAGGCTCCGACCCCATTCGTTTGGACCGTATCCGTCCGATCGATTCTCGCGAAAGGCCACAAAGCGAATAAACACTTTCGCATCACACCACTGGCGTCACGCCGAGCTGCAGCGGACGATACTTCGCGACGTGCAAATGTCCTTGACTGCCCGTGTCCATGGGCGCGTAACAACCAGTCGTCAAATGGCCGGCAAGCGTGACATCACTTGGCTCCGATGTCCAATCCCCGTTGCGGCCGTCGCCGCCTCGTACTCGACGGCCGCGTTGACGTCCAGCGGCTCCCTTGCGGTACAATCGGGGGATCGGAGGAACGGTTACATCTGCTGCCGATCCACACTCCGCGCCGCGTTTTCGTAGCGTTGCAGGATCTCCTCGACCCGACCGGCCCGGAATAGAAACCAAGTGGCCGCGAACTGCAACGCTACGAACCAACAAACGCCGGCAGTGAGTGTTCGCCAGTCGCCGTGCCATCCCGCGGCAATAAGCGTCGCGACGAAGGCCCCTAACGCCACGCCCGTGAGCACGCGGCGGCGATTGCTGCTCTGTGTGACGTGCAGTTCGTGGAGGGTGTAGTCGAGCATCCCGGGCACGGCAAACGCGCACGCCACACCCAACGGCAAGACCCGCCCGAGAAACGCCTCGCAGGCTCCGGCGCCGACTACCACGCCGAGGCAGCGAGTGCACACGCGCACCCCAGCGATGCACCAAGTCCGGTCGAAGTCACACGCAGCGTGGTGTGACAGCAGCATCGACCACTTAGCGTTCTGCACTGGACTATCCGATTTCGCCAGCCTTCGCCGGCCCGAACGACGTGCCCTGACAGATCGGGCATTTCTCGCTTGCGAAGAGGTAAAAGGGGATGTAGAACACTCCGCACAAAAAGATCGCGACGAGCCAGTTGAACTTCTTACCCGGGACGACATTGCGCTTGCAGAGGTTGCAGTACATCGGTGCGGACATTGGAGCTCCAGTAGAGGTTGTCAAATTTACCGAACGAGTGAACCAGTCGCGTACGGAGGTTGGGGAGCCGCACCAAGTATCCATCAGCGATGTCGTTTCCGGAAGTACTCGAACCGCGGGTGTCATCGTTCGTAGAAATGCCGACGCTGTTCGTTCAGTAGAAATGTCCCCGTCGAGGTGAGGTGGAGGTGTTGGCCGGCGGCAAGATGACCAACCGTGCGTTCCACGGTTCTATCAATACTCACGGATCCATGCCCGTGGAGATGGTGCGGGTGCTGATGCGCCAGCGACCGCATTATCAGTAATGCGGCGGGAAGGTGACGTCGGTGAACGTGACGGCGCTCGTGAAGGAGACCGACGTGCCGATGGTGCACTGTCGCGAATACGCGGGAATGCTGCGGGCGGTGGAGGCCCGATAGACGAACGGCGCCTCGCGGCGCCGTTCGTCCTTCGACCCGCATTCCGCGCAGGCTGTCAGGACTTCCGGCCCAGGTAGCGGAGCCCCACCTCGAGGCGCATCAGCTTCCGCTCGGTTCTGTATGGATTCGGATTCGGAGATTCGCCCCAGTATTGTCCGAAGAGCGTTGTCTTCGTATCGAACTTGATCGGAGAGAATCCGAGCGATCCATTGACTTCGAATCGGTCCGTCAGTCTCAATCCGAGTCTGGCACCGACGTCGAAAGAAATCGCATCGCCGTAGGCGTTCTCAATCTCCGGGCCAACCTGATGTCCGCCGGAATAGCGGATCAACCCTTTGTCCCCGATGCCCGCAACGAGATCGGCGTCCGTGAACCGGATGTACTCGGCCCGCATTCCCGCGAATGGCATGACGCTCAGTCTCGAGCCGATCTGCATCTCGCGTCCAACGCCCGCACCGAGAGAAATAATTCGGCTCTTCGACGCATACGACTTGTTCTCAAAGATGAACTCAGGGTTGTCAAACGTGATTCCCTGACCTCCAAACTCAACATACAGGCGATTGGACGAACCGCGTGCCTGCGTACTTCCGACTTCCAGGTCGACCCGGGCGTTGAATCCGTGACTGCCTTGTCCAGCGTACAGGGAAGCCGACGACCGAAGAGGAGCATCCGATTGCGACTGAGCCTGCTGTGCAACCAAGGTGAATGCTAGTGCAGCTACGAGTATTCGGCTCATCATGCGGGCCTCAGCGCGGTGCACCAGAAGTGCATCGCAGGTGTAGGGAGACGGCGGCTGGGAGGCTGGGCTCAAGAAGATGCGCGCGCGAGTTGCGCGTGTCAACGAAGTCGGCGGCCTGTCTCGACGTTCAGTAGAGATGTCCCCGCTGACGTGCGGTGCTGGGTGTGGTCGTGGGTTCCTCCCCTGTCCGCGCTAGAGGTCGCGGGTCGTAGCTCTTGGCTGGCTTCGTGGGCCGTGTTGGCGCGGGTCCATCGTGCCCTCCCGTCAGAAGCGATGCATGAGGACGGTTCTACTCAACTCTCAGAGGGACGTGATCCGTGAGGCGCAACCGGACACGAACTTCTGGACTCGAACAGCGGGATGGGAAACTCAATCGGGGACGAGGGGGATTGGCGCGGCTCTTCACGCCGCTGCACCAGCGCGCATACGGTCCAAGTGGGATCTGTTGCCCGTCGGCCCACGCTCCGGGTCGTCTGGTCAGCGCCGCGGTCCCGGTCGTCGTCGCTTGGCGCGGGCTAAGTGCCGGACGAGCGGGCTCGCCACGCGGCCTCGGTGGACGCGAGCCTCGGCACGACCACGATCGGTCCCGGGGACTGACACCGGCGCTTCGCGTCGGGCGGCACATTTCGCGCGGGTGGCATAAGGCGCGGTGCTCGGGGGTCTCCGTCTGGTGGCGGCGCATCCGCCAGGCGGATCTGACGGCCGTTTGACGCAGCCGAGCTAGCTACGGGACATCGCTGGCGGCCTTCATTAACAGGGGGCCGCCTCGGCTAGTTGCAGTACGTCGTTCCGGTGTCATCAGAAGGAGTCGAGCCGCGCAATTCGGAGTTCAGTTTGGGGCGCGTTGTCGGCGCTGCAAGACGTCGACGACTGCACTTCGGGGATTTCGTTACCGCGCCTAGCGGGGGCGATGAGTGCGTCCTATGATTGGACTCGATTCGTTCATAGTGGCACCTCATTCAACCTAGATCTCGGCATGTCACTCCCTTCTGCCCCTTTTCGACTCCCTCAGTTCCTCCCGTACGCTGCGCTGTTAGTCACGGCCATTGGATGCGCGTCCTCGAGCAAGAGCGACGTCGATGTCGAGCAGACGGCCGCGCTCGTCGCGCGCGCCGTGGGGCCGGAGTTGAAGGCCACGGACTCGGTGCGCGTCGATGTATACCTGGATGCGACCGTGTCGATGAGTGGTTTTACGGTCGACGGGACCAGCAACTACTCGAAGTTCCTCAACGACCTTGAGTCATCGCTTTCCAACGGCTGGAAGCGCGTCGACGTGCACTACTGGAAGTTCGGGGGAACGGCGCGCGAGATCGCGCGTCCCGAGTTTCTGCAAGCGCGGACTCCGACCTTCTACAGCGAGCGCGGATTCAACGAGGTCACCTCCATTGATCAGGCGGTCGGCTGCCAGCGCGGGCCGCGTATGGGGGTGGTCATCACGGACTTGTTCCAGCAGGCGGGCGACGTGAACGCTATCGTGGCCCGCATCAAGGCCAAGTGCCTCGCTGAGAACGTCGCCGTCGGCATACTTGCGGTGAAGAGTCAGTTCGACGGACGGGTCTTCGACGCGCGCGTTCCCCCATTCGCGTACCGCGCCGTGGGACCGGACACGGCGGCTTATCGCGCCTTCTACGCGCTGGTGTTCGGCCAGCCGAACCAGTTTGACGCCCTCGTGCAGGCGATGGAGCGCTTGCCGTTCGTGAGCGCGCGCAACTTCGCCCTCGTGTCCCCGTATGTCGTGCGACATTACGACGTGGTGATGAGCAAGGGCAGGGACGCCAAGGACGTAAACCTGAACAAGGCGGCGGGTCCTTACGCCTTTAACTTCGCGGTGCGAAAGGGGGGGACCGGCGGCACGCTCATCGCCGACGTCACGCTCACCCCGAATGCATCATCGCCGCCGGCGACGCTGGCTCGGGCCGAACTCATGGCGTTTCGGCGGGCCACCGGCCGTCAGGCCGCGGGCGACGGACCGCCCTCGCGTGACCTTGAGCTCAAGCAGCTCACGGCGCAGGGCAACAAGGCGCACCTGGAGATCGCCCTTGACATCACCGATCCGCCTGGCCGCTACGAGTACATCGTCGAGCTGCGCGCCGCCAGCGTCAACGGCTTCGGGGTCCCGGCCTTCGTCCACGCCCTGTCCTCCGAGGATCCGACGCCCACCCGCGACCCGAACAAGACCCTGAACCTCGAGTCGTTCATAATGAACCTGCGGCAGGCGGCCACGTCGCAGCATCAGCCCGTGCTCGCGTCGTGGCTGATCTCGGTCAATAAGCACTGATGAACACGCGCGACCTCGACAGACTGCGGCCTCCCACTGCACCCGACATCCGCTACCCAAGGACACGACACCCATGTTGAGAAAGGCGCCGATGAACTACCTCGCGGCTGCGATGATCGCCGCCGTCCTGTGGCTTCTCTCTGGCTTACTGCTCGGCAACTACCTGGCCGACAACATCTCCCTGCAAGACATGACGACGGACGACTTCCTGCTGCGGTACCGAATCACGACGGGCACGGCGAGTTTCGTCGGGTGCCTCATGTGCTGCTCGTGGTTTGCGAGCGGCGCAAAGCCGGCGGCTGCGGCGGACCCTGTGGGGTACCGGAAGCTCTGGATCGGCCTCATGCTGGGCGAGGTGCTGCTTGGCGCCCTGGCGCTGATCGGGCTCGTGGTGAGCATGCTCCCCGAATCATTGACGCTGGTCAACTACTTGGTGATCCTCGCCGGCCTCGTTCTGGGCACGGCGCTCTTTTTCTGGCTGTGCACCCTTGCGATGTCACCCCGCCCGGTTGAGGCGGTGGTGCCCGGCAAGCGCTGACCGGGAGTCGACACCATGATCCGCAACTATCTCATTGGCATCGGCGGCACAGGGGCCCGAGTGATCGAGTCCGTGCTGCACTTGTGTGCCGCCGGGTATGGGCCGGAGTCCCTGTCGATGTTCCTGATCGACCCGGACCAAGCCAACAGCAATCTCAGCCGCACCAAGACGCTCATCAGCCAGTATCAGGCCGCCGCGTCCGCTTGGCATGACAAGGGCTCGCGGCAGGAGGCGCGCCCCTTCGGCACGCAGATCAAGACCGCCCAGAACTCCATCTGGACGGTCTTTGCCAACAATGACGTCACGCTCTCTGGGTTCGTGAACGAGAAGACCCTGCGGCAGTCCAACGAGGAGTACGCGCAACTCATCTCGGTGTTGTTCACCGAGGCCGAACTGCAGACCCCGCTGTCGCGCGGCTTCCGCGGGCATCCGTCGATCGGTTCCGTGGTGATGTCGAACGCCGAGGCGGGTAAGGAGAGCAGCAACAAGGACATGGTGCCCGCGCAGGCGCTGGAGCAGCTCTGGCAGGACATCCAGGACAGCAACGAGGGTGACGCGCGAGTCTTCCTCGTAGGCTCGGTGTTCGGCGGCACCGGCGCGGCCGGCGTCCCGACGTTCGGGTCGCCCAAGATGCTCAAGCATCACGAGAAAGCCAAGCTGGACAACGGCGGCAGCCGCGTGCACCTCGGCGGCGCGCTGGTCCTGCCGTATTTCAGCTTTGAGGCGGACGCCGAGGCGGTCAAGAAGGAAAAGCAGGACATGTACGTGACGCCGGCCGATTTTCCCATCGCGACCAAGGCGGCGCTCGAGTACTACAACGAGAAGGAACTGGCGTTCGATGAACTGTACTTCATTGGGGATTCACTGGGCGCGGACCATAGGGTGGGAAAGTTCGGCACGGGCGGGAAGGAGCAGAACAACCGTCCCCACTACATCGAACTGGTCACCGCGCTCGCGGCGCTCGACTTCTGGCGCGAGGCATCGGTGCGCACGTCGACGCGCGAGTGCTTCATCGCGGCGCGCAACGATCAGACCGTGACGTGGGACATGCTGCCCGTCACGCGCGACAAGGGGCAGCTGAACGCCCTGCAGGTCCTGCTCGCGCATCGCATCGCCTCGATGACGACATTGGGCTACGTGCTCAACACTTACGCCGCGGACTTCTTGAACCGCCCGCACGGGGCGGGCGAGAACAACGTCGGCTGGTACAAGGACCATTTCAAATTCGACGCCAAGAAGTCGCAGGACGACGGCAAGGATCCGCGCAAGGGCGCGAACTTCTCGTCGCTCAATGCGGTCCGGTCCTACACTGCGGAGTTCGTGCGGTGGATCACGGACATTGGCGCCTTGCCGCGTGTGCAATTGGTCGACGGCACGAAGCTGTGGGCGGATGACGAGGCGATGCTGCCGCCCTTGCAACATGCCGGCGGCATCGGTGGGTTCCTCGTGGGGCAGGCCCGTCCCGCGGGGTCGGCGACCTTCAACGAGTTCCTGGCGCAGCTGAACAGTGTGCGTATCACCGACCAGGCCATGTCGGCTTCGGATCGCTTCTTGAACCTCTTGCAAGAGGCGTCAGACGCCTTCTGCAGACAGGCGTACGGCCTTGAGCCGTACGCGCGGCGCTAGGAGGAGGGAGCCATGTCAACGAAACATCTCTACCTGCCGGCGCTCGGGGTCTCAAACTCGGTGGCGCCGCCGGAACAACCCGGCGTGTGGTCGCGGCACCGCCAGTCGATCTTCCTCGACATCGCACGGCACATCCAGATCGACGAGTCGGCGATCCGCCGTGGCGCATCGTCTGTCCCCGACGTGTGGGCCCGGCTCATCGGGTTCCAGGCGGCCCTGCGCAAGAAGTTCGAGAAGCCAGAGTCGCCGGCGCACCAGGCAGAAGCGGAGCGTCAGAGCCAGCTGCACGAACGTGCGGTGCGCGAGTGGCGTGGCATGCTCAGTCTGCTGGCACTGCACCGGGTGCACAAGTGGAAAGTGGAGTTTGTGCCGGTCGACATCGACAAGGTGCAGGGCCCGCTCACGGTGGCACTGAACAAGCTGGCTCCGTCACCACTCGACCTCGAACGGGGCGGCCCGGCGTACAAATGGACCGATCTCATCCTCATTCGCTGCGAGGGCGTCCCGGTCGGCGGGTTTTCTCCGGCGACGCTGGTATTCACCGGCGCCGACTACAATCGGCACCTGACGCAGCACCCCGAGGTGACGCTGCAGGACAGCGACGGATTCCTCACGCCGCCAACCGGACGCACCGACCTCAAATACGTGGCGGAATGGGTCACGCAGCTGCAGCTCCGCTTGAACGGTCAGGGCAGCGACACGTCTGTGGTCCTGAACGGAGAGGGGAACGCCCGGACTCATGTGGATCGCATCAACGAGATGCTGGACGAGTGGCTGCGCGACCTGCAGCGCGAACTGGGAGGGGTCGGTCGGCCCGCGTTCGACCATAAGGACGTAGAAGTGGTCGGACCTGACGAGTCGGCCGGACGAGGCATCGCCCTGTTGGAGCGCTACCGGGTGTACGGCGAGCTGTGTCGGCCGCTCGACGAAGTCGCCGACGCCAAGCGCCGGCCATCGGACTTGACGCTTGCCTTTACGCGCAATCAAACGGCGTACCAGCACATCGTCGTCATTTCGCGCGCACTCTTGCGCCCGGAGACCAAGATTTGGGATGCGACGCGGCTCGAGCATGTCGGTGGCAGCGCTGCGGCCGCGCTGGAGTCGTACTTCGCTGAGCGTTCGGGCACCAAGATCCACCTTCAGGACCTGCAGCCCAAGAAGGCCCTCTGGGTGCGCCCCGAGCTCTATTTCCTCGCGGACGAGCTGCTGACGACTGAGGATGGCAAGCCGTTCCTCACGGCCGAGTTCCGGAAGGCGAACGCGCTCGATGAAATCGGCGCACGCTTCGTCCTCCCATTCCGACGCGAGATTCTGGACTTCTTCTCGCCAGACGATATCCGCGAGCGGTTGCAGCCGCAGTTCAAGCCCGTCGAAGGCGGCGTGTCCTTCACCTTCCAGCTCCCTGTGGGCGACCCGGACAGTCCGGAGATGGTGGTGGTCGAACGGACCTACCGGTATAAGAAGACCCGCCTCCCTGAGGGGACGGTGGTGAGCGGTACGGTGCCCACCATCGAAATGTACCCGAAGCCGCGTGAGCCGCACTGGCGCCGGTATTACATTCTGAGCGACGGCACTGACCTTAGCGCCGTACCGCTGCTCAGTCCTCTCGAGGGCGGCGAATCACCACCGGTGCACTTGACCGAGCGTGAGCACTCTAGCGCCGGACGGAAGGAGAAGACGCGCGTCATCGCTATCAGTCGAGACCGCGCCTACCCGGAGGCGCTCGAACTGCAGCCGAACGGCAAGGCAGCGCCACGCGGGCTCATCCTCACCCTGCCGCCGGTCTGGCAGCCAGCGCGCCGCGACAAATGGACGATCGGCATCGACTTTGGCACGTCGAATACCAACGTCTTCCGCATCAAGCCCGACGCAGACGAAGCGGAGCGCATGAGCCTGAATTTCGACAGCCACCTCGTGCACGTGACGGCGAGCGACGAGGCGCGCCGGCAGGGCCTACTGCGCGACTTCCTCCTCCCGGATGCGAGGATCGAACTGCCCATTCCCACGGCGTTGCGCGTGCATCCGGCCGTGAACCGTGCGCGCTTCGATGCGGAAATCCCTGACCCGCTGCTCGACTCGTTCATTCACTTTCCCGGCGCCGGCGAGTTCGTGCTCCCCGACAGCGTGCGGTCGGACATCAAGTGGGACACGGAGAATAGCCAGCACATCCTGTCGTTCCTTGAGTGCCTGCTGTTCCTCGTCCTGGTCGACGTAGCCGACAGCGACGTGCAAGAAGTCACGCTGACGGTCTCGTACCCCAAGGCGTTCTCGGCCGACAGCGTTGTGGTGTACAAGAGGAACTGGGAGCAGGTCTTTGAGCGACTGCTGCACGGACCGCATCGCGTGCTTTCCGTCGCTCAAAACGAATTGAACTCGGGCAAGATCAAGATTAAGAAGCCCATCTTCGGCAAGGAGGGCGTGGCCGCCGGGTACTTCTTCAAAGACCGGCGCACGGCGCAGAAGCATCAGGCAGCGATTGACCTAGCTGCGCTCTGCCTGGACGTGGGCGGCGGCACGACCGACATCAGCCTGTGGCACGGCGGCAACATCAGCATGGACGCCTCTGTCTTGTTGGCCGGCCGACAGGTGTCTGGACTGCTGCAACGCAATGAGCGTATCGTCGGGTACCTGTTTGAACAGGACGCGGCGGCGGCGCTGGAGCAGAAGAAGCGCGAGCCCACCGCATTTGCGGCGCGACTCAACATTATCCTGAAGGAGCAGGAGCCGAAGATCCAGCAGCGGCTAGTGCTGAACGCCCGCCGCCCCGAAATTCAGTGGTTGCGGCAGATGATTGCCATCGAGTTCGGCGCCATCGCGTTCTACTCGGCTGCGCTCGTCGGCGCCGCGGAGCAGGGCGCGGAGGCCGGCCAGGGCGGCGTGCTCGAGCACGTGGTACGCAGCGGCATCAAGCTGCACTGGGGGGGCAACGCCGCGAAGTTCATCAATTGGATTGACCACGGGACGTACGAAGAGAACGGGATCGGCTCCCGCCTGCTCAACGCCATTCTGTACAACGCCTTGCTCGACCTCGGTATCACGCCCAACGAGAACGGACTCAAGCAGCAGCAAAGTCCACACCACAAGAGCGAGACGGCCGGCGGGCTGGTGGTGATGGCCCCGTTCGAATTCGATGGGCTGAAGCGCGCGCCGTCGGCCGGGATGCCGCCGGCCCCCGTTCCGATAGGCGACAGTCTATCGATGCCGATGTCGGCATCAACGGCTGCGCCGGCCGCCAGCCAGTACGCAATGCCGACCGGGGCCGATGGCATCGGGCTCGCGTCGAGCGAGGGCGTAGTGTGCGGCGAGCAGATCGAGCTGAAGGATGGGCGTGTGATCGGCCCGCTCGACCGCATCAGCGAGACGCTGATGTTCCAAGGCGACCAGACACAGTTCAAGGCAACCACGCTGGCCCGGCTCTCGCGGTTTGTGGACATTGTCAACTACTTCGGAGTCAACGGTGGCCTGTTCAATGATGAGACGCGGATCGACCTTGGTCGATACGCACTCGACATCTCCAACGCGATGGTGGCGAATCACGTGGCGGCACAGCGGCTCGGAAGCGGCCGCCGGTCGATCGAGCCAATCTTCATCGCAGAGGTGAAGAAACTGTTGGAGCTCATGCGGGATGATGTCCGATAGCGTGACCGACTTCGGCGCCTCTTGCCCTTCGCACATTGGCATTGACCTTGGCACGACGTTTTGCTGCCAGGCCTACATCGATGAGCAGGGAGTACCGCAGATCATCCCGAGCGCCGAGGGCGAGCGTACCACGCCCTCGGTGCTCTGGTTCGACGGCCGGCGGGCTTATGCCGGCAAGGTCGCCAACGACAAAAAGGTCGGCGACCCGACCCATGTATACGAGTTCGTCAAGCGTGACATTGGGAAGCCGCCAGACGAAGCGCCTTACCAGATTGGCAGCTACAAGTACGGACCGGCTGGGATGGCGGCGTTGCTGCTGCGCAAGCTCAAACGGGACGCGCTCAATGAGTTTCGCCGCCGCGGTTTTGTGCCGACGACGACGGACGAACGTTCATTTCGTCTGCCGGTGGTGATCACGGTTCCCGCGTATTTCGGCGAACAGCATCGACGCGAAACCATGCTGGCGGGCGAGTGCGCTGGCCTCGACGTACTGGGCACGGTCAATGAGCCCACCGCCGCCGCGCGCGCGTACGGCATCCTGAGCGCGGAGCCCAAGCGGATCATGGTCTTCGATCTTGGGGGCGGCACCTTCGACGTCACGCTGCTACACATGAAGGGTTCCACCACCGAGGTCCTGTCGTCCAGCGGAGACAGCGTGCTCGGCGGAAAGGACTGGGATGAGCTCATTCAGTCGTTCCTGTATGAGTCGTATCGGCAGCAGACCGGGACCGAATTGGACGACGGATTCGCGACGAGCTTCGAGGTCCAGCAAAAAGCGCTCCACGCGAAGCTCTGCCTGAGTGAGCAGGAGGAGACCGAAGTCACGCTGGTGGGAGATCGAGGCGAGATTCGCGTCACGCTCAAGCGCGCGCGGGCAAAGGGGGCGTTCAATCCCTATGCCATGAACCCCGCCGACCACACCTTCTATTTCGCGGAACGCGCGGCTGACCTCATGGCGCGTTGTCGTCGCCTTTGCGAAGACGCCATGCGAATGATCACCGTGCCCACGCCGGGCGGCGGACAGCGGCCGTTCGTCTGGAGCGACGTGGACGAAGTCGTGCTGGCCGGCGGTTCGTGTCGCATGCCGATGATCCGCGACATGTTGCGTGAGGTCGTCGGCGGCCGGCTGCGCCACGAAGTCAGTGGCTTCGATTATGACACGGCCATTGCCATTGGGGCGGCCCTGCACGGGCAGCAACTGCTCGGTGTCGCCGGCGTCACGTTCATTGACGTCGCTTCGCATTCCCTAGGCATTGAAGTCCTGTTGAACGGCGAGAGGGTTGTCGAGCGGCTGCTACCCAAGAACGCTCCCCTTCCTCTCGAGGTGTCACGCACGTATCGCGCGCCGTCGAATGCGGTGCTCTTCGTGTACGAGGGCGAATCGCGGCTGCCCGACGAGTGCGTGCTGCGCGGGCGGATGGAACTGGGCGATCTGGAGGGTCAGGTGATCGTCACGCTCAAGCTGAGCCATGACGGCGTCCTCGTAGCGCACGTGCTGCATGCCGAGACGAGCGTCGAGCGGATACTGGAAGTGAAACATGAGTCATTTTCCTCTGGGACGGTTCGCCGGCGTGAGCTGGGCGACAAGGTACAGTCCATTGTTCTCGCCAACTGATCGGTGGCGCGCGACCGCCACACTGCTGCTGCTGGCTTGCATCGCTTGCAGCGACCGGGCCCCCCGCGGCTTTCAGCACTATCGTTTGGGCGCCAAGCGCAGTGACATTGGCGCATCGATGGCTCAGGCACGCCAGTTGGGTCAGTTTGAGCAGCTGGCGTATCGGTTCATCACCGAAGAGTCAAGCGGCGCTGAAGTTACGCGGTGGATCGACCGTCGGCGGGTGGCGTCGGGGGACTCCGTGACGGTGATTGTCACGTTCTTTCGCGAACGCGTATCGCGGGTGGACGTCATCTATCCGCCCGCGGTAGTGATGACGGAACAGTGCCTGGTTTGTCAGGCGCTGCGCAGCGAGTACGGTGCGCCGTCGAGTGTGGACTCCACTCTCTTCCCGTCGGTCACCCGCTGGAACCGCTGGAAGTGCTGCGAGCTCCGCCTCTCAAACGCGGGGCTTGCGGTCGTCACCACCTACATCGATCGGCGTGGAATGCAGCAACGACGCGACGGCGCGAAGGCGAATGCAGAGTCCGCCGGACGTCTTCTGCTGCAGTAGGCGTACGCAACTCAATGGAGGCTCCATGAAATCCCGTCGTTCCGCGCGTGTTCTGTTCCTGCTGGCAGTGGTGCTATCGGCCGTCCTCTCGGCATGCACCGGAAGCGAGCCAAACTCAGATGCAGTCGCCGCGGCGCAGCCGCCCGCGCCACTGCCCGTCGTGGGCGGCGATACCGCCCTCGCTATACCGGCCGACACGACAGCGGGCGATGCCGTCCCGCCTGACGAGGCCGAAGCCGCCGCAATCGAACGCGAGGCGCCGCGTCCCGCGCCGCCGGTCGCGGTGCCAAAGGCGCCGACGCCGTCCGTTGCCAGCACGCCGGCCCGGCCGTCCGCGCCGAACTCAAACGCGCCTGACGGTTCAGCGGGCGGCGCATCCGCGGCCGCCTCGGGAAATGCCGTCGCGCTCGGCGAAGTTGGCTCGGAACGTCTCGTCGGTCGCATTTCGAGCGGCACCGTGATGTCGGTCTCGCTCGCTAATGAGGTGTGTTCGACGACAAGGAAGAGCGGCGATGACTTCATCGGCACTGTCACCGCCACCGTGCAGGGACAAAACGACGCGACCATCCCGTCTGGAAGTTCGGTGGTTTTCGATCTGGTCGACTTCCAACCCGCCGCAAACGTGACAGAAAAGGCAACGGTGACGGTGCGGCCTCGCTCGGTTTTTGTGGAGGGCGTGGGGTTCCTCATCCAGGGCGATGTCATCTCGCTGCCGTACGAAACGCGACGTCCGGCCATGAAGAAGAACCTCACGAAGGGCGGTCTCTTTGGCGCGCTGGTCGGGGCTGCAGCCGGCAAGATCGCCGGCGATTCACGCGAGGTAATCGCCAAGAAGGCCGCCGCAGGAGCGGCCGCCGGAGCAGCGGTGGGCGCGGCGACTGCAGACACCCATGTGTGCATTAAGGCCGGTACGCCGTTCGATGTTCGACTCACGCAGACACTGGAGATGCAGAAGCGCTAGCAGTCTCGCTACGGCACCCTCCACTCCGACGCACGCAGTATCACCATCTCGGCGAGCGCGTAGGCACGCGAGCCGTCGGCGCGCCATGCCTTCAGTGCAACCGCTGTGCCGGGTGCAACCTGAAGTGGCAGGACGCGTGTGGACTTCTTGCCCACCTGTCCAACGAACTCCTCGGCGGCGCCACGCACCACGTAGACATTGACCGCGATGTCCAGATCGTTCGTCACGGCGAGTGTCGAAGGCGGCGCCACCGCGGGCGCCACTCCGACGCGAACGGGTGCTGCGCACGAGGGGAGTGAGACCACGAAAGCAAGGCAGAGGATGGCGCGATTCATAGGACCATGAAGCGGGTGAGGGTGGTTGGCCGTGGAACGCCACGAGCCGGCGGACTCAGGGGCATCCCGTGTAGTTTGCGTTCGGGTTCTCTTTCTTGTCACACAGCTGGAGCGCGAGGGCGATGAGACGTTCCGCCCGCACCAGCCGATTTGACATCGCCTGACTCGGTCCTGCCTCACGCTCAGTTTGCTTGATGATGCCTGTGACGCGCTGGACGATGCCATACGCGCGACCCGGCGAATCTGCCCCGAAGAAAGTGGAAGCTTCCTGCAGCAAACTGTCCACCTGCTGCTCCGGGGTTTGGGGAATCACGACGGCGACGGGCGGAAGCGGCGCGGACGGCGTTGACGCGACGGCGCCTCTGGTCGTTTCCTGACGGTTGGTTCCCGGCGAAGGCACGGCCTCCGCTGTCGGCACGCCGCTCTCACCGCTGCGGGGCACGCTTTGCGGCGTGGCGACGGCAGGAGCAACGGTGATCATGTCCCGTCCGGGTGGCACCGCGGATAACTCCGGAGGCCGCGCGGGGCGGTTGAGAACGAAACTGACGGTAGCCAAGAGAATCACGAGCACTACCGCGCGCACCATCCAGGATGTGCGACGGCCAGCCCCTTGGCCCGGAGCCTCAGTGCCCGTGCCTTGGCGCGACTTTCCGGCCGGGGAAGGCACGGCGGCCGGCGTGACGGCCGGGGATGCGGCCGGGGATGCGGCCGACTGCGCGCTGCGCTGCAGATCTGCCAGCAAGCGGGCACGGGCCGTTTCCAATCGCGTGAGTACGTTGTCTCTGGTCGCCCGGCTGCTGCCTGCAGCAACCGTCGCCTCCTGTGCCCTCCACCATCGAGCCTTTGCCTCAAACGCCGCGTTCACCTTCGCGGCCGTGAGGTCCGTACGTCGCACGTTTCCGAATGGGCTGTACTCCCGCAGGCTCAGCAGATCGTGTGGATCATTCGATCGGATCTCGTCGAGCCGATCACAGCTCTCGGTGCTCCAACGAACCGCCACTAGGTCACCAAGAGACTCACCCACCGCACCCTCGGTCGGTCGAAGCCCTCGCGCCTTCAGCGTGTGCACAAGGAACTCCGCAGCCTCCGTCGCCTGCAACCCGGCGACGAGTGCGTCGCTCGCGACGCGCGCGAGGCTCGGTGCCTCGACAAAGCCAGCTACCAACGAAGGCTCGAGTTTCTCGAGCAGATGGGCCTGTCCCTTGGCGATGCGCTGCTGTTCGAGCCGAGCAAACGTCGCGGCAATGCCCTCCGATGTCTCGAGCTGTCGCCGCGCTTCCTCAAGGCGTTTGGGGAAAGATCGGATCAATGCCTCGCCGCCGTACCGATCGGCAATCTGCTGCCGCGCGGCGCCGGTGTTCATTTGCCGGATCTTCAGCTGCCAGTGGTCTGAGAGCGTAGTGAACCGCTGCTCAACGATGGACGGCGTGATGCGCTTCCAGTGTGCGCAGTCAAAATACAGGACTTCGAACGGATCCTCGGACTTTATCGTCGACCAGTCGCCTCCTTGATCGTACTTAAACTGGGAGTCGCTGAAACTATCGGGGGCCACCGTGGCGGCCTCAAGACGCTTCCGAAGCGGCGGAGCCGTGTCAGTCGTGGCGTCCGGTGACGCGCCGGCCACCGACACGTCAGCGGGTGGCGTGGCGGCCGCAGCGGCGGCATCCGCTGGCAGCGTCGGCCGCAGTTGCGCGGGCAACGTGCCCTCGCCTGCTGCGGCGCCCGGCCGGGCCCCGGAAGCACTCGGGAGCGATACAGGAGATTGATCGTCAGTCATGGAGCATCCACGTTGTCTGTGAAGCAGTGGCGACCGGTGCCACTCAGCTCGGAAGTGGGCGTTCGCATCTTTGTCCCTAAAGGCCGCCGATGCCGAACGCTCGCACAAAGCTACAGCGTGGAGTACTCGCGAGGCGAGTCAGATCAGCGCGGTAGGGGGCGTGCGGTCACATCGCGCAGGCGCTCCGCGGGGCGGACAGGTGGGTCGACCTCCCGGGCCAGTAGGGTGGCTTTCGGGCCTTGATCACCATCCGCACCGCCGTCTCGCGCATCAGGCGCGCCTGCTCCGTATTCAGGTATACCCGCCTCGGATCACGCCGGGGGATGCCACCGGTGAAGAAGCTGCGTACATGCGAGTTTGCTCCTTCTCGAGCGGGAATGCGCTGGCGGACGAGTGCCTGCTTGAGTGTGCGGGGCTTTCGCATGTCAACAGGATACTGGGCGCGACGTGCCGGCCTCATGCCATCCGGCTTGCTGGCGCATAGACTCTACTCGCGCCATACTAACGGTGACGTAGCGTGGTAGGCTGACAACAGTCTGCAGCCTGACGCGTCGTCCGTAGCAATAGCGCGCTGTCGAATAGTCGTTAGGTCGGCTGGAGCAGGCGTGCAGAGAAACCACCTTACTCACGGCGAGACTCAAGTGTTCGCGCGCACGCAGAGGGTGTATTTCTCGCTCGCGCTGAGTGGTGCTGTCTCCTTCGCCGCGCTAGGCAGCTGTTGTTCGCATGGCCAGCGGGATTCGATCACCGCGCTCTGGTCGCCGGCGCAACTAAAGATTGTCGTTGCGCCCGGCGATACGGTGATCCGTGAGGTGATTCTGAAGGTGTCAGACTCGCTTGCTGCTGGACTCGTCGAACTGTCTGGAGCGACACACTTGCTAACGGTGGTGCCGATGGAAGTGAACCAGCTTCCCGCGAACCAGCCTGCTCAGGGTTACCCGGGGACTCAGTTGTTTGACCGCCCCCACCCCGACGGGGGTGGTCTTGGCGGTGCAACCGGCGTCGACCTATCGGCCTCACGATTGAGTTCATCGACTGCTCCCAGGGGAGGCTGCCCCCGGAGCCCGCGAATCCTGGACTAGCGGATTCTGCCATCTTGCTCCATATCACTCTATGCAACGCACTAGTCGCGCCCCCTGACTCCGGTTTCTAACCTCTCCCCAAGGAGTGCTGCAACATGAATTTCGCACGGACAATTCCCGTACTAGGACTCGCGTTGATGGTCAGTGGGTGTGCAACGCTCATAGGCGGAACCTCGCAAACGCTGACGGTTAACTCGAACGTCGCAGGCGCCGAGGTATACCTCAACCAAACGTTTCTGGGGAAGACCCCGCTTACGGCGGAAGTCAAGCGAGGCCAGACGGGAGTGCTGAAGGTCAACGCCGCGGGATATCAGCCGTACGCGATAGCCATCAACAAGAAGATCTCCACCATGTTCTGGGTCAACATCTTCTCGGGTGGATCGTTCGGATCCAGCACGGACTACGCCACAGGCGCGATGTATGAGTACGAGCCGTCTACCTACATGGTCAGTCTGCAGAAGGGAGCGGGATCCGCGGAGGAGACGAGCGAGTGGCAGCGTAGCGAGGGCCTGCGCGCCTTTGTGCTGCAGAACAACGAGGCGCTCGTGTCCGATCTCGCTGCCGGCAAGGGCGAGTACGTTGACGTGCTGGCCTCGATGTTGAAGGTGAGGCCGGATATGCGGGCCGACGCGATCGAGCGATGGCGCGCGGACTACGCGGCGTCGAAGACCGCCATGGCGTTCGCTGACAAGATGGTGGCCGGTCTCAGCCATTAGGAACTAAGGCGTCATGTGGTTCCACACCCTCGGCGCGCATCTCGGCGTCGCCGAGGTTGGTAGGTGGGCACTGTTGTTGAGTGTCATATCTACCCCGGTCCTTCCGCAAACGCCCGATGGCTTTGCGAAGGACTGGTTGGCCCTGCTCCACTACACCGGGGAGCAGGGCGCGATGCGCAGCGAGGTTCATGATCCGTCGTTCTTTCTGGCCGACGATGGAGTGCGCGACCCAGCACGCGAATGGAAAGAGGATCGCCGTGCGTTCCTTCTCCCTGCAAACGGACGTCGCGGAGAGCACGCCCAGTGCCGATTCCCGGCCCGCTTTGCGCTGATGCGGCGGGCTCTCGGGTGGTCCGAGAGAGACGTGCCGCACGTCGAGTGCCCAGAGCTCGCGGCGTACGAGCGCCGCCTGAGCGCGACGTCACTTTCGGTTGTCTTCGTCTCGAGCTATCTCAACAACCCAGCGTCGGCGTTCGGCCACACCATGTTGTACTTGGGCAGCGGGAGCGAACGCAGCGCCACGTTGTCCGATTACTCGGTGAGCTTCGAGGCGGACATCCGCGGCATGTCGGCCGCAGAGTACATGAGGCGCGGGTTGTTCGGCGGACTCATCGCTGAGTTCCGGGTAGAACCGCTATACCTGCGCGTCCGGCGTTATGAGCGCGAAGAACAGCGCGACCTTTGGTTGTTTCCGCTGAAGCTGAAGCAGGAGGACATCAACCAGTTCGTCCGTCACCTGTGGGAACTCAAGGGAATTACATTCCAGTACGGCTTCCTCCGAGGGAACTGCGCGCAGAAGATTCTCGCGGTCGTACATGCCGTCGCCCCGGCGTACGAGGTACTCCCGTACCGGCGTGCAGCCGTACTGCCAGCGGAAGTATCCAGGCGATTGGTGGAACAGATCGGAACCGCCGCCTCGCCGACGCGCCGGCCGTCCTTATGGAGTCAATACAGCCGCCAGGTCGCGAGGCTGAGTCCAGAGGAGCGAAGGCAACTCGAGGCGATGGAGGCGTCACGCACCGTGGTCGACGGCGCCTCGCCCGCGACCCTATCGGCCGCCATGTTGTGGAGCGAGTTCGAGACGCCGTATCGAGCCTTCGGTCGGGCTGCTGAAGGAGGAGCGGACCACGGCGATCTTGCGTGGAGGCGCGCGTTGTGGGCTTCGCGGGTTGCCGCGAAGGATGCGGGGACGAGCGACTCGACAGGATCGGAAGAAGAGTCCGGGCCGTCCTTGCTCGAATCCCACGAGCCGTCCAGTATCACGCTGCGCGGTGGATATCGACGTGGCACCGGATCTGTACTCAATGTGGGGGCCCGGTGGCTGCTTCATGGGGCGGTTGATCCGCCCATGGGGTACCCGGCAGTCTCCGGCCTCGAGGTGGCGCATGTCGAGTTCGGCGTGAGTGAGGCAGGTGAGCTCGTGATCGACGAAGTCACGGCGCTTCGCATTGAGAAACTCGCTCCGGCGTTGGGGCTTCAGTCGCATCTCGCCTGGAAATTCGACATTGGGGCCCGTCGCTTGCCATACGACGGGGCATTGCCACTCCATGTCGGAGCAGAGATCGGCGTCGGCGCAGGCGCGGCACGCGTGCGCCCAACGTATGCTATGGCGCTCTATTCCATGGTCGGGGTCCGACCCGGAGCCACGATCGCCCGTGGAGGGACTGCGTTCCTGCCGTCAGGCCTATGGACTGGAGGCCTGCTCCTGCGACTTCCCGCGGACTTCCGCGCTCGCCTTTCAGCGGAGTACTCCCTCTCCCTGCGCTCGTTTAGGGGCGGCACCGGGGTCTTCAATGTCGTGGCACGCAAGGGGCTGTTCCGAGACCTCGACCTTGAACTCGTGGCAACTCTGGGCGCGGAGAGCCCCGGCGTCTCCGTCGGCCTCGTGTCCTTCCGCTGAGAACTCGGTGCACCAACGTCGTATCTTCTGGTTCGTCCGTCGGTTGCTCGCCCTCTTGAGTGTATCTGAGGTCCAGTTATCCTCCGGCCGCTTGTCTGCTTAGGAATGGTCAACGGACGGGGGGACCCTCAGCCTGACGTCGCGCGCATCGAACTCTCCAGCCGCAACTTCGTGCCGCGCGGTCCACGACCCTTCGTGCTGCCAGCACGCATGATTGATCGCTACGGCAGCATCCGTCCCTAAAGATGCGATCCACCTTCACGTCCTTGCCGGAGAATAATGCGGTCGACTACGACCGCGCCGGGGCTGCTCAATCTCAGTTGCACGTCGGGACGCTCCGCGAATCGGTCGCCGTCGTTCGCCGGCCATTTTCCAGCCTAGGTCGGCTGCGGCACGTCGAAATGATGGTGGGAGATCCACCGCAACCGATGGTGCTGTTGGCGGTTCTTGCGTCGAGAAGTCGTAGGTCCGTGTTAAGAGTGTCCCAAACCGACAGATAGTCTAAGTCAATGCCAATAGTCGGTTTCCGATGCACCAAGATGCGTGGGAATTAGGCTCTGACGGTCATTGGACGCGACCGCCACACTCTTGCTGCTTCTCTCACGACATCGCGTTCGGGGCTGAGCGCCGAAATGTGGGCGGTTCTTCTAGCGGTCGGAGTCAGGTCGTGCTAAAACCGAGGTATGAGAAATGGATCGGTGCACTTTCACGTCAAGCCCTGGGAGGCTCTGAGGCGCGCGGGGCCGCGCTTCCGGATGTTCGCTCAATAGCACGAGTAAGTCATGCAAGTGTATCGGCGGGAACTTCGGCCAAACGACGAGAAGACGAGCGTGCATAGCCCTCTGGCGCCACAATCGGCGCTCAAGGCGAGCGGTGCAAGGTGCTTCGGCGCACGCGCGCCGAGTGGCGCCGTGTCCACGAATCAGCGAACCGGTGCGCCGCGCTGTCGGAGCGTCGCCGCGCGTCGTCTCGGTCCGCCACTCGGTGACCCCCGAAACCAGATGAAAGAACGCGGCAGACGTCGTCGAGGAGGGTTCATTGCCGTGCTCGCTGCCGCGGCGTTGCTATGGAGCGCGTGCTCAGGCAAAGAGATCAACGAGCCACTGCCCCCGAGCGCGCCGGTGGAGCATCCAACCTTCGATATAACCGACATCGGTGGGGCAAGAGCTTCTTCGTCGGAGGGTCCGGCGAAGGTATGCGGCGGAGTAGCGAGTCCTGACAATCCGTTCCCATGCTGCGCAAATGGTGGCAACTGTACGTGGTATGCGTGGCACCGGGCGCGACAAGCATGGGGGCTCAATGCAGTCCGCGAATTTCTAGGATCGCCCGACGAATGGGTGGACCAAGCAAAGGCGGCCCACCTTACCACAAGCCAATACCCAGCGGTAGGTACCGTCGCTGTCTTTTCGTTCGGTCATGTCGCATGGGTCGAGGGATTCTCGTGCACTGAGGGTACGCTCCAGACGGCCGAAATGGCGTGCTGTGAGGCGGATTTCAAGTTCTGCGGTCGCGCCAACTTGGCGCAGGCCACACAAGAGATGTATGGCGAGTATCGGTCGACGAAGAAGCCGATTTCTGGGGCAGTCTTCATCTACGGCCCGAACGCCAACGTACCGACGGCAAGTCCGTGTTCTAAGCCAGTGCCACCGTCGGTGAATCTCACTATGGAGGCAGATCCGGCATCGATAGAGGTGGCGCCGGGCTCGGTCGCTCGGTTCAATGTCGCGGTTAGCAATAAGGAACGTTCAGTTGCCGGCAGGATTCGATTGAACGTCTCAGCCACGAGCCCAACGAACATCACGAGTGGATTGGTGGCGGCTTCGGAATTGAGCCTGGCACAGGGCGCGACGGGAGTGGTGAGCTTCGCCATTCCGATCTCTCAAACTGCGCAAGCGGGCCGATACACTCTGCCACTATCGGCGTCGGCGCAACCGCTAGACGGATCCAGCACAACGAACTTCAGGGCGACCGTCGAAATCATCGTATCGCTGCCGAACGTCATCGCTCCGCTCCCGCAGTTTCAGTTGGATTTCGCAGGTGGAAGCGTGCGAAGCGGTGAGTCGGTGACAGTCATCGCGCAACTCGCGGATGGAATCGATGTGACCCTTGATGCTAGGGGATCCGCTGCCGGTTCATCAGAGATTGCGAGCTACATGTGGAGTCGAAATGGGGTGGCGCTGGGTAGTGGTTCCGTGCGAGGAGCGAGGCTCGCTCTCAATACGAATGTCATAGACCTGGCAGTGACTGCCACAGATGGGTCGAGCAGGACGGTCTCTGCGCGAGTCAACGTCGGACCAATGCAGAGTGTGTCCGCACCGGATTTGCGAGTCCTTGCGGGAAAGGTCACACCGAGCACGATAAGTCCGGGTGGAACCCTCGATGCGCGATGGACAGTCACCAACGGCGGAACCGGCACTGCGAATCCGTCGACCACGGTGCTGCGGGTGAACCAGAGCGCAACGACCGCTGCGGGCACGAACGTTCGATCGCTGCCCGTTGGCGGCCTGAGTGCCAACACCTCGATAGATCAAAGCGCGGCCCTGATCGCGCCTGCCACCCCCGGCACTTACTGGGTCTGGGCATGGGCAGATAATGGCGCGACCGCTGGACAGAGTGTTACCGCTGCCGCGGACGATATCGTGGCCCTCGGGTCGTTCATGGTTCAGAGCGTGGCGGCGGTGCCGATCCCGGCGACCCCGGGGGGCACGAGTCCCGGCGCCCTGACGGGCCCGGGCCCGACGCAGGCAAGCAACAACGTCACCCTGAGCTGGAGTGCGTCGAGCGGGGCGACCTCCTACAGCTTCGGCGTGACGGACATGGCGACGCTGGCGCTGGTCGTGGACCAGACGAACTACGCGGGCACTTCATACACGGCAAATCTGGTGGCCGGCAAGCAGTACCGGTGGAACGTCGCGGCCTGCAACAGCACGGGCTGCTCCTTGTACACGTCCCGGCTCTACTTCCAGACGCCGAGCGCAGTGGTGACAAGCCCGACAACCCCTGCTAATCCGACTCCTGGGTCGGCTTCAAGTCCGGGACCCACACTGGCAAGCCGCACCGTCACCCTGAGCTGGAGCGCCTCAAGCGGGGCCACCTACTACAACTTCGGTGTGACGGACATGGCGACCCTCGGCCTCGTTGTGGACATCAACAACTACGGCGGCACGTCATACACGACTACGCTGGTCGCCGGCAAGCAGTACCGGTGGAACGTTTCCGCATGCAACAGCGCGGGCTGTTCCAGCTACACGACGCGAATGTACTTCAGGACACCCTGAGTGTGGGCGACAGTCGCTCTTCCTGACGAATCCACTCGTACGTCGAGCACGTCGGACGCGCACGACGCCACCGTCTCCTGTACGGTCGCGTGCACGTCTACGCGCTGATACGGCCAGCCGGGCACGGCAAATGCCCTTCACGTTAGGGTGTCTGACGCTAGTTTGACGCGCCCCTCCTCTATTAATGATTGGGAGGGACGTTGTGTTTCGTGCGGTCGGGAAGCGGAGGCCTTCCCGCCGCAGATCTGCTTTTCTCCCACGTAAGGCCGAAGGCTAGCCGCCTTAAGACAGGGATAAAGTCGCCCTTCTGAGGCGACGTCCATGCCCCGAAATCGTGCGAATCCACGGACGTGATCGCGACTCTCCACCAGGGACACTTGCCATGCTTCGTTGCCGCATTGGGTTGCTCGGACTGATAGCAGTTGCCCTCGCGTCGCCGGCTTCTGGCGCGGCGCAGAACTGCAAGCCAGACGTTTCGGGGAAAGACAGAATCACGAAGGCGGAGTCAAACTTCTGGACCCAGAATGTCGCCACGACTGGTTTCATGTCGCAGGTCGTTCTTGAAAAGGCAAATGTCACCCTGAACCTAGCCATCGGTCGCGTCGGCGACTCGACTCTCTTGTCTTTGACGCTGACGAAGGAAGAGGAACCGGAGAAGGTGGCTCGCGCCGTGCTCGAGAGTCAGTACCAGGCCCAGAGGGGGAACGAGATCATTCTTGGCTTCAAGGAAGGCGGAACACCCCTCAAGTTTGTTGCCTCGGAAGCGACGAGCAAGACGGAAGTTAAGGGGATCATCGCACCGAAACTGACCGCAACCGTGCAGCTCGCAACGAGCATCAAGGATGATGAACTGCGGGCGCTGCGTGACTCGATCGGGACGCGTCAGTTTGACGTAATCCGTGTGGGTCTGACGTCACAGACCATTGACAAGGAACTCAAAGGGAATGGAAAGAAGCTGTCCGCGAAGTTCGCTTGTTTCTTCGCGTTCGCAGAGACTCGAGGCTTCATGAAGTAGGAAGGAGCGTCCGGGACGGGCTCCCCACAGGCGCCGTCGATTAACCGAGGGCGACGCTCCGAAAGTGCTTCCGGCGATCAGAGGAATAGTCAATGATGGCGAAGTGGTCCCGTCGTCGTCACGTCCCGGAGTCCAACAAGAAGATATTCTGGCACGGTAGCCCGTGAGGTCGGTTGTGGACACGACAGAACAGCCCAATACCGCTACGAACTGCTTCGCACGCTCGCTGAGAAGTCGGACACGTTCGAAAAGACTCCGAGCGGTGGTACGCGCGTCCTGCTTGGCGATCCTGGTAAGCTGCGCCAATGGTGCTGATACGAGTAATAACTTTGGCCCGACGCAGCCCCCCGCAAGAGTTGTTTCTGTCGCTATCGGCGGTATCCCGAGTGAAGGCGTTGTCCTCGTTGGTGTGCCGATAACACTCACGGCAACGCCGGCGGATGGAAGCGGTGCTGCGCTCTCGCGAGTAATAACCTGGGCCTCAAGCAACCCAAACATTGCGACCGTCTCAGCGGCGGGTGCGGTGATGGGTGTGTCGGTTGGTACAGTCACCATTTCGGCCGTAGCCGAGGGCGTGGGGTCGAGTGCCCCGCTCGCCGTTCGCGAGGGTATCGCAACTCCTGCTGCGACCGCCAGCTTGCCGGTGACCTTGGCTGCCTTGGCGGGGAAGGTCAGCATAACGATTCCGCCGGGTGCGGTGCCGGCGAGTGTCACGACGCTGACCGTCGGACCGGCGGTGGCGCCACCGGCTTCGTCGGCATTGGTGTCTGGAACCGCCATGGACTTCGGCCCCTCAGGGACGCAGTTCGCGACACCGCTGACGCTGACGCTCAAGTATGAGAACGCGGTGGTGTCAGCATCGGACCGGAGCAGGCTCGCGATCTTCGCGGCCAGTGGCGGCTCTTGGGTCGAAGTGCCCGAAAGTGTAACCGACGAGGCGAACGCACAGGTGAGCGCTTCTATAAGTCACTTCTCGACCTACGCGATTCTCAAGAAGGCCGCCCCCCCTTCGGCGCCGAGCGCGCCGTCGGTAGGCTCAGCGACGACGAGTGCGCTCACGGTGAGTTGGCCGGCGGTGAGTGGAGCGACGTCGTACGACGTGTATCGGGCGACGTCCAGCACGGGGACGTACAGCCTGATCACATCACCGACCGGGACGTCGTACACCGACACGGGGCTGAGCGCGAGCACGACGTATTACTACAAGGTCGCGGCCTGCAGTAGTGCTGGGTGCTCGAGTCTGTCCGCGTTCGGGTCAGGGACGACCAGTGCGCCGCCGGTGGCGGTACCGGCCGCGCCCGGCGCGCCGTCCGTGGGCTCGGCGACGGCGAGTACCCTCACGGTAAGCTGGCCGGCGGTCAGCGGGGCCACGTCGTACGACGTCTATCGGGCGATCACCAGCTCGGGGACGTATAACGTGATCACGTCGCCCACGGGGACGTCGTACACCGACGCGGGACTGAGCGCGAGCACGACGTATTACTACAAGGTCGCGGCCTGCAGCAGCGCTGGGTGCTCGAGTCCGTCGGCGTTCGGATCGGGAACGACGGGTGCGCCGCCCGTCTCGGTTCCGGCCGCGCCGAGCGCGCCGTCGGTAGGCTCGGCGACGACGAGTGCGCTCACGGTGAGCTGGCCGGCGGTGAGTGGCGCAACGTCGTATGGGGTGTATCGGGCGACGTCCAGCATGGGGACGTACAGCCTGATCACATCACCGACCGGGACGTCGTACACCGACACCGGGTTGAGCGCGATCACGACGTACTACTACAAGATTGCTGCGTGCAACGGCGCCGGCTGCTCGAGCCAGTCAAGCTACGGCTCGGGATCGACCATTGGGGTCACCTACACCATCGGTCTTTTGTCCAATCCGAGTAACGGTGGCACCACGAGTGGCGGCGGGACGATCACGCTGAACCCAGACGTCGGCCCGCAGACAACGACGGTCACCGCCACTCCGGCCAGCGGGTACACCTTTGTGAACTGGACGGAGAACGGCACGCCAGTGTCGACGAATGCCAGTTACCAGTTCACGCTCACGGCCAGTCGGAATCTCGTCGCGAACTTCAGCCAGACTGGGGTCACCTACTCCATCAACACCTCGTCGAACCCGAGCAACGGTGGTACCACGACTGGTAGCGGC
>JBAZTM010000011.1:0-71422 GCA_041661925.1 Gemmatimonadaceae bacterium
GAGCAGCGTGAACGCCGCCAGGTTCAGCATCAGGCCACGCAGGTACACCGGTGACAGCCCCCGCGGATTGCTCTGGATCTGGTGCAGCGTGCGCCACCACTGCACGGACATCCACACGATCGGAACGTTGATGGCCCCGAGAATGCCCACCGCCGCGCTCCACTGCCCGCGCCGGTGCGGATCCTCGACGAACGAGCGCAGCGAGAGATACCCCACGAAGATCAGGAAGAGTACCAGCGTGCTCGTCAATCGCGCATCCCACGACCACCAGACGCCCCAGGTCGGGCGCCCCCAGAGCATGCCGAGCACCAGCGTCAGGCCACAGAACAGCGACCCCACCTCGGCGGACGACGCGGCCAGCAGGTCGGCGCGCTCATCGTCCTTCCAGAGGAAGTAGAGCGACGCCACCAGGACGACGCCGAAGGCGGCGAAGGTGACCCACGCGGCGGGGACGTGCACGTACATGTTCTTCTGCAGGTGCCCCATCATGGCGTCAGCGGGTGACGTCGCGAGCGAAAAGGCCTGCGCGAAGATGAAGAAGAGGAAGGCGAGCCACCCGAGCCAGGCAGGTGCCGGCTTGGGTGGTCCGAATTGGTTCGTGTTTGCGGGGGACATGCGGGAGTCAGACCTCGATCACGTATTCAAAGGCCAGGAAGGTCGCCACGAGGAAGATTACGTCGAAGATCACCAGCATCTGCATCCAGGCCCCCGCCTCGTTCATGACGTCGCCGAAGAGCAGGGCCTTGGTCGCCGACATCGCGGCGAGGAGCACCGGAATGAGCATCGGGTACAGGAGCAGCGGGAGCAGCACCTCGCGCGCGCGGCTGCGGCTCGACATCGCGGCGTAAAAGGTGCCGAGCAACACGATGCCGACGACGCCGAGCATCATGATGAAGACGATCAGCGGCCACGTCGCCGGCACGTCCACGGAAAACAGGACGATGCCCACCGAGACGACGATGACCAGCATCAGCGTCACGAAGATCAGGTTGGCGATCAGCTTGCCGGCGAAGATCGCCCAGCGTGCGCCCGGGTAGAGCAGCAGCGCCTCGAGCGCGCCGCCGTCGAGCTCGACCTGGTACGAGCGGTTGAACGCCAGCACGCCGGCGAAGAGGATCGCCAGCCAGAGCGCGCCGGCCGCGGCGTCGTGCAGCGCCTTGCCGTCGGGCCCGAGCGCGAGGCCGAAGAGCACCAGGATCGTCACGCCGAGCGACGCGACGGAGTTGAAGCCCGCCTTGGAGCGGCGCTCTGTGGTCAGGTCCTTCCACACGATCGCGCGGATGCGCCGGACGTCGTCGTTGAACGCCATCAGGAGATTCCCGCCGCGCCCGCCGGCATCGTGATCGCCTGCGGCGACGCGCCGTCGTGCGCGAGGTCGTCGGTCGTGGGCGCGTGCACGCGGCCGTCGCGGATGAGCACCGTGCGGTCGAGCACGCCCGCCGCCGGCACGAGGTCGTGCAGCACCACGAGCGCCGCGCCGCCCGCCGCGTTCAGTTCGCGAATGAAGCCGTTCATCAGGGCGATGCCGGCGACGTCGAGGTTGTTGTACGGTTCGTCGAGCAGCAGGAGGCGCGGGCGCTGCAGGATGAGCCGCGCGAGCGACAGCCGCCGCTGCATGCCGGCGGAGAATCCGCGCACCCGCTCATGCGTGACGTGCGTGAGGCCGACGCGCTCGAGTGCGGCGTCGATGTCGGCCGACGGAAAGCCGAGCATGGTGGCCGCAAAAGCCAGGTTCTCGCGCGCGGAAAGGTCGTCATAGAGCCCCGGCACGTGGGAGAAGAACCCCACGTGATGCCGTACGTCGTCGCCCTCGGTCTTGACGTTCGACCCGTAGACGAAGCAGTCGCCTGCCGACGCCTTGAGCAGCGTCGCGACGATACGCATGAACGTGCTCTTGCCGCAGCCGTTGTGTCCGAGGAGGCCGACCATCTCGCCGGCGCGCACCTGCAGGTTGACCCCGCGCAACACCCAGCGGGCGCCGAACCGGCGTGCCACTCCACGCGCATCGAGCGCGAGGTCCGGTGACAGGAGGGGGGCTGATGTCGACACGCCAGAAATCAGGGCAATTGCACCCCTGTTTTCCAGCCGCAGGAAGCCGATAAAATGTACGGCTTTGCCCTACAGCTCAAACTGCTGTGAGATAAGGGGTTGCGTTGTATGGTCGTGGCTACCGGGGGGTAAACGGCTGATGGCAGACGACGGATGACAGATGGCGGATGGCGGATGACAGATGGCGAACGGCGGACGCCGCGCACTGTCACAACGCGTCGACAATCGGATCTCGGCACAACAACCGCGGGGACCGGCATTTGCCGACCCCCGCGTGCAAGTGGAGCGTATCGGGATCGAACCGATGACCTTCCGGTTGCAAACCGGATGCTCTCCCAGCTGAGCTAACGCCCCATCGTACACAAATCTAAGGATTTGTGGTAGCGAATGGCAGATGGGAGATGGGAGATGGGAGATGGGAGATGGGAGATGGGAGATAGGAGATGGGAGATGGGAGATAGGAGATGGGAGGTCGACGATAGGAGGATGTGGGGGCACGTTGAAGAGCAAGGGCGTCGGACGGCGCAGCGCACCAAGGAGGAAAACGATGCGGTGGGAAATAGACTGCTCACGCACGCCGGAGCTGCTGGCGATATCGTGGCGCATGTTCCCACTCGAACGGCTCGACGTCTATCAGCAGGCTACCGCATTGGCGCGAGAAAGTGCTCGGGACTGCGCTTCGCTGAGCGACATCGACCTCCGTCGACAGCTCCTGCGCGCGATCCGCTCGATAGCCGCTAATCTCGCGGAAGGATCCGGCAGCGATTCGCAGGCCGTCTTTGCGAGACACATCGCGATCGCGCTCGGGTCGGCCAAGGAAAGTGAGTGTCACCTTCAGATAGCCCGAGATGCCGGGCTGATTGACGCGTCGATCCACGCGAACCTGCAGCTCGCACTCGACAACCTCAGGCCTCGATTGATCCGACTGCTCGCCGCCGTTCGCCGAAATGCGAGGCGGCGGAGTGATTGACTCACCCCGCCGCGTCTCCCATCTCCCATCTCCCATCTCCCATCTCCCATCTGCCGCTCACTCGTGAGCGGGCAGCGGCTCCATCGTCTTCGGGTCGCACGGCACCTGCACTTCATCCCGATACGGCGACGTCATCAGGAAGACGCGCATCTTGGGGAAGCCGTCCATGAACTGGGCGTACAACCAGCCGAACGCCCCAAGGAAGCCGACGAAGATCGCCAGCTCCCACTTGCCCAACGGCGCCCCCTCTGCCGCGACGCGCGGTCCATAGATGGACGGATAGATCTCGGTGTAACGCGCCAGCCAGAGACCAACAAAAGAGCACGCCGCGAAGAACATCATGGTCGGCGTCCACACCTTGGCCTTCACGCTCAGCAGGCCGAAGAACGGCAGCAGGAAGGTCAGCACCGCCGCCGCCACCGTGATGTTCGTCCACGCGCCCGTCAGCCGCAGCGTGAAGAAGTGCGTCTCCTCCGGCAGGTTGCCGTACCAGATCACGAGGAACTGAGAGAACGTCAGGTAGCCCCAGAACGCGGTGAACGCGAAGCAGAGCTTGCCGATGTCGTGGTACTGCTTCTCGGTGATCAGGTCAGGCGCATTCAGGTGGTTGTTGAACCAGCGCACGAGGCCGCTGAAGATCATCAACGCCACCAGCCAACCGCCCATGAAGACCTGCCACGCGTACATCGTGCTGAAGAAGTGGTAGTCGAGCGACATCGAATGGTCCCAGGCGAGCACGCACCAGCCGAGGCCGAACACGAGCGCCATCACCACCGCCATCCATCCCTGCCGGCTGTGCGTGGAGTGCAGTTCGCGCCGCTCCTCGCCGAAGTTGCGGCGCATCGCCGCGCGGATGCCGGCCGCCCACTTGGCGCCGCCCTCCGGGCTCACGCCGACATCGAGCCGCACCGACGTCCACACGTACCACAGCTGCAGCGCCACCAGCACGCCCATGACGCCGATCGAGCGCGCCCAGAAGAAGCCGTGGCTGAGATAGAGGTTCTTCTCCGGGATCAGCTCGCCCGTCCCCGGCAGGTCCCACCACGGATAGACGTATTCCTTGCCCACGAAGATCGTGAGCAGCAGGCAGACGAACGCGAACGGCAGGAAGGCGGCGAAGCCCTCCATGATCCGGATCACCGAGCGCGACCAGCGCGCCGTGGTGATGCGCTGCACGGCGACAAACATCACCGCCGCCGACGAGATGGTCGTGAAGAAGAGCCAGTTGACGTGGAACGCCTGCCAGGCGCGGCCGTTGCCGCGGATCATGCCGTAGACGAGCACGGCGAACCCGGCCACGAACATGGCGAGAAACGCCTGCTTGATGACGGCCGGAATCGGCTTGTTGATGTCCGCCAGCACGCGTTCGCGCGTCGGGGCGGGAGTTTCATGGGCGCTCATCAGTCGTGGCCCTCAGGCTTGGTCTGCGCGGTCCCGCTTGCGGTCGTCGGCGTCGCCTTCACGATCGGGCGCGCAAACGGCGCGTTGCGCGTGGGGCCGATCTGGGTGAAGCCGGGAATCTTGTCCCCGGTCTCACCCGGCCGGCCGGCCGGGGTCGTGTCGGGCACGACGCCCGCCACCAGGCCCTGCACGGCGCGGATGTAGTTCACGACGTCCCAACGGTCCATCTCTTCGATGCGGTTGTACGACGGCATCAGTCCGCGGCCGTTGCGGATCATGCCCCAGATGTACCCGTCGGTCAGCGCCTTGGCGCGATCCGACACCAGCGGCATCGGCACCATGCCGAGCTTCGTCGCCTCGCCGTCGCCCTTGCCGGCGCGGCCGTGGCACGGCGCACAGTTGATCTGGAAGGTGATGCGTCCGCGGTGCAGCGACGCGGAGTCGACGGCTACGGGATTGGCGAGCGTCGACATCGAGTCGATGACGTTCGGCAGCACGCCGTACGACACGACCCACGCCGGCATGAGGGTGCCGTTGGTTGAGACCGACCCGCTCGGGTTGCCGCGGAAGCCCTTGGTCTCGGCGGAATCGGCGTTGAAGACCTGCCACGGTCCGATCGACGGCTGCTGCTTGAAGTCGGAAAGCCAAGTGGTGCCGCACGCGGCAAGCGCGAGCGGGAGCGCGACCAGGGCGGCGCGGCGGAAGAGACGCTTAGCGTTCACCGCGCACCTCCACCGCCCCATGCTTGCGGAGCAGCTCCTCGGCCGACGCCACGCGGTTGGGTTCGCATTCCACCCAGATGCCGTAGTCGCCGCGGCTGAAGCGCGGGTCGTAGCCGACCATCATGGTGAGGCGCGGGACGCCCGCGTGAATGAAAAGTCCGGCCACCGTGGACAGCGCACCGACCAGCACGAAAACCTCGAATCCGAAAATCGTGTAGGGAATCCACGAGCCGATCGCCTTGCCGCCGACCACGATGGGCCAGTAGTTCGACGCCCAGATCGGGATCCAGTAGCCGAACATGCAGCCGGCGAGGCCGCCGAAGAGCATGTACATGCGCACCGGGCTGGCCGGGGCCTTCACCGCCACCTCGAATTCGTGTCGCGGCGTCGGCGTGAACACCGTCACGTCGCCGAGGCGCGCCGACTTGAGCTCGGTGATTGCCTCCACCGCGCTGTCCAGCTCCCTGAAATGACCGAGGACGCCGCGCATTAGTGGGCCCGTCCCGTTTGGGGTTCAAAGTCTTCCGCATCCGACGGCGTGTGCGTGTGCGCATGCCGCACGCGCGGCGGCACGATCTCCTTGGTCTCGGAGATGGCGATCACCGGGAGCTGCCGCACGAAGAGGAGGAACCACATGAAGAACCAGCCGAACGACCCCAGCAGGATGGAGTAGTCCACCCACGTCGGCGAATACGTCGTCCACTGCCACGGCTCGAACTCGTGTGACAGCGACGGGACGACGATCACAAAACGCTCGAACCACATGCCGATGTTGATGAAGATCGACAGGATAAAGAGCCAGGTGGGATTGCGCCGCAGTTTCTGCGAGAAGAGCGTCAGCGGGAGGATCATGTTGCACGTGAGCATGATCCAGGCCGCCCACCACCACTGGCCGAAGACGCGGTTCCAGAAGTAGTCCTGTTCGGCCTGCACGCCGCCGTACCACGCGATGAAGAATTCGATCAGGTACGCGCTTCCGACGATCATCGACGTGGTCAGGCAGAGCTTCGCCGCCGCGTCGAGATGGTTAAGCGTCACGTAGTGCTGGAGCCGGAACCACTTCCGGATCGGGATGATGATCGTGAAGACCATCCCGATGCCCGAGAAGATCGCGCCGGCCACGAAGTAGGGTGGGAAGATCGTCGTGTGCCAGCCCGGCGTGATCGCCATCGCGAAGTCGAAGGACACCACCGAGTGCACCGACAGCACCAGCGGCGTGCTCACCGCCGCGAGGAACAGGTACGCGCGGGCGAAGTGCCGCCACTCACGCTCGGTGTTGCGCCAGCCGAACGAGAGGAAGGCGAGAATCCGCTTGCGCAGCGGGTTCGTCTCGCGGTCGCGCAGCACCGCGATGTCGGGGATCAGGCCGACGAAGAGGAACGTCGTGGAGATGGTCAGGTACGTCGAGATGGCGAAGACGTCCCAGACCAGCGGCGACTTGAACTGCGGCCAGAGGAGGCGCCAGTTCGGGTACGGAATCAGCCAGAAGAACTTCCACGGGCGGCCGAGGTGGATGATCGGGAACAACCCGGCCGTCATGACGGCGAACACCGTCATCGCCTCGGCGCACCGGTAGATCGTCGTCCGGAATCCCGCGCGGAAGAGGAACAGGATCGCCGAGATCAGCGTGCCGGCATGGCCGATGCCCACCCAGAAGACGAACGTGATGATGTAGACACCCCACATCACGGGCGGATTGTAACCCGCCACGCCCAGCCCCTGGTGCAACTGGTACAGGAATGCGCTGACGCCGAGCGTCAAGCAGGCGACGGCGGTCATCAGCATCAGGAACCAGGCCTTGGTGGGCCTGAGCGTGGCGATGATCTCGTCGTCGACCTGTTCGTAGTCCCGGACCGCCGGGAGCTGCACGTTGGCCGACGAGATGTTGGGCCGCCGTGGTTCGTAGGCGATGGTTGCCATCGTCCGCGCCCCCTTACGCCGTAGCCCCGGCCGGAGCCGGGTGGTTGATCTTCTTCAGGTAGACCACCGCGGTGAACGTGTTCAGTTCCTCGAACACGTGGTACGCACGGCGGTCCTCGATAAGCTTGGTAACCGACCAGTTCTCGTCGGCCGCGTCGCCAAACACGATGGCGCGCGACGGGCAGGCCTGCGCGCAGGCCACCGTGAACTCGTCAGCCTCGATCTCGCGGTTCTGCACCTTCGCCAGCGTCTCCGCATCGCGGATGCGCTGCACGCAGAACGAACACTTCTCCATGACGCCCTTGGCGCGCACGGTCACGTCCGGGTTGAGCTGCCAGTTGAGCGGCTCCGGGAACGCGTACTGCGCGCGGTCCACCTCGCCATACCCGAACCAATTGAAGTAGCGGACCTTGTACGGGCAGTTGTTGGAGCAGTAGCGCGTGCCGACGCAGCGGTTGTAGACCTGCACGTTCAGGCCGTCCGGCGCATGGTACGTCGCGTACACCGGGCAGACGGGCTCGCACGGCGCGTTGCCGCAGTGCTGGCACATCATCGGGATCACCCGCGCCTCGGGGTGATGCTCGGGGTCCCACGCCATGTCCTTGTACTCGCGGTCGATCTCGTAGTAGCGCTCGAGGCGCAGCCACGCCATCTCGCGCGAGCGCGTGATGTTGGCGCCGGGGAACTTGCGATCCGGATACAGGATCGGCCCCTGCCACTCGGCGCCGACCGTCGGGATGTTGTTCTCGGCAAAGCAGGCGGTGACGCACGCCGAACAGCCCGTGCACTTGGCGAGGTCGATCGTCATCGCCCAGCGGCGCTTGGCACGGCCGCTCGGGTGATTCGGATCGTACTCGCCCTTCAGTGTCGACTTCGGATCACGCAACTCGCCCTGCGCGTCGGTGGCTTCCGGCGCACGGAGACCGGGGAGGAACTTCGTCGAGGCCTGTCCCGGGAACTCATGCTCGCCGTGCTCCTCGCCCTTCAGCAGTTCCTCGATCGTCGTCGCGCGGGCGATGCCGCGTCCGTGCTGCCGGCCGGAGCCCTCGGTGGTGACGATCATCGAGTGCCCCTCGGCCTTGCTCACCGTGCAGCGCACGCCGACGAGCTGATAGCCGCCCGCCGAGTCGTTGGACGCGGGGAGCAGACCCCAGGCGTTGCGGCCGGTCCCGGTGGCATAGCGCCCCGCCGCGGTCTGACCGCGGCCAACCATCACCGCCACCGTGTCGGGCCGCACACCGATGTACAGGAAGGCGGGGGCGGTGATCTCGCCCGCGACAGTCTTCACCGTCACGTGATCGCCGCGCTCGACACCCAATTTCTTTGCCGTTTCGGGGTGCATCTCGACGACGGTCTGCCAGCAAATCTTGGTGACCGGATCCGGAAGTTCCTGCAACCAGGGCTTGTTCGCCCCTCTCCCGTCTCCCATCAGCAGGTTCGCGTACGTTGCCAGGTAGAAGTCGCCGTTCGCCTCGCCGGCGATGGCCGGCTTCATGATCTTTGCCACCGGCGCCACGCGCATCGGCAGCGAACCGGCGAGCAGCCCGGTGGGCAGCGCACCCTGCAGCTTCGCATTGCCGCCGATGTGTGACGCCACCACGCCGCGATAGTCGGGCGGGAACTTGGCAACGTCGGCCGCGTGCCGACGCTCTTCCGCCGGGTCCACCGGACAGGAGAAGCACGGCAACGGCGTCAGCGATGAGAGCAGCACGTCGGCGCTGGAGCGTGTGTTGAAAACCGGATCCATCGTCGGCTGTTGCAGTCCCAGCGTTCCCTTCACCGGCTCGGCGATGCCCCAGCTCTCGAGCGCGTGGTGGTCGGGGAGGATGAGGTCGCACAACGCGGTGGTCTCATCGGGGATCGACGAGAACGACACCTTGAACGGCACCTTCGCCGCAGCCGCGGCAAAGCCCAGCCCGGCCGGCGTGCTGTACACGGGATTCGCACCGCGCACGAAGAGCGCCGGCACTTCGCCGGCTTCCATGGCGGCGACGACGTCGTTCAGCACCGCGGGCGGCACCACGCCTTCCCAGGCACCGTACGCCTCGGCCGGCTTCACGGTCACGCCGACGTTGCCGAGTGTCGTGTTCAGCGTGTTCACTTCGGTCGCGAGGTCGAGCGCCCGCGGACCCGATCCGCCGGCGACGAGCAGCGACGGCTTGGCATCCGCCACTTCCTTCTGCAGCGCCGCAAGCGTCTTCTGCGGCACGTCGGTGGCGGTGGCCGCTTCGGCGACCGACATCTTGCCGGCGAGCATCTTGGCGATGGCACCCGCCGTGCCGGGCTTGGCGGCAATCCACTGGTCGGCGTTCAGGCCGGTCAGCGGACGGCGCGGACCGATGTAGATCAGGCGCGGCGCGCCCTCGATCTTGCCGCGCGCTTCGGCGAAGTCGAGCTGCTGCGGCACCGGCAGTCCCCAGCCGTCGAGGAAGTCGGCGGCGAAGGAGACAATCAGCTTTGCCGCGCCAAAATCGAGCTTCGGCCACGAGACGCCGTACACCGCCTTGTTCGCGGCGATCGTAGCGAACGGCGCCTCGGCGTCGTAGCTGATGTGCTTCGGCATGCCGCGGTTGGCGAGCCATGCATCGAGGAACGTGTGGAGCAGGCCCTGCTCGTGCTGATTGATGAAGACGGCGTTCTGTGCCTTGCCGCCCTTCATCGCCGTGTCAACGCCCTTGTGCAGCGCGTCGATGGCCTGGTCCCACGAGATCGGAACGAGCTGGCCGTTCTGGCGCATCATCGGGCCGCGGAACCGATCGGGGTTGTAGAGCCCCTGCAACGCCGCCTGGCCGCGCGCGCAGATGGCGCCGCGGTTGACCGGATGATCGGGATTGCCTTCCGCCTTGATGGCGCGGCCGTCGCGGGTCTCCACGAGGATGCCGCACCCGGCCGCGCACTCGCGACAGGTGGTGGCGTAGTAGTTGGAGACGCCCGGCACCGTGTGGTCGGGCGACGTGACGTACGGAATCAGTTTCTCGACCTGGTCGGTGCTGCATCCGACCATCGTCGTCGCGGCGCCGGTGACGCCGAGGACCTTCAGGAAATCGCGGCGCTTGACGCCGTTGATCGTTTCCACGGGGTTCGTCATGCGTCGGTCTCTAGTAGTGGCAGTTGGCGCAGTCGTAGGACGCGACCTTGCGCACGCCCTTACGCTCGTCGGCCAGGGCGGCCGAATCGGGCTCGTAGCCGGCGGCCCGCATGCCTTCGGCGCGCGAGTAACCGTTGACGTGGCAGGAGACGCACCAGCCCATGTTGAGCGAGGCGTACTGGAACACCTGCTCCATGTTCTGCACCTGCCCGTGGCAGGTCTGGCAGGTGACGCCGGCATAGACGTGGCGCACGTGCGGGAAGCGCACGTACTCCGGCACCTTGTGCACGCGCACCCACGCGATCGGCTGCTGCTTGTTGTACGCCTCGGCGACCTTCTTCACTTCCGGGCGGTCGATTGCCGTGATCGTATGGCAGCCCATGCAGCTATTCACCGCGGGCAGGCCCGGATCCGGCGACTTGAACGCGGCGAAGTGGCAGAACACGCAGTTCATCTGCAACGTGTTCACGTGCACCGGGTGCGGGAACTTGACGGGTTGCGCCGGCGATCGGCCCGTGCCCTGCCCCAGATAGTTGGTGTATCCCGAGGCGCCGCTGTACCCCCACGGACCGGGCTTGGCCTTGCCGACGGCTTCGCGATTGGCCTTCTGCGTCGCCGTCTCCGTGGAGCCCGCCGCGACGACGGCGGTCTGAAAATTACCGGCGTAGGCGGACAGCAGCGTCGAGGCGGATCCAATCGCCACGACGCCGGTGATCACCAGCCACTTCCTACGTCCCGTCATCGGATGTCGTCCGGGAATGAGGGGTCTCGGGGGGACACGCGCGCGCACGTGTTGCTGAGCAAGCGAGCTAATTTCGTCGCCTGTATAGATGTGCGCAAGGCGATCATGCGAACTCGTTTGAGGGGGACTTCGGGCGCCGCCGTCAAGGGGCGCGCGCCGGATTCGGCGTCAGCCGGCGTCGTCCACAGCGCCGCTGTCGTCGCGCCGCCGCCATGGCCCCTTCGCGAGGCCCCGCGTGATGCGGTCGATCGTGCGCAGGACCTCGATGGCCATGGCGCGCAGCATCGTCACTTCACGCTCGTCCGGCTTCGCGCGAAAGGCGAGGCTGCGAATGGAGCGCATGACGAGTTCGGGATTCCGCGTGCGGAAGAAGGCGATGGCGTCGAGCGCGGCCTCCGTATCGGCGAACATCCGCTCCCACTCCTCGTGCGTCGCGGGGCCCGCCTGGTGCCGATGCGCCTCCACTTTGCGGGTCGCGTCGCCCGCGGCGACATGGAACTCGTAGAGCGCCACCAGCACCGCCTGCGCGAGGTTGAGCGACGAGTGCTCGGTGGTGGGGATCATGCAGAGCACCTGCGCGCGGTCCAGCGCCTCGTTGGGGAGGCCGTGGTCCTCCTGGCCGAACAGCAGGGCGACCCGATGCCCCGCCTGCAAATCGGGGAGGTAGCGATCGGCGACCGCACGCGGCGCCAGTCGCTCCCACTTGGCCGAGCGCCGCTTTCCGGCGAATCCCACCACGCGGCCGCAATCAGCGAGCGCCTCGTCGAGCGTGTCGAAATGCCGGATCTTCTCCACGATGTCGCGCGTGTCGTGCGCCACCCCCTCGATGCGGAACGGGTCGTACGGACACGGGCGCACCAGCCGCAGGTCGTGGACGCCCATGTTCTTCATCGCCCGCACCGTGGCCGCGATGTTGACGGGATCCTGCGGATAGAGGAAGACGACGGAGAGGTGGTCGAGGACTGACATCTTACCAAGATAACGGATAGGGAGCGCGGATTTGGATTGAGGATTGTGATTTGCGATTGAGAGTGGGAGTGACGGCCCGGCGCGTCGGGTGAGGCATCCCCAATCCAAATCACGAATCCAAATCGCAAATCCAAATCACAAATCCCAATCCGAGCTCCCAATCCCCAATCGCGTTTCGACTAGATTTCATCGCCTATGGACTTCATCCTCGACCTGTTCCACAAGCTCCGCGATCTCGACGCCCTCGTTGCCTGGGCCGGCATGGCCGGCATGGCCACGATCATCTTCACCGAGACCGGGCTCTTCTTCGGCTTCTTCCTCCCCGGCGACTCGCTGCTGGTGACGGCCGGCCTGCTCTCGGCCACGCCGGATTCGCCGGTGAAGTTCGACATCACGCAGCTCGGGTTCCTGCTGAGCGCGGCCGCGATCCTCGGCGACAACACGAATTACTGGGTCGGGCGGCTCACCGGCCCGAAGATCTTCAAGCGCGACGACTCGATGTTCTTCAAGAAGAAGTACGTCGACGAGGCGCACGCGTTCTACGAGAAGTGGGGCCCGATCACCGTGGTGTTGTGCCGCTTCATGCCCATCATTCGGACCTTCGCCCCGCTCGTCGCCGGCGTCGCGGCGATGCGCTATCGCACCTTCCTGACCTTCAGCATCATCGGCGGCCTGGCTTGGATCTGGTCCATGCTGCTAACGGGCTACCTGCTGGGCCGCTACGTGCCGGGCGTCGCGCAGCACGTGGAGAAGGTCATCATACTCGTCGTCCTGATCTCGATCTCCCCGGCCATCATCGGCGGCATCAAGGCCCGTCGGGCCGCGCGCGGGAACCCGTGAGCCCCATTCAGCGCTAATATTAGAAGGACCTTCTTTCAGCCCCCCTGGAGACCGCCATGGCCCATACGCTTCCTCCCCTGCCCTACGCCGCCGCCGCGCTCGAGCCGCACATCGACGCGCTGACGATGACGATCCACCACGGCAAGCACCACAACGCCTACGTCACCAACCTGAACGCCGCCATCGAGAAGGCGCCCGAGCTGGGCAACTGGACGCTGGGCGACCTCTGCCGCAACATCGCGCAGGTGCCCGAGGCGGTGCGCACCGCCGTGCGGAACAATGGCGGCGGCCACTGGAACCACTCGCTCTTCTGGGAACTGATGGCGCCGAACGCCGGCGGCGAGCCGGGTGGGGATGTGGGCGCGGCCATCACCAAGAGCTGGGGCGATTTCGCCAAGTTCCGCGATGCGTTCAAGGCGGCGGCCGTTGGCCGCTTCGGTTCAGGCTGGGCCTGGCTGGTCGCCGGGCGTGACGGCGCGCTGACGATCGAGAGCACGCCCAACCAGGACAACCCGCTCATGGATGGCAAGCACGCGGTGCTCGGCCTCGATGTGTGGGAGCACGCGTACTACCTCAAGTACCAGAACCGTCGCCCCGACTACATTGACGCGTGGTGGAACGTGGTGAACTGGGCCGAGGTGTCCAAGCGGTACTCGGCGCGGTAGTCATCTCGCTGAGCCGTGGCTTTTTCACCACGGAGCTCACGGAGAACGGCTGAGGGCCACGGAGTACGGCTACTGATGGGGTGATAGACAGCGCGCCACGCGAAGCTCCGCGTGGCGCGACGTCGTTACCTTAGGAAGTTGCAGTCCTCCGTGGCTCTCCGGCGGTTCGCCGTGTGCGCTGTGGTAAACACACGAGCAGACGGAACTACGGCCCGCCACCGAAATGGCGCCCCTGCACCGTGGCGCGCCGCGGACGATGCACCGCGCCCGAAACAAGCTCGTCCAGTCCCATGCCGTCATCGGGGCCGCCGCTCCCGGGCCTCGGCGGGCCGGCAACCAGACTGAGCAGCGGCGGCGTGATGAAAGTCGTGACCACGACCATCAGGATCACGGCACCGAACTCCGTGCCCACGAGCACGCCCGCTGTCACGCCCATCTGCGCGAAGATCAGGCCCACCTCGCCACGCGGCACCATCGCCACGCCCACCAGCAGCTTGTTCCCGCGGAACCACCACGGCGCGTAGCCTGCCGCCACCTTGCCGACCACCGCCACGACGATGAGCGCAGCGCCGAGTCCGAGCGCCGCCGGCGACATCAACGCGCGCACATCCACTTCCGCGCCCACCGACGCAAAGAAAACCGGCACGAGCACGTGACCCACGGAGGTCGTCCACTTTTCGATCTCGTGTCGCTGCGGCGTCGCGTGCAGCACCAGCCCCGCGGCAAAGGCGCCAATGATCATGGCGGACCCGGCGCGCGCGGCCAGCGCCGCGGTCACGAAGGCGAAGCCCAGCGCCACCACGCCGACCGCTCCTGCATCGCCCACCCGGGCGACAGCCGCCATCAAAGGGCGCATGATCAGGGTGCCAAGTACAATGGCGCCCACCACGAATCCGATCGCGACCAGCGCCGTGCGCGTCACGCTGCCCGCCGTGATGACCTCGCCCGCCACGACGCTGCCGACGACGGCGAGAATCACAAGCCCGATCACGTCGTCAAAGACCGCGGCGCCCAGGACGACCTGCCCTTCGTCGTCCTTGAGCCGTCCGAGGTCGCCGAGCACGCGCGCCGAGATGCCGATGGACGTGGCGGTGAGCGCGGCGGCAATCACGAGCGCGGTCATGGGCGCCGTTCCGAGCGCCCGTGCGACCGCGAAGCCTCCGGCGAACGGCAGGATGATGCCGGCAGTCCCCACGGTGAGCGCCATGGCCCCAAAGCGCCGCAGCGAGCGGAGGTCCGTCTCGAGGCCCACCGCGAAGAGGAGCACGAGTACGCCCAGCTCGCTCAGCATGTGCATCACGGGCTCGTTCGGGTCGAGCACCCCGAGCACCGAGCCCCCCAGCAGGACTCCCGCCAGCAATTCGCCGAGCACCGCGGGCTGTCCGGCGCGACGTACCAGTTCGCCGCCCACCTTGGTGGCGGCGAGCACGGCCGCCAGCACCAGCAGCAGGCCGGGCACGTCGGGACCGTTCGGCAGCGCGGCGAGCGCGGCCCACGGCACCATCATCGCGCCGCCTCGCCCTCGAGGTAGGTGTACCCCTCCAGCCCCGCGACGTAGTCGGCGATGAACATGTTCGCTTCCTCGCGGGTGAGGTCCGACGCGGCCTGCACCTTGCGGCGGAATGTCGCCAGCAGGTCGGAAGCGCGGAACTGGACGTAGTTCAGCACTTCGGTGACCGTGTCGCCGTGCACCATGTCGGTGATCTCGTAGCCGCCGTCGCGCAGGCGCACGTGCACGGCGTTGGTGTCGCCGAACAGGTTGTGCAGGTCGCCGAGGATTTCCTGGTACGCACCCGTGAGGAAGATGCCCAGGATGTACGGGTCACCGTCGGTGAACGGGTGCAGCTCGAGCGAGGGGTTGCCGCCCTTCTCGCCGACGAACCGGTCAATCTTGCCGTCGGAGTCGCAGCTCACGTCCTGCAGCGTCCCGCGCCGCGTCGGCTCTTCGTCGAGGCGGTGGATGGGCATGATCGGGAAGAGCTGGTCGATGGCCCAGTTGTCCGGCAGCGACTGAAAGAGCGAGAAGTTGCAGAAGTAGCGGTCCACGAGCGCCGCGTTGAGGTCGTGGATGATGTCCTCGAACTCGTCGGGGTGCCGCTGCGCCGCCGCGCGCACGGCGTTCAGGATGCCGAGGTGCAGTTGCTCGGCGTACGCGCGCTCGGTGAGCGAGAGGACGCCGTTGTAGAACAGCCCCTGCGCCTTTTCCTTGTCGTACGAGGCGTCGTGATAGACCTCGCGGACGCGGCGCATCGACACGTTCTTGCGCGACACCGCCTTGAGGTCGTCGGCCATTTCGTGCAGGAGCGAGTGGTCGTCCTCGGTCACCGGCGGCGTCGTCGGCTCCACTTGCGACTCGACGTCGATGACGCTCATCAGCATGAGCGCGTGGTGCGCCGTCAGCGCGCGCCCCGATTCGCTGATGAGGTTGGGCATCGGCTGCTCGAGATCACGGCACATTTCCGCGAGCGTGTACACGATGTCGTTGGCGTACTCCTGCATCGTGTAGTTCACCGACGCGACGTTGGTGCTCTGCGTGCCGTCGTAGTCGACGCCGAGGCCGCCGCCAACGTCCACGTGCGTGATGTCGAGGCCCATGCGGCGCAGTTCCACGTAAAAGCGCGCCACCTCGCCCATCGCCCGCTTGATGTAGCGGATGTCGGTGATCTGCGACCCGAGGTGAAAGTGCACGAGCTTCAGGATGTCGAGCCGGCCGAGCGTCCGCAGCCGGTCGATGAGCGTGACCAGCTGCGCGGAGTTGAGCCCGAACTTGCTCTTCTCGCCCCCCGACTGCGCCCAGCGCCCTGATCCCTCGGTGGACAGCTTGATGCGCACGCCGGCGGTGGGCACGACGCCCATCTCGTCGGCGGCCTGCAGGAGGACGTCGAGCTCGCTCAGCTGCTCGATGACGATAAAGACCTTGTGACCGAGCTTCTGCCCCATCAGGGCGAGGCGCATGAACTCCTCGTCCTTGTAGCCGTTGCAGACAATCGTGTGGTCCGTGCGCTCGGAGAGCGCGAGCACCGCCTGCAATTCCGGCTTGGAGCCGCACTCGAGGCCGACGCCCACCGTTTCGCCGAACTGGAGGATCTCCTCGACGACGTGGCGCTGCTGATTGACCTTGATCGGGTAGACCGTGGTGTACTGCCCCGTGTAGGCGAACTCCGCGATGGCGCCCTGGAACGCGGCGTGCAACGCCTCGATGCGCGACCGCAGGATGTCGGAGAAGCGCAGCAGCACCGGCAGCGCCACGCCCTGCGCCTCGAGGTCGAGGGCCAGCTCGAACAGGTCGAGCGTGCGCTCGGGATGCGCCCGGTCCGGGCGCACCACCATGCGCCCCTTGTCGGAGATGTCGAAGTAGCCGTCGCCCCACCCCTCGACGTTGTAGAGGAGCTTCGCGGCGTCGATGGACCAGCGCTGCGGCTCGGTGGCCGGGGCTGCGTCGTGGGGAGCGGTGGTGGTCATCAGGAATCGAAACCTATCGAGGCCCGGCGTCGTACGCGATAGGCGAAACGGACGACGGACCGCGCGTCGACGGCGATGGACGCCGGGTCGTCCACTCTGCATACTCTCCCCTTCTTCTCATTCTCCTTCGGAGGCCCCCTATGAGAAAGTTCCTCCGCGCAACCGCGTGGGGCATCGGCATTGTCGTGGCGCTGCTCGTCGTCGCCGGCTGCGGGCTCTACTTCTACACGCAGCGCGGCATCGACCGGAAGTTCGACATCGCCGGTCACGCAGTTACCATCCCCACCGACTCGCTCGCGCTCGTGCGCGGCCAGCACGTCGCGGCGGCGCTGGGCAAGTGCATCGACTGCCACGGCGCCGACCTCGGCGGCCGGCAATTCATCGACGTGCCGCCGGTGGCGCGGCTTTACGCCGCCAACCTGACGCGCGGCAAGGGAGGCGTCGGCGGACAGCTGAGCGACCTCGACTGGGAGCGCGCCATTCGACACGGCGTTAAGCCCGACGGCTCCGGCCTTCTTTTCATGCCGTCGCTCGAGTTCCAGTTCCTGAAGGATGAAGATCTCGCGGCGCTCATTGCCTACATCAAGTCGATGCCGCCGGTGGACCGGGAGCCGGCCAAGAACAGCGTGGGCCCCATCGGCCGCCTGTTATACGCCAAGGGCGAACTTGTCCTCGTCCCGGCGGAGCGCGTCGCGCACGCCACGCATCCGGTATCGCCGCCGGCCGCGGTGTCGCCGGAGTACGGCCGCTACCTCGCCGAGATCGGTGGCTGCACCGGATGTCATGGCGAGGGTTTCTCCGGGGGCAAGATCCCGGGGACACCGCCGGACTGGAAGCCCGCCGCGAACATCACGCCGACGGGCATCGGGCACTACACGGAAGAGGACTTCTTCCGCGCCCTGCGGGAGGGAAAGCGTCCGGGAAACGTCGCGATCGATTCGCTGATGCCGTATCGCTTCACCAAGCTGATGACCGACGACGAGATTCGCGCGCTCTGGCTGTTCCTCAAGACCGTGCCGCCGAAACCGTACGGCGGACGATAACGGCGAACCGCCACTGCCAGGGTCGAAGGGCGCGAAGAGACGCAAAGAGACGCGAAGCTACACGAAGCAGGACGGCACCACTGGAACACGACGACGCGCCGCGCTGAAGCCAGCGTGGCGCGTCGTTCACTTCAGGCAGTCTTCGTGTCCCTTCGCACCCTTCGCCCTTCGCGGTGGTCGGTGCGACGCTGACTGACTGTCGTTACAACGCCGACCCGTCAATCAGCGCCACGAGCTGCGCCTTCGGCGCGAATCCAACCTGACGCCCAACCTCCTGGCCATCGCGGAAAACGACCAGCGTCGGGATGCCGCGTACGCCGTAATGCTGCGGCGAAACGGGATTCTGGTCGGAGTTGACCTTCACCACCAGCAACTCACCGGCGCGCTCGCGCGCAAGCTCATCGAGCACCGGCGCCATCATCTTGCACGGGGCGCACCAGTCGGCGTAGAAGTCGACGATCACGGGCACCGTCGCGCCGCTGATCACCTTGGACAAATACTCGTCCTTCGCAAACACCGGACGGTCGAGCAGCAGCGGCTTCTGGCACTCGGCGCACTTGGGCCGGTCGTCCAGACGCCCGAGCGCGACGCGATTGAGCGTGTCGCAGAACGGGCAGCCCACCACCGCCGCAGCGGCGGGCTGTGTGGCAGGGGCGTTCATGGCAGCGCCGTGAGCGCGGCCATCGCCCGCGCCAGCCGTTCCTGGATGGCGGCAGCGGCGGGCGCCAGCGCCGTGTTGCCGGTCAGGCCGAGCAGGACGACCGGGTCGAGGGCGGCGACGTGCGACACACCATTCCCCGCATCCCGCACAATGACGTTGCACGGCAGTAGGAGGCCGAGGTCGGGCTCGAGCTTCAGCGCCTCAAACGCGTCGCGCGGACTGCACGCCCCGAGAATGACATACGGCGTGTGCTCGGCGCCGAGCTTCTTGTGAAACGTCGCCTGGAGGTCGGCTTCCATGAGGATGCCGAACCCTTCGGCGGCAAGCGCCGAGCGCGCAGCCTCGACGGCGGCCGCGAACGGCTTGCGGAGCTGGACGGTGGTTCCGTAGGGCGTCTTGGTGGTCATGGGATCTCTGGTTGGGGCTATATAATACTATATCGCGATATAGTGTTTTGCAAGGTGCGCACTCACCTGTCGAACGCTGTCCATCCGTCCCCCCCAACGCCAGAGGGCCCGGCCGCCAATAGGCGTCGGACCCCCTGCCGTACTCTGTCGTACTCCGTCGCAGTCTGTCGTACTCTGCCCTATTTGCGATTGATCTGGTCCTGTCCCTTCCTGAGATACGGAATCCCGTACTTCATCCAGTCCGGCTCCGGCTGGCCCTGCAGCTTCGCCCCGAAGAACTGCTGCATCTTGAGGTCGATGTCCTTCTGGTTGGCGCGCTTGGTCGGGTTGTGCTCGTCCCCGTTGTACACCACCAGGTACGCCTCCTTCTGCAGGCGGCGCATCGCCCCGTAGAACTCGATCCCCTGGTACCACGGCACGGCGCCGTCGTTGTCGTTGGCCATGAACAGCACCGGCGTCGTGACGCGGTCGAGCTTGAAGAGTGCCGAGTTCTCGATGAAGCGCTCCGGGTATTCCCACAGCGATCCGGCGATGCGGCTCTGCGAGTGCTCGTACTGCATCTGGCGCAGCACGCCGCTCCCCCAGCGGATGCCGCCGTACGCCGACGTCATGTTGACGACCGTCGCATTCGGTACCGCCGCCGCGAACATGTTGGTCACGGTGATGACGTACGATGTCTGGTAGCCGCCCCATGACTGGCCGGTGATGCCGAGCTTCTTGGAATCCACGAAGCCGCGGTCGATGAGCGCCTTCACGCCCGGGATGATCGCCTTGGCGGCGCTCGGTCCGGGGAATCCGTCGGTGTAGACGATATCCGGCATGAAGACGAGATAGCCCAGCGCGTTGTACACGAGCGGGTTGACCGTATTGCGGCCCGACGGCGCATAGTAGGTGTGCAGGCCGTCAGAGAGCCGCTCGTAGAAATACGAAATCATCGGATACTTCTTGCTCGGGTCGAAGCCCTCGGGCTTGAACAGCATGCCCTGCAGCGGCACGCCGTCATCGTTGAGCCACCGCACCAGTTCCACGTTGCCGCGCGGATATTCGGCGTCCTGCGGGTTGGCGTTCGAGACTTTGCGCACCGCGTTGATGGCGGTGCCCGTCCACAGGTCGGGGAACTCTCGGTACGTCTGCTGGGTCAGCAGGTACTGCCCGGCCTTTCTTGCCTTCTGGAGGCCGCCGTAGTTCCTGGGCCCCATCACCAGCAGTTCCGGCGCAGCGCTCGCCCCGAGCTTCGCCTGCGCATACCCGCTCTCCTTGCTGTCGTTGTCAAAGGCGCGGAGCACCAGCGGCTCCGCTGGATTCAGAAAGCGATCCTCGCTGTCGAGATTCACCACGCGATAGGTCACGCCCTTCGCGCGCCCGGCGCCGGCGGTGACGTTGCGAGGCGCCGCGATGCCGGCGGGATCCACTTCCCACACGTCGTACCGGTCGTACACGAGCACGCGCGCATCATCCGTGGTCCAACCGCCGAGGCCGTACGAGGGCGGTTCGTCGGGCATGTCGAAGAGCTCGTTCGTGAACTTCACGTCCTTGATGCCGGCCGTGATCTCCACCTGCTTGTTCCCCGCCGTCGCGTGCGAGAACCACTTGCCGCCGCGGAAGAACGTCACGTACTTGCCGCCCGGCGAGAGCTGCGCCCCGCCGTCGAGCTTGGTGGCCACGAGCGTGCGCGCCCCGGTGGTGGCGTCGAGCAGGTAGACGTCGCTGCCGCCTTCGCCCCACGTCGACTCGACGGCGTATTGCACCGTGTTGAGCGCCAGGACGACGCGGCCGTTGTCGGCGATCGTCACCTGCCGCAGCGAGTCATTGCCGAGCTTGGCCCACTTCTTCAGCGCTGGGTGATAGAGCGCCGTCCACGTGCGATTGCGTTCGCGCGCCGCCGTCAGCTTCTGCGTCGGCTGGAGTTGCGTGTCCTTCCAGTGCCAGAGGTCGTAGATGGCCTTGTCGGCGAGCGAGTCGGCGGGGATCGTGTCAATGGGCAGCGGCGCCAGCGCGAACTGCAGCGCGTTGCCATCGCGGACGAAGTCCACGCGCCCGCGGTCGGCGATGAGCTGCTCGGCGCCGACCATCTCGGCGTCCACCACCTTCGTCGCGACCACGGGTCCCTTCTGCCCCTTGGCGGGCACCAGCGATGCGTAGTACAGCGCAAATTTCTTCTTGGTGGCGGCCGCATCGTCGCGATCGGAAACGAAGGCCACTTGCGTGCCCTTGCGGTCCACCGCCACGGACCGGTAGTTGCCCTTCCCCGACGCCAGTGTGGTGAGGACGCCGGTCGCGAGCGTGCGCACGTGCACGCCGGTCTTCGTGGAGTCGGCAGACGTCGTCGCGTAGACGAGCACCGTCTCGTTCTCGTCGAACAGGTACGACGTGACGTCCTCAATCCGCGTCTCCTGGCCGGTGGCGAGGTCGCGCAGCACCAGCGGCGCCGCCGGGTCGCTGCGGGTGCCACCCGCCGCGCCGCCCCGCGCACCGCCACGGCCACCTGCCGCGCCGCCCGCCGGGGCGGCGCCGCCGCTGCCAGGCGCCGCCGTGTCGGCCTCGAGCAGGTACGCAAGGTACTTGCCACCTTCGCGCGCAAACCGGAACGACCGCACGCGCGGGATCACCTGGGCCTTGCCGTCCGCCAGCGTGACCACCGTCAGCGACGTGCGCGGCTGCGGCAGCGGACGCGGCTTGGCCTTGCGCGCGGCCTCGAAATCGGCGCGCGGCGCGTAGGTAATGAACGCGGCCGTCGTCGAGCCGGCGTTGAACTGCGCCGGCGGCGCGTTGAAGATGGCCGCGGAATCGGCCGCTGGCATGAGCTGCGGACGGCCGGTGTAGCCGCGTGGGAACCGCCACTCGGTCTCGCTCGCCGTGGAGCGAATCACGACCTCGCCGTCGCCCACGACGGGCGTCAGGGTGTACATGGCGAATTTCCCGTCGGGCGACAACGTCGCCCCCTGGATGGCCCGCCACAGGTCGTAGGTGTCCTGCGTAATGGCGCGCTTGGTTTGCGCGGCGGCGGGCAGCGCCACCACGCAGAACAGTAGGGCGCGGACGGCGGCGAGTGCGAGGCGGCGAGTCTTCATCGCGAGTTCGGGGTCAGGAGTTATCTTCCCGTGCAGGCGGAGGGCCCTCGCCCTCCGCGCACAATCTTACGCACCGCGCGGCGCTCCCGCTGACCCCGGACCCCATGAAACGGATCTTCGCCTACTTCATTCGCGGTCTTATCCTCACCGTCCCGGTCGCCGTGACGATCTGGGTCTGCCTGGGCATCTTCCAGCGCGTGGACGGCTGGCTCGGCCTGCCGATCCCCGGCATCGGCTTCTTCACGACACTCGCCCTCATCACGCTCATCGGCGCACTGGGATCGAGCATCCTTACCCGCTCGGCCGTCACGATGTTCGAGGAGCTGCTGCAGCGGCTGCCGTTCGTCCGCCTGCTGTACAGCTCGACCAAGGACGTCCTGAGCGCGTTCGTCGGCGAGAAGAAGCGCTTCAGCCAGCCGGCGCTGGTGGAACTCGGCCTTGGCAACGAGGTGCAGGTCCTCGGCTTCCTGACCCAGTCATCGGCCGAGCGGCTGGGCATCGACGCGTCGGTGGTGGTGTACGTGCCGCACTCGTACGCCTGGTCGGGGCAGATGCTGGTCCTGCCGTCGGCGCGGGTGAAGCTCCTCCGCACCGACAGCGCAGAGTTCATGGCGTTCGTCGTATCTGGGGGCGTGACGGACTTTCCAAAGCTTGATTGAGGAGTGGGAGCTCGGATCGGGATAGGGGAGTTTGATTGGCGATTGGGATTTTGATTGCTCCGGGGACACGGAACCATGCGCACACTCTTCGTTCTCTCGCTGCTCGCCGCACCGCTCGCGGCGCAATCGCGCGATTCGCTCATGCTGCTCAGGCCGGCCGCCGTATGGGACGGCACGAGTGACGCGCCGGCAACCGGATGGACGGTGCTGGTGCGCGGCGAACGCATCGCCGCCGTTGGCCCGGGCACGCAGGTGGGCGTGCCGAAGGGCGCCACCGTCATCGAGCTCCCGGGCACGACGCTCATCCCCGGGATGATCGAGGCGCACACGCACCTCTTTCTGCATCCGTACAACGAAACATCGTGGAACGACCAGGTGCTGCGCGAACCGCTGGCGCTGCGCACGGCGCGCGCCGTCAACCACGCGCGTGCCACACTGATGGCCGGCTTTACCATGGTACGCGACCTCGGCACCGAGGGAGCCGGCTACGCCGACGTCGGGCTCAAGCAGGCGATTGACCAGGGGATCATCCCGGGGCCGCGCATGCTCGTCACCACGCGCGCCATGCTCGTGACCGGGAGCTACGCGCCCAAGCGCACCGACTTCAGTTTTGATCCACCGCAGGGCGCGGAGGAAGCCGATGGGATAGCCGGCGTGATGCGCGTCGCCCGCGACCAGATTGCGCACGGCGCCGACTGGGTGAAGGTCTACGCCGATTATCGCTGGGGACCGCGCGGTGAGGCGATGCCCACCTTCACCGAGGCCGAACTGCGCGCCATCGTCGAGGCGGCGCGGAGCAGCGGGCGCGCGGTGGTGGCGCACGCGAGCACTCCCGAGGGGATGCGGCGCGCCATCGTGGCCGGTGTCGAGTCCATTGAGCACGGCGACGGCGGCACGGACGAGACTTGGCGCCTGATGAAGGAGCACAATGTCACGTTCTGCCCCACACTCGCCGCCGGCGATGCGACACGGCAGTACGCCGGCTGGAAGAAGGGCGTCGATCCCGAGCCCACGGCAATCACCGCCAAGCGCGCGTCATTCAAGGCCGCACTGGCCGCCGGCGTGACGATGTGTGTGGGCGGCGACGTCGGCGTCTACCCGCACGGCGACGACGCTCGTGAGATGGAGATGATGGTGGACTACGGCATGACACCGCTGGCGGTGCTGAAGGCCGCGACGTCGGGCAATGCGAAGCTGCTGCACCGGGAGAGCCGCGTGGGGCGCGTGGCGCCCGGGTTGCTCGCGGACCTCGTGGCAGTGCGGGGCGATCCGACCAGGGACATTCGGGCCGTGCGCGCGGTGGCGTTTGTGATGAAGGGCGGCGGGGTCGCTCGCGCACAGTAGGCTTGGCACGTTAGGCTTGGCGCGCGTCAGGCGCAGAGCGCGCGCTCGCCGGTCGTTGCGGCGCGGACTGCGTTACATCACGAAATAGTTCCGTACCTAGCACAACCTTTTGGGAAATGGTAGTGTCAGAGGATTGTCAGCGCCCCCGTGCGCCTTCTGCCACCACCTGCCGGCCGCCATGGATCTCCTCAGACCTCTGCTACGGCTCCCGAAATCCGTTCTCATCGCCGTGGCTCTGCTGCTCGGCGTACCGTCCGTCTGGCTGCTCGCCCGCGGCGTGTCGCCCACCGATGATGCCGTGACCGCAAGCGTGAAGCGGGGCGATTTCAAGATCACTGTCACCACTTCAGGTGAGCTGCGCGCCCCGAAGTTCCAGAACATTTCGGGCCCACCAAATCTGCAGCAGGCCGAGGTATGGAACGGCGTGAAGATCCTCTCCATCGTGCCCGAGGGGACCGTGGTGAAAGAGGGCGACGTCGTGGCCGAACTCGATCGGGCGCCCGTGGCCACCAAGCTGGCCGACGTCAGCCTGGCGCTGCAGAAGGCCGAAGCGCAGACGGAGCAGGCGTCGCTCGACTCCGTGCTGAACTTGTCCAAGGCCCGTGAAGACCTGCACACCGCCGCCCTGACCCTGGAAGAAAAGAAGCTGGCTCGGGATCAGTCGAAGTTCGAGGCGCCAAGCGTGCAGCGGCAGACGGAAATCGAGTACGAGAAGGCGCTCCGCACGCTCAAGCAGGACTCAATGGACCTGCGGACCAAGACCGAACAGGCGCGTGCCAAGATGCGCGAGGTGGGGTCGGACCTCGAGCGGCAGCGCAACCGGCTGCGCATCGTGCAGGAAGTGATGGGGAATTTCACCATCAAGGCGCCGGGCCCGGGCATGGTGATTTACATCAAGGACTGGCAGGGGAAGAAGCGCGCCGTGGGCAGTCAGGTGAGCCCGTGGGACCCGGCCGTCGCCACGCTCCCGGACATGTCGATCATGGAGTCGCAGACGTACGTGAACGAGATCGACGTGCGGAAGCTCGCGGTGGGCCAGCCGGTGACCATTACGTTCGACGCCGATCCGGGCAAGCAGTTGAAGGGCAAGGTGACGGCCGTGGCCGGTGTGGGCGAGCAGCGCCCCAACTCCGACGCCAAGGTCTTTGAGGTCAAGATCAGCGTCGAGAAGCCCGACACGACACTCCGTCCCGGCATGACGACGGGCAACATCATCGAGACCAAGGCCATTTCCAACGTGCTGCACCTTCCGCTGGAAGCCGTGATGAACGAGAACGGCGTGCCCTATGTCTTCAAGAAGGGCCGGGTTCGGGTAACGAAGCAGGAAGTGGAAACGGGAGCGATGAACGACGACGAAGTCGTGATCGCGCGCGGGCTGGAGGAGAACGACCGCGTGCTGCTGTCGCCCCCAGCCGACAAGGACAAGATCGCACTCGATCGTCTGCCGGGGTCGAAAGCCGGAGTGAAGTCGCCAGGCGGCGACACGGCAGCCGGCGCCAAGCCGGTGCCCGTGACGCCACCTGCACCGGCGCCTGGCGCCCGTGCGGCCCCCGCCGCGAAGGCGGCCGCCCCGGCGACCAAGGGCTGAGCGCGTGGGACTCGATCTTCGAACTCTCGCCGCGCGGCGGGCGGAACTCGTCGCGCACGTGGCCTTCGCATTTCGCACGGCCATCGAAGCCGTGGGCCACAACAAGGCGCGCGCCGCGCTGACTTCGCTCGGCATCCTGTTTGGCGTCGCCTCGGTGATCGCCATGCTCGCCATCGGCAAGGGCGCCGAGCAGGAGATCCTGGCGCAGATGCGCCTGCTCGGCACGAACAACATCATCGTGACCCCGCTCATCGAGCAGAAGGAGGGCGTGGTCAAGGAGGAGAAGGCCGCGGCGCCCAAGCGGTTCACGCCGGGCCTGCGCTACGCCGACGCGCAGGCGATCCACGCGGTCATCCCCGATGTGGACGCGTCGAGCGCCGAGATCGTGCTCAACACGCTGATCACGCGCGAGGGGCGGCACCGATCGGCAAAGCTGGTTGGCGTCGATACGAGCTACTTCCGCATCATGAACCTGCGCATCGCCGAGGGGAGCGCGTTCTCCCTTGACCAGGTGGTGCATGGCCGGCTGGTGGCGGTCATCGGGCACGGCGTCAAGTCGCGATTCTTCACGCAGTCGAACCCGCTCGGCCAGTCGGTCAAGGTCGGGCAGAACTGGCTCACCGTCGTCGGTGTACTCGAGGACCGGACCGTCAGCGGACAGAACGCACAGCGGCTGGGCATCCGCGACTCGAACATGGACGTCTATGTGCCGGCGACCACCATGCTGCTGCGCTATCGCAACCGCGCGCTGGTGACGCAGGCGGAGATCGAGGCCGCGTCGAAAGCCGAACAGGGCAACGTCGACCCGAGCGCCGAAGCCGCGGTGGACCCGTCGGTGCGCGCCGAACAGCGCAACATGAACCAGCTCGACCGCATCATCGTGCGGGTCCGGGAGGCGCGGCTCGTGCCGTCGGTGGCCGACGTCGTGCAGCGCATGCTGGCGCGCCGCCACAACGCCGTGGTGGACTTTGAGGTCTCGGTGCCGGAGCTGTTGCTCAAGCAGGAGCAGCGCACACGCACGATCTTCAACGTGGTGCTCGGCGCCATCGCGTCGATCTCCCTGATCGTCGGCGGCATCGGGATCATGAACATCATGCTCGCGTCGATCCTCGAGCGCATCAAGGAGATCGGCGTGCGCCGCGCCATGGGCGCCACGCGGCGCGACATCCAGCTCCAGTTCCTCGCCGAAGCGGTGCTCATCTCGATGACCGGGGGCGTCGCCGGTATCCTCGTCGGCGCCGGGGCCGCATTCGCGATCGAGCGCCTCGCCGGCATCCAGACGATCGTCTCGCCGCTGTCCGTGGCGGTCGCGTTCGGCGTCTCCTGCACCGTCGGACTCGCGTTTGGCATCGTGCCGGCGCATCGGGCCGCGCAACAGGACCCCATCACCTGCCTTCGCTACGAGTGACCTGCCCATGAACCGAACGCGCATCTTGCGCGCGGCTGTCTGCCTGCTCGCCACCCTCGACGCGGTGGGGACGCCTCGTCACCTCCGTGCGCAGGGCGCATTGCGGCTGACACTGCGCGACGCCCTGGCGATGGCCGTACAGCAGGGCCCACAGGCCCGCATCGCGCTCGGCACACGCGACGCCGCGCGAGCGCGTGACCACGTCGCCCTGAGCCAGTACCTGCCCTCACTTTCCGTGGGCGGCGCCTCCGTGCCGACGATCACCCGCTCGATCACGCCGGTGATCCAGCCCGACGGCACCACGCTGTATAAGCCGCTGCAGCAGACGACGGCGGGGCTGACGGCCTCCGTCGTGCAACGCGTGCCGTGGACCAACACGACCCTCAACATCGCGTCAGGGCTCAATCAGGTGCAGGTGAACGGCGCCGCCGGCAGCCGCACGTGGTCGTCGGTGCCGCTGCAACTGAGCCTCACGCAGCCGCTGCTCAAGGCCAATACCTACAAGTGGGAGATTCGCCAACAGGCGCTGCGCATCTCCCTCGCCGAGCGCCGCTATCTCGAGGCGCGCGAAGACCTGTCGCTGGCGGTAACGAATGCATTCTTCGACGTGCACGGCACCGCGCTCGCCGTGGCCAACGCCGCCAAGAACGCGGCCACCAACGATACCCTGTTCACGCTGAACAAGGGCCGACTCGAGGTCGGCAAGATCGGCGAGAACGACCTGCTGCAGAGTGAACTGGCCCTGTTGCGCTCGCGGTCCTCGATCGCCGATGCCTTGCTCGCGCACCAGCGGGCGTTGGCGCAGTTCCGGCTCGTGCTCAGCCTGCCGCCCGGGACGCCGGTTTCCATCGTCGTCAGCGACAGCGTGCCGACGTTCGATGCGGACACCACGCTCGCCGTGGAACAGGCGAGGCGCAACGCGGCGGGCATGACGGACGCCGAAGCGGCCACGGTGCAGGCCGACCGCGCCCTGAGCGAGGCACGCTGGAATACCGGCCCGGGCGGCAACCTGCAGGTGAGCTACGGCTACAACAACACGGCCGGTACCGCCGCCGCGGCCTACAAGGACCTGCGCGACGCGCAGCAGCTGCAGGTGGGAGTCCAGATCCCCGTCTGGCAGTGGGGGACGCACGGGGCGCAGGTGCAGGCGGCCAAGTCGGAGCGCATGTCGGCGCAGACCAGCGCCCAGAACCTGCGCAACCAGGTCGAACTCACGGCCCGGTTCGCGGCGCTGCAGCTGGGACAGGCACGACGCGCGCTGCAGATTGCGGCCAAGGCCGACACCGTGGCGGCGAAGCGCTTCGAGGTCGCGCTTAACCGGTACGGCATCAGCCGCATCACCATTGACAACTTATACATCGCGCAGAGCGAGAAGGATCAGGCGCTGTCCTCGTACGTACAGGCCCTGCGCGGCTACTGGCAGGCGTACTTCCAGCTGCGAAAGGCGACCCTCTACGATTTCGAGCGAGGCGAAGGCATCCGGTAGCTTCAGAACTCAGCGACGGGACAGTCGCCGCATTGCGAGATACCACGGCATTCCCGCGGCCATCAGCAGCAGCCCGATGCTCGCTGAGGCGAATCCGTATTCGCCGTCGTAAAACGAAATCGCGAGCACCGCGAGGAAGACGACGAAGGGGACGATGGTCAATGCCACGACCCCTGCGGTCCCCAGCGGCACACGGAAGGGCCCGCGCAGGTGCGGCTCACGGACGCGGAACCAGATGAGCGAGGCAAACTCGAGCAGCACCGCTGCCGCATAGAAGATGACGTCCGCCACGACGAGGTTGCCGAAGGGGATGAGCGAGACCACGCTGTAAATGGCGGCCGAGACGACGATCGCCACGCGCGGCGTGCCGCGCTCGTCCGTGCGGCTGAGGACTTTGGGGAGCAGGCCGTCGCTCGACATCGCGAGTGGAATGCGCGTGTAGACGAGCAGCAGCGCATTGAAGAGCGCGACGGCGCTGCAGATGCCCGCGACGGCAAGCAGCGGAGCGAGCACGACGCCGGCCGCGCCCGTCGCGCCCGCGGCGATCGCCGGCCACCCACCTTCGGTCCACGTCGTCCAGTCAGTGGCGCCGAGCGTCGGCAGGAGCGGCACGAAGTAGCCGAGGGTGACCAGTGGCAGCGCGACCGCGAGCGCCCGCGGATAGGTCCGCCCCGCATCCACCACCTCACCGCCGACCGTGGAGGCGTTGTCCCATCCGATGTAATTCCAGAGCGCCGTGGAGAGGCCGACGGCCAGTCCGGCGCCGAGTCCATGTCCGGGCTTCATGAACGGTTGCCACGGGGCATGGGTGATGTTCGGAATCGCGAAGAGCGCGACGAGCAGGAATGCGCCCAGGATCAGCGTGCCGATGATGATCGAGACGCGACCGACCGGAAGCGCGCCGCGCAGGTTGATGGCGGCCGCACCCCAGATCATCACGAGCGAGATGGCCCACCGTGCCCCTGTACCCAGATCGGGCACGAACCAGGCGAGGTACAGATTCAGCATCGCCGGGTAGATGGCCATGTCCACGAGCGAGTAGAGCCAGGTATACCAGCCATTCTGGAAGGCCCAGAAATCGCCGAAGGCGCGCCGCACCCAGCGGTAGTAGCCGCCCTCCTCCGGCAGCATGCTCGCGAGCTCGCCGATGATGAGGATTTCCGGCAGCGACCAGACGAGCGGGATGAGGAGCAGGATGAGGAGCGCGAGCCCTGGCCCCGTCCCCGCCACCAACCCCTCGAGCGTGAAGGCGCCGCCCGAGACGTTGAAGTAGATGACGAAAACGAGCGGCAGTGTGGTAAGGGTGCGGCGAAGCATGGGCGGGTATTCTACGCCGGTCGGCGAAAAAAGTCAGGGGCGCCTGCCACCACAAAGGACGAAGGGCGCGAAGCGGCGCGAAGCGGCGCGAAGAGGCGCGAAGGACGAAATGGGGGGAACTGCACGCGAGTCGCAGTTCCCCCATCTCGTTCTTCGCGCCCCTTCGCGCTCCTCAAACTTCGCGGTTGTCGTTACGGCTTGAGCCAATGCGCAAACCACTGCCGCAGCCGGCCCAGCCGATCGACCAGGAGCCATGGCTCTCCCGTGCGCGACAGATCGTGGTTGGAGCGCGGATACCGCACGAACTCGACCGGCACCCCCTGCTTCTTGAGCGCGATGAACCACTGGTCGGCATCGGCCATCGGCGTCCGGTGATCTTCCTCGCTCTGCACCATGAGCGTCGGTGTCTTCACCCTCGTCACGTACCGGATGGGCGAGAGCGAGTCGTACATCGCCGGGTTCTCCCACGGCTTGCCGTAGAATTCAAACTCGGTGAGCCCCTGCGCGTCGCTTGCCCCGAACCACGACCACCAGTTGCTGATCATGCGGTCGGTCTCGGCCGCCTTGTAGCGCGTGGTGTGCGCGGTGACCCAGGCCGTCATCACACCGCCGTATGAGCCACCGGTCACGCCCATCCGCGTGCTGTCCACGTCGGCGCGCTGCGCCGCGATGTCAGTGGCCTGCATGAGGTCCTTGAAGTCCTCCGCAAACCAGCGGCCTCGCGTGCTGAAGGTGAAGTCAGCCCCCGAGCCGCTCGAGCCACGTGGATTGGTGTAGAGCACCACGAAGCCGGCGCCGGCGAGGTTCTGGAATTCATCGAACCACCCTTCGTCGTAGCGCGAGTGCGGACCGCCGTGGATGTAGAGCACCAGCGGATACTTCTTGCCGGCTTGATAGCCGAACGGCTTCATGACCCACCCTTCGATGGTCAGCCCGCCGACGCCCTGGAAGGTGAACTTCTCGGCGTCGCTCCAGGCGATTTCGGCGTTCACCTTGTCATTGAACGACGTCAGCTTGCGCTCGTTCTTGCCGTCGTTCTTCCCATCCTTGCGGCTGTCGAGGTCGGCGATGTACAACTCGGTGGGCGAGTTCACGCTCGTCGCAACGAACGCCACCTTGGTGGCTTTTTCGTCGCGCGCGAAGCCGCGGATCACCCGGCGGCCGCCGATCGTCTCGCGCATCTGGCCATTCTTCGGCATCACCGTGAACAGCGCGGTGCGCGCGCCGATGTCGGCGCTCATCAGGACCTCGCCGTTTGGCAGGAACTCGGCGCTGGACGGCTCGTACAGACAGCCGTTGGTGAGGTTCTGCGGCGCGCCGCCGGCCACATCAATGAGCATGAGGCGGGCGTTCTTGGTGCGCTCGGCGCGGCCGATGAAGAGGAGCTTCTTTCCGTCGGGTGACCAGTCGAGACTGCTCTCATCCCCCTGCAGCGACGCCAGCTTGCGCGGCTCGCCGCCGGCGATGGAGATGACGTAGATGTCGCGGTCGTTGCGCGGCGCTTCATCGCGTAGCGCGTCGTACGGCAGCTTCGCCAGCGAGTCGGCGATCTGCGTCACCACCGAGTCTGGGCGCAGCTGCGCGTCCGCCACGAAGGCGACCCACTTGCCGTCAGGTGAGACCGCCGCCTGGGAGTGCGAGTAGCGCGTATTGGTCACCTGCACGCGCTTGGAGCCGTCGTATTTCTGCGTGAAGATCTGCTGCGGCTTGATGACCCGCGCCTCGCGCGGATTCGGGATGAAGCCGACGCCGTTGACCTTGTACGGGAAGTTCACGATCTGGCGGCCATCGAAGCGCGACTGTTCGACCGGCTTGGTGATGGCGCCGTACGGTGGGAACGCCATCGCATTCGCCGCGCCCGCGCTGGGCATGGCGAAGCCGCCGCCCGGACCGCGGCCGCCGGGGCCTCGGCCACCGCCGCCGCCCCCACCCGTGGTGTCCACGACGTCGGTGAACACTGCCAAGCTCTTGTCGTTCGGCACGGAGCCGACGGGGTAGTTCTCCACCTGCGTGGCTTCGCCGCCCGGCTGGTCCATGCGCAGCGCCCACGTGGCGCCGCGGCCGCCGGGACGGTTGGAGGTGAAGAACAGATACTTCCCATCCGGCGAGAAGCGCGGATTAGAGCTCTCGTAGCCCGGCGACGTGTAGCGCACCGGCGCGCCGCCTGCCGTGGCCACGGCCCAGATCTCACTGTGCCGCTTGTTCTCGCGCTCCACAACGGTCGTCACCGTGAATGCCACCAGCTTGCCGTCCGGCGACATGGCCGGAGACGCGAGCTGGGTGACCTTGTACCAGTCGCTGGGGGTAAAGGCGCGGGGACCGGCTTGGGCTTGCGGTGCGGCGGCGGGGGCCGCCGCGGGCGCGGGCTGCTGGGCAGCAAGGGGCAGCGCGAGAACGAGCAGGGCGAAACGACGGTACATGAACGCTCCAGTGTGCGGAAGAACCGTGGGGGCCGTGCGCGCGCCGCGCGGGAGGCGCGGCGCGAATCTCCTGTTGGTAACGCATGATTTACGCGCAGTGCTGGGCGCCGCCCGCTGCCAGGACGGCGCCTGCGTGGACACTACCGTCTGACCCTACCGGTTCGCCAAATCCACCGTCGCCAGGAACGTGATCCGCGCGAGATCCTCCATGATCTCCGGCGTCAGGATCTGCCAGCGATCCTTGGTCGTGTGGTAGCTCGCATATGGGAGCGGCGGCGCTCCGCTCGTGCCGATGGACACCGTCGGGATCTTCGCCCACAGGAAGTGCGCCGCATCCTGCCGCGGCCGCGCGAGGTTGAGATTGGCGAACGCTCCCATCGCGCGATGGACGTACTGGGCATTCGCGCGCTCCATGGCCTGGTAGATCTCGGGATACTCGACGCCCGACGACACGCCAATGCGCTCGCCGCGGCCGACGCTCTCGAGATTCAGGAACGCCTTGATCTTGGCGTTCGGTACGACCGGATGGTTCACGTAGAACTCCGACCCCCACACCCCCTGCTCTTCCGCGCCAAAGATCAACAGCAGCACGCTGCGCTTCAGCGGCACCTTGGCTTTTGTGATCGCCTCGGCCGCGGCGAGGAGCACGGCGACCCCGGAGGCGTTGTCATGCGCACCGGGCATCATCTCATGGTTGTAACCGAGGTGATCGAGGTGCGCGCCGAGCACGATGTATTCGTCCTTGAGCGCCGGGTCGCTGCCCGGCAGCACGGCGACCACGTTCGATCCGATGCCCTCAGGGTGATGCTGCGTGTTGTTCGCCAGCGTCATCGTCTTGCCAAGCGGCCGCGAGGCCGGCTTGAGCGTGTTGCGAATCTGGTCGACCGTCTGGCGCCAGCTCATGGGCTGGCCGGCGAACAAGTCGTCCATCACCGAGCGGCTCACGTACGTGAGAATCAGCCCTTTGACGAAGCGCGCATTGGGATTGACAATGTGGTAGTCGTACACCATCCCGGCGGCGCCGTGCTTGGCCGCGTTTTCGATCTTGTAGTGGTGGAACGAGTACGGACGCCACTTCTTGAAGAACGCGGTGTCCGGCATGGGTCCCATGGGCGCTTCGGGCTCGACAACGACGATCTTTCCCTTCACATCGACGCCGGCGTAGTCATCGTAGCCGAGTTCCGGCGCCGTGATGCCGTAGCCGACGTAGACCGCTTCCGCCGTGACCTTGCCGGAGTCGGATGTGGACCCCTGGAAGAACTCCTGCTCCCAGGTGTACGACTTCACGATCGTGCCGCCGCCCGCCTGCGGCACGTGCAGCGACAATTCCGTGCCCGGACGCACGAGCGTGTACGGATTCGGGAACTTCTGGTACCACGTCCCCTTGTCGCCCGCGGGCTTGTAGCCCCATCCGTGCAGCAGGTCCGCGGTCCACGCCGCGGAGGCATCGTAGCCGGGTGTCCCCGTGAGTCGCCCGCCGTATTTCTCGTCGGTCATCTCCTTCACGTAATCGAGAATGACGTTCGACGAGACGCCGTGCATCGCCGCGACCAGCCGATCCTGCGGCGTGGCGGGTGCCTGCGCCTGACGAATGGGCACCTGGGCGCTGGCGGTGGCGACGGCGAGCGCGATGAATGGGAGGAACGCGAGGGGGCGCGTGGAGAGCCGGAAGCGTGACACGAAAGTCCTCACGAAGATGGCAGGGCGCGCGGACGGGCCGCGCTGATGGACCCTTGAGTTTGCGCGCCGTGCCGCGGGTGTGCCAGCACCACGCGCCCGCTGGCGCGATTATCGCGCGGTCAGGTGGATGCCGGCAATCATGCAACGGACCGAGCCACCGGCGCGCTCGATCGTCGGAATGTGCAGGGGAAGGAGTTTGGCGCTCTTCTCGATCGTCTTCACCTGCTCCCGGGTCAGCGCCGCGGCGGCCCGATCCGAGAGCGCGAGCACCCGATGGTCGGTTCCGGTCATCTCGAGCGCATTGCCGGCAAACTCACTGACCTGCTCGCGGCTGATCGGGATGACCGTGCGTCCCCCGTCTGCCAGCCGCGCGGCGATCTCGTCCCGTCGGCCCGGGTCCGTAATGACGTCCAGGCAGATCAGCGCGTACTCCGTGGCGATGGTCATGATGACGTTCGTGTGATAGATCGGACGGCCGTTGGCATCGGCCGTCGCGAAGGCCATGGGCTCATAGCCGAACATCGTGCAGAACCGCTCCAGCACGATGGGATCCGCGCGATGCGAACTGCTCACGTACGCCAGTCGCTCGAGATGATCGAGCACCATGGCCCCGGTGCCTTCAAGGAAGAGGTTGTCGAGTTCGAGGCCCGAAAAGTCCACCACCTCTTGCACGCGATACGTGGTCTTGAGCATGTCGATCACGTCCGCCCGACGTTCGCGCCGCCGGCTGGGCGAATACATGGGATAGATCGCGACGAGTCCGCCGTGATGCGTGGAGAACCAGTTGTTCGGAAAGACCGAATCCGGTGTCTCCTGCCCCCCGAAGTCATCGAAGACGTGAATGCGCACGCCCTCGGCGGTCAGCCGGGCCACCGCCTCGTCGAATTCGGCACGCGCCTGCGCGGCGACGGTCGTCGCGTCGGCGTGCTCGCCTGGCAGTTGAAAGGCGTTGTCAGCCGCGGTCTCGGGGTTGACCGAGAAATGATGCGGTCGAACCATGACGCCCGCACTGGGCGCCTGTGCATTGCGGTAGTTCACGGCATTCCCCTCAACCTGGGCACCGCCGGTACGTCGGTCGCACGTGGCCGGCGGCGGCGACCTACGGTGACATTTGCCTCAGCACGCGTCCCGCCCGCTTCGCCGCCTCGGCCAGGCGCTCGGGCGACGTAATGAACGACACGCGGAAGAACCCCTCGCCGCCGTCGCCCAGCGCCTTGCCCGCCAGCACGACGACGCCTTCCTGCTGCATCAGGCGATCCTGGAACTCCATCGAGCCCACCCCGTCCGGCAACGGCACCCACAAATACATGGACGCCTTCGGCACGTCCACGGTGAACCCCTCGGCGCGGAACGCCGCCACGGCTGCGTCGCGGCGCTCGCGGAAGATCGCGAGATTGCCGGGCAACCATTCGGCGTGACTCTCCAGCGCCGCGACGCCGGCACGCTGTGAGGCCATGAACTGCCCGGTGTCGAGGAAGCTCTTCACCTTGGCAAGCGGCGCCGTGAATTTCTCGGCGCCCGCCGCCCAGCCAAGCCGCCACCCGGTCATGTTGTACGTCTTGGAGAGCGAGTGGAACTCGATGGCCACGTCGCGCGCGCCGTCGATCTCGAAGATGCTCGGCGCCACGTATCCGTCGAAGGTCATCTCGCTGTACGCGTTGTCGTACACGAGCAGGATGTCGTGCGTGGCGCACCAGTCCACGACCTTCTTGAGGTAGTCACGCGGCGCCACCGCCGCCGTCGGGTTGTTGGGATAGTTCAGGTAGAGCAGCTTCGCGCGGGCACGCACCGGGACGGGGATCTCGTCGACATCCACGAGGAAGTTCGTCCGCGGCGTGATGGGATACATGTAAGGCGTCGCGCTGCTGAGGAGCGTACCGCCCAGATATGACAGGTAGCCCGGATCGGGGATGATCGCCACGTCATGCGGTTCGAGGTACGCGAGCGCGAGGTGCGCGATCCCCTCCTTGCTCCCGATGAGGGGCACGAGTTCGCGCAGCGGATCGAAGCGCTGGCCGAATCGACGCTCCATCCAGGCGGCCGCCGCCTCGCGAAACGCCGGCAGGCCCAGCCCAAAACCGTAGCGCGACATCGCCGGATCCTGGGCCGCCTCGGCGAGTGCCTCCACGGCGCGCGGTGGCGCGGGGAGATCGGCATCCCCCGCCCCGAGGTCTATGACGTCCATGCCGCGTGCGATGAGATCCCGCTTCTTCTGCGGAATGGAGGCGAGCATGTATGCGGGCAGTGATGAGAAGCGGGCGCTCAGTCGAGGCATATTCGGAGAGGCGGCTGGCTGATGGCAGATGGTGGATGGCAGATAGCAGATGACAGAATCGACACCCCAAAACTACACGCGCCGCCCTCGGGCGGCGCGTGTCTGCTCAGCTCGTCGGCGGGTTGAACCCTGGTCCTGCCTCCACCCACGACCGGTAGTACTCCTTATCCTCCGCGCTCAGCACCGCCTTGGCCACGTGCAACGGACGGAACGAATCCATCATCACCGCCAGCTCGTTGGTCGCCTTGGCGCCGATGCTCGCCTCGGTGCGTCCCGGATGCGGACCGTGCGGCAGGCCGTCGGGGTGGTGCGTGATCGAACCGTACTCGATCCCCTTGCGGCTCATGAACTCGCTCGACGCGTAGAACAGCACCTCGTCCGAATCAACATTGCTGTGCGCGTACGGCGCCGGCACGGCCGCGGGATCGAAGTCGTACGGCCGCGGACAGAACGAGCAGATGACGAATCCGTCGCCCTGGAATGTCTGGTGCACCGGCGGCGGCTGATGAATGCGCCCGACGATGGGCTCGAAGTCGTGGATGTTGAACGCCCACGGGTAGAAGAAGCCGTCCCATCCGACGACGTCGAACGGATGGTGGTCGAGCACCATCTCGGTGAGCCCGTTGTACTGCTTCACGATCACGGGGAACTCGCCCTTTTCATCGAATGTCACGAGTTCCGTCGGCCGCCGGAAATCGCGCTCGCTGTACGGCGCCCCCTCGGCGATCTGTCCGAACTCGGTGCGGTAGCGCTTCGGCGTACGCACGTACCCTCGGCTCTCCATGATCAGCATCTTCGCCGGCGACGTGAACCGCCAACGGTGCATGATGCCGCGCGGTAGCACCACGTAGTCGCCGGGCTTTACCGGCAGATAGCCGAACTGCGACTCGAGCGTGCCTGCCCCCTCTGCGAGGTAGACCACCTCGTCGGCCTGCGCATTCCGGAAGAAGTGCGTGTCCTCGACATCCGGTTCCGACCACAGCATCGCGATGTCGTTGTTGAACAGCAGCGGGATGCGATCCAGCGTCGGGGAGCCGCCCCTGGGAAGCTGCCGCGTCCGGAAATGTCGGTGGCGCAACGCAAGATCCAGGTCGCGCTCCCACCGCAGCTCGCGAATCCGCGTCACCGCCAGGACCGTCGTCGGCGGATGGATATGGTAGAGCAGTGCCGAGGGACCGGTGAAACCCTCATTGCCCATCAGCTGCTCGCTGTAGAGCCCGCCGTCGGGACGGCGGAAGACGGTGTGCCGCTTCCGCGGCACCTGCCCGAGCGTGTGGTAGAATGGCATCTACAGATTTCCCCGCAGCGCCTGTTCGCGTTCGATGCTTTCGAACAGCGCCTGGAAGTTTCCCTTGCCGAAGCCCTTGGCGCCCTTGCGCTGGATGATCTCGAAGAAGAGCGACGGGCGATCCTGCACCAGCTTGGTGAAGATCTGCAGCAGGTATCCCTCGTCGTCGCGGTCCACGAGGATGCCGAGTTCCTGCAGCGTGGCAAGGTCCTCGTCGATCGTGCCGACGCGCGCCTGCAGGTTGTCGTAGTACGTGGTCGGCGTCTGGTTGAACTCCACGCCGCGCGCCCGGAGCGCCTTGACCGTGCCGATGATGTCGTCGGTGGCCATGGCGATGTGCTGGACGCCCGGACCCCTGTAGTAGTCGAGGTACTCCTGGATCTGGCTCTTCTTCTTGCCTGACGCCGGCTCGTTGATGGGGAACTTGATGCGCCCGTTGCCGTTGCTCATCACCTTGGACATCAGCGCCGAGTATTCCGTGTTGATGTCCTTGTCGTCGAAGGTGAGCAGGTTGAAGAAGCCGAGCACCCGGGCGTAGAAATCCACCCAGGCATTCATCTTGCCCAGCTCGACATTGCCCACGCAGTGGTCCACGTACTTGAGCCCCACAGGCGGCGGCGCGAACTCCGGCGTCATGGCGCGGAACCCAGGGAGAAAGAGCCCGCGATAGTTTCGGCGCTCCACGATGGAGTGGATGGTGTCGCCGTACGTCTTGATCGCGGCAATCACCACCTCGCCGTCCGCGTCCTCGAGCACCTCCGGGCCGTGCGCCGATGCGGCGCCGCGCGCGATCGCCTTGGCGTAGGCGTCACGCGCGTCGTCCACCCAGAAGGCCAGGTCCTTTACGCCATCGCCGTGCAGGCGCACGTGGTCGCTGATGGGCCCCTCCGGATGGATGGGCGTCGTCAGGACGATGCGGATCTTGTCCTGCTGCAGCAGGTACGACGCCCGGTCGCGCACGCCGGTCTCCGGCCCGCGGTATCCGATCAACTGAAAACCGAACGCCGCGCGGTAGTAGAGCGAACTCTGCTTGGCGTTGCCGACGTAGAACTCGATGTAATCCGTCCCGTTGATCGGGAACGTGTCGTGCGGCTCGGTCGCGGCAGGCGCGGTCAGCGTGGCCATGGGGGGAGGGGGGCAGATGGGATACGGCAGACGGCAGTCGGCGGACGGCAACCGGTGATCGCGAATCTAATGCCGACGGCGGCGGGGCAACACGTCGAGCTGGGGAATACCGCGACCGGGAGCGCTGCGTGTCACGCATCGCTCCCGGTCCGGGCACTCGGGCAGATTCAGGCCTGTAGCAGCTTCAGGATGGCATCCACCGACGACTTGGCGTCGCCGTACAGCATACGCGTCTTGGGCTTGAAGAAGAGCGGATTCTCGACACCGGCGTACCCGGCGCCGCGGCCGCGCTTGAAGACGATGCAGCTCTCCGCCTCCCAGACCGGAAGCACGGGCATGCCGGCGATCGGACTGGTCGGATCGTCGAGCGCGCTCGGATTCACGATGTCGTTCGCCCCAACGACCAGCACGACGTCGGTCTTCTCGAAGTCCTCGTTGATCTCATCCATCTCGAGCACGATGTCGTACGGCAGGTTGGCCTCGGCCAGCAGCACGTTCATGTGGCCGGGCAACCGTCCCGCCACCGGGTGGATGGCAAACCGCACCTGCACCTTGCGTGCGCGCAGGATGTCGACGATCTCGCGCACCGGATGTTGCGCCTGCGCCACCGCCATGCCGTAGCCCGGCACGATGATGACCGACTGCGCGTCCTGCAGGAGTTCCACGACCTCTTCCGCCGTGGTGGCGATCATCTCGCCTTCCATCACGGCGCCGCCCGAGGCAACCGAGCCCTCCTCGACGCCGAAGCCTCCGAGGATGACCGAGATGAACGACCGGTTCATCGCCCGGCACATGATGTAGCTGAGGATGGCGCCGGACGACCCGACGAGGGCGCCCGTGATGATCAGCAAGTCATTGGAGAGCATGAAGCCGGCGGCTGAGGCCGCCCAGCCGGAGTAGCTGTTGAGCATGGAAACCACCACCGGCATGTCGGCGCCGCCGATGGCCATGACCAGGTGGATGCCGAGCACGCCAGCCAGCACCGTCACCCAGATCAGCGCCGAGGTCGCCTCGGCTCCTCCCTGCACGAAGATCACCGCCATCCACACACACGCGGCGAGCATGGACAGGTTGAGCAGGTGCCGCGCGGGGAGAATCAGCGGCTTGCTGTGGATGACGCCCTGCAGCTTGCCCCACGCGATCACGGAACCCGTGAAGGTGAGGGCGCCGATGAAGACGCCAACGATGGTCTCGAGGGAGTGGATGGTCGCCTCAGCGCCGACGAGATGCGTAGCCGGTTCCAGGTGATTGCTCGCCCCGACGAGCACCGCGGCCGCGCCGACGAAGCTGTGCAGGATGGCCACGAGTTGCGGCATCGCCGTCATCTCGACGCGCGCCGCGACAACGGCGCCAATCAGCGCCGCCAGGAGCGCGGCCCCGATGACCGACGGCGACGTGAGGATGCCCGACTGGATGGCGACAGCCAGCACCGCGACCAGCATGCCGACCGCACCGAAGAGATTGCCGCGTCGCGCCGTCTCGGGGTGCGAGAGCCCCTTGAGGCTCATGATGAACAAGACGCCGGCGCCAATGTAGGATGTCGCGAGCAGTGAGGGTGTCATTTGTGGAACATCCTCAGCATCCGCTGTGTGACGAGGAACCCGCCGGCCACATTGATCGTCGCCAGCACGATGGCGGCGATGGCCAGCGTCCGGGCCGCGGTGCTGCTGCTGACCTGCAGCATGCCGCCAATCAGGATGATGCCACTGATGGCGTTGGTCACGCTCATCAGGGGCGTATGCAGCGCCGGCGTGACGCTCCAGACGACGTGGTAACCGATGAAACAGGCCAGCACGAAGACGGTGAAGTGCGTCAGGAAGGCCGGCGGCGCGGTGATTCCGATGCCGACCAGGCTCAGCGCTAGCAGCAGCAGGGAGCGCTTCGAGAACGCCGTCATCTTTTCGAAGACCGGCGGGCCATGCTCCTCGCTGAAGAGCGGCGCCTTCGCGACGTGCGGCGTGACATGCACCTGCTTCGCGCATGTTTCGCAGGGCCACATGAGGGTGCCGGCCTTCAGCACCGTCATGGGACGCACGATGTCGTTGGTGTCGCTGATCGTGTATTTCTCCGCCCCGCCCATCTCGCCCAGCAGGTGCACGATGTTGGTGGCGTAGAGACTCGACGCCTGGTGCGCCATGCGCGACGGAAAGTCGGTATACCCGATCACGGTGACGCCATGCACCTCCACGGCTTCGCCCGGCTTCGTCAGTTCGCAGTTGCCCTGCTGTTCGGCGGCGAGATCCACCACCACCGATCCGCGCTTCATGGACTTGACCATGTCGGCGGTAATAAGGACCGGCGCGCGTTTGCCGGGGATGAGCGCCGTCGTGATGATGACGTCCACCTCCTTGGCTTGCGCCGCGAACAGCGCCATCTCGGCGGCGATGAATGCCGGACTCATCTCCTTGGCATAGCCGCCGGTGCCGCTGCCGTCCTCCTCGATCTGCACTTCCAGGAATTCGGCGCCCATCGACGTCACCTGATCCCTGACCGCCGGTCGCGTGTCGAAGGCCCGGACAATTGCGCCGAGCGCGCGCGCCGCACCGATGGCCGCGAGGCCGGCGACGCCCGCCCCGATGACGAGCACCTTGCCGGGGTGGATCTTGCCGGCCGCGGTCGACTGGCCGCGGAGCGGCCGCTGCATCACGTTGACCGCCTCAATGACCGCCCGGTACCCCGAGAGATTGCCCATTGAGGACAGCGCGTCGACCTTCTGCGCGCGCGTGATGCGCGGCACCTGGTCCATGGCGAGCGCGTTGACCCGGCGCTCCGCCAATCTCGCGACCAAGTCCTTGTTGAAGGCCGGGTAGAGGTAACTGATGATCGTCTGTCCGTCCTTCAGGAACCCGACCTCGTCGTCCACCGGGGGTCGGACCTTGGCGACGATGTCGCCGGACCACGTGCTCGCGCGGTCCGCCACTACCGCGCCTGCCGACGCATAGGCCGCGTCGTCGAAGCCTGCCGCGAGTCCAGCGTCTCGTTCGACGGTCACGTCGAAGCCGAGCTTGCGCAGCTTCTTTACGGAATCGGGAGTTGCGGCCACCCGGCGTTCGCCGGGTACGCTCTCCCTGGGTATGCCAAGTCTCATCCTATCCTCTAGGGTGCGAAGATTTTCAAGAGTTGCGGGTGCAACCTTTAAATATACCCCGATTGGCCGGAAAGCCGGAGTGGCCGCTGCCACACCAGGCGCGACGACGCGGTCAGGTCCTCAGGCATCGCAGCGCGCACGCTTCGCCATCTCCGTGCGGTGCGTTCCGTCCCGCAACGCCGCGCCATACCTTTAGTACGGTGCTGCAGCGCATCTCTGCGCGCGCGCGTTTCCCCAATTGCCATTTCCCGCCAATGCCTGGCTTTTCGAAGACCGTGCTCTCCCCCGAGGAGACACTTAAGCTCGCACCGGAGATTGCCCGCCATCCGTCGGCGCGTGTGTGGGTCTATCGCTACACGCACCTCACCGAGCCGTGGATCCTCAGCATCGCCACGCACGCCCAGCCCAGCTCACGCATGCTGTCGCTGGGCGGATTTCGTATCGCCCCCGAGAGCCGCACGAGCATCCCCGGATGGAATCCCGATCACGAAGCCATTGACCTCGCCATCGGGATGGACGAGAAGGTCTACTGGTCGCGCCTGCTCAAGGTGGGCGGACCGCACGTGAAGCGGGACTTCTCGCGCATCGTCGGCGGCAAGTGCGTCATGAAGCCGACGCCGGGTTCGCGCGTCGGCGAGCCACGCGACCGGGCACTGCTCGACTTCGCCATCGAGTGCTTCAGGGATGTCGAGCAGACGGGGTTCTTTCTCACGACGGGCCAGGACCTCGGCCACGGCATCATGAGCGACGGCAAGACCGGCTCGCTGCGCTACCTGAACGAGCAGTACAAGGGGAGCGTGGTCGCCGACACGGGCGCCCCGACGGCCGAAGGCAATTACTGGATGCTCGTCGGCCAGCTGAAGGGCGCTGGCATTCCGCTCTCGGGCGCCGTGATCGGCCTCATCGGCGCCGGAAACATCGGCCTGCACATCATTGACCGCCTGCTCGCTGACGGCGCCACCCCGCTGGTGGTGGAGGCAAAGGCCGAGATTCGCGCCAGGCTCGAGGCGCGCGGCGTGAAATGCTGGGACGCCGCCGGCAAGGACGCCTTCCTCGCACAGCCGATGGACGCGCTCGTGCTCAACGCGGCCGGGGGTTCGCTCGACAGCGCCACGGTTGCGCGATGCGCCGCGAACACACGGCTGCGTGTCATCAATGGCTCGGAGAACCTCGTCATGCCGGACCCAGCCGACGAGGAGGTGCTGCGCCAGGCGAAGAAGGTCTTCTGCCCGTGCGAGTGCGCGGGGATGATGGGCTACCTCACGGCGGCCGAGGAGTATCTCAGCCATCTCTCTGGCGATGCGTTCCGGATCGAGTCGATGTTCGACGCGGCGCGTGCGCTCGAGGCCCCGGGCGAGAAGGCCACGCGGCATGTCATCGAGGGCGGGTACGCCCAGACGATGACGCAGGCAATGCAGCAGCTCTACGACTGAGTCCGATGAGGCGAACCGGCGGCGCGCATCGCGAGGTGCGCGCCGCCGTCGCATCAACGAGCCGCTAGAGGCTCCACGCCGCCGGCGTGCGGTCCCAGCGGTGCGCGCGCAGCAGCGCGATGTCCGGCGACGCGAGGGCACCACGCGTCACCGCGTCGACATTTGCCCGCACGTGCGCCGGGCGTCGCATGCCCGGAATCACAGTGTGGACAGCCGGATGCGAGATCGCGAATCGCAGCGCCGCCTCGGCGAGCGGTCGGTCGGCGGGGAGCGCCGCGCGCAGCGCCTCCACGCGCGCCACCGTCGGGCCGAGGTTCTCGGGTCCAAAGTAGATGCGGCGGAAGTCGCCCTCGGGAAATGTCGAATCGGCGCGCAGTTGGCCGGCCAATGATCCTTCATCAAAGGGCACGCGCGCGATGACCGCGATGTCGAGCTGCTGGCACAACGGGAAAAGCTCGTCCTCGGGGGCCTGGTCGAAGACGTTGTAGATCACCTGCACAGCATCCACTAGTCCGGTGCGCAGGGTATCAAGACAGTTCCACGGTTCCCACCGGTTGACGCTGACGCCGACGGCCGCGATCAGTCCCTCCCGCCGCAGGTCGTCCATTGCGCGCTGCCAGCGCTCGTCGCGCGCCCAGCCGTCCTCCCACACATGGAACTGCAGCAAGTCGATGCGGGGCAGCCCGAGGTTCTCGAGAGACTTCTCCGCATACGCACGAATGTGGTCGGGTGGAAAGCAGTCGTCGAGCGTGAACTCGCGCCGCGACGGCCAGGCCATGTTCTTGGGTGGGATCTTGGTCGCGGTGAAGAGCCGACGCTCCGGATGGGCGCGCAACAGCGTGCCGAGAATTCGCTCGCTCGCCCCGCGGCCGTAGCCCCACGCCGTGTCGAAGAAGGTGATGCCCGCGGCCACCGCCGCATCCAGCGCCGCGCCCACCTCGTCAGCGTCGGTCCCCGACCAGTTGGCCAGTCCCCACATGCCGTACCCGAGCGGAGCGACGGGCCACCCGAGGCGGCCGAACGAACTCGTGTTCATGGCCGGAGAAGATGGGCGCGCTGCGCGGCGGCGACAAGCTCGGCCGCACATCCGGCCTGCTGCGGCGTCAGGAGTCAGCGGCCGTCCAACGACGTTTGCTTGCCCGACATCGGCACGGTGGCGATGTTCATTAGAGGCGACGCGCATCGCGCGTCAGGCGGCGAGCCGTGACACCCATCCTACCGAGCACGATCTCATCAGGCGAGCGCCCGGGAACAAGCGTCCGGGGGCTGCGGCATGCGTTCGCGATGGTCGTCGTGCTGGTCATCGGCTTCGTGTACACGGCGGGCGTCATGTACGACCGCAGCGTGCGTCGGTCGGCGGGTGAAACCATGCAAGCGACCGCCCGGCTGCAGAGTGAACTGCTCCGCCGGCACGCCCTCGAACGCGTGCGCGACGCGCGCCTCCTCTCGGTCCGCCCCACCGTGTGGGCCGCCGCCGATCCCGACTCGGCGGGGACGAACATCGCGAGACGACGACGCGAGCTCGCCCGCGTTGTCGAGCAAACGCGCGGAACCTACGTCTACAAGGCCGTGTCGGTGGTTGATTCCACCGGGCGTGTGCTGTACCCACCGCGGCTGATCTACGAACCTGGGGAGCGGGCGCTGCTCGACCGCGTCATGCGCTCCGGTCTGGCGGTCGTCTCCCCGTTCCGGCTCGAGAACGGCAACGAGCTGGAGTCCGGCGCGGCCCACCCGATCTTCGCTGGGGGAGACTCCACGCGGCGTGTAGTCGGCGCACTGCTCATCGAGACCGACGCGACGGCCGAAATCCTGCCGCTCTTCTCGCAGGTGGAGGGTGGGTACGCCGGCGCCGAAACCGTCCTCGGCCAGCGGGAGGGAGATTCGGTCGCCGTCGTGGCCGCGGCCAGGCGAGGGGCGGCGCTTGCTCCGCTGCAAAGCCGGCTCGGGCTGCATGACACCTCGCGCGTGGCCACCAAGCTCTACGTCGGCTCCGACGACGATGTCGTCGAAGGCCTCGACTATCGCGACGTGCGCGTGATCGCCGCGGGAGCGCGGGTGCCCGGCACTCCGTGGATCGTCATCTCCAAGGTCGACCTCTCCACACTGCTACAGCTCGAGCGCACCTTCGCGTTTGTCACGTGGCTCACCGCCGGCGGCCTGATCATGCTGGCGGGACTGGTTCTGCGCGTGCTGTGGCTGGCCGCCAACCGCCGCGCCGACCAGCAGCAGTTTGCGCTGGCGTCGCGATATCTGGCCTCGACTACGACGTCCATCGACGGGTTCGTCCTGCTCGCCGCCGACGGCCGGTTGCAGGACGTGAACCAGGCCCTGGAAGGCATGACGGGATACACGCGGGAGGAGCTGCTCAGCCGCACGCTCAGCGACCTCAAGATCGGGATTCCCAAGGAGAGCGTGCAGGAGTGGATCGACGAGTTGATGCGGCGTGGCTCCTCGCGCTTTCGCAGCCAATGGCGTCGCAAGGACGGCTCCGTACTGGAGATCGACGTCTCCACGACGCACCTGCCCGGCGATGACGGCGGCCAGCTCTTCACCTTCGTGCGCGACATCAGCGGACAGATCGCGACGACGAATCGGCTCACGCGCCTGAACTCGCTGTATGTCTTCCTCAACAAGGCCAGCGAGAGCCTCTTCGCCTCTGGATCGGTCCACGCCGCCTATGAGGCCGTCACGCGAAGCGCCGTGGAGGGCGGGCATTTTGCGCTGGCGTGGGTTGGCGCGGTGGACTGGACGGCGGGCGTCGTCCGCCCCGTCGCGTGGTCGGGGCCTGCCAGCCACTATGTGGAGCGTTTGCACATTACCCTCGACCCGTCGCTCCCCACGAGCCAAGGTCCCACGGGTCAGGCGGCGCGCGAGGGGCGTGCCATCGTGTCCAACGACTTCGCCAACGACCCGCGGATGGCGCCGTGGCACGGAATTGCCGCCGAACACGGACTGCGCGCATCCGTCGCGATGCCGGTGTCTGTCGACGGGCAGGTGGTCGCGACCGTGATGTTCTACGCCGACAGCGTCGGGTACTTCGACGTCGAGATGACGGGACTGCTTGGCGAGATTACCCGCCTCCTCGCCCTCGTCGTGCAGTCGGCCGCCACCGACGAACGGCGGCGCGCCGAGGAACTTCGCCGTCATGCCAGCGAGGAGCGCTTCCGCCGCTTCTTCGAGGCGTCGCCCGTGGCAATGTTCGTGCAGCACGAGGCCACCGGCCTGATCACGCGCGTCAACCAGGCCTTCACCGATCTCTTCGGCTACACCATCGAGGATATCCCGGACGTTCAGGAACAGGGGCGCAAATTCTACCCAGACGCGGAATACCGGCAGCGGTTGCTGGACGTCTGGGCCCACGACATCGATGTGGTGAGCCATGAACAGACCTCGGTGGCGTCTCCCGACCTGCGCATCCGCTGCAAGGACGGCACCTATCGCTCGGTGCAAGGGTTCGTGTCGCGTGCCGGCGACGAGTTGATCCTTGGCTGGGTGGACATCACCGAGCTGCGCGGCAACCAGGCGACGCTGCAGCAGGCCGAGGAGATCGCGAGGCTGGGCAGCTTCTCGTACGACTTCCGCACCAGGCGCATCCGCACGTCGCCCGATTTCTTCCGCGTGCTCGGCTTCGATGAACGCCTGCGGGACGAAGTGGTCGACGATGGCACCCTGTGGCTTCTGGACTTTGCCCACCCGGACGATCGTGATCGCTTGCGGGCGTCGCTGCGCCGACCGCAGGACGTGGACGAGGTCGTGCGGTCGGTCGCGCCCGGAGACGAACGCCGGTTCATGCGCCTGCGCCTCCGGCTGGAGCGCGATGCCTCGAAGCGCCCCATCCAGGCCATCGGCACCGTACAGGACGTCACCGCCGAGGTGCTGGCCACCGAGGAGCTCACGCGCCTGCGCGATCATTTGCAGGAGCTGGTGGACGAACGCACCGCCGAACTCGCCAAGGCCAACGCCACGCTGCAGAAGAGCGACCGGCGGCTCAAGGCGATGCTCGCCATGAGCCAGCAGGCGACGGCGCTCGACGAGGAATCGATCCTTCAACTCGGCATCGACGAAGGCGCGCGACTGACGGATAGTCCAGTGGGCTTCCTGCACCTGATCAGCAACGACCAACAGCGTATCGACGTGGAGTGCTGGTCGACGACGACACGGCAGCAATGCAGCGCGCAGCGTAAGGGACACGACGCGCCGCCGACCGCCGGCCTGTGGGCAGATGCAGTGCGCCGCCGCGTGCCGGTCCTCGTGAACGAGTTCGCTGGCGGCGCGATACCAACGACGATGCCGAGCGACCACCTCGCGCTCGCCCGTTATCTCGCGGTACCGGTGCTGGAGGGCGACACCGTGCGCCTCGTCATCGGGATCGGCAACAAGGCCACTCCGTACGATGAATCGGACGTCCAGGAATTGCAGGTGATCGGGCACGACATCTGGAGCGTGGTGAGCCGCCGTCGTGCGGACGTGGCGCTCGCACTTGCCTACGACCGCGTGCAGGCCAGCGACCAGCGGTTCGCGGCGGCGATGCAGGCGTCGTCCGAAGGGATCTGGGAGACCCTCCCCACGGAAGGGCGCAGCCTGTTCAGCGAGACGTACGAGACCATGCTAGGCTACCGTCCGGGCGAGGTCCCTACCGCACTGGACGCGTGGTTTGAACTCCTTCACCCGGACGACCGCGCTCCGCTGCGGCAGCGCGTGGTGATCCAGGACGAATCGGACGCGGCCTTCACGAACGAATACCGGATGCGCGCCCGTGACGGGCAGTACCGTTGGATCATGTCGCGCGGGCGCGTCGTGGAGCGCGACGAGCGCGGGCGGGCGGTGCGGGTGATCGGTACGCACACGGACCTGACGGCGCGTCGCGAGGCCGAGGAGGCGATGCGCCACGCCAAGGAGCAGGCCGACGCGGCCAACCGCGCCAAGTCGGCGTTCCTCGCCGTGATGAGCCACGAGATCCGCACGCCGCTCAACGGCGTCATCGCCATGGCCGAGATCCTCGCGCGGAGCCCGCTGCCGCCGGCGGACCTGGACGCCGTGCAGACGATCCAGACGTCGGCGCATGCGCTTCTCGATGTCATCGACGACATCCTCGACTTCTCGAAGATCGAAGCCGGCCGACTCGAACTCGAAGCGGCGGAAGTCTCGCTGATGCAGTTGGCCGAACAGCTCGGCGAGTCGCTCCTCCCCGTTGCCACGTCGCGCCACGTTACGCTGCAGCTGTTCGTGGAACCCACCCTTCCGCGACTCGTCCGCGGCGACCCGGTGCGCCTGCGCCAGATCCTGTATAACCTCGCCGGCAACGCCGTCAAGTTCAGCACCAGCCGCGACGACCAGCACGGACGCGTCCAGGTGCGCATCGAGCCCACGCCCACGGAACCGCCGCAGATCGCCTTCCACGTCATCGACAACGGCATCGGCATGTCGGACGAGACGATGTCGCGCCTGTTCACGTCGTTCTCGCAGGGCGAGATCTCGACGACGCGCAAGTTCGGCGGCACGGGACTGGGCCTGGCCATCACCAAGCGGCTGGTGGAGCTCATGGACGGGAGCATCGACGTGCAGAGCACCCCGGGCGTCGGATCGCGCTTCTCGGTCACGCTGCCGCTGCCGGTGGTCCACCGCGCGCCCAGCCTGACCCCGCACGACCTCACCGGCGTGCATTGCATCGTGGTCGACGGCGCGCACGAGAGCGAGGCGCGCGACGTGCGGCGCTTGCTGGAGTTCGCCGGCGCCAGCGTCAGTCTCGTGCCCGACGACACCGCGGCGGCATCGACCGTGCGGAACGACGATCTCAGCGTGGTGCTGCATTTCTTTGCCGGCATCGATGTCGACATCCACCGGGCGGCGTATGCCGCGCACGAGAACGTGCACCACATCGCCCTGACGAGGGGATCGCGCCGGATGCCGCGCGTCTACGAGCCCGACGTGGTCTCGGTCGATTGCGACCTGCTGCGTCCACGCCGCCTGATCCGCGCCGTGGCGGTGGCCGCGGGTCGCGCCTCACCCGCGGCCTTCCAGGAACCCGAACCCGCCACGCCCGTGGTGTCGCATGTCGCACCCGTCTCCGTGGAGGAGGCGCGAGCGAGGGGACGGCTCATCCTCGTCGCCGAGGACGACCAGACGAACCAGAAGGTCATCCTGCAGCAGCTGGCCCTGCTCGGCCACGCCGCGGAGGTCGCGGAGAACGGCGTACAGGCGCTGCAGATGTGGCGCACGCGCAATTATGCCCTGCTGCTCAGCGACCTCCACATGCCCGAACTTGACGGCTACGCCCTGACGCAACGGATCCGCGCCGAGGAGCCGCCGTCGCGCCGGCTGCCGATCGTCGCGCTCACCGCCAACGCCCTGCGCGGGGAGGCGGCGCGCGCCACGGCCGCGGGCATGGACGGCTATCTCACCAAACCAGTGCCGCTCGATCGGCTGCGCGCGCTGCTCGACCAGTATATTGTCCCTGATGGGAGAGACACTCCGTTACTTGGCGTAACAACCGATGGGCCCGCACCACGCAAGGATGTACAGCTGCCAATCGAGGCCACCGTGAGTCCGAACCCGATACAGAATCCACCGCACCTCCAGCTCGCTGTGCTGGCAGGTCTTGTCGGCGACGATCCCGCGGTGATCAAGGAGTTCCTTGCCGACTTCCAGGCCTCCGCGCGCTCGTCGGCAGAGGAAATGAGGCTGGCGAAGCTGGCCGGCGACCTGACACTGGTCGGCGCCACGGCGCACCGACTGAAATCATCGTCGCGCGCGGTGGGGGCGCTCCCCCTCGGCGACTTGTGCGCAGAGCTGGAGAAGGCGGGCAAGCTCGGCCAGGCCGCGATGGTCGCCGACGCGCACCAGCGCTTCCTCGCAGAGCTCGCGCTGGTCGATGATTTGATCACCGCGCACCTTGCGTCCTCCTGACGCATTCCCGCATCGCTGACCGCCGACGCATGAAGATCTTCGTCATCGACGACGAGCCATTCGCCCTCCGACTCGTGGGGCACCAGCTCCGCACGCTCGGCTACACCGAGGTCACCGCGCACGCCCATGCGGTGGTCGCCGTGCAGGCGCTGGAACAGGATCCCACGGCGGCGGACGTGATCCTGCTCGACCTCCAGATGCCGGAAATGGACGGTATTGAGTTCGTGCGGCATCTGGCGCGCCTCCGGTTCCCGGGCGACCTCATTCTCGTCAGCGGCGAGGACGAACGCATCGTCCAGACGGCGTCGCGGCTCGCCACGGCCCATGCGCTGCATGTCCTTGGCGCCCTCACCAAGCCCGTGCAGCCGGACGCGTTGCGCCGGCTGCTCGACGCCACATTCAACCCCAAGGTGCCCCCGCACATCGTCGGCAAGGTCTACGGCCCGGACGAGCTGGCCATCGCCATCGCCAGCGGCCAGTTGGTGAACTACTACCAGCCGAAGGTCGAGCTGGCGACCGGCCTGGTCGTCGGCGTCGAAACACTCGTGCGCTGGCAGCACCCCACCGACGGTCTCGTCTACCCGGAGCAGTTCATAGCGGTCGCCGAGGAGCACCAGCTCATCGACGCGCTCACGCGCACCGTACTCGCGGAGGCGCTCCACCAGACGCGGCGCTGGCTGGACGCGGGAGCGACGATCACCGTCGCCGTCAACGTGTCGATGGATAATCTCGGCTCGCTCGACTTCCCCGACTTTGTGGACCGGGCCATACGCGCCGCCGGCGTCTCAAACAAGCAGGTCATGCTGGAAGTCACGGAGGGGCGCCTGATGACGGACGCAGTGATGGCACTCGACGTCTTGACGCGCCTGCGCCTCAAGCAGATCGGCCTTTCCATCGACGACTTCGGCACGGGGCATTCGTCGATGACGCAATTGCGCAACATTCCGTTTATCGAGCTCAAGATCGACCGCAGCTTCGTGCATGGCGCCGACCGGGACCTTGCGGCGCGCGCCATCGTCGACGCGAGCCTCGCCATGGCGCGCCGGCTCGGACTGACGTCGGTGGCCGAGGGCGTGGAGGTGCTGACCGACTGGCACCAGATGCGCACCATGGGCTGCGACATCGCGCAGGGGTTCTTCATCGCGCGACCGATGCCGGCGGACCGGTTTGACGCGTGGCTCGCCGGATGGAACAAGTACCGCGGCGCGCTCATTCCCGAATGATGCCGCGCACCGAAGCTCCGGGCGTCGCACTGCCCTCTCTGCCCCGGCATGTCCTCGTCGCCACGCGCTCGCATGCCGAGATCGTCGCGGCGCTCCGCGCCAGACGCCCCGACCTGGAATGTCGCGGCGCCGCGCACACCGACGTGACCGAGGAAGATCTGGCATGGGCCGATACGTACGTCGGCTTCAAGCGTCCACCCGGCGCGGCGACGCTCGGCGGCGTGCACTGGGTGCACTGTACGGGCGCCGGCGTGGACTCATGGCTCGCGCCCCCGGCCCTCGACGCCGCCATTCTGCTGACGCGCACGCCGGAGTCATTCGGACCCTCCATCGCCGAATGGGCCGTGGCGCGCATCTTCGCCATACAACAGCAGCTCGCGGATCTCGCGGCCGCGCAGCGCGACCATCGGTGGGCGCCGCGCGACGCGTCGCGCCTGGCGGGAACACGCGCCCTCGTCGTCGGCACGGGCGACGTCGGCGGCGCCATCGCGGCCGCGCTCACCGCGGTCGGCGTCATCGTCTCCGGGGTGTCGCGCTCCGGGCGCGCCGGGCATCCGGCCTTCCGGACGGTGCACGCCGTGGATACGCTGCCCACCCTGGTCGGGGAGGCAGATTGGATTGTGCTCGCGCTGCCCGACACGCCGGCGACGCGCGGCCTCTTCTCGCGCGGCGTCATGGCACGCTGTCGCGGCGCGGTCCTCCTCAACGCGGGACGCGGATCGGTGGTGGACGAGGCTGCGCTCCCCGAGGCGCTGGACCGCGGATGGTTGCGCGGCGCCGCGCTCGATGTCTTCGCCGTGGAGCCCCTGCCCGCCTCTTCACCGCTGTGGGACGACCGGCGCGTGATGATCTCGCCGCACTGCTCGGGTCCCACCACGGTAGTCGGCGCCGTGGACGGCTTCCTCGAGTGCCTTGAGGCGCTCGAGCGGCGAGTGCTGCCAAAATGGACGGTCGATCGCGCGCGAGGATACTGAGGCCGGACGACGCGCGAGCTTGTCGCATTGGGGACACTCGGAACCTTCGCCTGACGCGCGTGTCCTAGGTCACAGCGCTCACCGCCGGTCCCTGCGCACCGTGGCGCTCGTAGGCCGCCGTCCTACAGACGAGCGAGTGGACCTCGTCGACAATAGGTCGACACCCTTCGACGCAAAGGACCCCGTGGTTGATCTACCCCCCAGGGCTCGCGACTCCGCCGCGTGGTCGCTCCGCGACCTGGCGCTGAACGCCGCCGTCGCCGTGAGCTACGCCGCCGTGGGGCACGCGTCGCTCGCGGCGGCCACCGAGCACCGGGCGATCTCCTCCCTATGGATGCCGTCCGGCATCGCGTTGTTCGCGTTGGTTCGGTTCGGCCCGCGGCTCTGGCCGGGAGTCGCGATCGCCGCGTTCCTGCTCAACCAGTCCGTAGGCATTCCCGTGGCGGGCTCGCTGGCGATCGCGGCGGGCGACGCCCTGGAGGCCGTGCTCGGCGCCCACCTCGTCCTGCGCGTCTGGACGACGCGCGCGGGGCCGCGCAGCCTGCGGGACGTGCTGGCACTGGCGGTGCTGGCCGGTGTCCTCAGCACCGCGGTAGCCGCAACCATCGGTGTCGGCACGCTGGTGCTGAGCGACGCCACCACGCTCCACAGCGCGCCGGCGCTGTGGCTGGTGCGCTGGACCGGCGATGCCGTCGGCGTGCTTGTCCTGTCGCCGCTGCTCTTTGCCTGGTCGCGCCCCGAAGTGCCCGCGCCGCAGCACGGGTCGCGGCGCGTCGAAGTGGTGCTGACGTTCGTCGGGCTCGCAGTCATCACCGACGTCCTGTTCGCGCAGTGGGGGATGTTCAGTTTCGCCGTCTTCCCGCTGGTCGGATGGATCGCCCTGCGCCTTGGCTTGCGCGGCGCCAGCACCGCGGTGCTCGTCGTGACGCTCGTCACCAGCCTGCGCACGCTCGCCGGCTACGGACCGTTCACGACGCTCAGCCCCACCGGCAACCTGTTCGCGCTCCAGCTCTTCCTGGCCCTGCTCGCCATGAAGAGCCTGTCCTTTGCCGTCCTCCAAAACGAGGCCCGCGCCAGCGCGGAGCGTGTGCGGAAGAGCGAGACACTCTACCGCATGCTCGCGCAACATCTCCCGGACGGCTGCGTGGTGCTGTTCGACGACGCGCTGCGCCTGCTCCTCGTGGAGGGGCCCGCGGTGGCCGGGGCGGGGTTCGTGAAGGAGGAGGTCGAGGGACGCACGCTCAGCGAGATCTTCGATCCGGCGCACGCCGCCGCCCTGGCCGCGCCATTCCGCGATGCGCTGCGCGGACGCGACCTGGAATTCGAGTTCACCTATCGCGACAAGACGTATCTCGTGCGCGCCCTTCCGCTTTCCGAGCGGCTGGCCGCCGGCGCCAGCGCCATGGCGCTGGCGCTGGATGTCACGGCCCGGGATGCGGCGCAGCGCGAAGTGGCGGAAAGCCGCGCGCGCCTCGAACGGCTCTCCCGGCTGCTCCTCACCGCGCAGGAAAACGAACGGCGGCGCATCGCGCGCGAAGTGCATGATGAACTGGGCCAGGCGCTGACCGCCGTGAAGATCGGACTCGCCACGTCGCTGCAGCGGGCCGTGCGCCGCGGGTCGCTCGACTCCGAGCGGCACGTCCGCACGGCCGCGGCCACGGTCGACCAGGCCATCGAGTCCGTGCAGCGGATCATCCTTGCGCTCCGTCCCGGCGTCCTCGACAATCTCGGCCCGATTGCCGCCATCGAGCACGCGGTGCAGCAGTTCAGCGAGCGATCAGGAATCGCCGTCTCGCTCGAGCTGCCGCCGGAACCCCTGCGGCTCGATCCGGACCACGCCACGGCGCTGTACCGCACGGTGCAGGAGGCACTTACGAACGTGCTGCGCCATGCCGCGGCCCGCACGGTGTCGGTGTCGCTGCAACTCGACGGCGACACTCTGCTCCTGCGAATTGCCGATGACGGTCGCGGCATCGGCGACGACGAACTGAGGAACCCGCGCTCCATGGGCATTCTCGGCATGCGTGAACGCGCGGCCGCCTGCGGAGGCCGGCTTGAACTCTCCCGGCCGCCGGGCGGCGGCACCGTTGTCTCCATGACGATGCCGAGCCACCCTGTTGAGACTGTGAGGCATTCCGCATGATCCGCATCCTCATTGCCGACGACCACGCCATCGTGCGCGCCGGCTTCCGCGAATTGCTCGGCCAGCGCGGCGGCATCCGCGTGGTCGGCGAGGCCGAGAACGGCGACGACGTACTGACGCTGGTGAAGTCCACGCCGGCCGACGTGCTGCTGCTCGATGTCACGATGCCGGGACCGCCGTTCCTCGACGTGCTGCGTGAGGTGCGAGCGGCGGCCCCCTCCCTGCGAGTCCTCGTCCTGACCATGCATCCGGAGGACCAGTTCGCCGCCCGGGCGCTCCGGGCCGGCGCCGCCGGCTACCTGACCAAGGACCGCACGCCCGAGGCGCTCATCGAGGCCGTCACGCGCGTCGCGCGGGGCGGACGCTTCATCACGCGGGCCCTCGCCGAACGCCTCGCCGGGTCGCTCGACGGCGACTTCTCCGCCCCACCGCACGACAAGCTCTCGGACCGTGAGATGGAGGTGTTGCTGCTGCTCGGCGCGGGCAACACCGTCACTGAAGCGGCCGCCGCGCTGCGGCTGAGCGTCAAGACCGTCAGCACCTTCCGCGTGCGGCTGATGGCGAAGATGGGCTTCACCAACAACGCCGACATCGTGCAGTACGTGTCGCGCCACCACCTGCTGCAGAACGAATCACTGTAGGACAGCGGCCGACAGCCGCATCGGACAGCGGCCGATATTTGCGACCTCGAGAACACGGCAGCTTGACCTCCAACGGATTTACGCCGGGAGAAGTCGAGCCCGGTGCCCTGCCGGACACCACCCGTTCCCGAGGTCGACATGACGCTGACACGCCTCGCTAGCCTTGCCCCGCTCGCGTTCGCCGCCGTCACTGTGACCGGCGTCACGCTAGCGACGACGGGCCGCGCCGACGCCCAGACGCCCGCCCCCCGCCGAACGACCGCGCCCGCCCCGGCCTCCTCGCCCGTCCGCTTCGCGTTGGCCGGCGGCCTTTCCCTTCCCGCCGGTGACCTCGGCGCCGACGCCGACCTCGGCGTCGCCCTGGGCGCGCGCGCCGAGACCCGGTTGCGCGATCCCCGCTGGGGTCTGCGTGGCGACCTGTCCTGGGACCGCTACGACGGACACACCGCCGTGACCTCCTTCTCATACGTATCGCTCGCCGGAAACCTCGTGCACCACGGGACCTCCGGACGCGTCTACCAGTTCGGCGGACTCGGCGTCTACAACACGCACCTGCGTTTCCTGAATGGCGCCGAGCGCAGCAGCACCAATCTCGGCATGCAGGCCGGCCTCGGGGTGGCGCTGAGCCGCGGCAGCCCCAGCTGGTTCACCGAGTTCGGGCTCACGAGCGCGTTCACGTCGGGACGCAGCAGCGTCTGGTTCCCGGTGCGCGCCGGCTTCTGGTTCTGATGTCACGTCACCGTCATCACCTCACGGAGGTTCCGATGCGCGACATGAGTTGCCGCGTGGCTCGCCACATCCGTGTCATCGCGATCGTCGGCGCGACCCTGGCCCCGAGTTCAGCGGCCTGGGCGCAGGCGGCCCTCACCCAATTCAGCGTCGTCGGCGGCGCTGCGACGGACGCGCGCGGCATTCGGTCCAACGCCGTCACCGCGTCGCCCGGTGTCGTGCTGTTTCCGTTGTCGCCGGTCAGCGTCGCGCTGTCGGCGTCGGGCAGCCGGTTCGCCGGCAGCGACTGGCAGGCGGGTGCCGACGCCGGCCTCTCGGCCCGCACGGCAGAGAGAGCACACGCTGCGCTCACGCTCAATACCACCGGCAGTTATTCACGCACCTCGTACCGCACCACATTCTCGGTCGGCGAGGCGACGCCCGCGCTGGAAATGCGCTTCGGTCCCGTGACCGCGTTTGGCGGGGCGCGCATCGCCTCGGGGCGCACGGTCGTGCACGGCGCCCAGGCGATCCCGAACCCGCAGGCTCCGGTGGTCCTGACCTCGATCACCCGCACGTCGCGCGGCCCAGTCTTCGGCGCGCAATGGCAGGCGCTCTCCGGCGACGCGCCGCTGCTGCTCGCGTATCGCGAAGAGCGCGCACGCGTGGCCGGTGCACAGGTGACCGATCGTACGGCGAGCGCATCATTCGCCTTCGGGCGCCTCTTGCTCGGCGGCAGCGCTGGCCGCCGCGCGTCGTCCGCCGAGACGATGACCTTTTCGAGCGGCAGCGCGTCGATTGCGCTTACGCCGGTGCTCTCGCTGCAGGGGAGCGCCGGGCGCTACCCGAGTTCCTTTCTGACCGGCGCCTCGAACGGCCGCTATGTGAGCGTGGGATTGCTCCTGCATAACAGCGGGCCGCGCCCCATGCGGCTGCCTCGCCCGACGGGCGTGCCGGCCGTGCGCGGCGACGCGACCCGACTTTCGATTCGCGCGCCTGAAGCCACCCGGGTCGAGCTGGCAGGGGATTGGAATGAGTGGACGCCAGTGCCCGCACGCCGCGCCGCAAACGGCGTGTGGTATGCGGACGTCGCGCTGGCGCCCGGAGAATACCGGTACGCATTCCGCGTCGATGGCGGCGCGTGGCGCGTGCCGGAAGGAGCGGTGACCTCGGACGACGGGTTCGGCGGAAAGTCCGCCTATGTGACCGTCTCGAAGGCCGCCGCGCGTCACGCCACGCACAACCAGGAGGATCGATGAGAACGTCGTTCATTGGAGCGGTACTACTCGTCCCCGCCGTCCTCTCGGCTCAGGTCGGCGCCAAGGGGAAGGCCACAAGTCAGGCCGCGACCTCGGTTGAGGCACCGAATCCGCAGGCGTCGGCGCAGGCGCGGCTCCACGCCAACGCGAACGCCGCATTCAACGCCCCTGAGCGCTTCAGCGACAAGGGTCGCGCGAAGCTCGAGGGGATGTACACCGAAGCGCGAGCGCGCGGCCTGTCCGAGGCGGCCATCGCCAACCGCGTCTCCGAGGGTGAGGCGAAGGGCGCGTCCGAGTCGCAGATCCTCGTCGCGGCCAGTCGCGTGAAGACCGACATGGAAGTGACGCAGGAGGCGATGCTCGCCGCCGGCAGGGCAAAGCCGAGCGAGGACGAGTGTGCGCGCGGCGCGATGCTGATGGCGCGCGGCGTGAGCTCGGCGCAGATCGAGACGATGGCGCGGCGCACGCCGAGCGATCGCTCGCTCGTGGTGGCCTTTGACGTCATCTCGCAGCTGGCGGCGCAGGGCATACCCGTTACGCAGGCCCTGGCCCGCGTGCAGGCCAAGCTCGACAGCCGCGCGTCTGACGCCGCGCTGCTGAAGCTCGCCGGCGGCGCCGGGGTCGGTGCGGGTGCGGCCATGGGCGGCGGAGCCGGCGCAGCCGCCGGTACGGGTGCCACCGCGCAGGGCGCTGCCAATGCGGCCGCCAAGGGGACCGGTATGGCCGGTACCGTGACCGGCACGGTCACCGGCGTCGTGAAGAAGCCGTAACGCAGGTCGGCGGGGCGCTCCGGGCGACCGGGGCGCCCCGTCCCGCAGTCCCACCCCGAGGCCTGACACAGTCATACACTAAAGGAGATTCGCCATGGAACGTACCGTCAGGAACGCACTACTCGCCTCGGCGCTGCTCGTCGCCGCGGCCTGCGCGGGCGACGGGGTGACCGGCACCCGGATGAAGGCGGGCCAGGGCATGCTGGCCGTCAAGCTCACCGACGCCCCCATCCCCCTCGACTCGCTCAAGGAGGTCAACGTCTACGTCGAGCGCATCGATGCGCGCCGCGCGCACACCGATAGCGCGGAGGTGGACGACTCGCTCGAAGTCGAGCATCACGAAGGCGATGACGACATGCACGATGCCGAGCGCCGCGACTCGACGGAGTGGGTGACCATCGCGACGCCGGAGCGCACCTACAACCTGCTGGCCCTGCAGAACGGCGTGACCGCCTTCCTCGGCGCCTCGCCCGTCGACACCGGCCATTTCAAGGCCGTGCGCCTCGTCATCGACCCGGCCCGCTCCAACATCGTGCTGAAGGACGGCACCGTGCTCACGATGACGTCGACCCCCCCGGTAGAGTTCGAACGCCGCGGCCGTCACGGCCTCTTCGTCGAACTTAAGGATGACCTCGAGATCCACGAGGGCAGCACGACCACGCTGACGCTCGACCTCAAGCTGAACCAGAGCCTGACCCTGCGCGGACTCAGCATCCGCGACGGCTTCTTCTTCCGGCCCGTCGTCGACGGCCGGAGCCATCACGATCACGACTGACCGGAGCGACGCATGAAACGAATCATCCTGGTGGCGGCGTCCGTGGCCCTCGCGGCCTGCGGACCCTCGCGCACCGACACGATGCGCATCCTCGCCGAGGAACAGTCGGTGGCCGCGCAGAAGGACTCGCTGCTGAAGGACGTCGCGCAGACGCAGGCGTTCCTCAGTGAGCTCACGCAGCAGGTCGGCACCGTCCGAAACCTCAAGTCCGGCCGCCCCGTCAACGGCAGCTCGGACCTCGAGGAGAACTTGACGCCGGCGGAGCGGCGCGCCCGCATCCTGACGCAGGTGCGTGAGATCACCATGCGCCTCAATGAAAGCGAGTCTCGCCTGGAGACCAGTCGGAAGCGTGTCGCCGAGCTGACCGGCAGCGACGCCAGCAAGTCGAAGCGGCTCGCCGCGTTCGACTCGGCGGTCGGTACGTTCCGGAGCATCATCGAATCGCAGCGCACGCAGATCGCGGACCTCTCGGAGCAGGTGCGAGTGCTCACGGAGGAGAATGCGCGCCTCGCCAGCGACAACGTGCGCCTGGCAAGCACGGCCGCGTTGGTGACCACGGAGCGCGACTCCGTGGTCGCGGAAGCAAACACGGCCTACTACATCGCCGACACACGCGAGGCACTCACCAAGCAGGGCATCATCGAAAACGTGGGCGGCTTTCTCGGGATCGGTCGCACGCAGGTGCCGACCCGCAACCTCGACTTCACCGCCTTCACGCCTATCGACGTCCGAAACGTCAGCGAGATCGAGCTACCACACTCCGGTAAGCGCTATCGCGTGATCACGCCGCAGAATCTCGCGGCGCTCGACGTGCCGGCGGACGCGAAGGGACGCCTCGTTGGCGCACTCAAGATCCGCGACCCACAGCAGTTCTGGGCACGCTCGAAGTTCCTGATCCTGGTCGAACAGTAGGACCCCGTGTGGGGCGGGGGCGGCGGAGCGTTCGGTGGGAGGGCACCGCACGCGAAGTACCAACCGCCGTTCCCGCCCCCGCGGCGCCCCCATCAACGCGTAGACGATGCGGCGCCGTGAGCTCGCGGGCCATCCACCCGGCGCGCGCTACAGTTCGCGGCCGCCCTTCCCCAAGTCCGCCGGAAGCGCCTGCACCTGCCGCCGATGGTCCGCCTCGGCCAGCAGCTGCGTCACGAACCGCTGCCCCTCACCCACACGCTCCACCTCGATGGCCACGGCCTCGACGCCGCGCTCGAGGTTCGACATGCGGTCGTTGAACTCGGGCGGCAGCGCCGGCGGCGCCGCGGAGCGGCGCCAGATGCGGCGCGCGTAGGCAACGCTCAGGGGAAAGAGGATAATGAGCGAGAAGCCCATCCCCATCCCGATAATTTCCTCGGGATCCGGACTGTTGCTGGGCGGCTGTATCACCACGCCCGGCACCGCGGCGTTCGTCGCGACCTGCAGGTCCGCCGCCGCGAGCTGCTTCTCAACGTCCGCGATGCGGGCGTCGGCATTGACGAGTCGCCCCTCGAGCGACTTCCGGTCGACTTCGTTGGTCGCAGAGTTGAGCTGCTCACGTATGCGCCGGCGATCGTTCAGCAGTACGTCGCGCTGGCTCCGCAGTTCGCCGCGCGCGAGCCGCGCCGCCTCATACATCTCGGTGGCCGTCGGCGCCGGGCGTCCAGCCACGACTGGGGTCTGAGCTTGGGGGACTTCAACGGTGGCTTGTGGCATCGGGACCTCGAAAAGGACGTCGCGGGCTACCGGAGAAACTACGCACGGGGCCGGCACGGCGTTTCGCGCGATGGAACGCTCTGTCCCGCGCTGGATTGGTGGCGGCTTCGGCGCCGACCCCACGCAGTTTACCTCCATCCTCCATCCCTTTCCCCTTTACTCCTCTTCATATGTCTGTTATACTCATGCCTATGAGTCATCGCCTCCAAGTCCTCCTCGACGAGACGGAGTTCGCCGAGATTCGCCGCATCGCCCGGCGCCACCGCATGACCGTGGCCGAGTGGGTGCGGCAGGCGCTGCGCGCGGCACGGCGCGACGAGCCAGTCATTGACCCGCGTCGCAAGCTCGCCGCCGTGCGCGAGGCGGCGCAGTACGCCTACCCGACCGGCGACATCGACGTCATGCTCGCCGAGATCGAGCACGGGTATCTCGGGAGCGAGCCGTGATCTTTGTCGACTCCAACATCCCCATGTACCTCGTCGGCGCGCCGCATCCCAACAAGGAGGCGGCGCGCGCGGCGGTGGAACGCTGCATCAGCCGCGGCGAGCGCATGGTGACCAGCGCTGAGGTGATGCAGGAGATCCTGCACCGCTACGTGGCCATTCGCCGCACGGATGCCATCCAGCCGGCACTCGACGCGCTCCTCGGCCTGGTGGACGAGGTCTACCCCGTCGAAGCCGTTGACGTGACCAACGCGCGCGATGTCCTGGCCACCCGCGCGCAGATGTCAGCCCGCGACGCCCTGCACGTCGCGGTGATGAAGCGGCGCGGCGTCGACACCATCCTGAGCTTCGACGCCGGCTTTGACGCGGTCGCCTGGCTGGAGCGCCAGTACTGATGCCGCACGAAGTTTTCGAGTTGCCCCGCACCATCGTCCCGGACGACATCGACGAACTGGGGCATGTCAACAATGTCGTCTATCTCCGCTGGGTGCAGGATGTGGCCATCGCGCACTGGTCCGCGGCCGCCACGCCGGAGCAGCAGGCCGAGGTCGCCTGGGTCGCGGTGCGGCACGAGATCGACTACAAGCTCCCCGCCCTCCCCGGCGACGGGATCATCGCGCGCACCTGGGTGGGAACTGCGGACTCGCACCGATTCGAGCGCAACACGGAGATCGTGCGCGCGGCCGACCGCAAGCTGCTCGCGCGGGCGCGCACCGTCTGGTGCCCCATCAACCGTGAAACGGGACGTCTCACGCGCGTGAGCGACGCTATCCGAACGAGATTTTCCTCGGGCCCGGCGCCGTCGTGACAGCTCGCCGCGCGCTTCGTCGCCTCGTCTGGACGGCCAGGCTGGGTGGCGCGATCACGGCAGTCCTTGCTGGCGGGTGCGCCGACCCCTCCACCGCGCCCAACACACTCCAAGCGGACGCGCTGGCCGTCCGGCAGGTGGCCGAGTCCATCTCCGCGGACGAGTTCGCCCGTCTTGTTGGCATCATCGCGGATGACTCGATGCGCGGTCGTGCCACGCCCAGCCCTGAGCTGGAACTCACGGCGGCGTTCATCGCCGAGTCGTTCCGCAGCGTCGGTCTCATCGCTGGTGGCGATGCCGGCTCCTTCATTCAGCGTTACCCCGTCACCTCGCCGCAGGGCATCGTGACGGCCACGCCGCCGAACACGATTGGCATCCTGGAAGGAAGCGACGCGACCCTGCGACACGAGTACATCCTCGTTAGCGCGCACATGGACCATGTGGGGGTGACGGGCGGGGGCCAGAACTGCGCCGCGAGCGGCGCCGATTCCATCTGCAACGGCGCCAATGACAACGGGTCGGGAACGGTGGGCGTGATGCAGCTGGCGCGCGCCTTCGCCGCGCTGCCGCGGCGCCCGGCGCGCACCGTCATCTTCGCCCTCTTCTCCGGCGAGGAGCGCGGCCTGTGGGGGAGCGCCCACTTCGCCAAGTCACCGGCCCGTCCGCTGTCGCAGGCGGTTGCGGTGCTGAACATCGACATGATCGGCCGCAACGCCACGGACAGCCTCGTCGTCGTGGGCAAGAGCTACAGCACGCTGGGTGAGGTCACCGACCGGATCACGCGCGCGCACCCCGAGGTCGGCATGCGCCTCGTAGACGATCCGTGGAATGGCACGTACTTCACGCGGTCGGACCAGTACAGCTTCGCCAAGCTCGGCGCGCCGAGCATCTTCTTCTTCAACGGCACGCATGCCGATGTGCACACGGCGCGCGATGCCGTCAGCCTGCTGAACGCGGACGCCGCCGCCCGCGCGGTGCGGATGATCTTCTATGTCGCGCACGACGTGGCGAGCGCCAGACAGCGCCCCAGCTGGGATCCGGTCGCGCGCACCCGCTGGGTCGCGCCTGTCGGTCGCTAGGCGCGCGGGACGCGAGCGGCGCGCGGGACGCGAGCGGCGCGCGTGACGCAAGCGGCGCGCCGGACGCGTCGTCCCGTCCTTTCCGCGGCTGCGCACGCGATGCATTTTCTGCGTACCCACCCCGCCATTCCCCCCACGCCGCCTGAGCCATGACCCATCGCGCGCTCGCTGTCCTCGTGTCGTTCGCCGCCGTCCTCGCCACCCCCGCGCTCGCCCAGCGGCGGCCCGCTCCGCCCCCAGTGCGCGCACCCTTCGATGTCGTCGAGGCCACCATCCCGCAGCTGCAGGCCGCGCTCACCGACGGACGCCTGACGTCGCGCGAACTCGTCCTGCTCTACCTGGCGCGCATCGCGACGTACGACAAGCAGATCAACGCCACCATCACCGTGAGCCGCACCGCGCTGGCCGAGGCGGATGCGCTCGACCGCGAGCGCGCGCAGGGCAAGGTGCGCGGCCCGCTGCACGGCATTCCCGTGGCGCTCAAGGACAACATCCATACCACCAACATGCCGACCACGGGCGGCGCGCTGGCGTTCAAGGACATGGTGCCGCCATACGAGGCGACGCTGACGAAGCAACTGAAGGACGCCGGCGCGATCATCATCGCGAAGACGGTGATGACCGAACTCGCGAACTGGGTGGCCGGCAGTCCCACGCCGATGCCGTCCAACTACAGCGCGCTCGGCGGATACGGGCTGAATCCGTACGATCCGCGCCCCGATCCGCGCGCTGGGTTCAATGACGGGCGGCCGGCGCTGTTCACCGGCGGCTCGAGCTCCGGCATCGGCACGGCAGCCAGCCTGTGGGCGGCGAGCGTCGGCACCGAGACGTCTGGCTCCATTCTGAGTCCGACCAATCAGAACATGCTCGCCGGCATCAAGCCCACGGTGGGACGCATCAGCCGCTACGGCGTGATCCCGATCACCGCCGATCAGGACACGCCCGGGCCCATGGCGCGCACCGTCGAGGACGCCGCCATCATGCTCGGCGCCATGGAAGGGGCGCAGCCCGATCCCAACGATCCGGCGACGAAGGCCTGCACGCCCCCGCCGAACCGCGACTACCGCCCGCATCTCAAGCGCGATGCGCTGAAGGGGGCACGCATCGGCATCCCGCGCGCGTCCTTCTACGAACCCATCGCGGTTGCCGGCAACGGACGTCCGCGCGGCGGCCTCGACGCAACGCAGGCCGCGATGATGAAGGAAGTCATCGAGATCCTGCGCAAGGAAGGCGCGGTGATCGTCGACTCGGCGAACATCCCGAGCATCATGACGACCGACTCGTCGAAGAATTTCCTGTTGTGGGGAACCTGCGGCAGCATCGGCCAGCGAAAGGGACACAACGCCAACTGCTCGACGGTGCTCGCCTATGGCATGAAGCGCGACTTCAACGCGTGGCTCGCCTCGCTGGGCAAGGCCACGTCCATCAAGACGCTGTCCGATCTGCGCTACTTCAACCTGCAAAACGCGCCGCGCGGCGCCATCAAATACGGGCAGTCGCTGCTCGATATTTCGGACGAGCAGGACACGATCGCCGACCGGGCGAAGTACGAGGCCGATCGGGCCAAGGACGTCGATCTCGGTGGGACGCACGGCATCGCGCAGGTGATGCAGGAGCGGCAACTCGATGCGCTGCTCTTCCCGGGCCCGTCGAGTGCCTCAATTGCCGCGAAGCCAGGGTATCCCACGGTGCTCGTGCCGTTCGGCACCATCCCCAACGCGCCGACGCCGGCCTTTCCGCCCGGCTTCGACGCCAAGCCGTCACCGTATGGCGTGGGCTTCACCGGTGTGGCGTGCAGTGAACCGCGGCTGATCGAGCTGGCGTACGCGTTCGAGCAGGCGACAAAGAAGCGGGTGCCGCCGCCGCTCAAGTAGGTCGCGTCGCTGCACTCGGGTGGCGCCGTCGCGCACGCAGGCCGCGGCGCTACACTCGCTTGCCCCCGCGGTACGCCAGCACCCCGTCGTTGACGCTGTGCATCAGCAGCAGCGACGCGGGGTTGCCGTACCGCTTCATGAGGTCGAGCAGCACCGGTTCCTCCCCGCCCCACGGGTAGCCGAACACCACGTCAAAGTCGTCGAGCGCGCGCCCCAGTTCGAGGTAGCCCGACGTGCCCTCGCCCAACGTGCCGGTGCGCACCTCGCCGTCGGCCGCGCGGTACTTGTACCCTGAGGGGAAGAAGCTCCCGGCCACGAAGCGCGCCTTCGAGTCGAACCGCTGCGCGAGGTCGCGCGCGGTGGCCACCAGGGAGTGGTCGATCTCAATGCCGCACGCGTCGTAGCCGAGCAGGTCGGCCATGATCGTGATCACGCCGGACGCGGAGCCCAGCTCGACGAAGGTGAGTCCCGGTGCGCGGTGCGCAATCAACGACTCCTGCACCACCTCGTACTCCGAGGCGATGAAGGCGTGGAAGCCGCGCTCGCGCACCGTGCGGTCGAACCGCTCGAAGAACTCCCACCCTGCCGCACACAGGTCGTGGAGGCGCGCACGGAGCGTTTCGTCAATGGCAGGCTGTGGCACGGGAGCTCCTGGTGCGCCGCACGGGTAAGGCCGACCGGGAAAAGCTACTCGAACGGCGCGCGGGGGGCGCGCCGCCGGCGGCGGCAGCCGCGCAGGCCGGCCGATCGGCCGACCGATCGGCCGGCCTGCGCGGATAACGGGTTGTCATCCTTCGCGCGGGGCGGCAAGTTTGGGACAACCCTTTTCCCCCCATCCATGCGACACTGCTTGATGTACCACGGCGGCTTCGAGCGCAACTTCGGCCGCGTCACCTCCGGCTTCGCCTCCTTTGAGGGAACCGACGGCAAGGTCCACGACATTCCCGCGTGGCCCGCGAGCGCCGATGGTCTCTGCTTCGGCTACATGGAGAAGGCCGGCAAGAAGTTCTGCGTCGTGCGCGTGCGCTACGGGGCGGACGACATCGCGCTGAAGAACGAGATGGTCATCGATCCAGGCCGCCACACGGGTTTCGGCCATCGCCTCGGACCCGAGCCGACGCTCGTCGAGGACGACGCGGTGGCGCTGGTCCTGCTCGAGGACATCGCCAAGAAGAACGCCGACGCGGCCGATGTGCTCCTCAACATCCGCGCCAGGTTCAAGGCCGCAGCAAAGATCAAGTAGGTGAGCCCGTGCGGCGCACGTCTCGGCTACGAACGTCGAGAGGCGCGCGGGAACTGAGTCGATTCGCTGGGCTTCTTCACCACGGAGCTCACGGAGAAGGGCCTGAGGGCCACGGAGTACTGCGACTGCTTAGGGGAACGACGCGCGCCACGCAGAGATTTGCGTGGCGCGCGCAGTTCCCCCGAGTTCTTGTAGTACTCCGTGGCCCTCCGTCTTCCTCCGTGAGCTCCGTGGTGAAGAAGGTTGAGTCCGATCCCCGCATGCCTACCGGCAGCGCGGATATGCTGGGTCGTTGCCCGTGATGACCGGCCGCGTCTTTCGCGTCGCCAGCGCCATCATGATGTCGTGAACGAAGCGGCTCGAACGCGCGGAGTGTTCGTAGTCGACGTACTGCGGCTCGTCCGTGGTCTGGTGGTAGTCCAGCGAGTAGCCGTGCGAGAAGTACGTGACCGGCACGTTGTTCACCACGTAGTTCACCTGGTCGCTGCGACAGAAGCGGTTCATCGGGTTGGCCGTCACGTCCCACGACTTGTCGATGGCCATCACTTCCTTGCGCACCGCGTTGACGCTGTCAATTACGTCGCCGAACTCGCGCGACAGCCGGCGCGCGCCCAGCGTCTGGATGCTGGCGGGGCCGCCGTACTTCACTTCCTCCACGCGCCCCTTGCCGAGCATGTCGATGTTGTGCGCCGCCACGATGTCCTTGAGCGGCACGGTCGGATGCTCGACAAACCAACGCGACCCGAGCATCCCCGCCTCCTCGCCCTGATGGGAGACGAAGATGATGGAGCGCGCCGGCTTCTCGGCAGCGAACTGCTCGGCGATCTCGAGGAGGGCCACGGTGCCCGAGCCGTCGTCATCGGCGCCGTTCATGATCGTGTCGCGGCGGATCGGCCGGATGGAGCGCGCGCGGGCAATGAGCGAGTCGATGCGGCGCTGCTGGTCCGCGGTTGGGCGACAGACGGGGTCGTTGGCCCCCTGGCGGCGCGTCACCATGTTGACCGCGCGCAACGAATCGTGATCCACGGGCGGGTTGGTGCCCATGTGATCGTTGTGCGCCCCGAGCAGCACGTACTCCGCCGCGAGGGCCGGGTCGGCACCGGGCTTGATGGCGACGACGTTGCGCGCCGGCGTGTCGGAGAGCTTCCAGTCGTAGCTCCACTGCGCGGACACCGGCTGGCCGACGTCGCCGACGCTCAACTGATCCACACCCTTGCCGAAGAGCCTGGCGGCCGCGAGACGCGTGATCGCCCCGGCCGCGAGCGCCGTGGCGACCGCCGGCGCGGGTTGCATGGCCCCGCGCTTGGTCCACGCCGCGGTCACCGTGGTGGCCGGAATGACATCCTGGCTGATGAGCAGCACCGCGGCGGCGCCCGCGGCCTGCGCGCGCGAGTCGCGCGCGAGCCCGGCGGGCGCCACGCGGGTCGTCGTACGCGGCGTCGTCGCTTCGACGATGGCGGCCGCCTGCGCACCGAACCGGTCGGGCACCGAGTCGCAGCGCAACAGCGTCGGGGCGGGGCGTGGCGTTGCCGGAGGCATCACGAAGACCGCCACCTTGCCGCGAATGATCGCGGGGTTGAGCGCCACGGTGTCTCCCCACCGGCCTGCGAACACTGTCGGCACGCCCGCAAAGCTCGCTTTGCCGCCGTTCGCCCCCGCGGCAAAGGGCGCGAGGGGTACCCACTCCTTGCTGCGCTCCAGCGGCACGCCACCCGCCGACAGCGTCGAAGACGCACTGTCGTAGCCGAGCGGACCGAACGCGAGGATCTGAAAGTAGGTGCCGTTGTCGCCCGCGGGCTTGAGTCCCAGGCGCTTGAACTCGCGCGCGATGTAGTCGGTGGTCTTGAAGTTCCCAAGCTCGCCGATGCGCCGCCCCCGCATGGAGTCGTCCGCGATGCCGTAGAGCCGCGTACGCAGGTCGCTCGCCGTGATGGCGCTGACCGTCGGGCGCGGCGCCCAGGTGGCCGGCCCCTCGTCGGGCCAGACGGTCCGTCGCGCGGCGGCCCTGGGCTGGGCGGAGAGCACGCTGGCGGTAACGGCAAGCACGCTGGCGCTGACGGCGAGCGCGGTGACGATGCGGGCGAGGTAGGCGGGACGGATCACGTGGAGTCCTCTCGTGGCGCGGGCAAGTCGGGCGGATGACGCCGGCCGACTGCCAATTTACGGGACAGCGCCCGTCAGTGTTCAGCGGCGACCGCCACCGGACCTTGTCGACGCACGGGGCGCGTGGGTACACTCGATCATGACGTTCTCCAAGAGACTATTCGGCCGCCCCCTGCTGTTCCTGTTGGCCCTGGCCCTCGTTGCGCCGCTGGCCGCACGGTCGCAGGCACCCGCCCCGCCACAGCCGCTTTCGCCAGCGGCGCCCAACCCGCGCGCACCGCTGTTCGTGGGCGTCGAATGGCTCGCGCAGCACCTCAACGATCCTGATATCGTGCTGCTGCACGTGGGTCCGGCGTCGGAGTACGCTGCTGCGCACATCCCCGGTGCTCGACTCGTGAGCGTCGCCGATGTCTCCATCGGCGACCGGGCCGGCCCGGGACTCGGCGTGGAGATGCCCGGCGCCGACGCGCTCCTCGCCCGCCTCGCCCTCCTCGGCATCTCCGACGACTCGCGCGTGATCGTTTACTATGCCAAGGACATGGTCTATCAGGCGTCGCGCATCCTGATGACGCTGACCTATGCCGGACTCGGCGAGCGCGCCTCACTGCTCGACGGCGGCATGGGCGCGTGGACGGCGGCCGGCCATGCCACGTCGGCGGCGACGTCGCGCGCGCGCGTCAGCGTGCTGACGCCATTGCGAATCCGGAACTTCGTCGTGGACGCCCGCTACGTTCATTCGATGATCGGCGCACCCGGCGTATCGATCGTGGACGCGCGCGATACCGTGTTCTATACGGGCGCACGGGCTGGAGGCAGCGCACAGGCGCCGCAGCGCGCCGGACGCATCCCGGGCGCGAAGAGCGTTGTCTGGTCCATGCTGACCGACGGCAACTTCCGCATCCGGTCAGACGCGGCGCTGGCGGCAGCCTTCGCCGCGGCCGGCGTTCGGCCGGGCGATGTCATCATCGGCTACTGCCATACCGGACAGCAAGCGAGCGCCATGCTCCTGGCCGCGCGCTCGCTCGGCTACCGCGTGCTGCTGTACGACGGGTCATTCCAGGATTGGTCGGCGCGGAGCGAGTTGCCGGTGGAGCTGGGGACGGCTAGGCCGAACGATTGAGGAGTGGGAGTTCGGATTGGGATAGGGATTGGGACTGCGATGTGGATTGGGGATGACAACCTGCGATAGCAGCATCGCGCGTCGTCATCCCCAATCCGTATCGTCAATCCCAATCGCCAATCCCAATCGCCAATCCCAATCCGAGCTCCCAATCCCCAATCGTCACTTGATGCGAGCCATCTCGAGCCGAGCACCCTTCTCGTCCTGCACGCCCATATACAGAACGCCGGGCCCGAAACCCGAGACCACGCGGCCGAACGGCAGCTTCACGCGGTCCACCAGCTCGCCCTTCCCGTTGATCACGTCGTAGATCGGCCCCGCATCGCTGGGCTGCGTCGTGCGCACCCACAAGTTGCCGTCACCATCCGCGCGGACGGCCCCCTGACGGAAGGCGGGGCGATAGTCAGGCAGGTCCTTGGGCTTCACGAAGTTGATGCTGGGCGCCGTGATCTGCTGCACGCCCTGCTGCGGACGGCCGCCACCACCACCGCCACCGCCGTCGATGCGCATCTCGATACGCATCGGCTGTCCGCCGGCCGCGCCGCCCATCGCCGCGTTCGCGTTGTTGACGCCGCTCGCCAGGGCGCGGTTCATGTTCTCACGCTGCTTCTCGGCCTCCACCTTCACGGAGTCGATGAACTTCTCCTTGCCATCGTCGTCGAGGCGCTCCCAGTTGTACGGAATCTTGGGCGCCGCCGTCCACGAGCCGTCCGTGTTGAGCCAGTCCACGTGATAGTCCTTGCCGCGCACGACCGCGATGCGTCCATCGGGCATGAGCGCCCAGTCGTCCACCACCGGCATGGGGTTGGTCATCATGCTGATGCGCATCGCGCCGCGGTCGTCCTGCGTCATGCTCACCTGAGCGCTGGGAATCTTGAAGTATGTCACCGTATCGAGGGCGCGCGTGGCGAGATTGACACGGAGCACCGGCGCCGTGTCGGACATCGTCGGGGCGCGGAAAGGCTGCCCGGGCTGCGGCGGGCCGCCCATGTTCATCCCGCGCATGTTCGGCATGACCATGCCGCGATAGACGATGCGTCCCTGCGGGTCCACGCCCGGCGTGCCGAACGGGCCGCCGATCATGTAGTTGGCATCCTGTGGACGCGGCACGGCCATCACGCGCACCACCTCCCCCTTGCCGTCGATGACGAGCATCGAGAGCGACTGCGGGTCGACGAAGAGCGACGAGTCGCCCTTGTACGCCATCAGCCCGGCAATGCGGCTGCTGTAGCCGTTGGCCGTCGCCGGCGTGGTATCGGCAATCACCGACTTCAGCTTGAAGTCGGCGTCGAGCACGATGAGCTGGCGGCGCGTCAGGTCGTTGACGATGGCGCCGCCGCCCGGCAGCGACCGCACCGAGGACACCGAGCCCAGAAGGTCGGTGGGAGATACCTGCGTGATGGGCCCGAGCGGGCGCACCGGCGGCAGCGGCTGCTGCGCCGCGACGGGTGCGGCAATGACCGCAAGGGCAAGCAAAGCGCGAAGTCGAAGTGGCATGGAGTCGCCAGGGAAGAAGGGAGCGTTGATCATCAGCGGGAGATATGAATGGCCTGGACGGCCGGGCCGCCCATGCCGCCACCCATGAACATGAACGGACCGCCCGCCGTGCCGCCCACGGTGGCAGAGCGGATGGACTTGAGGTACCACGGATCGAGGTGCGCGGCCACGAGGGCGGGCAGCTTGCGGCGCTGTTCCGGCGTCAGGACGTTCTTCACGCGCGGCGCCACCTTGATCAGCTCATCCACCGACGCCTCGCGAGTCTTCTTGTACAGCGCGTACGCCTGGTCGTGGCTGTAGTTGTCGGTGAGCCCCGCGAGTTCCTTGATGACCGGCGCCCACAGGCGGTTCAGCGTGATCAGGTATGCGCGGTTCATCGTCGCCAGGCTGTCGCCCTGCGCCGAGGTGAGGTGGAGGCTGTCCGTCTGGCGCAGGATCATCGCCAGCGGATTGATGGTGACACCGCCGGCGCCGTACATCGCGTTGAGCTGCGATTCCGAAGCCTTCTGTCCGGCAAGGCGGCGCCCGCGGTCGAGCTGCTGCGTAAGGAGCTGACGCTCGCGCGCCGGCCCGAGGTCGAAGCGCATCATCGCCGTCACGGTCACGGGCTGGCGCACCATCGTCTGCGACGGCTTGGTGGAACCGAAGCGCTGGTTCACTTCATAGGTGTAGCGCTGCGTCGCCGGGTTGAAGCCGCGCACGTACAGCAGCGTGGCGTCGGGCTGCACGGTCTGCCCCCAGCCGCGCAGGTTGTCCTCGCCGTGCAGCAGCAGGTCGGCCGCGCCAATGGGATTGCTCACCTGGAACTGGATGTTCGCCCGCTGCGGGAGGTGGAGCTTGATGGGGTTGAACGAGACGCTCAGGAACGCCGTGTGCGTCCACGGCCCCTGGCAGCTGTTGCGATCGGCGAGGCGGCCCAGCTGCGACTCGAGGCAGCGCTTCGCGCCGCCCGTCGAACTCTTGATGAGCGACTGCATGGCGCTGGCAAGCGACGCATCGCCGGCCGATGACGGATCGGCGATGAACGCGCGGTCGTTGTAGAGCCCGTC
>JBAZTM010000012.1:0-65570 GCA_041661925.1 Gemmatimonadaceae bacterium
CGGAGCGGGCAAAGGCGGCGAAGGGCCGCCCCCTGAATCTGTGCGGTCGTCACCGTGGAATCCAACGGTCCGGCGTGCCCGACCGTTCGAATGGCAGGCTGGCACTCCCATCACCCAGGCTCCAGAATCCTAGGGATGATCGCTGAGCGCCCCTCGTCTCTTTCCTCGTTGGCGGAGCATTCGTGATGAAACCGATTGCGTTTACCCTCAACGGCGTCGCGCGCACCGTGACGGTCGATGAGAACAGGGACCTGCTCTGGGTCCTGCGCGACGACCTCGGCTACACGGGCACCAAGTTCGGTTGCGGCGCCTCGTTCTGCGGCGCCTGCACCGTGTTGCTGGACGGCAAGGAAGTCCGCTCCTGCGTGACGCCGATGAGCCGCGTCGCCGGCAAGAAGGTCGTGACCGTCGAGGGACTGGCGCAGGGCGACAAGCTGAGCCCAGTGCAGGAGGCCTTCGTGGAGCACGTCGGTTTTCAGTGCGGCTACTGCACCAGCGGCATGGTGATCAGTGCCACGGCGCTGCTGGAAGCAAACCCGAAGCCTACCCGCGCGCAGATCATCCAGGGACTCGAGCGGCATCTCTGCCGTTGCGGCGCGCACCTGCGCGTCGTGGACGCCGTGGAGTCTGCCGCCAAGAAGATGGCGGGAGGTGCCAAGTGATCCGCCAGGACGAAGAGATGATCGTCCCCGAAGGATGGGGATTCGTGGAGACCATCGACCGCCGCGACTTTCTGCGGCTGACGAGCACGGGCCTGCTGGTTGCGTTCGCGGTGAAGCCGCCCGACGGCGCGCTGCGCCCGGTCTGGAATTTCGCCGAGCAGCAACGGACACCACCGGACTTCAACGCGTTCCTCCACATCGGAGCGAACGGCCGCGTGACCCTGTTCGTGGGCAAGATCGAAATGGGGCAGGGGATCATCACGGGCCTGCCGCAGATCGCCGCCGAACAGCTCAATGTGCCTCTTGAACGCGTGGACTGCGTGATGGGCGATACCGACCTCTGTCCGTTCGACAACGGCACGTTCGGTTCGCTCAGCGTCTGGCGGCTCGGGCCGGTGCTGCACGCGGCGGCCGCGGAGGCGCGTGCCGTGCTGGTGCAGATGGCGAGCGAGAAACTGGGCGTGCCCGTTGCGGAACTGACCGTGAAGGACGGCATGGTCGTCAGCAAGTCAGATCCGAGCAAGTCGGCGTCCTATGGCGAACTGACAGCTGGCAAGAAGATCGAACGGCGCTATGAAGGACAGGCCGCACTCGACAAAGTCAGCGAGTACACCATCATCGGGAAGTCGTATCCCCGGCCAGATGCGCGGGCAAAGGTGACGGGCAAGGCGATGTACGCTGGCGACATGGTGCCGGCGGGCGCGCTCCACGCGCGCGTCGTACGGCCGCCGACGCACGGCGCGAAGATCACGTCCGTTGACACCAGCGCCGCCGAGAAGGTGCCGGGCGTACGGGTGGTGAAGGACGGCGACTTCGTGGCCGTGCTCCACGCGCACCGCGATGAAGCCGACCGGGCGCTCAAGCTGGTCAAGACGACATTTGCGCCGTCGCCGAGTACGCTGGACCACGAGAACATCTTTGCGCACCTCGAGACCGTCGAAGTCGCGCGGCGGCAGGCGGAAGCCGCCGGTGATGTGGCGGCGGGCGAGAAAGGCGCCGCACAGGTCATCAGCGCGAAGTACCGGAAGGGGTACGTGGCGCACTCGCCGATGGAGACGCACTCCGCCGTGGCATCCGTCGCCGCCGATGGCAAGGTGACGGTGTGGGCGGGGACGCAGACGCCCTTCCCCCTGCAGACGCAGGTGGCGCGGGCCCTGAAGCTCGCCCCCGAGAGGGTGCGCATCATCACTCCGTTCGTGGGCGGCGGATTTGGCGGCAAGAGCGCCAGCCAGCAGGCGGTGGAGGCAGCGCGCCTGGCGGTCGCCACCGGCACGCCCGTGCGCGTCGTCTGGAGCCGCGAAGAGGAGTTCTTCTTCGACACCTTCGATCCCGCCGCGGTGATCACCATCCGCGCCGGACTGAATGCCGCCAAGCGCATTGTGTCGTGGGACAGCGACATCATCGGATCCGGCAGCCGTGGCGCGGCGATGTTCTACGACGTGCCAAACCACCGGACGATGACCAAGGGAGGATGGAGCGGTAATCAGGGGGGCATGCATCCGTTCGCCGTGGGTCCGTGGCGGGCGCCGGGGGCGAACGCGAATGTGTGGGCCCGCGAGTCGCACATCGACACCCTCGCGACGGCGGCTGGAATGGATCCGGTCGAATTCCGGATGCTGAACCTGCAAAACCCGCGTATGCGGCGCGTGCTTGAAACCTGTGCGAAGAAGTTTGGCTGGACGCCCAAACCGGGGCCGAGCAAGCGCGGTTTCGGCGTGGCGATCGGCGAAGATGCGGGCACCTACGTGGCGAACATGGCCGAAGTGAAGGTGGACACCACCACCGGGGCCATCAAAGTGGTGCGCGTCGTCTGTGCGCAGGACATGGGCGTCGTCGTCAACCCGGAGGGCGCCACCCAGCAGATGGAAGGGTGCATCATGATGGGGCTCGGCTACACGCTCGCCGAGGAGGTGCGGTTCAAGAACGGCGAAGTGCTCGACCGGAACTACGGGAGTTACAGCCTGCCGAAGTTCTCGTGGATGCCAAGAATCGAGACAGTCATTCTCGATTCCCCCGACATACCGTCACAGGGCGGCGGCGAACCGGCGATTGTGGGCATGGGCGCAGTGATCGCGAACGCAGTGTTTGACGCTACCGGCGTGCGGATCACGCAGTTGCCTATGACGCCCACACGGGTGAAGACGGCGTTGGGGAAGAAGGGATGAACCTGGAGTTCAGCGAGTCGTTCACGTTGAAGTGCCCGAAGTGTGGTGGCACAAAGTTCGCGACTGCGTCCACCACGCCCGGGCCCAACGATCCGCTCACGTGTGCGCACTGCGGCACGGTGCTGCAACTGGGTGCCGTGACGCAGCGCATCGAGCGGGAGGTCAAGGCGTCGATCTTCGACCGATTGCGCGGAATCGTGAAGCGGAAATAGCGTGGCAGCGGGCCGGGCGGATACCTAGGGTGTGTGCAGCAATGGACATTCAAGGAGGCGTTGTGCCCGCGAAGCGGATCACGATTCGACTGCTCGATAGCGTTCGGCTTGGCGGACTTGTGGCGGTGGCAGCGGGCATCCTGCTCGCGGGCTGCCAGCGTCAGCGATTCGCGGAGGGGACAGCCGGCCAAACCGCGACTAGCGACAGTGCAATGGTCGTCTCGGCGTCACCGTACGCGGCTCGCGTCGGGGCGAGCATCCTGCGGAGCGGCGGCAATGCCGTAGACGCCGCGGTGGGCGTGGCCTTCGCGCTGACGGTCACGTATCCGACCGCCGGCAACATCGGCGGCGGCGGCCTCATGCTGGCACGCATGAACGGCGAGACGTTCGCACTCGATTTCCGCGAACGTGCGCCGCTTGCCGCGACGCGCGACATGTACCTGGACGCAGCGGGGAATCCGACGGACCGCAGTGTCACGGGTGCGCTCGCCGTCGGCGTGCCCGGCAGCGTGGCCGGACTGTACGCCGCCCACCAGAAGTTTGGTGTGCTGCCGTGGGTTGACGTCGTGAAACCTGCCATCGAGCTCGCCGAGAGCGGCTTTCTCGCGGACTCGGCATTCGTCGAGGATATCGGCGACAACATGGCGCGGTTCTCCCCCGCATCCGCTGCGCTCTACGCACCCAATGGCGCCCCGGTGGAAGTCGGAGCGCGCTTCAAGAATCCGGATCTCGCGCGAACGCTGCAGTTGATTGCCGAACAGGGGGCGAAGGGCTTCTATGAAGGCGCGACTGCCGAAAAGCTCGTCGCGGAGATGCAGCGCGGCGGTGGCATCATCTCGCTCGAGGACCTGAAGGGATACGAACCCAAATGGCGTACGCCGGTGACGTTCACCTATCGGGGGCATCGGGTGTTGACCATGCCGCCGGTCTCGTCGGGTGGACTGACGTTTGCGCTGATCGCGAACATTCTCGCTGGGGACGACCTGCATGCGATGGGGGCGCATTCCGTCGATGCCATTCATCTCATGGCCGAGGCGGAGCGCGTGGCCTTCGCGCGCCGCAACGCGCTGCTTGCCGATCCCGACTTCGTCTCCGTGCCGGAAGCGTCGTTCCTGTCGCCCGACACCGCAGCCATGCTGCGCCGCCGCATCTCGATGACGACGCACACGACTGACCAGGTGCCGGCGGACCCCGTACGCGGGCAGCATACGACGCACTTCTCGGTGGTGGACGGCAGGGGCAATGCCGTCGCGCTGACGACGACACTGAACACGGGCTTCGGGTCGGCGGTGACGGTAACCGGCGCGGGCTTCCTGCTCAACAACGAGATGGACGATTTCACCGTGAAGCCGGGCGCCCTGAACCAGATGGGGCTCAGGCAGGGCGAAGCCAACGCCATCGTCCCCGGCAAGCGCATGCTCTCCAGCATGACGCCGACGATCGTGCTCGACAGCACGGGTGCGACATTCCTCGTCGTCGGCGCGTCAGGCGGCGCTCGCATCATCACCGCCGTGGCGCAGGTGGTGTCGAACGTCGTGGACTTCCGCATGCCACTCGACGAAGCGATGAAGGCGCCTCGCTTTCACGCGCAGGACTACCCGGACCGGATAGACCTCACGGTGCCAGGCATTCCCGATTCTGTGGTGAAGGCGCTGGAGTCACGCGGTCACGCGGTCCGGACGAGGAAGAGCGGAATGGGCTTCGGCTGGGCGCAGGCGATCATGCGCGCCGGAGGCCGATGGCACGGGGTATCGGAGCCCGCCGGGCACGGGCTCGCCGCGGGGTTCTAGGTCGCGGTCGTCAGCGCGCGCGCATCGCGCGCGTCAGCGCCCGATCGAGCGCGTTGGCAAAGGCCTGTGTGTCGCGCGCGCTGAATGCGGCATGTCCGCCCGTCTCGACGCCGGCGCTGCGCAGGCCGTCCATGAAGTTGCGCACCGAAAGGCGCTCGCCGATGCTCTCGGCGGTGTAGACGTCGCCACGCGGGTCAATGACAGCCACTCCCTTGGGGACAAGAAGCGCGGCCAGCGGGATGTCGGCAGTCACGGCTACGTCGCCCGATTGGGCCTGCTCGGCGATGTAGCGATCCGCCTCGTCGGGGCCCGCGTCAACGCGCACCGTTGAGAGGTGCGTGTACCCCGCTGGGAGCTGCACACGCTGGTTCGCCACGAGCACGGTGTCGAGTTTCAGGCGATCGGAGGCGCGAAAGCAGACCTGCTTGACCGCCAGGGGCGTGGCGTCGGCGTCAATCCACAGCTTCATGTGGCGAAAGATAGTGCGTCGCGAACGGACTCAGGCGTCGCCCGCTGGCGGACGGTGAGCGCAGAGGCAATCGTTCGGAACCATGGACACGCCGCCGGAACGCCCCGCCCGCACTCCCGACCCACTGCACGGCGTCACCCTCGAACGAATGCTGAACGAGATGGTCCGCGAACTCGGCTGGGAACGCATGGGGCGCCGCGTGCGCATCGCATGCTTTACGAGCGACCCCAGCGTTCAGTCGAGCCTCAAGTTCCTGCGGCGCACGCCGTGGGCACGGGCGAAGGTCGAGCGGATGTACCTCGACCTTCTCAAAGCGCGCGCGCTGAGCGATACGGGCCGCTAGGCCGCCTACTTGTTGGCGTCGAGCACCGCCTTGCGATCGAGCCAGCTCTGTCCGTCGGTGATCCACTTGGGCGCCGGCTCGCCCTTGAGGTAGTGCCCGAACCACTGCAGGATACGCCGCTCGTAATCCACGGCGTTCTCCTTCTTGCCGAGTCCGTGTCCTTCGCCGGGGTAGAGCAGCATCACCGCGTCCTTGCCGGCACGGCGCGCGTAGTTCCAGAACTGCGCACCCTGCCCCTTGTCCACGGTCCCGTCGTCGCCACCGACTTCAATCAGGATGCTCTTGGCCTGCATGTCGTGCGCGCGGTTGAGCGGCGAGTTGCGGAGCATCGCCCCCATGTCTTCCCAGGGCGGCACTTCCATGCGGAACTGGCCCGTCTCCCAATGCGCAAACTCAGGAATGGAGTTCCAGTGCATCTGACCGGCAAAACTAATCATGTCGGAAATGCCGGCGCCGGCCACGGCCGTCTTGAAGAGCTTGCTATGCGTGGCGAGGTAGAAGGCCTCATAGCCGCCCTGTGAGTGGCCGCAGTGCCCGATGTTCGCCGCGTCCACGAGGCCACGCGCGATGACCGTGCGCACGGCGGGTTCCACCGAGTGGAGTACCGCAACCCCTGGCTCGCGCGGCCGGAAGACAATGTCCGGCATCAGGACGAAATAGCCGTTCTGCGTGAAGACGTTGGCGTTGTAGTAGTCGTTCTCACGCGGCACGATGAAGCGATGGAGTCCCTGCGTCAGCATCTCGTAGGTGTACACGATCATCGGGTATTTCTTCTTCGCGTCGTAGTTGGCCGGATAGTAGAGAATGGCCTGCAACGGCCGCCCGACGGCGCTCGTGTACGAGAAGAGTTCGGCTTTCCCCCACGCGAAGTCTTTCTTGAACGGGTTCGTCTCGGTCCAGCGCGCGGCGCCCGACAGATCACCGCCGGCGACGTACGCGTTGGGCGATTCGTCGAAACGCTGGCGCACGAAGACCACGCGGTCAGCGCTGTCGGCCTTGGACAGTTGCCCAATGGATGCATCGGATAGCAGCAGGCGCTGCACCTCGCCCGACGGTAGGAGGCGGGCGTATCCGGTCTGCTTACTGCGCTTGCCGTACAGCGACAGGTAGACGGGTTTGGAACGGTCAATCGCGCGTTCGGCGGGCGTCGCCGTGAACGGCGCGAAGGAGAGCAGTCGATGCACGATCCCCTCACGACCGCCGTCCGTCAGCCGCTTCCCGCCTGACCCATCGAGCGCCAGCATCCAGACGTCGAACTCGGAGTAGACGTAGAGTGCCGATCCATCCTTGGCCCATAACGGCGCGCCGACGGGCGGCTTGAGGTCCGTGGGATAGTCGGCGTCTCGATCAATGAAATCAGCCTTGCCGCCCGCCGTCAGCTTGGCGGTGAGGTTGGTTCGCGTACCGCTGGCGATGTCCACGAGCCAATGGTCTCGACCGTCGAACCACGGGATGCGCTTGCCGGTCGGATCGGCGGGATACACGAAGCGCACCTTCGTCAGCAACTTACGCCGCTCACCGGTCGCGATGTCAGTGACCCACAGATCCTGGTACTGTCGTCCGAACTTCTGCCCCCACGTATACGGCTTGCGGTCCGTCTCGGTGGCATAGGTGTCGCCGTCGGCCACCGCCGCTGACTCCAAAGGGTCGGTGCCGAGTGCCACCGGCTTCTCGCTGCTTAGTGGCCACGCCGTGATCACGGTGGCACGCAGGTCGCGCTGTTCAGCTGACCGCTGTTCCGGGATCGCGTGAATGTCGCTGGAGTGCCAGATCTCGACGTCGGAGACCTTGTCTTCGCTCTTCTTCGGCCGCTCGGCCACGGGCTCCCGTTTGCGCGCACCGAGGTAGAGCGTGGTGCCGTCGCGCGACCAGGTGGGACGCCGGTAGTCCGCGATGCGCAGGCCGGTCGGCGCATCGGCGAGCTGGCGGGGCTTCAGCGTCGCGTCCGCCGCCGAGTTCCACGTGAGGACGACATGTGCCGTGTCGGCAAACGCCGTGTCCACTCGCGTGCGCAGCACGGCGAGCGCGTCTGACTTGGGGCGCCAGGACAGGGCGCGATACACCGACGGCGAGCTGTCGAGCACCCGCACCGCGCCCGTTGTCCCATCGAACACTGAGACGCTGTTGCCGGCGTTGCCATCGACGGTCACGGTGAACGCCAGCATCGGCTTGGATTCGCTCCAGGCCTGCTCGGCGACATTGCTGAACGAGAAGCGCGTGCCGCGGGCCATGTCCAGCACCACCACCTCGCTGGTCTTCTTGCCCTCCGCGGCAACCTTGGTGACCGCGACGAACCCGCCTGACGGGTTGAACGTAAAGCTCGCCGCGTCGGCGATTGCCGTGACCTCACCGGTCGCGAGGTTTCGCACGGCGAAGGAGGTCCGAACAGGCTTCTTCTCCTTCACCAGTCGGTCGCGCTCCTTGGGCGAGACGCCAACGAGGTAGCCAAGCCAGCGCGAGTCCGGCGAGAACGCCGCCGACTGCCCGTAGACAATGACAATGGTCGAGTCTCGTCCGCCGCCGCGCAGGCGCAGCTCGTTCTGCTCGTTGTTGCGCGAAATACCATACGCGAGCCAGTCGCCGTTTGGCGAGAGACGAGCCTGGCCGAGCGATTCCCATTTGCCGAGGTCCTTCGGCGTGAGGGTCGGCTTGGCCTGCGCCGAGAGCAGGGATGGGAGGAGGGCACAGAGGGCGACGGCCGCACGGAAGAGTCGGATCATTGATCGCTTCGAGATTGAGTGATGCCTAAGTGTGGCGGTCTCTTCGTCGTCAGGCCAGATTCGATCGAGGAATCCATGCATCCACTGAAATCGATCCTGAGCGGTCCGAACTGCGCGATGCGCCGGCACGTGACGCGAGCAGTCGTGGTAGGTCTCGCTGTTGTGACATGCCTCGTCGCCGGCGTCGCGTGTGGGCCCACGGATCACTCACCCCCTGCAGCGAACCAGAGTGCGCCTGGTGCGCGCGCCACCGTGGCGGCTGATTCACGCGTGCGAACCGCCGAGCAGGCGGGCTGCCTCTTGGGCGACACATTGCTACGGCAGGTGTCCGGTGTCGATACACAGTGGGAGTCGGCAGTGCCATTCGATTCGCTCTGGTACGGTTCCACCGGGCGGTGGGCCTGTCGCGTCCTCGCCGCCGGACGGACGCGACGCGAGGCGTTCTCGGTGGACACGGTACTGCGAGGATTCACGGCACGCGGGTGGAACGATGGCACCATGATCTCGGCCGACGGGCCGGACGGCACGGTGCAAGGCGTGCATCGCGGGGGCGTCACCTGCCTGCTCGAGGGGCGCTGGGACGGGGGCGACGACTCGGATTCGACCTATGTGCCGAGCGACACGATTGAGGTGCGCGTGGCCTGCACGCGCACGGTCCGCGCCGACACGATCGCTCCCGCACCCGCGAGGTAGGGACCGCGGCATCCACTGGGGATGCCCAGGAGTGGCATCCGTGTCGCGAGAAGGCCAGATTCCGAGAGTCGCACCAACCGGCCCCCCTCATGCACGCACGCACGCCCTGCGCTGCGCTCGTCGTCTTCTGCGCGTCCGTCGTGGCGACGCCGCTTGCCGCGCAGCGCACATCCGCCCAGTCCCACGTGGTCAGGGGCGTCCTCTACGACTCGGTCGCCCAGTCGCCACTCATCGGGGCCGAGGTGCACCTGGCGCTGCGCGAGGGCACGGGGACGCCCTTCACGGCGCGCACCGACGTCGAAGGGCGCTTCTCGCTTGGGGGAATCCCCTCCGGCAAGTACGTGCTGGGCTTCTATCATGAGGCGCTCGAGTTGCTGAGTCTCGACGCGCCGGTTCAGGGCGTCGATCTCGACACCGACTCCGTGGTTCGGATGGACATGAGCATTCCGTCAGCGGGGGTGGTGCGCGCCCTTCGCTGCCGCGACTCGGAGGGGCAAGCCACCGATCACGCCTTGCTCGCCGGATTCGTGCGCACCGCCCGCGGCCGGCAGCCAGTAGCCGGTGCGACCGTGACGGTCACCTGGAGTGTCACGGCCCTGGCGTCCGGCATGATGCACACGGAACCGGGGCGCACCACCGACACGGTGTCGGCGGGCGGCATGTTCAGCACCTGCGATGTCCCGTCCGGCGTCGTGTTGACCGCTGCCGTACGCGCGCCCGGCTACCGCGAACTCACGGGCCCGTTCACGATTCCGGAGTCGGGGGCATTGCGCCAGGACATCTGGCTGGTGGACACGCTCACAAAGACCGGGACCGCCGAGGTGCGCGGACGGGTGCTGCACGAACGGGGGCAGCCGGTCGTGAGCGGCCGCGCACGCATTGCCGCGCTCGGCCGCGAGGTGCCGATCACCGATGGCGCCTTCGCCATGCTGGACCTCCCGTTTGGCACATGGGTGATGGAACTCCGGGCGATCGGCATGGAGCCGCGCTCGATGCTCGTGCACGCCACCTCGCGGCGCAATGCGACCCTGCTCGTGCGCGTCAGCGACCAAGCGCAGCGCCTCGATGCCGTGACGATCACCGGCCGCGCCGACGTCGTCATGCAGGTACTCGATGCCGTCATGGCCCGCAGCCGCTCGGCGAGCGGTTCGATCTTCCTGCCGGGAAGCCCGTATTTGCGCCTCGCGACGCGCGTGACCGACCTGCTGGTCAATGCGCGCGGCTTCCGGCGGCTGGGCCCGAACGAGGTGGAGGCGCGCCCGACCAACACGGGAGCGCGCTGCCGGAACATCGGCGTCTACGTGAATGGCGTGCGCGCCATCGAGGGGGTCGTGGCGCTCGATGCCACCACGCGACCGGACCGGGTGCTCGCCGTGGAGGCGTATCCCGACGTGAGTTCGGCGCCGTTCGAGTGGCGCTCGGCCGACGGCGTGTGTGCGGTGGTCGCGCTCTGGACGCGGCCGTAGGTCCCGCTCCAACAAGGCGCGCGGCCTCGTGCGACATTAGAATGAAGGATCGCCGCGTCATGGAGACGCGGCCTCTTCGGATTCAACATCATGCGCTTCTTCCGCGCCCTGATTCTCGCGGCCGTCACGGCCGCCGCGCTTCCTGCCCAGTCATTCGTCACGTCGGGCCGCTTCGACCTCGGCAAGATGTGGACGTTTGAATACGCCCCGGCGGAGTACTTCTCCACGACCTACGGCTTCAACGCCGACTCGGTGTGGTTTGCCCGCGCCCGCATGGCGGCGCTGCGCATCCCGGGCTGCTCGGCGGCGTTCGTGTCGCAGAACGGCCTGATCATCACGAACCATCATTGCGTACGCGGTTCGGTGAATGCGATCAGTCGTCCGGGCGAGTACCTGCTTGACTCAGGATTCGTGGCCGCGACGCCGGCTGATGAACGGCGACTGCCGAATATGGTGGCCGACCAGTTGCTGGCGGCGGTCGACATCTCGGATGAGGTGAACAAGGCGGGCGATGCGGCCGCTGAAGGGGCGGCGCGCGACGAGGCACGGCGCACGGCGACCACCGCAGCGCAGGCGCGACTCAGGGCGCAGTATGCGACGCCGGGCGACTCAGTCTGGGTGCAGGTGGTCGGGCTTTACAACGGTGCACGGTCATCGGCGTACGTCTTCAAGCGCTACACCGACATTCGGCTGGTGGTCGCGGCAGAGCTTGGCGTGGCGAACCTTGGCGGCGACTGGGACAACTTCACGTTCCCGCGATATGCGCTCGATTTCGCGGTGATGCGCGCCTATGGCGGCGACGGCAAGCCGGTGTCGAGCCCGGCGTACTTTGCCTGGGGCGGCGAGAGCGGCACGAAGCCGGGCGACGTGGTGTTCGTGATCGGCAACCCCGGGGCGACGCGCCGGCTCACGACGATCAGCCAGCTCGAGTACCAGCGCGACATAGCCCTGCCGTTCACCGAGCATTTCCTGTCGTCGCACCTCGCGGCGCTGAAGGCGTTCCGCGATGCGAACAAGGACGAACGCGAGCGCTCCGCCGCGATGGTAACGATGCTCAGCCTGTCGAACAGCTGGAAGCCGATCGGCGGCCGGCTCGAAGGACTGCGCGACGCCAACATCATGGGGCGGCGCACCGCCATCGAACGCGGGCTCATGGACGCCATCCAGGCGAAGCCGGAGCTCAAGGCGCGCTACGGCAAGCTGTTTGACCGGATGGCGGAACTGCAGCGGCAGCGCGTGAAGTCGCGCACCGCGCTCACCGCGTTCGGGCAGCTGGTGAGCCCCGTGGCAAGCAGCACGACCCTGCAGGCGGCGTACATGGCGTGGCGGGTGCAGCACGGCCCGGCCGACTCGGTGGCCGGCTTCCGCCAGCGCCTTGCGCGCGTGCGTCCGCAGGCACGCGACCTCGAGCGCCGCTACTTCGCGCTGTCGCTCGAGGACATTGCCACGGCGTATGGCGCGAACCACGAGTTTGCGCGCGCCGCGCTGGGCGGCAAGACTCCGCAGGAAGCGGCGGACGCTATGCTCGCCGCGACCGCATTGAACGACACGGCCGGCGCCCGTCGCGCCGCCGCCGGAGAGCTCGCCGCGGATCCGGCGATGCAGTTCATCAACACGATCATGCCGAGCGTCCTCGCATTCGAGGCCGAGCAGGCGCGCATCAACGTGGAAGAGGCCGCGCTGTCGGCGCAGATCGGCCGCGCCCGCTTCGAGATCTACGGGCCAGCCATTCCACCCGACGGGTCATCGTCGCCGCGCATCGCGGACGGCGTGGTGCAGGGCTATGAGTACAATGGCACGCTGGCGGCGCCCTTCACGACTTTCTATGGCGTCTACGACCGGAATCGCAGTCACGGCCAGGCGAGCGACTGGGAGCTGCCCAACCGCTGGCGCGTGCCGCCCATGGGGCTCGACCTGGGGACACCGCTCAACTTCGTTTCCACTGCCGACAGCTACGGTGGCAACTCAGGGTCGCCGGCAGTGACCAAGGACCTGCGGATCGTGGGGCTCAACTTCGACCGCAACATCAACGCGCTCGTGCGCGACTACATCTACCTACCGGAGCGCGGACGCAACGTGATGGTGGATGTGCGCGCCATTCAGGAAGCGTTGGCGTACGTCTATCGCGCCGACCGCGTGGTGCGGGAGCTGACCACCGGCCGGCAGTAAGCCGGCGCAACGGCCGCGGCACCGCTCCGGTGCCGCGGTCGATGTGGTCCGGTCGTTGTTCATGTGCCGCGGTCGAAAACCACGCAGTGCGTGCGCGATCCCTGTGCGCCGAAGACGAGCGACTGCTCGATGTCGGCCGTCTTGGAGGGGCCGCTGAGGAACCAGCCGCATCTGGAGTCGGCGGGCATCAGCCGCATTGCCTCGTGCATCGTCGGCACAATGGCGCTGAACGGCACAATCACCACCAGGTGCTCGGCACGCACAATGTCGTTGCGTGCCTGTAGATCCGCCGCATCCACATAGACGGCGGCATTCTCGGCGACGGCGAAGCGACCGCGCACCACCATGGCGTCTTGCCGGACCGCGCCAAGCGGCTCGGAGATGAATGATTCCATCGGTTGACCCGCCGTCCGAATGACGCCCTGACCGCCGACTTCGGTAAGTACGCGGAGAAACGCTTCATGCAGGCCGCTGTCGTCAGCGGCCGGTGTGGACGGCGCAATCGCCGCCGGCGCGGGAGGCACCGCCGCGGCGCGAATGGCGGCGAGGATGGAGTCGCGCGCGTTCACGAGGGCGTCTCCTCGCGATGCGCCCACTCGCGGAACGACTCGACGGCGAGCACCGGCAGTGCGCGTCCCGGTCGCGTCCAAGGATTCCAGCGGCCGGACAGCCACGACGCAGGGATGAGTCGTTGGGCGCGCCGCGCCCATCGCGCCGCTCGCTCGAATCGTGAGAGGCTCGAGAGAACGCGGCCGAGCAGCGAAAAGACTGTCGAATACCCACGCGGCAGCGTGCCCGCCGCGGCGCTGCGCGCGCGCCAGGCGAGGAGCTGCGCCGGAATGTCGATGCGTACGGGACAGACATCGGCGCACGAGCCGCACAGCGTGGACGCAAATGGCAACTCGTGATGCGCATCGAGATCCACGGCGGGTGCGAGGATCGCACCAATGGGCCCTTGGATGACGTGTCCGTAGCTGTAGCCACCGCTGCGCCGATACACGGGGCAGGTGTTCAGGCAGGCGCCGCACCGAATGCAGTGCAGGGCCGTGCGCATCGCCTCGTCGGCGAGCCGTCTCGTACGGCCATTGTCCACGAGCACCACGTGCATGGCGGCGCCCGGTCGCGGCGACGCGACGTGCGTCGTGTACGAGGTCACGGGCTGGCCGGTGCCGCTGCGGGCAAGCAAGCGCAGGAGCACGCCGAGGTCGTCGCGCGTTGCGACGATCTTCTCGATGCCGACGCAGGCGATGTGGATGGGCGCCGAGTGCATGCCGAGGTCGGCGTTGCCCTCGTTGGTGCACACCACCACGCCGCCCGTCTCGGCGACGAGCGCATTGGCGCCGGTGATGCCAGCGCCGGCGTTCATCAAGGCGTCGCGCAGGTGAACACGGGCTGCCGCGGCAAGCGCATCGGGCGACGTCTCCCCGGCGGGCGTGCCCATCGTGCGATGGAAAAGTGCGCCGATCTCCTCGCGCTTCCAATGAATGGCAGGGATGACGATGTGCGACGGCGGTTCCTTGGCGAGCTGCACGATGCGTTCGCCGAGGTCGGTGTCCACCACCTCGATGCCGCGCGCCTCGAGAAAGGGATTCAGGCCGCATTCCTCGGTGAGCATGGACTTGCTCTTCGAGACGCGCGAGACTCCAGCGGAATGCAGGATGCCGAGGACGATGGCGTTGTGTTCACCGGCGTCGCGCGCCCAGTGGACCACGACCCCATTGGCGGTGGCCCGGCGTTCGAACTCCTCAAGCAGGTCCGCCAGCCGGCTCATGGCATGCGCCTTGAGGGCGGAGCCGGCGAGCCGCAGCGATTCCCATTCGGGCAGGTCGGTGCCGCGGTCACGCTTCTGCCGCATGAACCAGAGCGACTGGTCATGCCAGGCGGCGCGTTCGGCGTCCACCAGGAAGCCCGCCGCCGACTTCGCGTGACCGCGGTGCGCGCCGCCGCCGGGTCCGCTCATCGCGTCGCCTCTTCGAGCAGCTCGGCGATATGCAGGGTTCGCAGGTGCGTGCCGTTGTGCGCCGCGACCGCCTCGAGGTGCAGCAGGCATGAGGGGTCACTGCTCACCAGCACCTCGGCGCCGTGCGCGGAGACATCGGCAAGCTTGTCGCGTCCCATGACTACGGAAACGTCAGGTTCGCCAATGGCGAATGAGCCGCCGAAGCCGCAGCACTCGTCCGGCCGCTCGAGCGGCACGAGCGTGAGCCCGTCGAGTCCCATCAGCAGGTTGCGCATGAGCCCGGAGACTGGCTGGTGCAACTCGGACGATCCGCCAAGCCGCAGGCCGCGCTGGGCGTGGCAGCCCAGGTGCATGGCCACGCGATGCGGAAACCGGCCGGCGAGCGTGGGCAAGCCGAGCGGACCGGCAATGAACTCGCAGAGTTCGAACGTGACTTCCGCGGCGTGCGCCGCTGCGTCGCCACCCAGGAAACCCGGCAAATGGTGTCGCACGTGATGCGTGCAGCTGCCGGAGGGCATGACGATGGCGTCGAACGGCGCCGAGGCGCGCACCCAGTTGTCCGCAGCAGCGCGGGCCGCCGTCACGACGCCGGCATTGAACATCGGCTGGCCGCAGCAGGGGGCGTCAAACGCGAGGCTCACATCGCATCCCAGCCGACGAAGCAGCGCAAGCGTCGCCCGCGCCGCCTGGGGGCGGAACTGGTCAACGTAGCACGGGACGGCGAGCGCGACGCGCATAAGTAACTCAAAGCTAGCGCGGAAGTTTCTTGACGGTGACCAGTCCACGCACGACAATAAGGCCGTCCGGATTTCCGAGTGCGGGCCGTTGCCGCGCCCATCGCCTCTTTGCGTGACCTCCCCGGAGCGTCCCCATTCCCATGACGCAGAGCATCCAGCTCGGCCTCGTCGACTGGTTCATCCTCCTCCTCTACTTCGCGTTCGTGGTGGGGATCGGTGCGGCCCTGAAGCGCGGCATGAAGAGCTCCAACGATTTCTTTATGTCCGGGCGCAACGTCCCGGCGTGGATTGCCGGGCTCGCGTTCCTGAGCGCCAACCTCGGCGCGCAGGAAGTCATGGGGATGGCCGCCTCCGGCGCGAAGTACGGCATGATGACGTCCCACTTCTATTGGGTGGGCGCAGTGCCGGCGATGGTCTTCGTCGGCGTCTTCATGATGCCGTTCTACTACGGCTCCAAGGCCCGCAGCGTCCCCGAGTACCTCAAGCTGCGCTACGATGAGAAGACGCGGACGTTCAACGCGTTCAGCTTCGCCACGATGACCGTCTTCTCGAGCGGCATCTCGATGTACGCCATGGCAAAGCTGCTCAACCTGCTTCTCGGCTGGAACTTCGACGTCGCACTCTGGGCGAGCGCCGCCATCGTGCTCGCGTACATCTTCCTTGGCGGGCTCACCTCGGCGATCTACAACGAGGTGATGCAGTTCTTCCTGATCGTGCTCGGCTTCCTGCCGCTGGTCTTCCTTGGACTGCGCGATGTGGGCGGCTGGTCGGGACTGGTGTCGCGACTTGATCTTGTGGCGACGCAGAGCACCAACCTTGCCGGCGAGCCGTACGCCGCCGGCGCCTGGGTGAGCGCCTGGAGCCACATGGGCACGCCCGGCGGCAACCCGATGGGCGTCGAGTGGTTTGGGATGGCGATGGGACTCGGCTTCGTGCTCTCGTTCGGCTACTGGTGCACCGACTTCCTGGTGGTGCAGCGCGCGATGGTGGCTGAGAACGAGCAGGCGGCGCGCCGCGTGCCGCTCATCGCCGCGGTGCCGAAGATGCTCTTCCCGTTCCTGGTCATCCTGCCGGGCATGATCGCCATCGCGCTCACGTACAAGGCGGGGCAGACCGGCTTTGCGCTGCCGGTCAAGGGCAACGCGTACGACTACGACATGACGATCCCGCTGATGCTCAAGCACTACTTCCCGACGGGACTGCTGGGGCTTGGGCTCACCGCGCTGATGGCGTCGTTCATGAGCGGCATGGCGGGGAACGTGACGGCGTTCAACACGGTCTGGACGTACGACATCTACCAGAGCCACATCGCGAAGAACAAGAGCGATCAGCACTACCTCAGGATGGGGCGCATCGCCACGGTGTTCGGCACCGTGCTGTCCATCCTCACGGCGTACATGGCGCAGCACTTCAACAACATCATGGACATGCTGCAGCTGGTGTTCGCGTTCGTGAACGCCCCGCTGTTTGCGACGTTCCTGCTGGGCATGTTCTGGAAACGGACCACGGGGCACGGTGCGTTCTACGGCCTGCTGTCCGGCACGGCCGCCGCGGCGCTGCATCATGGCCTGACGATGCCGGTCGGCGCCGAGAGCCTGTTCAAGGGCGGATGGATCGGTCCGATCATGCACACGTACCCCAGCGAGATGGCCCAGAACTTCTGGACCGCCATCTGGTCGTGGTCCACGTGCTTCACGGTGACGATCCTCATCAGCCTGCTGACAAGGCGCCTCAAGAGTGACGAGGAGCTACGCGGGTTGGTGTACAGCCTCACCGAGCGGCATCCGGAAGGGCACCTGCCGTGGTATCAGCGGCCCATCTACCTGGGCGCGCTGATCCTCCTGGCCGTGACGGCCCTCAACCTTGCATTCCTCTAGGGAGGCGCCATGCGATTCGACCTCCGGTTGCCCATCGGACTGCTGTTCTCGATCTTCGGCGCGATTCTCGTGATCTACGGTTTCATCACGCCGGCTGAGACGTACAAGCAGTCGCTCGGCATCAATGTGAACTTGTATTGGGGGGTGGTGCTGTGCGGCTTTGGCGGAGTGATGCTGGCTTTTGCGATTCGTGCGCGGGGGCGGACCTGATGCCCGGTGCAGGGGCAGGGAACAGGGTGTGGTGCAGGGGAGGGGAACAGGGTGTGGTGCGGAGTTCGGGGGCAGGGTGTGGTGGTGAGGAGGAGGTATGAAACGTCGTGAGTTCGTCCAGGTCGCGGCCGTGGCGGCAGGCGCGTGCGCTCTTCCCGCACCCTTCGCTCGAGGCGGGCGGGCGGTGAAGCGCGTGAGTCTCGAGTTGTACTCGGTGCGCGCCGAGATGCGTAAAGACCCCGAGGGGACGCTCGCGGCGGTGCGGGCCATGGGGTACGACGACGTCGAGCTGCTCTGGTCGTTCGACAACTTCGGGCGGACCAACGAGCAGGTGAAGGCGGCGCTCGCCAACACGGGGCTCAAGGCGCCTTCGGCGCACATCTCGCCGTTGCTGCTCACCAAGGACTGGCAGAAGAGTCTCGACGCCGCGGCGTACCTGGGGCAGGAGTACCTGATCGCGCCAAGCCTTACGGCGGACGCCGAGAAGTCGATTGACGAGTGGAAGCGGTGGACGGACATCTTCGACACCGCCGGCGCCGCGGCGCGAAAGTCCGGGATCTGGCTCGGATTCCACAATGAGCCGAATCACCAGAAGCCGATCAACGGCGTGGTGCCCATTGACCTGTTCCTCGAGCGCACCGATCCCAGTGCGGTTCGCCTGCAGCTCGACGCGGGGAACATGCGGATGGGCGGCGGCGAGCCACTGAAGTTCCTGAAGGAGCACCACGACCGCATCTGGAGCTTCCATCTCAAGGACGTGGTGGCCGACAACTCCAAGGACACGGAGCTGGGCGCCGGCACGGTGGACTTCCGCGCGATGCTCGCGATGGTGCGCGACATCGACCAGAAGCCGTGCGTGGTGGAGCAGGAGGGTTCAGCCGAGCCGATGGAGAGCGCCCGCCGAAACCTGCGATACATGCGCGCGCTGAGATTCTGACACCGGGGTACTTGCCGTGACGCGCTATCTAATGATTGTCGCCTGCCTGGGCAGCACCCTGCATGCGGCGGGTGCGCAGAGCGCGCCGGCGAAGGCGCGAACCGCGGGGACCACCCGCGGCGCGCCGTTGAATACCGCGGCGCAGGTGGTGCTGACCGACACGTCCGTGGCGTTTCGCTACGATGGCGCCACCGTCTTTGAAGCGCGCGTCTCGGCGACGCGCGGCATTCCACGGGTGCGCCAGCTCGTGGACACATCGAGCGGACGCATCACGCAGGTGGTGACCTGGCTGCCCGGGAATGGCCGCATCACCCTGCGCGGCACGGCGCATGCGGCGGGCGACGCGTTTGCCGTGGATGCCGACCCGCGCGAGGACGGCGTGCCCATCGTCCGCAACAGCGTGGGGCCGAGCCACAGCCTGCTCAACCGGGGCGCGTACGCGCGTGACCGCGACTGGCTGCTGAGCGTGGACTTCCCGGCGTCGGTGCGCATTACGCCGGTGGCAGACGGCGACTCCGCGGCGTTTGATTTAGTAGCAGATGGATACGAAATCACACTCCGGTTTCGCCCGCGCTTCTACCAGAAGCACCGCGGGCTCGCACATTACGAACCGTGGACGTACGCAACCTGGCCGAGGTCGGTGGCCGGCTGGACCTCGTGGTATGCGTTCCGGGACAAGGTCACGGAACAGGACATCCGTGGCACGGCGGATGCGATGGCCGAGCGATTGAAGCCGTTTGGGTACGACGTACTGCAGATCGACGACGGCTTTCAGCGGCTGCCGATCTCGGTGCCCGACAACTGGCTGAATACGAATGAGAAGTTTCCGGGCGGCCTGAAGGGACTCCAGTCGTACATCGCCGGCAAGGGACTGACGCCGGGGCTGTGGACCAACACCGCGTTCCACGATTCGGCGTGGGCCCACGCGCACCCGCAGTACTTCGTGCGCGGCGCAGACGGGAAGCCCTCGCGCGGCAATTGGGTTGGGTATGTCATGGACGGCAGCCCGGCGACGATGCGCGACCTGGTGCTCCCGGTTTACTCGGCACTCAAGCGGCAGGGGTGGGGCTACTTCAAGGTCGATGCGCTCCGGCACACGCGATACGAAGGGTTCAACAGTCACGCCGCGTACTTCGCGCAGCGGAAGCTCGACCGGGTGAAGGTCTTCCGCGACTTCTCGCGGCAGATCCGCGATGTCATCGGCCGCGATGCCTTCATGCTCGCGTCGTGGGGACCGCGCCCCGAGCTGGCAGGGATCATTGACGCCACTCGGCTGGGCGACGACGGCTTTGGGTACGGTGGCTTTGCGCAGTTCAACTCGTTCAACAACGTGGTCTGGCGCAACGATCCCGATCACATCGAACTGAGCCAGCCCGACGGACGGCGCGCGGCGACGCTCACGACGCTGACCGGGTCGCTGCTGATGCTCACGGACAAGCCCAATGTCTACATCAACACCGCGCTCGTGGTGGCGCAGCGCACGGCGCCGGTGCTCGTGACGCGTCCGGGGCAGGTGTACGACGTGGACCCGTCGCGCACGGACCGGCTGTGGATGGTGGAGAGCGAAGTGAGCGGGGCGGGGCCGCGCCCATTCGAGGCCGACCAGCGGCTGCAGCAGACGCTGTACCAACTCGACATCGCGCGGCCGTGGGAGCGATGGACGGTGCTGGCGCGCACGACCGGTGCACCGACCCACATCGCGCTTGGCGAACTCGGCCTCGACACCGCGCGCACGTATGTGGCGTTCGACTTCTGGGAGAATCGCGCGCTTGGCGTCGTGAAGGGCGCGCTGACGCTGGCGCCGGTTGCGGAGAACGACGTGCAGGTGCTCTGCCTGCGGGAGCGTGTGGATCATCCGCAGGTCCTGGCGACCAATCGGCATGTGAGCTGTGGCGGCGTGGAGCTGCAGGACGTGCGCTGGGTGGACGGTGAGCTGAGCGGCCAACTCCAGCGATGGGATGCCATCAGCGGCATGCTCTTCGTGACAGAACCCCGTGGCTGGGAAGCGGTGGCCGTGGAGGTTGGGGAAGGACGCGCGCAACTGGGCGAGCTCCTGGATGCCACGACGTCAGCCGAGATCCGCTGGCGGCGCGTGGTGCTCGCGAGCATGTCACCCTCGGTGACGTGGAAGATCCGGTACCGGCGCGTGCCGTAAAGCGGTACCACGGATGCCGGATGCCGGTTGTCTGTGGCGACGGCGGCTGGAAAGGGGTAGCGTGGGGGTATGCCGCTTCCGTTGACCACCGCGTACGACATGACCGTGCACATCGCCCTTGTTGGAAGATAGAGAGCACCTACTCGTCGTCGCACCGGCTGACGAAGCACGCCTGATTGCGCTGTTGCGATCAGGCGATGCGAGGGCGTTTGAGCGTGTGTATCGGTCGTATGTCTCCGCCCTCTGCGAACTTGCGTACAGCTACCTGCGGTCGCGTGATGCGGCCGAAGATGTCGTCCAGGACCTGTTCACCTGGCTGTGGGCGAATCGGCATGAGTTCCGTCCCGAACATGGCTTGCGCGCGTACCTGTTTGGTGCCGTGCGGAATCGCTCGCTGAATGCGCTCCGCGACGAAGCGACGGCGTCGCGTGCGTCGGCGACACTTTCGCACGATGCCAACGCACCGGCGGCGGCCGCTGACGCTGAGCTGATGGCGTCCGACCTCGAAGCGGCCATCCACGCGACGGTGGAAGGAATGCCGCCCCGGTGTCGAGAAGTCTTCATGCTCCTCCGCACACAGGCGCTGACGTACGCTGAGGTAGCGGTCATTCTCGGGGTCTCGCCGAAGACCGTCGAGGTGCACATGGGACGCGCGCTCGCGATCCTTCGTGCGCGACTCGGGCCGTGGCTGGGCGGATAGAGCGGCCCAATTAGGGGTAAGACCGTGGTGGCGTGTAGAGAGGGCATGAGCTCCACCTGGTCGCCGACCGATGAACTGCTCGCGCGCTTCCTGCGCGCGGACTGCACGAGCGAAGAAGCGCACTCTGTTCAGGGCTGGCTGGCGCAGTCAGCGGGCAATGCCCGGCGATTGGAGGGGGTGCGTCACCTGCTCGCGCCATCGACGGGAGCTGCGTGGGATGTCGACCGGATGTGGGCCGTGGCTCGCGCCAGGACCATCGACGCCGACCGGACGGCGGTCGTGCGACAGGCACCGCAACATCAAGCTCCTCACGTGGGTTTCGACTTGCACCCATGGCGATCCCGGATTGCCGCGTCGCTCCTGTTCGCACTGGTCGGCACGGCGGCCTGGCTGGAGTGGCGGCCGCGCCCGCCGGAGCCAACACCCGTTGCACCTGACATCGTGTACCAGGCACGGCGTGGCCAGACCGCAACCGTGCAGCTCTCCGATGGCAGCAAGGTGCGGCTTGCGCCGGAGAGCCGATTGGCGGTCGCCGCCGGATTTGGGGAAGGAGCGCGGGAACTCACGCTTGAGGGTGAGGCCGAGTTCGATGTGCATCACGATGCGTCTCGTCCGTTCCGGGTACGCACGGCGACGACGGTCACGGAGGACATCGGCACGCGCTTCGGACTCCGCGCGTACGGCAACGAGGTGAATGTGACGGTTGCCGTGGCCGAGGGGGCCGTTGCGCTGGGGCGTCGCGAGACGGGGTCTCGTGGCCGCCCCGAGGGAGTGCTCCTGCGGGCCGGCGAGTTGGGCGTACTCGACGCAACCGGTGCCGTCTCAACCGCGCGCGGCGCTGCCGTTGCCCGCGCACTGGCGTGGACGAGGAATGAACTCGTCTTCGACAAGCAACCGATGCGCGACGTGCTCGCCACCATCTCGCGCTGGTACGATCTCGAGATTCACGTCGCCGATCCACGCGTGGCCGCGACCTCGGTGACGGCCGAGTTCTCGACGCAGTCCGCCGACGAGATGCTTCAGGCGCTGGCGATCGCCGTGGACGCCGTCGTCGAACGCAACGGGCGTCGTGTGACGCTGCGGAGCCGCTGATGCGCCGCGCGCCGTGCACGCTCGCATTCCTCCTGTTGATTGGCCTTGCCAAAACGGCCAGTGCGCAGACAGCCGACCCACGCTTTCTGGTGGCGACGAGCGACACCTCGCTCCCGTCGGTTGACGTGGCGCCGAACGGTTTTCCGTCCGCGTACCAAACGAAGATCACTCTCCATCTCGGGCGCGTGTCGCGGCGTGAGGCGCTCTCCCGGATTGGGGCGGCCTCCGGCCTGCAATTCGTATATGCGAACGACGTCATCGCCGCCGAGGATACCGTGCACCTCGACGTCGCGGCGCTGTCCGTTGCGGACGCGTTGCGGAAGGTGCTCCATGAGGCGGGGGTGGACGTCGTCGTATCGTCGCACCGGAACGCGGTGCTGGTGCGGCGTCGGGCGCCATGGACTGGGCGGTCGGCCGTTCGCGGCCTCGTGTTCGACTCCATCGCCGGCCGTCCGATTGCGGGTGCCGTTGTGCAAGTGGCGGCGTCGAATCCATCGCGTCTTCCGTGGACGGCGACCACCGACTCTACGGGGATGTACCGCGTTGAGGGACTGCCCGCTGGTCGCTATACGGTCGGCTTCTACCACGATGCGCTGATGGCACTCGGGCTCGAATCGTCCACGCAGATCGTCGACCTGAAGAGTGACTCCACCGTCACTGCCGACCTCGCCTTGCCATCAATCGGCGCTGTAGTCGCGCTGCGCTGCGGGACGCGCGCAAGCCGCACGGACCGCGGCATGCTGGTGGGCGTGATGCGGGGCGCGTCCTCCAACGCAGCGGTGGCTGGCGCCGAACTGCGCGTCAGCTGGGGAGCGATTGCCTTGGACGGCAACTCGGCGCGCGTGGTCGAGGAAGAGGCATTGGCGTCTGTCGAGCCTGATGGTGCATACCTCGTCTGCGGCCTGCCGTTGGACGCGCACCTCACCCTGCGCGTGAGCGCACCGGGATACCGGACGATCGCTGGCCCGGTGGTAAGCGTTCCTCGAAGTGGTGTCGAGCACCTCGATTTGCTGCTCGCCGACTCCACGGCGCTCAGCGGCGCCGGAATCCTCGAGGGACTGGTGAAGAACCTCTCGGGCAGGCCAGTCACATCCGGGCGCGCCATAGTGGCGGCATTGGGCCGGCAGGCCACCATCCGCGACGGCACATTCGCGTTGCGCGATCTTCCGGGTGGTTCGTGGATCATCGAGACGCGCGTGATCGGCGTCGAGCCGCGAGCAGCGCTGGTGACGGTCGTTGACAGTGCCAGGAACGAGGCGACCATCACCGTGGACAACGCGGTGCAGCGCCTCGACGCGGTCACCGTGGTCGGCAAGATGGATCGCAACACGCGGGTGCTGGAGGACGTGCTTCGCCGTCGGCGTCACTATGCCGGCACGTTCTTCCTGCCGGGGAGCGACGCCATAATGCGAGCGTCGTTCACGTCGGACCTGCTGAAGGAGGCGCGCGGATTCACGTACAGCGGCGGGACCAAGGTGTTCGCGCGCGGGCGACGAGAGGACTGTATCGCACTCTATGTCAACGACGCCTTCGAGCCGCTGGCGCTGGAGGCGCTCGACGAGGCCGCGCCCCTGAAGGACCTATTGGCGGTCGAGACGTACCCCAGCATCGAACTGGCGCCCGTTCAGTTTCGATTCGCCTTCGGCCGGCCAAGCGCGACGAATCCTCTCGAGCGAACGGCGGCGTGCGCCGTTGTCGTTGCGTGGACCAAGCGGGACTACTGATTTCTAATGCAACATCCTTCTGACGGCGATACGATGATGCTTCGCAACTACCGTGTTGGCTCGGAAGTCGCTCGTGGCACTCCCAGTGGGAGATCCTCTCCATCCGCCGGCAACGCCGCGCGCCGACGACATTGCCGGGCAGCACGTTGCCTGGCGGTACTCGCGGTCAGCACGTGCATCTCGAGCGGCACAATACTGGCCCAGGGCAGGACGAATGTCCGTGCCGCTGGCGTGCGCGGCACCGTGTTCGATTCCATCGCTGGCCGTCCGTTGCGCGGCGCGGCCGTCGAGGTGGCCGCGGTCCGTTCTGCGCACGCACCGTGGAGAACGACTACCGACTCGCTGGGCCAGTATCGCCTCAGTGGACTCCCGGCAGGGCAGTACACCGTAGGGTTCTACCACGACGCACTCACGGCCCTCGGCCTCGACGCCGTAACGCGCACCATCGACCTGGCCGCTGACACCCTGGCCACCGTGGACTTGGCGATCCCGTCGAGCGCGATGGTGCGCGCCCTGCGCTGCGGCCAGAGCGATGACTATGCCCAGGGCATGCTCGTGGGTTTCGTGCGCGACGCGGAGAACCAAGCATCGATTCCGGGCACCAAAGCCACCGTACACTGGCGCGCCTTCGCGCTGGACTCGGCGAACTACCGAGTGGTCAAGGAGCAAACGACGGCAACCATCACGGACGATGGGATGCTTCTCGCATGCCACCTGCCGGTTGATGCGCCGCTCGATCTGCTGGTGACGGGCCCGGGCCATCGCGATGTAGCGGGAACTGTGATCACGGTGCCACCGGGCGGAATCGCGCGAGTTGACGTGCTACTTGCCGATTCCTCGGCGACTTCAGGCACGGCGGTGATTCACGGACGTGTCACGCGCATGTCTGGAAAGGCCGTCGAATCAGGCCGTGTGGTCATCAAGGCGCTCGGGCGTGAGGTGGCCGTGCAGAATGGGGAGTTCGTTGCCTCGAATCTCCCGGCCGGCACATGGGTGGCCGAGGCGCGCGTTATCGGCGTCGAGCCGCAGGATGTGCTGGTAACGGCACTGGAGTCCGCTGTGGCGACGGCGAACATCACAGTAGCCAATGGTCCGCAGCGGCTCGATGCGGTGACGGTTGTCGGCAAGCCGAACCGAGATCTGCGGGTGCTCGACGACGTGCTCCGGCGCAGCAGGTTGGGCATGGGCACCACATTCCTTCCGGGGCACCCCGCGCTGCGATCGGCGACGTTCACGTCTGACGTGATGAAGGAGGCGCGTGGGTTTCGGTGGGTATCTCCCGACTCCGTCACGGGACGGCCGACGGGGCGTGGCGTCTGCACCGACGTCGCGGTCTACGTGAACGACGTGCGCCAGCCCGACATGATGCGGGGCCTCGATCATATGGCGCCCGTGAGCGAGGTCCTCGCCGTCGAGACGTGGTCTGACATGGCCTGGGCACCTGTCCAGTATAGACCGAGCACTCTCGGCAATCTCACGGTGGGACCAGTAGATCCTGGTGGGTATCTGCCGTCGGCTCCGCCGCTGCCGTCGCCTCGGGCCTGCGCCCTCGTCCTCATCTGGACCCGCCGTCATTTCTGACCTGACCGCGCGGCGGTAGGTTTTCGGCATGCCGAAATTCCGCCTGCCGCACCCGATGATCCTCCTGCTGGCCTGCGTGCTCGTCGCGGCCGCCCTCACGCACGTCCTTCCCGCCGGATCGTATGACCGACACGAAGACGCGGCGACCGGACGCACGGTCGTCGTCGCGGGCACCTACAAGCCGGTCGAGGCGCAGCCGGTAGGACTCTTCGACGCCTTCGTCGCCGTGCCGCGAGGTTTCGTGGCCGGCGCCGAGGTGATCGTGCTGGTGCTGCTGGTGGGCGGGGCGTGGACGGTGGTGGACAAGGCGGGAACGCTGCGCGCCATCGTGGACTGGCTCGTGGGGCGGTTTGGCAAGCGACGCTACCTCGCCATCGTCATTCTCTCCCTCGCCTTCGCGGCCGGCGGCGCGCTCGAGAACATGGGTGAGGAGATTATCCCGCTCGTCCCCGTGCTGCTCTTGCTCTGCCAGGGATTCGGCTACGACGCCCTCAGTGCGGCGGCGCTGAGCATCGGTGCCGCCATGGTGGGGAGCGCCTTCAGTCCGATCCGTTCCAGGCGGGGATCGCGCTCAAGCTGGCCGAGCTGCCGCTGCTCGAGGGCGCGGGCCTGCGCATCGGGATGCTGATCGTCGCCATTGCATTGTGGATCTGGTGGACCATCCGGTACGCGGAACGTCATCGGGTTGAACCGGAAGAAGCGCACGTCATCGGCGAAGTCACCTTCGACATCCGCCAGCGCATCATCCTCGCGCTCGTCGCGGCCCCCTTCGTGGCCTACATCATCGGCGTGCTCAAGTTCGGCTGGGGCTTCAACGAACTCTCGGCGGCGTTCCTGATGGCGGGCATCGCCGTGGGGATCGTTGGCCGATTGGGCGTGCACGGGACGATTGACGCATACATAGACGGCATGCGGTCGGTGACCGCGGCCGCCGTGCTGATCGGCGTGGCGCGCTCCATTTCACTGGTGCTCGAGGACGGGCGCGTCATTGACACGATCCTGCAAAGCCTCGTGACACCGCTGGCCGACGCGCCGCGGGCGATGGCGGCGGTGCTGATGGTGCCGGTGCAGGCGCTGCTGCACATCCCCGTGAGCAGCACGAGCGGGCAGGCGGTGCTCACGATGCCGGTGATGATCCCCCTCTCGGACCTGCTCGGCATCTCGCGGCAGGCTACCGTGCTCGCTTATCAGGCGGGGGCGGGGCTCACTGAGTTCTGGACGCCCACCAACGGCACGCTGATGGCGATCCTGCTGAGCGTGAAGTGCCCGTATGAGCGCTGGCTGCGGTTCGCCCTCCCGATGGTCCTGCTGCTGACCGCACTCTTCGTCGGCGGCATCATGGTTGCGCTCTGACAGCGGCGCAACGGGTGGCGCGGATCGGCAGCGCACATCTATATAGAAGCATCACCAGGCCGCACCACCGGAGCGTGCACCATGTCAGTACAGCTGAAGGGCGCCCTGATCACCATGGTCGTCGGCTTCATGTTCGTCGCCGCGGAGTTCGAGTTCCGCGCGTATACGTCACTGGCCGGGATCTTCATCCTCGGCGTCGGCTCCGGGTTGCTGCTGGGTGACCGGCTCGCGAAGAAGTCGCCGCCGGCTCCGCCGATGCAGCCGCTGTAGGCGCGGTGGTATCTTCAGGGGTACGACAACGGAGCGCGCGTGATGATCGAAGAGCCCACTAAGGATCGCCCGCAGTCACGCGGCGAGGAGATTGCCAACACCATCAGCCACGGCGCGGGCTTCGTGGCGACGCTGGTGGGTTTTCCGTTCCTCATTTTGGGCGCGCTGCAGCACGGTGCCACTGCCGTCGTGGGTGCCGCCACCTTCGGCGCGAGCATGTCGGCGCTCTACCTCACATCGACGGTCTATCACGCGCTGCGCAGTGAACGCGCCAAGCGGCTGGCCCGGATCGTGGATCACGGCGCCATCTACCTGCTCATCGCTGGCACGTACACACCGTTCACGCTCGGCGCACTGCATGGCGCGTGGGGATGGACGCTCTTCGGCATGATCTGGGCACTCGCGCTCTTCGGTGTCCTGCTCAAGTCGATGGGCGGCATCAAGTATCACAAGCTGAGCACCGCGCTCTACCTCGCCATGGGGTGGCTCGTGGTGATTGCCGCGAAGCCGCTCTGGCTGCATGTGCCGGGCTGGGGGTTGTTCTGGCTTGCCGCGGGAGGCGTGGCGTACACAGCGGGCGTGGTTTTCTACGTCCTGTCGCACAAGGTGCGGTATGCCCACTTCGTCTGGCACCTCTTCGTGCTCACGGGCACCGCGTGCCACTATGTGGCGGTCCTGAACTACGCGGCGTAATCGCATTCGCGGCGCTGCCCTTCGTGAGGTGATGGACATGACGGGAATCGGCATCCGCGCGCAGAGAGTGACCGTTGTTCGCGTCGCAGCGATCGCCGCAGTGGCGTTCGTGGCGCAGGTTGGTGTCCCTCAGTTCGGCGTCGCGCAGGGTAGCGCTGCTCAGCAGCTCCAGCCCATCGCGTACACCCTCCGCGCGCCGCAGCCGGCAACGCACGTGCTCCAGGTGGAAGCCACGATCCCCACGGAACGGCGTGACTCGGTGGACCTCATGATGGCCGTCTGGTCGCCGGGCTACTATCGCGTGGAACACTACGAGTCGCGTGTACGGTCGTTCGCCGCACGCGCCGCAGATGGCACTGAGCTCCGCTTCACACAACCGGCCCCGAACAGGTGGCGTATCTACACGGCTGGGCGCCCAAGCGTTGTCATGGCGTACGAGGTGTTGAGCCAGGAACGCTCCGTAACGCTCAACTGGGTGGACGACACGCTCGCGGTGCTCAACGGCGCGCCGACATTCATCACGCTCGCGGAGCAGGCGAGGCGACCGCATGAGGTGCGGCTCGAACTGGCTGGGTTGTGGAAGCAGAGCATCACGTCGCTCGCCACCGCGCCCGACGGTGCACCCAACCATTACGTCGCGCGCGATTACGACGAACTGGTGGATTCGCCGATCGTCGCGGGTGACCTGCGCATCCGCGAGTTCACGGTGGGCAACACGCGCCATGTGCTGGCCAGCGCCGGCGATGTGGGCGCCTTTGACGACCAACGGGCAGCGCGCGACCTCGCGGTGATTGTCGAAGCGCAACGACGCTTCTGGGGGACGCTGCCATACCCGCGCTACGTCTTCCTGAACCTGTTCCGGCGTGGCGGCGGCGGGCTGGAGCACCTGAACTCGACGCTGCTGACGTCCAGCGCCGGGCGTCTCGCCACGCCGCGCGCCTACCTGGGGTGGCTGCAGTTCGTGAGCCACGAATACTTCCACGCGATGAACGTCAAGCGGCTGCGCCCCGTGGAGCTGGGGCCATTCGATTATGAACGGCCGCCGAGCACCACGAACCTGTGGATCAGCGAGGGGCTCACCAGTTACTACGGCGAGATACTCGTGCAGCGGAGTGGCCTGTCCACGACAACCGATGCGCTTGCGACGCTGTCCTCGCACATCGCGCGTGTGCAGAATGCGCCCGGCCGCTTGGTACAGACGCTCGAGCAGTCGTCGCTCGACGTCTGGAGCGGTGGCGTGTCGGGGATCGGCCGAGACACCATGACCACCGTGAGCTACTACGAGAAGGGGCCGGTGGTCGGCTTCCTGCTCGACGCGCGCATCCGTCGCGTCTCCAATGGGCGTCGCAGCCTCGATGACGTCATGCGCCTCGCCTTTGCGCGCCATTCGGGGGAGCGCGGCTTCACAGCCGCGGAATTCCAGAAGGCGGCAGAGGAGATCGCCGGGACCAGTCTCGCGGCGTTCTTCCGGCAGACGCTCGCCTCAACGGACGAACTCGACTATACCGAAGCGCTCGACTGGTTCGGGCTGCAATTCACCAGCGGTGAACCACGCGCCGCGGGCGCGTGGACGCTCTCTGTTCGGCCGGATGCCACCGCCGCGCAACAAACGCACCTGCGTGCCTGGCTACCGGGCACTCCCTGATCGCAACGCGAATCGCGACTAGTTGGTGCGGGGAAGCGTGACCGACATCCCGCTCAGGTTGCCCGCCGGCCCGGCGCGGTAGCGCGCATCGCCGAAGAAGACCGTCGTGTCGGCGCCGTTCACCTCGAGACGCACGTAGGGGAACTGCGACCAGACCAGATAGTTGCGCGCAGCTGGCAGCTCACGCGCGCGCTGTACGACACTCGCATTCCAGTCACCGCGGGGAATCACGATGCCGGTGAACGTCACGCGCGCTCCAGAGAGCTGCCACGCGAGTGAACCGGGGTGGTACGCCTCGGAGGTGCGCACCACGAGATCGGCCTTGAGCGGCGTGGCGGGGCGCGGTGAATAGAGCACCTCCGTAATGCCGGTGATGCCGATGGACTCGGCGGCCTTCCACCCGCTGCGCTTGCCCGCAACACTCAGCGCCACCATCCCGGCGATATAGGCGAGCGCCATCGTGCCCGAAATGCGCGCGAATCGCCACGGGGACGCCGAGGTGGCACGCGCACGACGCACGGCGAGAAGCCCCACCGTGAAGACCAGCCACAGCCACGGGTCAATGATGAAGACGCTGTCGCCACGGAACCACGTATCGCTGAACGGCATCAGCAGACGAATGCCGTAGGTGTTGAGCCAGTCAAGTGTCGGATGACTGAAGACGCCAAGCGCGGACAGTTGGAGCAGCGCCATTCCCGAGGCTGGCGGCGCCGACGGCGATCGGCGTCGCCGCACGAAGCGGTCCCACACGAGCAGCAATCCCGCCGTCGCAACCGGCAGGGCGAGCATCGCCAGCGGCCCATGCGTCCACCCGCGGCGGCAGGCAAGCGTCATATTCTCGCCGCCAAAGAAGCCGGTGATGATGTCGATATCGGGCGCATTCGCGCCGAGCAACAGCGCGGCGGTGGCCAGCGGGGTGCGGCGGTCGAGGCCGGCGCGCGCCATCGTCGCGCCGGCCAGCGTGTGCGTGATGGGATCCATGAGGGGACTAATGTCAACGAAAGCCGCGCCGGACGCGAGTGGCGTCCGGCGCGGCAGGTGCGGCGACGCGACGGCGCTACCGTTCCTCGAGCACCCGCAGTTCCGTGTCCGCCGAGCGCAGGCGCTTGGAGATGGCGACGGCCAGTCGCTCGAAGATCGTGCCGGCCAGCGCCGGGTACTTGGCCGCCATCGCATCAAACCGGGCGCGCGAAAGCACGAACAGCTCCGTGGGCGTCACGGCCTCGACGCTCGCCGAGCGCGGCTCCTGATCTATGAACGCCATCTCGCCAAAGAAGTCGCCGCGGCAGAACGTCGCCACGTGATGGCGCTTGCCGGTCTCGAGCGGGAGGAGCGCGCTCACGCGCCCTCGGCGCAGGAGAAAGAGCTCGTCGCCGGCGTCGCCCTGCTTGCAGATGCTGCCGCCGGCCGGCACGCTGAGCGTGGTCACCGCACCGGAGAGTTCGCTGATGGTCTCGGCGTCGAACTCGCTCAGCACCTCGATCTCGTTGAGGTCGAGCGCCGCCCCTTCCTCCTCCTCCGTCCAGCCGTGCGCGTCGAGCACGCGGTCCTCGATCCACTCGATGGCGCTGTCGCGGGTTTCGAAGAGCCGGATGCCGTCGCCGCCGCGCACGAGTCCCAATTGCGCCAGGTATCCCTCGATATCGCCGCTGCGAGCCAGCCCAGACGGCATGGAACTGAACAGCAACTCGCCGCCGCTATCGGCGAGGCGCCCTTTCATCTGTTCAAACAGGTGCGCCGCCGTGAAGTCCATGGATGTGACGCGCCGCATATCGAACAGCACGTAGCGGCAGCGGCCCAGGTCCGGCTCGATCTCCGAGAATAGTTTGTCGGTGGTGCCGAAGAACAGGTTGCCGTGCAGCTGCACGAGCACCGCCTCGCTGCCGTACTGGTCGAGGATCTCCGATTCGGCGAGCAGGCGCCGCCGCTTGGAGTGCACGGAGCGCAGGTCGCGCTTGTTCACGATCACCGAACTGCGGACCTGATCGCGAATGAAGAGCAGGATAGCGAGGAAGATACCAGTCGCCGACGCCGCAATCAGTTCGTACTGCGCCACCGCGATGACCGTGAGGATGACCGCGAAGTCCACGCGAGTAGACGGATTGCGCAGCAGCTTGAACACCGAACGGTCGAACATGCGGAACGCCACCACCAGCAGGATGCCGGCGAGGGCGCCAATAGGCACCCAGGCGATGAGCGACCCGAGCAGCAAATAGGCGAGCGCCACGAAGACGCCCTCGGCGATCCCCGATCGCGGTGTGCGTCCGCCGCTTGTGACATTCACCAGTGTGGCACCCATGGTGCCGGCGCCGGCCATGCCGCCCACGAAGAACGAGGCGAGGTTGGCGGTGCCCTGGCCGAGCAGTTCGCGGTTGGAGTTGTGGCGACTGCGCACGAGTGTATCGAGCACCACACCCGTCTTGAGTGTGTCGATGCTGAGCAGCACCGCCAGCGTGAGCGCCGAACTGAAGACCAGCCCGATGTCCGCCGGCGCGATGTGCAGCAGCGACGACGCACGCGCGCCGATCGAGTCAACAATGGAACCGGAGGCCGTGATGGGGCCGATGACGAGCTTGTTGCCTACCAGCTCCAGCAAGCCGCTGTTGAACATCGCGAGCACGAAGTACGACGCAATGCCGGCGGCGAGTCCCAGAATGGCCGCCGGCACCTTGGTGGTGACGCGCGGGGCGAGCAGCACGGCGGTTATGGTCACGAGTCCCACGATGATGCCGGGCCACTTCCACAGCTCGGGCGACGTGAGGCTCTCGACGAGGTGCGTCCCCTTGGGAACGCCGAGCAACTTGGGGAGCTGTCCGACGGCGATGATGAGCGCGACGCCGGAGAGGTAGCCGCTCACCACCTGATACGGAATGAACTTGATGAGGCGCCCGACCTTCAGGACGCCGAAAACAAGCTGGAAGAGAGCCGAGATGAGCGCCGTGAGGCCGAGTAGGGCGATGATGCGGTCGGGCGTCATGTCGCCCTTGGCGGCGAATCCCGCGGCGAGCCCCGAGAGAATAGCGGCCGCCGGTGCGCATGGGGCGGTGATGAAGCCACCGTTCCCGCCGACGATCGGGGCGATAATGCCCAATGCCGCGGCGCCGAGGATGCCGGCAAGGGCGCCGGCACCCGCCTGATCGGGACCGATGGCGCTGTAGATGAGGACGCCGAACGCGATGGACGAGGGAAGCGCGACGAGCATCGCGGCCAGCCCACCCCAGAGATCGCCAGCGCGGCCCTGCGTGCCGCCGGCGGAGAGTTGCATTGAAGACATTGAGGCCTCGTGTCGCAGACGAACCCGTCGGGCGAACCGCGCAGCCTCCATCATGGCATGAATTGGGAGGGGCGGCGAGGGCCATCAAGTTGACGATTCTCTGCGACCGCCTTGCCATCGGCCACGATGGCATCCCGGGCCGGCGTGCCAAGGGTGCGGGTTCTCCCCACGGTCAACGGTCGCGACTGCGGAGGAACCCCTCAAAGTCGACCCTCATCGGCCTGACAGACGGCGACGCCGGAAAACAGCACAATTGACGAGTGCACACCGCGGCCCGCGCAGTTCGCCAGCGCGGTCGTCACATCACTCGACTGCACGCTGCGTACGGTGCAAAGGAGTTCACACGATGAATCGCCACTCGTTGCTCATCACGATGGCCGCACTGGTGGTCGCCGGATGCGGCACGAAGGAATCGCAGACGGCCGCAGGGCCGGCCACCCTCACCAAGACAGACCTCGCAATGTTCGCGCCGCTCCCCGCCGCGATGGACGCGAAGGGCCAGCCGCTCTCCGAGGCAAAGGTCGCGCTGGGTCGACAGCTGTACTACGAGACGGTGATGTCGCAGAGCCACGACGTGTCGTGCAACAGCTGTCACGCGCTCAACGGATGGGGCGCCGATGGCCGCAAGGTCTCTCTTGGCCACGACGGCACGCCCGGCTCGCGCAACTCGCCCACGGTCTACAACACGGCGGGGCACACCTCGCAGTTCTGGGATGGACGCGCGGCGGACCTGGAAGCGCAGGCCAAGGGCCCGATCCTGAACCCGGTGGAAATGGGAATGCCTGACACGACCGCGGTGCTCAAGCACCTGCGCGGGTCGCCCACCTATGTGGCGTCGTTCCGGGCGGCCTTCCCGGGCGAGGCGCAACCGGTGAACTACGACAACGTCGGCAACGCCATTGGCGCGTTCGAACGCGGGCTGCTGACGCCGGCGCGCTGGGACACCTACCTCGAAGGGGATAGCACCGCGCTCTCGACTGAGGAGAAGCAGGGGCTGAGCACGTTTATCGCCACCGGCTGCCAGTCGTGCCACGCGGGTGCGTACATGGGCGGCGATCGTTTCATGAAGGCCGGACTGCAGGTCGCCTGGTTCTCACAGGCCGACAGCGGGCGGTATCAGGTGACCAAGGACGCCAAGGACTTGTTCGTATTCAAGGTTCCGTCGCTGCGCAACATCGACAAGACCGGCCCGTACTTCCACGACGGCTCAGTCGCGAGCCTCAACGAAGCGGTGCGGCTGATGGCGCACCACCAGCTGAGCAAGGAACTCTCGCCCAACGAGGTGCAGAGCATCGTGACGTGGATGGGTGCCCTGACGGGACCCCTCAACACCGAGTACATCGCCTTCCCGCAACAGCCCAAGAAGTAGGGCCACGACAGCATGGCGGGGGGCGGCCGTCGCGTCGACGCCCGCCCCCCGCGTGCGCTGGCCTCCCGCGCCGCGATACGACATATTCGGGGCTGTCCGTTCCCCTCAGCCCCCCCAATGGACGATCCGCGACCGCGCCTCGAGAAGGCTCTCGAGGGCCAATACATCTTTGAGCGTGAGCTCGGTGGCGGCGGCATGTCGCGCACGTATCTCGTGCGCGAACGCGCCCTCGACCGCCGCGTTGTCGTGAAGGTGCTTGCTCCCGAGCTGCTGGCCGGCATTTCGGTGGAGCGTTTCCGTCGCGAAGTCCTGCTCGCCGCCAAGCTCCAGCACCCGCATGTAGTGCCGGTGCTCACGGCGGGCGACGTGGACGGCCTGCCGTGGTTCAGCATGCCGTACGTAGACGGCGACTCGCTGCGCCAGCGCCTCGGACAGGGGCCCGTCAGCATTCACGAGGTCGTCGGCATCCTGCGGGACGTCGCGCGCGCTCTCGCCTACGCGCACGCCAACGGCATCGTGCACCGCGACATCAAGCCCGACAACGTGCTGCTCTCCACGGGGAGCGCCACGGTCACCGACTTCGGCATCGCCAAGGCCATCAATGCGGCGCGCACCACGGGCGACGCGTCGGCTCCCAACACCATGCTCACGGTGGCGGGCACGTCCATCGGTACGCCGACGTACATGGCGCCGGAGCAGGCGGCGGGCGACCCGCACACCGACCACCGCGCCGACCTGTACTCGTTCGGGGCGATGGCGTACGAGCTGCTGGGCGGCCGCCCGCCGTTCCACGGCCTCACGCCGGCGCGGATGCTCGCCGCACAGATGAGCGAGACGCCCAAGGACGTGCGCACGCTGCGCGGCGACTGTCCGGAAAACCTGGCCGCGCTCGTAATGCGGTGCCTCGAGAAGGAGCCGGCGAACCGGCCGCAGCAGGCGCTCGATCTCGTGCGGGTGCTCGACACCATCACGTCGAGCGGAGCGACGGCGGCCGCACCGGCGATACTCGCCGGCAGCCGCATCAACCTCGGCAAGGCGCTCGCCCTCTGGGCCGGCGCCACGGCCGTCACCGCCGTCACGGCCTGGGCCGCGACGAGCGTGATCGGCCTTCCCGACTGGGTCTTCCCGGGTTCGATCGGCGTGATGATGGCGGGCCTGCCGGTCATCCTCGTCACGTGGTACGTGCAGCGCGTGGCGCACAAGGCGTACACGGTGACGCCGCAGTTCACGCCGGGTGGATCCACCGCGCCGCAGGGGACCATGGCGACGCTCGCCATGCGCGCCGTACCGCACGTCTCGTGGCGGCGCACCTGGCTGGGCGGCAGCATCGCCGTAGGCAGCTTCGCCGCGCTCGTCATCGCCTTCATGGTAATGCGGGCAATGGGTGTGGGACCGTTCGGGTCACTGCGCGGCCGGGGCATGTTCGGCGACCGCGAGACGATCGTCGTGGCGGACTTCCGCAGCCCGGCGAGCGACACCACACTCGGCGGCACGGTCGCCGAGGCGCTGCGCACCGACCTCGGACAATCCACGTCGCTGCGCGTGCTCACTCGCGCCAATATGCGCGACCTGCTCGGCATGATGCAGCGCTCGCGGGAGAGCGTGGTGCCGTTCGATGTCGCACGCGAGATTGCGACGCGCGAAGGCGCCAAGGCGGTGCTGGACGGCGAAGTGGTGCAGCTGGGCAAGGGATACGTGGTGTCGGCGCGGCTCGTGAACGCGCTCGACGGCAACGAGCTGCTGACGTTCCGCGAGACGGCGAGCGGCGAAGACGACCTCATCACGGCACTCGGCAAGCTGTCGCGCTCGGTGCGCGAGCGCGCCGGCGAGTCGCTCAAGAGCATCCAGAAGAGTTCGGAGCTGGAGCGTGTGTCCACGCCGTCGCTCGCCGCCCTGCGCAAGTACGTGCAGGGTTCGCAGGCGTCCGACGAACTGGGCGATGCCGAACGCGCGGTGGCGCTGCTGCAGGAGGCGGTGACGATTGACAGCGGCTTCGCGATGGCGTGGCGCAAGATGGCGGTGGTACTCGGCAACGAGGGGACCGAACGTCCGCGCCAGATTGCCGCGATGGAGGCCGCCTACCGGCACCGCGGCCGGCTGACGGAGATGGAGCGGCTGCTCACGGAGGGCTACTACTACACACGCGGCCCGAAGCAGGATCGAGACAAGGCGATTGCCGCGTATGACGCCGCCGCGCAAATCGACTCGCAGAGCACTGCGGCGCTCAACAACGCGGCGGTCGTCTATGGCCAGAAGCGTGAGTTTGCGCGCGCCGAGGAGCGATACCGGCAGGTGACGCAGCTGCCGCGCAGCTTCGGCGGCGCCTTCACCAACCTGATGCAAACGCAGACGGTGCTCGGCCACATCTCGGGGCTCGATTCGACACGCAAGGCGTTCTACGCCAAGCTGCCGAACAGCGCCGACCTGTGGGAGGCCGACTGGTACTGGGCGTTCGGCACCGGCGACCTGCGCGCCGCCGATTCCATCAGCCGCGCCATGCACGCCAAAGCGCGTACGCTGCGTCAGGCGACGCGCAGCGCCAACAGCGCGTCCAGCATCGCCGAACTGCGGGGCCAGCCGCGCGAGTCGCTGCGCTGGATCACCCTCTCGGATGAGGCATCGCTCAAGGCCTCACCCTCGCCGGTCAACCAGTTGCAACCGTATCTGGACAGCGCCTACATCTTTTCGGGCACCTTGGAGCGTCCGGCCGAAGCGCGTGCGGTGATCGCGCGCGGGCTCGCCCGCGTGCCGCTCAGCAAGCTGTCGCCGTCAGAGCGGCCCTATCGCTACCTGTCGCGCCTTGCCGCGAAAGTGAACGACGTGGCGCTGGCCCGGCAGGCCGCGCAGGGATGGGAGAAGGACCAGATTGGCGAATCGCCGGACGTGACGGGCGACCGAGCCTTCTTTGCGGCGCAGGTCGCGCTGGCGGAACAGCGCTGGGACGCGGCGGTCCCGCTGGTCCTCGAGGCCGATAAACGCGCGACCATCAACTGGCGCTACGCATGGATTGCCCTGGCGACGGCGCACGACAACGCTGGACGTCCCGACTCAGCCATTGCGTACTTCGAGAAGTTCACGGACTCGCGCGGTGCGATTCCCGATATCGATGCCGAGTTCCGTGCCGGGTCGTACAAGCGCATCGGCGAACTTTATGATGCCAAAGGGAACAAGGCGAAGGCGATCGAGAACTTCGAGAAGTTCGTGGAGATGTGGAAGGACGCTGAGCCCGAGCTGCAGCCCAAGGTGCGCGAGGTGCAGGACAAGCTGAAGCGGCTGCGGGCGCTGCGCGGCTGAGTTCGGAACGTAGCCGCGTTCCGGGACGCGGCCACAGACACGACGCCCTCGCGGCCGATACGGCGCGAGGGCGTTTGTGCGTTCCGGAGGGTCAGTCCTCGAGCGTGAACACCTCGTCCACCGGCCTTCCGAAGATCCGCGCGATGCGCATTGCGAGCACCAGCGAGGGCACGTACCGCTCCTGCTCGAGCATCATGATGGTCTGCCGCGTGCAGCCGGCCTGGTCGGCGAGCGCCTGCTGTGTCATCTCGCCGTGCGCAAAGCGCAGCTGGCGTATGGCGTTCCTGATAGTGGCCTTGGGCATGGTCAGCCTCGCCGATAGCCGATGAGGATGCCCACCAGCGACGCGATGACGCTGACCATCAGGAGCGTCCAGAACATCGCGTAGAGGTACGCCGACGGGACCAGGTGCGTCTCGTGGTACGCCTCCGTGAGATAGATCATCCAGGCAGCCGTCGCGACCATCATCGCGGGTGCCTGTCCCGCCGGCGCCGCGGCAAGGATGGCCCGGTCACGCTCGTCGAGCGTCCCGTCGTCACGAACCAGCCACGTGCGCAGTCGCGTGATGTAGTAGGTGTAACCGCCGAGGGCAGCGAGCAGCAGCAGGGTGACGACGATCCGGATCTGGTCGTTGTCCCACACGGCAATGACGCCGTAGTAGCCGACGGTCGCAGCTGCCGCGAGCACGAAGAGCAGCGTGGGGACGAGCGCCTGCCAGGCCACGCGCTGGACGGCGGTCATCGGCATGGGCTCACCGAAAGGAACCGCCACGTGCTTCAGCATCAGCTGGCTGCGCCGCACGGTGATGAAGGACCAACCGAGCGCGACGACGACGGCGAGGATGATCCAGAGAACGACCTGCATATCGGCACCTCCGAATTGGGCGACGGAGGTAATGTAATATGTTTTGTACTTAATGTCAAGTATTTCATACAGTCAAATGTAGATTCTTGTGTCGCAATGACTTATGGAGCTATGCTAAGGTCATGGCACACCCAGAACGGCACCGCACGGATAGCATTGGCTGGCTTCGCGCCGCCGTACTCGGCGCCAATGACGGCCTCATTTCCACAAGCAGTCTGGTCGTCGGCGTGGCCGCGGCGCAGACCGAACGCGCGCCTGTACTCCTCGCGGCCGTCGCCGGGTTGGTGGCCGGCGCGCTGTCCATGGCGGCGGGCGAGTACGTGTCGGTCAGTTCACAGTCGGATACGGAGAATGCGGACTTGGCGCGCGAGCGTAATGAACTCGCGACGATGCCCGAGCACGAACTCGCGGAACTCACCGGCATCTACGTGCACCGCGGACTCACACCGGACCTTGCCAGGCAGGTGGCGCAACAGCTCACGGCCAAGGATGCGCTTTCCGCGCACGCGCGCGACGAACTGGGCATTCACGAACTGACGCGTGCGCGGCCGATTCAGGCGGCCCTGGCTTCGGCGGCGGCGTTTGCTGTCGGCGCCGCGCCGCCGCTGCTGCTCGTCATCGTGCTTCCCCTCACCACACTCTCGTCGGTGGTCATGGGCGTTTCGCTCGCCCTGCTCGTCGGCCTCGGCGCGCTGGCCGGGCATCTCGGCGGAGCGTCCAAGATGCGTGGCGCGGTGCGTGTTGCGTTCTGGGGGGCGGTGGCGATGGCGGCGACGGCACTCGTCGGGAAACTCTTCGGCGCGGTTGTCTAGCCGGACGCCATGAACGACGCGCGCCCCGGCATCTCGCCGAGGCGCGCGTTGCATCCTGCTGGTCCTAGTTCAGCTCGTCGTGTCGCTGCCGCCCGGCAACTGCGGCACGTTGTTCTCCGTCGCCTTCAGAAGCCCCGTCTGCGTGTACAACAGCAGCTTCTCGCGGGTATCCACGATGTCGAGGTTGCGCATCGTGAGCTGGCCGATGCGATCCTGCGGCGTGAAGAACGCCTCGCCCTTCTCCATCGTCAGCCGCTCGGGCTTGTACGTGAGGTTGGGGCTCGTCGTGTCGAGGAGCGTGTAGTCGTTGCCGCGGCGCAGCTCGAGCGTCACTTCGCCCGTGATGGCGCTCGCCACCCACCGCTGGGCGCTCTCGCGCAGCATCATCGCCTGCGGGTCGAGCCAGCGCCCCTGGTACAACAGCCGGCCGAGCCGGCGGCCGTTGTTGCGGTACTGCTCGATGGTGTCCTCGTTATGGATGCCGGTCACGAGCCGCTCGTAGGCGATATAGAGCAGTGCCAGCCCCGGGGCTTCATAGATGCCGCGGCTCTTGGCCTCGATGATGCGATTCTCGATCTGGTCCGACATGCCGAGTCCGTGGCGGCCGCCGATGGCGTTGGCTTCCATGAACAGGTCGAGGGGCGTGTCGAAGGTCTTGCCGTTGAGCGCCACTGGGTGGCCTTCCTCGAACCGGATCGCCACCGTCTCGCGCTTGACCTGCACGTCATCGCGCCAGAATGCGACGCCCATGATGGGCTGGACGATGCTGATGCCCTTGTTGAGGAACTCGAGGTCCTTGGCCTCGTGCGTGGCGCCGAGAATGTTGCTGTCGGTGGAGTACGCCTTCTCGGCGCTCATCTTGTACGCGAAGCCGTGCTTCGTCATGTACGCCGACATCTCGGCGCGGCCGCCCAGCTCGTCAATGAACTGCTGGTCGAGCCACGGCTTGTAGACCTTGAGGTCGGGGTTCGTGAGCAGGCCGTAGCGGTAGAACCGCTCGATGTCGTTCCCCTTGAACGTGCTGCCGTCGCCCCAGACGTTCACGTTGTCCTGGCGCATCGCGGCCACCAGCATCGTGCCAGTGACGGCGCGGCCAATGGGCGTGGTGTTGAAGTACACCGTGCCGGCGGTCGTCACGTGAAAGGCGCCGCACTGCAGCGCTGAGATCCCCTCGGCGACAAGCTGCGGACGGCACTCCACCAGGCGCGCCTTCTCGGCGCCGTACTCCATGGCCTTCGCCGGAATCTCGTTGTAGTCCGTTTCGTCGGGCTGGCCGAGGTTCGCCGTGTAGGCGAACGGAATGGCGCCCTTCGCCCGCATCCAGTGGAGGGCGGCGCTGGTGTCGAGGCCGCCCGAGAAGGCGATGCCGACCTTCTCACCGACGGGGAGATTCTGCAGGATGGTGGCCACGCGGCAGGCTCGTGCTGGTGGGGAAGGGGAACCCGCGCCATTGCGCGGCCCCGCGGGGAATTCTAAGCGAATCGGCGGGCAATTGAGAGTGCTTGCCGCTGTCAGCTGTCACTCGCGGGCGGCACGGGTCCGCGACATCTTCCGTCCATGACAGCGCCGGTCACGATCGTGAACGTCGGTTACCGCTCCACCAACTTCTGGGTGGTGAGTGCGGGTCGGCAGCGCCTGCTCGTGGATCTGGGCTGGTGGGGGATGTTCAGCGCGCTCAGCGCCAACCTCGATCGCGCCGACATCCCGCTGCGTGAGATCACCCACGGCGTGGCGACGCACTACCACGGCGACCACGCCGGCGCCGCGCAGGACCTCAAGAACGCCGGCATGCGCCTGATCGTCGCCGAAGAACAGGTGGCGGCGATCTCGTTGATGAGGCGGCATGCGAAGGAATCGGATCGCTACACGGAGATCACGCCGGACGGCAATCTTGTGGTGTCATGCGCTGACAGTCGTGCGCTGCTCGCGAAGTTGGGAATCAACGGCCAGTTCGTGCACACGCCGGGGCACTCGGACGACAGCATCACCGTGCTGCTCGACAGCGGCGAGGCCTTCACCGGCGACCTGACGTGGCCGATGTTCGCGACCGATGAGACGATTGAGCAGGTGATGGCGAGTTGGGAGCGACTGCGAACGCTTGGTGCTCGCACCGTTTATGCGGGGCACGGGCCGGTGCGGCCGATGCCGGGTGCGTAGCGGTTCTCTCGAATCGCACCGCGAACGGCTATCGCATCACGCCGATGGCGATTTCTCCGTCGGTTCGGTCGGTTCGGTCGGTTCGGTCGGTTCGTTCGGCTCCGCCAGCGCAACCTTCGGCGGCTTGGGCGCCCGGTAGATCGTCACCACCGTCTCGCCGTACTCGAACCGCTTGCCGCCGCGCGGAAGTTCATGCCCGGGCGCATGCTCCGCCACGAAGACCCGGGCGAAGTGCGTCACCTGCCACCCCTCGATCACGCGATCAAGCATGCGCGATTCGTACGGCGGGTCGCAGAAGCAGATGTCATACGCGCCGGCGGTGGTCAGCGCCCCCGCGAACGGCAGCGCGTCCCGCTTGAATACACGCGTGCAATCGCGCACCCGGAGCGCGGCGACATTCGCCTTGAGCGCGTGCAGGCTGGAGGGGCGCGTTTCGACGAAGTCTGCGCGCTTGGCGCCGCGGGACAACGCTTCGAGTCCCAGTGCACCGGTGCCGGCAAACAGATCGAGCACGCTGGCGTTCTTGAGATCCGGCGACAGCAGGTCAAGCACGGCGGCGCGTACCCGCTCGGCGGTGGGATGCACGCGAAAGTCGTTGGGCGACGTGAGGTCGCGCCCGGCCCACTTGCCGCGGACGATTCTCATGGCCGCACCAGGGCAACGCGCCCGGTTGGCGTGATGGCAAACGCCGTCGTGCCCTCGAGTATCAACCGCATGCTGCTTCCCCCTCGTGGGTCGAACGACCGGAACTCGTGCGCGTCCGACGGAATGAGCTCAACAGCCGAATACGGTCGCGCACCGAGATCCTCGATGCGCCGGCTGCGATTGAATGTGTAGATGTTGGTGGCGCCGCCGCGCTCGAAGTTCAGTCGCACGGTGGTTCGCAGGCCGCCGTCCGGCGCGCGCACGGTGCCGATGACGTCGAGCGATCGAAACGCGCCAAGACGCTCCCTCCGGCCGTCCATCAGCTGTGCCTCCTGGCGCGCGACCTCGGCGGAATCGGGGCCGCCGTCCCCCAGCGCGGCGATAAGCGGCCCGACGTTGCCAACCACGAGCGCTTCGACGATGACGCGAGCGCGCTCGTTGGCGTCGATGGCACCCGGCGGCGACGCGGTGTCGCCGGTGGCGAGCAGGGCAAATGCCTGCTGGCCGACTGCCTCCGCCATTAACCGCCCGTTGTCGGCGCGAAGCACGAGCCGGCTGCCGTCGGCGAGGCGATACGTCCCAGCGATGGCGTTAAGCGTTGCCGGGGCGACTGTCACGCGCTGTGGCGGGAGTTCGTACGGCTGACCGAACACGATGCGCGAGATCACACGCACGGCCTGCGTGGCCGTCAACTCCGACACGGTAGAGGTGACAAAGATCGTGACGCCGTCATCCACGAACCGCAGGAACTCGGCCACGTACACGCCATTGCCGCCATTGTGCGTGACGAGCCGGGTGCCCCGCGAGGTCTTCATCACGGCCCAGCCGTAGGCGTACTGCGACTGACCGTCGGGCCCCTCGTTCACGTAGCCGGTCATGAACTTGCGGCGGCTGGAGTCGGTGAGCACTCGCGCGTCGTTCAGTGCTGCATCCCAGCGCGCCATGTCACCGAGCGTGGTGTGCAGGCCGCCGTTGCCGCGCAGCGCCCAGTAGGGGGCAGCGGCTGGGGCGATGCGATCCACGATCGTCCCCCAATCGCGACCGTTCTGGTAGCCGTGCGCGATGCGACTCGGCGCCCATCCGGGCGCCTTGTATCCGGTCTCGGCCATGCCGGCCGGCCGCAGCACGAGCTCGCGCAGCGCCGTTTCGTAATCGGTGCCGCTCACTAACTCGACGATGGCGGCCAGCAGCGAGTAGCCCGCGTTCGAATAGAAGTGCGCCGTGCCTGGTGCGCTCCGCAGTGGCGTTGCGAACATGCGCCGCACGTACTCGTCGCGCGTCGTCGCTTCGTAGTCGGTTGGGGAATAGTCGGAGTTGAAGCCGGCGGTGTGTGTCAGCAGCTGGTGCAGCGTGATGCCGCGCTTGTCGGTTGGGGCGTCGGGGAAGAAACGCGCGATTGAATCGGTGGTGCGGAGCTTGCCCTGTTCCTCGAGCCGCAGGATGGCGGCGGCCGTGAACTGCTTGGTGATGGAGCCGAGGTTGTAGACGGTCGCCGTGTCGGCGACGATGCCCGTGGCTCGATTCACGAGTCCGTAGCTGCGCTTCAGCACCGGCTGGCCGGCTCGGATGACGAGCACACCTCCCGTGTAGCCGAGGTTCTCGAGGCGCATCATGTACTCGTCAATGCGCGACGCGACCTGCGCGTCAGTTGGCGCCGCGGCCGGGTCCTGCGCGGCAACCGGCCCGGCGGCGAACGCGAGCAGTGCTATAGGGCCGACAGCCAGGCGGCGTAACGACAAGCGGATGCGCTGCAGGGGCATGGCGGGGAAGGCGTCGGGGAGAGAAGGGCTCGCTCTGGAAGATAGTCACCTCGGCCTTAGGCGAAGGTTTTCTATGGGATGCCACGCCCAGTTCAGGGCGAGCACTGGCGGAGGACTCCCGGCGACTTCTAGTTAGAGGCGTCCTGCCGGCTGTCCGGCTGCTCTCACGAATCCGACCGGAGTAACCATGCGCTCGTTCGCGCCGATCCTGTTCATAGTCTCCGCTGGCCTTGGGGCATGCTCTGCGTTCCAGCGTGCCTCGACGGTCCCGGCCCCAGCGGCCGCGGAGGCGGGGACAATTGCCCAGATCTACTACTGGCGCGCGAAGCCCGGCAAGTTCGACGAATACACTCGGTACGTGCGCGACCTCGCGGAACCGATTGACGCGGAAGCGCAGCACAACGGGGCATTCATCTCCGTGACGACATTCATGACGCGCGACACGACGAGCGCGTGGACGCACATGCGCGTCTTCGTGCTGCGCGACTCGACGCAACTGCGGGAGATGAGCGGCAAGCTCGATGCTGCAGGGGTCCGGCTCGAGCCCGACAGCGTCAAGCGGCGCCTGCGCGGCGAATACTCCGCGACGCTGCGGGATCGAGTGGGAGCGGCGACGGTCGCGATCCTGCGCTAGGCGACCTCAGCGCTCGTAGAAGGGCGGCGGCTCGATGCCGAGGGCGCGCAGGTAGACGTAGCCCTGGCCGCGGTGGTGGATTTCGTTGTCAATGACGTACATCATCAGCGAACTCCCGGTGCCGGGATACTCGCCGAACGCCACCATCTGCTCGGTGAACTTCGCGGGTTCGATCTTCGGCCAGAGGTCGTTGATGAGGGCGGTGTCCTCGTCCCAGCGTGCGAGGATTGCTTGCTGGGAGTCCAGCTTTGCGAGGACGTACTTGTCCCACTGACCGGTGACGAGTCCGCGGGCCATCGGGGCGGTCATCGCGAGGAACTCGAGCACCATCTCGCCGAACGGCCGCATGCCGCCGACGGAGAACGTGAAGAGCTGATCGGCGGGGAAGGCCTCGATCACGCGCCGAGTGAGCTTGCGATGTCCTTGCCAGTGGTCGAGCAGTGCTTCGGGAGTCATGAAGACGGACATGGGGGCTCCTGCAGAGGTAGATTCGGTGTTTCTTCGGGATACAATAGTAGGTGTTCTTTCCGGGCAAGGCAAGGTCCCGGCAGGGCGTTGGACGCGTGGCTTGCGCAGGTACGGATGCGGGCGCAATCGTCTGTTGCCCCCCATGACAGACCAGACGCCCGGCCTCGACCGTCCGCGAACATCGCGCGCGCGCTTCCGAAAGTTCGTTGAGGACTATCGGGCACGCCGTATAGACGAGACGATCGACGGCGGCGGCGAACGAAAGCCGGGAGATCTGCCGAAGCCGGCGCGCCGCCGGCAGTACATGCGCGAGTACCTGCGCTGGCTCAGGCCGTACGGCTGGAGCGTCGGCGCGCTCTTCGCGCTGGCGCTGGCCGCAGCCGGCCTGCAGATGGTGGAGCCGCTGTTCATGCGCTTCATCGTGGACAAGGTGCTGCTGGCCGCGGGACTCACCGCCGAGGAGCGCCTCGCGCGACTGCACACCGCGGGGGCGCTCTTCCTGGCGCTGATCGTCGTCTCCAACCTGCTGGGCGCGCTCAAGGACTATCGCCAGCGGCTGCTCAACACCACGGTGATGCTCTCCCTGCGACGCGCGCTGTTCGAGCGGCTGCTGCACCTGCCGCTGCCGCGGCTGTGGGACATGAAGACGGGCGGCATCCTGAGCCGCATCAGCGGCGACGTGGACACCACGACGGGGATGCTGCAACTCGCCATCGTGTCGCCGGCGGTGTCGCTGATCCGGCTGATCGTCGCCGTGGTGATCCTCTTCCTGCTGAACTGGCGGCTGGCGCTCACCGCGATGGCCATCCTCCCCGGCATCGTGCTCATCAGCTTCATCTCGGCCAAGCGCATCCGGCCCATCTACCGGTCGTTGCGCAAGGACGCGGAGGCGGTGGACGGGCGCGTGGGCGAGACGTTCAGCGGCATTCGCGTGGTGCGCGCCTTCCGCCGCGAGATGCAGGAGCTGCTCGACTACATGCGCGGCCGGCACACGATCCTGCGCAAGGAGATGTTCGCGCAGCGGCGCGAGATGGTGATCTGGACGTCGTGGGGGCTGCTGCTCGGCATGGTGAACGTCGTGATCCTCTGGTACGGCGGCGTGCTGCAGCTGCAGGGGCGCGCGTCCATCGGCGACATCATGGCGTTCCAGTGGTACACGTTCCTGCTGCTGAATCCCGTCTGGCAGCTCGTGAATTCGTTCTCCGAACTGCAGCGGTCGCTGGCGGCGATGGAACGCGTCTTTGAACTGCTGGCGTTAGAGGACGACAAGCCGGACCGGCCCGATGCGACGGATGCCCCGCGGGTCGTGCGGGAGCTGCGGTTGGAGGAGGTGGAGTTCGAGTACCGCGAGGGGCGGCCGGTGGTGCGCGACTTCAGCGTCACGGTGCCCGGGGGGAGCGTCGTCGCGCTCGTGGGGCGCAGCGGAGCGGGGAAGACAACGGTCACGGATCTCGTCGCGCGCTTCCACGATCCGTCGAAGGGGCGGATCGTGCTGAACGGCACCGACATTCGCGATTACAAGCTCGGTAGCTATCGCGACCTGCTGGCCATCGTGCAGCAGGATGTGTTCCTGTTCGACGGCTCGGTGCGCGACAACATCGCGTACGGCCGGCACGATGCCACGGACGAGGAAGTGGAGGACGCCGCGCGCCGCGCGAACGCGCACGAATTCATCGTGCGTCTGCCCGAGGCGTACGACACGTATATCGGCGAGCGCGGCGTGAAGCTGTCGGGCGGTCAGCAGCAGCGACTGGCCATCGCGCGGGCTATCCTGGCCCGTCCGCAGATCCTGATCCTCGATGAGGCAACGAGCAACCTCGACACCGAGAGCGAGCAGTTGATTCAGGCCTCGATGGCCGAGCTGCTCGCGGGACGCACGACGTTCATCATCGCACATCGCCTGTCCACGGTACGGCGCGCGAACCTAATCCTGCTGATGGAGGACGGTCGCATCGTCGAACAAGGTGCGCACGATGCGCTCATGGCGGTGCAGGGGTCGTACTACCGCATGGTGCAACGGCAAGCGGCGGGAGCGGAGCCGGGAGGTGAGGCGCTGTTCGAATGAGCGGCGCCTAGGCAATACGCTCCGGCTCGAGCACCTTCTCAGCAACTTGTCCGTTCACCACACTGACGTGGTAGCACTTCGCGTTGTCTTTGCTGGCAACAACCCGCTTGAGCGCTGTGCCCTCGAAGTACAGTCCCGCCTCGTTGTCGCAGGCGTAGCCGGGCTTCAACTCGCCCGCGCCAATCAGTTCCTGATACAGCGGACGGCGCCCGGGCTCGGCGTCGTAGTGCGGCGAGTGGCTTCCCGGCAGGAAGCCCAGGCAACGCACGACAGACAACCGCTTCGGACGCGAGTCGGTGGTGCCCTCCTCGAACCAGCAGAGCGAACCGGCGCTGGCGCCGCCCAGCACGATGCCGCGCTCCCAGGCCTCGCGCAGCACGATATCGATGCCCTGGGCGCGCCAGATGGCCTGCTGGTTGAGCGTGTTGCCGCCGGATGCGACGATGGCGTCCGCCGAGAGCAGCACTTCGTCCCACCCCTTGGTCTGGGTGAGGCTTTCGATGAATACATCCTGCACGAACGGCTCGACGTTCAGCGGAGCGCACCAGTTGTAGAAATTCAGCTTCGCGAGAGGTGCGTCACCGATCGCCGTAGGGAGGTAGCAGATGCGCGGCCGCTGCTTGCCGCTGAGTTGCGCCATGTAGCGGATGAACGGCGTCATGAAGCCGCCGCCGGCGATCAGGATCTTGCGCGTGGGGCGCGGTACCTTGAGGTCAGGGGTCATGAGGGGATTCAATTCGGTAATGGCCACAACGCGCGGCGCGCGGCCAGCGTTCACTGAGGGAAGGTGCGGCACACGGGAACCGGTAGCAATGGCATTCCCATGCGTGGCAACAACGCGTGCGCTTGCATCTATTATACGGGCGTCATACATGCGTCATTTGACGCGCCGGTTGCGCCTGACCCCACCGCCGTTCCACATCGCAGGGATTCTCCATGAAGAAGCTCCTGATTGTTGCCACTCTTGCCCTTGCCGCGCAGCTGCCGGCCCAGTCGCGCTCCGATATCCGGCGCTGGGAGCGCCAGGCACAGGCCATCACCATCACGCGCGACGACTGGGGCATTGCGCACGTGAAGGGGAAGACCGATGCCGACGCCGTCTTCGGCGTCATCTATGCGCAGGCCGAGGACGACTTCAACCGGGTTGAGGTGAACTACCTGAACTCGATTGGGCGGCTGGCCGAGGCCGAAGGCGAAGCGGAAATCTGGCGCGACCTGCGGATGCGCATGTTCGTGGACTCGGTTGACTTGAAGGGGCAGCTCGCCACCAGTCCCGAGTGGCTGAAGAAGCTGATGGTCGCGTGGGCCGACGGCCTCAACTACTACCTGTACACGCACAAGGCCGTGAAGCCCAAGGTGCTCACCCGCTTCGAGCCGTGGATGGCGCTTTCGTTCACGGAAGGGAGCATCGGTGGCGACATCTCCGGCATCGGCCTGCGCGGCATCGAGATGTTCTATGGCGCGCGGCTGGGTCAGACGCCGTCGCGCGGCGCCGCCGCAATCGAAGCCGCCGCCGAGGCGGAGGAAGCCGAGGAGCGGTTCGCCGTGCCGATGGGTTCGAACGGCGTGGCCATCGCCCCCTCGAACACGAAGAATGGCCACGCCTTGCTGCTCATCAATCCGCACACCTCGCATTACTTCCGCGAGGAAGCGCAGATGACGAGCGACGAGGGACTCAACGCCTACGGTGCCATCACGTGGGGGCAGTTCTTCATCTATCAGGGCTTTAACGCCACCGCGGGCTGGATGCACACCTCAAGCAACGCCGACGTGACGGACGAATACGCGGAGACGGTGACCAAGGCGGGAGACGGCTACGTGTACGCCTATGCCGGCGGTGCGCGGCCGGTGACGACGTCGAAGGTCACGATTCGCTACAAGACCGCCGAGGGGCTGAAGTCGCGTGAGTTCACCATCTACCGCACGCATCACGGCCCGGTGGTGCGCGAAGCGGGCGGTAAATGGATCACCGCGCGGCTCATGAACGAACCGGTGAAGGCGCTGACGCAGTCGTACACGCGCACCAAGGCGCGGAACTATAAGGAATACCGCGCGACGATGGAGTTGCACACCAATTCGTCGAACAACACGATTTACGCGGACGCCGAGGGGAATATCGCGTACTTGCATGCGAACTTCGTGCCGAAGCGCAACCCGAAGTTCGATTGGTCTCGGCCGGTGGACGGCAGCGATCCGGCCACGGAGTGGGGTCCGTTGCACGGCGTGGAAGAGAGTCCGCTGGTGCTGAACCCGCCCAACGGCTGGCTGTACAACACCAACAACTGGCCGTACACCGCGGCCGGCGCGAACAGTCCGAAGAAGAGCGACTTTCCCGAATACATGAATCCGGGCGGCGAGAACCCGCGCGGCATCCACGCCATCGCCGTGCTCTCGGGCAAGAAGGACTTCACCATGCAGGCTCTGCAGACGGCGGCATATGACAGCTTCATGCCCGCGTTCACCACGCTGATTCCGCGTCTCGTCACGGCCTATGACAACCTGCCGTATTCCGACGCGATCAAGGCGAATCTGGCCGAGCAGATCGGGATGCTGCGCGCGTGGGATTATCGTTGGGGTGTCAACTCCGTGCCGACGACCCTGGCCATCTTCTGGGCCGAGGAACTCTGGCGCCTGCCGCGCGAGGGCGGGGCGATGGATCCGTACGAGTACGTCGCCACAAGGATCACGCCCGCCCAGCAACTGCAGGCGCTCTCTCGCGTGAGCGACCGCCTCGCGGCCGACTTCGGCAAGTGGAAGACGCCGTGGGGCGAGATCAACCGCTTCCAGCGCCTCGTCCCCGACATCACGCCGCGGTTCGACGACAACGCGCCGAGCGTGCCGGTGGGTTTTGCCTCCGCGCGGTGGGGCTCGCTGGCCTCGTACGATGCGCGCGTGGCGCGCACGACGAAGAAGCTCTACGGCACGTACGGAAACAGCTTCGTGGCCGTCGTCGAGTTCGGCGACAGTGTGCGGGCGCGCGCGGTGATGGCCGGCGGACTCAACGCCGATCCAACGTCGAAGCACTTTGCCGACCAGGCCAAGACATACGGCGATGGTGAACTGCGCGATGTCTATTTCTACCCGAATCAGTTGCAAGGGCATACCGAACGGACATACCGGCCGGGCGCGAAGCAGGACTGAACATCACACCAAGGTGATTCCCGTGCGCACACTCCTCCTTCGTTCCACCCTGGCGGCGCTTTCGCTGACGCTGCTTGCCGATGCCATGCCAGCGCAGTCGCCCACTCCCTCGGCGGCGATGCAATGGCGGCACATCGGCCCGTATCGCGCCGGCCGCGGTCGCGCCGCGGTGGGCGTCCCCACGCAGCCCAATGTCGCCTACGTCGGCTTTGACAATGGCGGGGTGTGGCGCTCCACGGACTACGGCAACAACTGGGAGCCGATCTTCGACAACGAGGCGACGGGTTCCATCGGCGCCATCGCCGTGGCACCGTCGGACCCGAACGTGATCTACGTGGGCACCGGCGCCGGGATCATCCGTCCCGACCTCGCCACGGGACTCGGCATCTACAAGTCCACCGACGCGGGCAAGACGTGGACGCATCTGGGGTTGTTCGACAGCCAGATGATCGCCTACATCGACGTGGACCCGCGCAATCCGAACCGGCTGTTCGTCGCCGCGCTCGGCCATCCGTACGGGCCCAACGACGAGCGCGGCATTTTCCGCTCGACCGACGGCGGAAAGTCGTTCGAGAAGGTGCTGTACAAGGACGAGTACACGAGCGGCAACGAAGTGCGCATTGACCCGAACGACCCGAACATCGTGTACGCGACGCTCTGGCAGCAGCAGCAGACGTTCTATGAGTACGGCACGTTCGGCGGCGGCGGCAACGGGATCTTCAAGTCCACCGACGGCGGCACGACCTGGAAGCAACTGACCAATGGGCTGCCGGAGAGCGTGCTGCAGGCGAACATCGCGATCGCGCCGAGCAACCCGCAGGTGCTGTATACGATGGTTGCATCGGCGCTCCCCAATGGCGCGTCGGGACCGGTGAGTTTCTACAAGTCGTCGGATGGTGGCGAGCACTGGCAACTCGCGGTCAATGGACCGGACGGCAAGCCGCGTCGCACGCCCGACCCCCGGCCACTCGGCCGTATCGGCGGCGGCGACCTGCCGCCCATCGTGGTGGATCCGAAGAATGAGAACGTGGTCTACAGCGCGTCCATCGTGATGTGGCGCACGGAGGACGGCGGCCTCAACTGGTCCGCCGTGCGTGGCGCTCCCGGCGGCGACGACTATCAGCGCATCTGGATCAACCCGTACCATCCCGACATCATCATCGCTATCGCCGACCAGGGCGCGGTGATCTCGGCCAATCGCGGTGTGTCGTGGAGCAATTGGTACACGCAGCCCACCGCGGCGATGTTTCACGTCACGGCGGACAACGCATTCCCGTACCGCCTGTGCGCCGGCCAGCAGGACAGCGGCTCGGCCTGCGTGGACAGCCGGTCCATGGACGGGCAGATCACGTTCCGCGACTGGACGCCGGTGAACACGCAGGAGTACGGCATCGTGGCGCCGGACCCGCGCGATCCGGACATCGTGTTCGGCAGCGCACGCTCCGGCGTGTCGCGCTGGGACCGCCGCACGCGGCAGACGACGCAGGTGGGGCCCGACATGTCGGCGCGCGGCCCGAACGGCGAGGCGTACAACCGCAACGTGCGCACGATGCCGCTCATCTGGTCGCCGGTCAACAATGACCTCCTGTTCTACGCCTCCAACGCGGTGTGGCGCACGGCCGATCGCGGCATCACGTGGAAGCGCATCAGCCCCGACCTCACGCGGCAGACGTGGGAAGTGCCTCCGAGCGCCGGCAAGTACGCCGGAGAGGTGAAGCCGGCGCAGCAGGGCTCAGTCACGGCACTCGCCCCGTCGGCCAAGGACGTGAACGTGCTATGGGCGGGCACCGATGACGGCAATGTGCAGGTGACGATGGATGGCGGCGCGACGTGGACGAATGTGACGCCTGCCGGCATCAAGCCGTGGACGCGCATCTACAACCTCGAGGCGGGGCGACATAACCGGCTTACCGCGTATGTCGCCGCCAACACGATGCGCATCGACGACAACGCGCCGCATCTCTGGCGCACGCATGACGGTGGCGAGACGTGGACCGAGATCAACACGGGGATCGCGACCAACTATCCGGCCAACGCGATCCGCGAAGATCCGCGCGTAAAGGGACTGCTCTACGCCGCCACCGACGCGCAGGTGTGGGTGTCATACGACGACGGCGATCACTGGCAGTCGCTGCGCAACAACATGCCGGCCATCTCGGTGCGCGAGATCAAGGTGAAGGATGACAGCATCTGCCAGTGCGCCGATCTCGTGGCGGGGACGCACGGGCGCGGCTTCTGGATTCTCGACAACCTGACGCCGATCCGGCAGGCGGCCGAGATCGCCAGGTCCGCGGCGGCGCATGCAGCGTATCTGGTGGCGCCGGCGACGGCGTTGCGCATTCGCAACGGCACCAACGAACCGACCCCGTTGCCCCCAGAGATGCCCGGCGGCCAGAACCCGATGCCGGGGGCGATGCTCGACTACTTCCTGCCGCATACCGCGGGCGACGTGACGCTCGAGATCCTCGACGCCAAGGGTGTGGTGGTGCGGACCTACTCGAGCAGGGATCCGGTGGTCACCCCGCATCCGGCGCTGGATCGCGCCGCGTATGACAAGATCTGCCAGCAGAACGTGAGCGCGACATTCTGCGGCCTGCCGCTGTACTGGCCTGCGGCGCCGGTGATCTTCGGTGCCAGCGCGGGAATGCACCGCGTGGCGTGGGACATGCGCCTGCAGCCGCTGCAGCCGGACGACGTAAATGCCGCCGGCGACGTCAATGCGACCGGCGCCGTCGCGGGTCGGGCGACACTCAGTGAAAGTTCGCCGTGGGCGCCGCCGGGCAAGTACACCGTTCGCCTGACGGTGGACGGGAAGGCGACGTCGCAGCCCATCACCGTGAGACTCGACCCGCGGGTGAAGACACCGGCGCAGGCGCTCGCCCAGCTGAACGCGCTGACGCGCGAGATGTGGGACGGCGCCATGACGGCGCGTGCGGCGTTTTCTGATGCGCGTGCGCTCTCGGCGAAGCTGGCGTCGGTCACCGCTGGCGACGCCGCGGCGTTCAAGGCTACCGTGGATTCACTCGCGCCGGCTCCGGCGCGTGGACGCGGCGGGCGCGGATTCGGTGGCCGTTTCGGCGCGCCGGCCGGTCCCGCCACACTCGCAAGTGTTGGTGGCACGCTGATGAGTGCTGCCATGGCCATGCAGGGGGCCGAGGTTGCGCCGACCGCCAGGCAGGTGGCGGCGTGCACGGCCGCCCGCGCGCAGTTGGCCGATGTGATGAAGCGCTGGACCGCGCTCCAGAACACCAGGCTTGCCGCGCTGAATGCCAAGCTCAAGGCGGCGGGGCAGGCGGCGGTGACGCTGCCGTGAGGAAATTGCAGCGGTTCATGAACCGGACCGGGCTCGCCATCGCGTTCGCGGTGGCGAGTCAGGCGGCGCCGATCCTGGCACAGGGGCCAACGGGCGCCGCCCCCGACGTCGCCTTCATGCAGGGAATGATCCACCATCACGCGCAGGCGGTGGAGATGGTCAGGCTCATTCGGGCGCGCACGACGTCGCCGGTGCTGCGGTCGCTCGGCGAGCGCATCGAGGTTTCGCAGAAGGACGAGATTGCCATGATGCAGCAGTGGCTGCGCGACCACGGCCAGGAGGCGCCCGATCCACTCCCGCACCTCGGCATGGACATGCCCGGCCACGACGCCCAGATGATGCCCGGCATGCTTACCAAGGCCCAGATGGGGGCGCTCGCGAAGGCGAGGGGTAAGGCCTTTGAACGGCTCTTCCTGACCGGGATGATCCAGCATCACGAGGGCGCAATCGCGATGGTGAAATCGCTGTTTGCCACTACCGGAGCGGCCCAGAACACTGCCATCTTCCGATTCGCTTCGGACGTCGACGCGGATCAGCGGGCGGAGATTGCCCGCATGCGCGCGATGCTGACGAGGTTGCCAGCCAAGTAGAACGCCGACCGACTTTTCCAACCGAGGTACGCATGCCCCCCGTTTCATCGAGCCGCGCCCAGCGCGCGGCCGCGTTCGCGTTGTGCGCCCTGCTGATCGCCTCGAGCGCTGGTGCGCAGGGCGCCAGCACCTCCGATCGACGCGCCGGCCTCAAGCCAGGCTACAAGACCGCCGGCGAAGCGGCGTGGAACCTCAGCGTCGTCTCCACCACGTGGAAGCCCGAGGCGATGTACGACGCGAAGAACCTCGGCAACTTCGGGTTTCTGAACTCGGACCTCGCCTTCTCGGGCAAGCATGTCTTCCAGGGAAATTTCAACGGCTTCCAGATCTGGGATGCCTCCGACCTCAAGAGCCTCAAGCTCACGACGCTCTACACCTGCCCGGGTGGGCAGGGTGACCTGTCAGTGTGGGGCAACCTCCTGTTCATGTCGGTGGAGGAGACGCGCGGGCGCGTGGATTGCGCCGTCGGCGGGGTGAAGGACACGGTCAGCGCCGAGCGGTTCCGCGGCGTGCGCATCTTCGACATCACCGACATCGAGCACCCCAAGGTGATCACGCAGGTGCAGACCTGCCGCGGCTCACATACGCACACGCTCGTGGAGGACCCGACGGACAAGGGGGTCGTGTACATCTATGTGCAGGGAACCAGCGTCGTGCGGCCGCCCAATGAACTGACCGGCTGCTCGGGTGTCACACCGGACAAGGACCCCAACACCGCGCTCTTCCGCATCGAGATCATTCGCGTGCCGCTGGCCAATCCCGCCGAGGCCAAGGTGGTGAACGCGCCGCGCATCTTCGCCGACTCCGCGGGCGCCATCGCCGGTCTGTGGAAGGGCGGCGCCCACGGCGCCGGAACGCAGGAGAGTTCGCCGACGGACCAGTGCCACGACATCACCGCCTACCCGGCGATTGGCCTCGCGGCCGGCGCCTGCTCGGGCAACGGCATCATCCTCGACATCAAGGACCCGGCCAATCCCAAGCGCATCGCCGAAGTGATGGACCCGAACTTCGCCTACTGGCACTCGGCGAATTTCAGCAACGATGGCGACAAGGTGCTGTTCACCGACGAATGGGGCGGCGGCATGGCACCGCGCTGCCGCGCGAGCGACAAGTTGACGTGGGGCGCCGACGCGATCTTCACGCTGCAGGGTCGCAAGATGGCGCTGGCCGGGTACTACAAGATGCCGGCGGCGCAGCGCAACAGCGAGAACTGCGTGGCGCACAACGGCGCGATCATTCCGGTGCCGGGGCGCGACATCATGGCACAGGGGTGGTATCAGGGCGGGGTGTCGGTCTTTGATTTCACGCTGCCGTCCAACGTGCAGGAGATCGCCTACTTCGACCGCGGCCCGATCAGCGCCGACACGACGCACCTTGGCGGATCGTGGGCGGCGTATTGGCACAACGGGTACATCTGGAGCTCGGAGATCGCGCGCGGGCTCGATGTCCTCGAATTGACGTCGAGCGAGTACCTGTCGGCCAACGAGATCGCAGCCGCCAAGCTCGTGCAGCACGACGTGAACAATCCGCAGAACCAGATGCGGAACACGTGGCCGGCGCATCCGGTGGTGGCGCGTGCGTACCTCGACCAGCTGGTGCGCTACGGCGGCCTCGTGCCCTCGCGCTCGACGGAGATCGGTGCGGCCATCGATGCGGCCGAGGCGGCCGCGGGGCCGGAGCGCACGGCGGTCTACAAGAAGCTCGCCAAGGCACTGGCGGCCGACATCAAGACCGCGAACGACCCGGTGCGCGTCAAGGCACTGGCGGCGGTGGTGCGCGAGCTGGCGAAGTAGTCAGCGGCGGTCGCGGCGTTACGCCGCGATCGCTATCAGCGCCTTCACGAACGCGTCGAGTTCCGCGAGCGTCGTGTAGACCTGCGGCGTCACACGCACGCCGTGCACGCCGACGCCGTCAATGGCCACCGTCCAGACATGGTGCTTCTCGAACAGCACCCTCATCAGGTCGGCCGGTTTGACGCCTTCGATGCCGACATTCGCGATGCCGCACGAGCGCGTCGGATCGGCCGGCGTGTTCATGACGAACTTCGGCTGGCCGCGCACCTGGTCGCTCCAATAGCGCTGCAGGTAGCGCAGCCGCGCTTCCTTGCGAGCGGCCCCGATGGCCTGGTGGAAGGCGATGGCGTTCTCGATGCCGAGGTCGGTGTGGCACGGGTGCGTGCCGGTGTGGTTCAGCTTGCGGATGTCGGTGTCGGGCGTGCGACCGTCGGAGTAAAGCGGCCAGAGGCCGGCGATGCGGTCCTGCCGCACGTACAGGATGCCGGCGCCGAGCGGCACTGACAGCCATTTGTGCAGCGATGCGCCATAGTAGTCGCAGTGCAGGTCCGGCATCCGGAAGTCGAGGTGCGCAAAGGCGTGGGCGCCGTCCACCATCACCTGCACACCGCGCGCATGGGCCATGTCGCAGATCGCGCGCACCGGCAGCACGTGCCCCGTGATGTTCACCATGTGCGGAATCATCAGGAGGCGCGTCTTCGACGTCAGCGCGTTCGCGTAGAGTTGCACCACTTCGTCATCCGACTTGGGGTCGAGCGGAATGTCCACATATCGGTTGACCATGCCGTGGCGGCGCGCCATCAGCCTGAACTGGTCGAGCATTGCGCCGTAGTCCTGGTTGGCCATCACCGCCTCATCGCCGGCGTCCCAGTTGAACCCGGCAATAACGGTGTCGAGCGACTCCGTGGTGTTGCGCGTGATGATCAGTTCGGCGGGCGAGCAGCCGGCCAGCGCGGCCAGTTTGGTGCGCACGCGCAGCTTGTCCTCGTCCTTCACCGTGCGCATGTAGCGCGAGCCCAGATAGTTGACGTGGCGCACATGGCCGATGAACTGCTCGAGCACCTCCTCGGATTGGAAGCAGTAGTACCCGTTCTCGAGGTTGATGTACTCAGGCGTCAGCTTGAACTTGGTGCGCACCGCCGCCCAAAAAGCCTCGTCCTCGGCGAGGACCTGCGCCGGGGTATCCGCGTATTGAGCCAGAAGCTCCGGACCGAACATCATGCCCACGGACGCGCCGCCGACCGTGCGAAGGAAGTCACGCTTGTTCATGGAACCCCCGGAAGACTGGATGCCCGCTGCGTTCTGGGCGACTATATACTAGCTATGGTCGCCGCCTAGGGTCAGGCGGCGCGCTCGTCTACCCCGTGATGTGCCCGGAGCACCCATGCGCACCCTCCGTCACGCTCGCTCACTGCTGGCTCTCGGTTTCCTGCTGACTCCACTCGCTGCGGCCTCACAGGGCGTGCCGGCCGCGCCGCCGGCCCAGCGACAGGCCGCGCCGTCCTCTCCGCGCGCCGACAGTACGCGCACGGCGAGCCGCCTGGATTCCGAGGGACAGACCACCAAGGCGCGCGAGATCCTCCAGGCCCTCATCGACGGGGCGCCCAGTACCGCGGCCAAGGCGGCTTCGCAACGCGTCATGGCGATGTCGTATGCGTTTGACCACGACTGTGCCAATGCGGTGAAGTACGAGGAGATGGTCATTGCGTACTGGAAGACGCGCGAGGTCGAGGAGCCGCAGAACGCGTTCTATCAGCAGGGCGAGATGGCCAACGAAGCGGCCCGGGTGTGCATCGACGCCGGCGATCTCGACACGGCGGAGAAGTACTACCGGCTCGGTAGCGAGCTGGGCAACAAGGAACCAGAGCCGCGGACGCACCCCAGGAGCCTGTGGGACTTCCGCCTCGAGCATGCACTGGCCCGGCTCGCCGCGCGCCGCGGCGACAAAGCCGCCGCCGCTCGGCACGTAGCCGCTGCCCGCCAGGCGCTCGACAGCGATTCGGCGATGGCCGTTCAGCAGGAGCGGTTCTTTCCGTACCTCACGGGTTACGTGGCGCTGTACACCGGCGATCTCGCACGAGCCGAAGCGGATCTCACCAAGGCCATCAGCCTGCGCGGCAGCGAGCGCGACCCGTTCTTTCACGCCCTCCTCGGCATGACGTACGAGAAGCAGGGACAGGCAGCGAAGGCGAAGGAGTTCTACCAGAAGGCGTACGACCACGCCGCAAACGGACATAACCCACCGGCGGCGTTCACCCGGCCCTTCGCCCGCATGAAGCTCGCCCAGCCGTAGCGACGCCCTCCGGCGCGACGACACCGCCGTGGTGCCGCGCCGGAGGGTCCCTTGGCGGTGCAGCGGGGTATTATGGTAAATCACATACTCCTTTCCCCCCGAGGCCGAAATGCGCGTCCTGATTCTCGCGGCAGCAATCACTGCCGCGTGCGGTTCGCCCGCCCCGCAGCGCACCGCTGACACGCCCGCCACCGCCGCCCCGTTAACCCCGCCCGCCGAGATGTCTCATGGGGAGTCCGCGGTCGGTGCGCCCACCACGAAGCCCGATCGTGCGGCCGACGCGCCGCCTCGTGCCACGACGCGACGGCACCGCATCCGCATGACGAGCGTCGCCGTACGCCACGAAGTGTCGACCGGCGTGTGGTATGACGCTTGGACGTTCGATTCCATCGTGCCGGGTCCTGTGCTGCGCGCCACGGTTGGCGATACCGTCGAGTTCACGCTCGTCAACGGCGCCAATATGCCGCACTCCATGGACTTTCACGCCGCCGAACTCGCGCCGGATCGCGCGTATCGCAACGTGATGCCTGGGGACAGCATCCAGTTCACCTTCGTGCCGCGAATCCCCGGGGCGTTCATGTATCATTGCGGGACCGCGCCGGTAGCCGCCCACATCGCCAACGGCATGTACGGGGCGCTGATTATCGATCCCGCCACGCCGCGATCGCCGGCGCAGGAGCTGGTGCTGGTGCAGAGCGAGTTCTACATGGGGGCCGGGCAGGGGAAGGACTCCCTGCGCGCGCTCGACTGGCAGAAGCTGCTCGATATGTCACCCGACTTCGTGACCTTCAACGGCGTGGCGTCGCGCTACGCCACGCATCCCATTGCGGTGAAGGCGCGCACGCCGATCCGCCTCTACGTGGTCAATGCTGGCCCCAATCGCTTCAGCGCGTTCCATGTGGTGGGCGCCATCTTCGACAATGTCTATGTCGACGCCTTCGGCTCGCCGCAGAAGGGAGTCCAGACGTACACCGTACCGGTGGGCGGCGGCGCCATCTTTGAACTGCGGCTCGCTGAACCGGGGCAGTATCCCTTCGTGTCGCACGCCTTCGCCGATGCCACAAAGGGCGCCGTGGGGGTGCTGCTGGCCGGCGCACGCTGACCTGCACGTTCAGACTACCCGCTCGGTATCCCAGGCTCGCCGAGCGGGTGATCCTACGCTGTCTGAAGCCAGCGCCCAATGACCACCGACGTACCGCTCACGGTGGCAGTGACCAACGTCCCCCACGCGAGGTCCACCAGTGCGCCCTTCAACGGGAAGTCCTTCAACAGGGCAAGCCCGGTGAGGTCGAACGCAGCGTACGCGGCGAGCCCAAAGAGCGCGCCCAGCGCGACGGCGTGGCCCACGGAATCACGCTGAAGACCCGGTTTCACGCAGAGCACGATGATGGCCGCCACGTACACCAGATAGAACAGCACGGCAGGAACCCACTGCACGTCCGCGCGCGTGAGATGGCCCATCTGTTCCTTGTAGATACCCCTCGCGACGTAGCCAAGCCAGGCGATGTCGAGGGCAAAGAAGACGGCAGCGGCGGCGGCGTACAGCTTCAGGAACTGGAGCATGGGCATGGGCGGGCCTGAGGATGGAGTGACAGACAAACCCAATATGGCGCGCGGACGTTCCCTGTCGTCTGCGACGCACGGTATATTCTCGCACCCGACATGACTCTCCCCGCTCCCCGCAGCTACGCCCGCTACGTCGCCATCGGCGACAGTTCCACCGAAGGCCTGGATGATCCGGATGGCCGCGGTGGCTACCGGGGCTGGGCCAACCGACTGGCCGCCCACGTGGCGGCCGCGCAGCCCGGCAGCGTGCTGTATGCCAACCTTGCGGTGCGCGGGCGCAAGACACGCGATGTTCGCCGCGAGCAACTGGCGCCGGCGCTTGCCATGCATCCCGATCTCGTGACGGTCTTCTCGGGCGTCAACGACATCATGCGGCGCGGATGCAACGTGACCGCCGTGGCCCGGGAGACCGAGCGCATGCTCGCCGCGTTCACCGAAACCGGCGCCACGGTGCTCACCATCACGATGCCGGACCTCAGCGAGGTTGCACCGGTGGCGCGCCTGGTGCGTGATCGGCTGCTCGATCTCAACGAGCGTGTGCGCGAGGCATGCGTGCGCACCGGGGCACATTGCGTCGATCTGGCGCGCGCGTCCGTGACGAGCGACCTTCGACTGTGGAGTGACGACCGCCTGCACGCCAACAGCGAGGGGCACACGCGCATCGCCGCCGCCCTGGCACAGACGCTTGGACTGTCCGGGCACGACGGGTCGTGGGCCGATCCGCTGCCGCCGGGGCCGCGAACGTCGCTCGTGGCCAGGCTTGGCGGAGAGCTACGATGGACCGGCGAGCACCTGGTGCCATGGCTCTTGCGGCATGCACGCGGCGTCTCGTCGGGAGACGGGCGCACCGCGAAGCGTCCGGCACTCGAGACCGTCAGCGACGAGAACATCTGAACGACCACGGGGGCGGTAATGGCGCATCACACGGCGCAGGATCCCAACTACGAGCAGCGCGTTCGCGACAGCTTCGCGCGCCAGCAGTTCATGACCACGGTCGGCGCCATACTCGGACGCGTCGAACCCGGCGAAGTGCTCATTGCCGTCCCGTTCAGCACACCGCTCACGCAGCAGCATGGGTTCCTGCACGCTGGCGTGGTGGCGGCGGTGATTGACAGTGCCTGCGGCTACGCCGCGCTGACGCTGATGGAACCGGGGGTCGGCGTGATGAGCGTCGAGTTCAAGCTGAACCTGCTTGCCCCTTCTGTCGGCAACCGGTTCGTGGCCATCGGTCGCGTAGTCCGCGCGGGACGCACCATCACCGCGTGCCAGGGAGAACTGCGGGCGGTGCAGGACGAAGGCGAGGTGGTGGTGGCCCTGCTGCAAGGGACGATGATGGCCATCCGCGACCGCGCCGGCATCGCCGACTAGCCTTCATACGCGGCGTCGCCTACGGATCGAGGTGCGGTCCGCAGCCGTCGTCTCCCTCCGCCCCCCTGCTCCGCACGCCATTGCGCGCGCCGACCGCGAGCAGCAGGTCGCTGATCTTGTAGTAGCGCCCGCCCCGGATCACAACCTCCAGTTTCTGAAGGTCGCTGATGTGCTCGGTGGGCTTGCCCGCGACGACGAGGATGTCGGCCACCTTGCCCACAGCGATGCTGCCGTACTGTGCGTCGTCCTTCATGAAGCGCGCCGCGTCGATCGTGGCGATCTGCAGGATCTTCGGCACCGGGATGCCCGCCTTCTCATACATCTCCAGTTCGCGGCGGTAGGTGGTGCCGGCGGAATTGTCGGTGCCGGCCACCAGCGGCACGCCGGCCGCATACAAGCGACGGATCAACTGCATGTACGCCGAGTCCGCCTTCTGCTGGTTGCCTGAACCGCCCGCGCCGACGAGGGCGCCGCCACCGCCGATCCAGAGGTTGAACGTGCCGTCGATGACCGTCCGGTGTTTCGCCAGGAACTCGATGAGCGCCGTCATCTCGGGCGAGTTGACGTCGAATGTGGGCGCCACCGCCGTCGCCACCTGCGAATAGGCGCGCATCTGGGGCAGGTAGAGCGAGTCGGGGAAGAAGTTCGAGAAGAAGAAGGCCGCGTGCTGCACCTCGTCGTACCCGAGTGCCACGGCGGCCTGCATGCTCATGCCGCGCGGAATGTGCCCGCTAAGCAACATGCCCCGCTTGTGCGCCTCGGCGGCGATGACCGGGACGAGATCAGGATGCGTGAGGTTGTACAGCTTGATCTGCCTGTAGCCGAGCGAGTCGTAGCGGGCGACCCACGCGCGGGCCTGCGCCTCGGTGCTCACCAGCACCTCGCTGGGACCGGCCCAGGCGAGCGGTCCCTCCATGAAGCCAGCGAGGATGATCCGCGGCGAAGCCAGCTGGCCGGCGCGTTCGCGATCGCGCTGCGAGACGGCCACGTCAATGTCGGCGGCGAGGTCACGCGCCGTGGTGAGTCCCTGTGCCAGTTGCATCAGGCTCAGCGACGACTGGTTCGCCACCTGAAGGTGCGTGTGCATCTCCCACATGCCGGGCATGATGGTCTTGCCCGTCGCATCAATGACGGTCGCGCCGTCCGGCACCGGTGTGCTCGCGGCGGGGCCGACGGAGACAATGCGATCACCGCGCACGATGATGGTCTGCGACGGAACCACGACACCGCGCTCGCTGTCGAACAGGTCGCCGTTCGTGATGGCCAGCGCGCCGGCGACCTTGGTCACCGCTCGCTGCGCCACCGTTTCGCCCAGCGCATTGCGCCACTTCAGTTCGATGGCGCGCAGGGCGGGGAGGAGCGGCTGCGCGTCCGGCCGCACGGTGATGAACCACTGCACGTCGGTGGCAAGCAACTCGCCCTTCTCGTCGAGCCACAGGCCGTTGGGCGTCTGCGCGCCGTTGCGGTACAACATGACCAGCCGGGCGCGCTGCCGCTTCGCTCCGGCGCGCAGCGTGGTGTCGGCAATCAGCTCGGCGCGAACGGTGCCAATGCCGACCACCGCGGCGGTGCGCGTGGTCTGGGTGAGCAGGAAGCGCGCCAGCTTCGCCTGCTCCCACGGCGTGCCGGCGCGCACAGTGACGAACGCGCCCGAGGGACGTCGCATGGCCGTGCGCGGCATGCCATTGCCGAGGCCGTACCAGACGGAATCGACCCCCGCTTCAAAACCGTCCGTCGGCGCGCCCGCTGTGCCGTCCATGAGCACCGGGCGCTGCTGGCCGCGCAGCAAGTCTCCCTTGGCATTCAGCTGGTAACGCATCTCCACGCGGGTGCCGCGGTTGCGGTCGGTGAAGACCCAGCGCACGATGGCGGAGTCGGCCGTGCGCACCACCACGAGGTCGCCGGCTTCCCGGCCGTGGTTGGAGACGATCCAGCGCGTCGTGTCGGCGGCAACAGTCGACGCGGCAAGGGCGAGCAGGGGGAGCAGCATGGCGTGGGCGGCTAGAGGGCGGACCAGACGACTTCAATAATGCGCGCCGGCGAGCCGCTCGGCAGGGGTGGGCTGGCGTTGCGGCGCTCAATGCCCGAAAATCTGCGGGTGCAATACAGCCTCGGGAACCTCTCATGAGCCGCAAGCTGATCTCGTCCGGGTCCACCTTCGAGCAAGCCATCGGCTACTCGCGTGCGGTCGTCGACGGTCGATGGGTCTTCGTGTCCGGGACGACCGGCTTCGACTACAACACGATGACGATCAGCGATGACGTCGTCGTGCAGGCCGATCGCTGCTTCCAGAACATCCAGCGCGCGCTGGCCGATGCGAAGTGCCGGCTCACCGACGTGGTGCGCGTGCGGTACATCCTGCCAGACCGCGACGAGTTTCCCAAGACCTGGCCCGTGCTGCAGCGCTACCTGGGCGACATTCGGCCCGCCGCGACGATGATGGTGGCCGGACTCTCGGATCCACGCATGAAGATCGAGATCGAGGTGACCGCGCGACGCCAGCGGCGGGCGAAAACCGGGAAAGAGGACGAATGAGGTCGCGGCACGCGTCGTCGGTCAGGCGCGCAGAATGAGGCTGCAGCAGGTGACCGCACCTTCTGCCTTCTCGAGCTCCGACGCTTTGACCGTGTGCGGATGGAATCCGGCCGCACGCAGCCGCCCCAGGGTGCGCGGGAACGATGTGCCGTACACAAGCGCATGACCAATGCGAAGCACATTGGCCGCCATCGGTTCGGCCTCGTCCACTAAGAGCACGCGATAGGCGCTGAACGCCGCCGCGCTCACCCACGCGGGGTTCAGCAGGACGGTCGTGTCATCCACCGCGGTCACCGCAGACTTTAAGTGCAGGCACCCGGTGACCGGCACGCCCCACACCGAATAGCCGAGGGGTGCGAGGATCGAGCGCAGCTGCTCGATGCCATCCGCGTTGGTGCGACCCGTTTCGCCCACGAAGACGGCGCGCCCGATCACGAGCACGTCTCCGCCGTCGAGCGTCGCGGGCGGCTCGATGCGTGCCATCGGGCGCAATGGCGCGAGGGCGTCCACCACAGATGGCACCTCGTCGCGCCGCGTCACGGCGCCCGGACGCGTGATCACCGCCACCTCGTCGAGCACGACGGCGGTGTCCTCAATGAACACGGCGTCCGGATGCATCGGCGCTGGCGTCACGCGCCTCACCTCGCATCCGAGCAACGCGAGCAGCGCCTCATATGCACGGTGCTGGGCACGCGCCGTCGCGACGTCGATGGGCTTGCGGGCAAGGTGCGTCAGCTCGCAGTGCTTTATGGCCGGCGAAACATCGCGCGTGAATGCGATCCAGGGCGATTTCATGATGCGCGAACAATGGCCGACACCTGTGTTTGACGCCACCGCGACGTACTGCCACCGATGGCTCACAGCGCTGAAGTCGACGTCAGGGAATTACCGGCAATTCCTCTCTGTAGAGGCCTACGCGTTTTGCGTGTGTTCTCCTCTGAAAGGGGTCACAAAAAGGAGGGCATCATGGCATCTTTAGAGGGTACGAGAGTAGACCCGCGCGCGGCACACGCCGGATAGGCGTGCGCCGCGTTGCCGACCCAAAGAGGATCGACCGATGACCGCTACCGCGACCAAGCCCCCGCGCATCATTACCGAACTTCCCGGTCCCAAGGCAAAGGCGCTCATCGCGCGCGACGCCGAGGTGGTCTCCCCATCGTATCCACGCGGTGTTCCGTTTGTGATGGACCATGGCAGGGGCGCCGACGCGTGGGACGTGGACGGCAACCGCTTCCTCGATTTCTGCGGCGGCATTGCCGTGGCCAACACGGGCCACTCGCACCCCAAGGTGGTGCAGGCCATCAAGGACGCGGCTGACCAGTTCCTGCATATCTCCAGCGACTTCTGGCACGAGAAGTGGGTGCTGCTCGCGGAACGCATCAACGAACTGAAGCCGATGGGTGACGAGCCCGTGATGAGCTTCATGTGCCAGAGTGGAGCCGAAGCGGTGGAAGGGGCGCTCAAGCTGGCGCGGTACGTGACCGGCCGGCCGCGCTTCATCGGCTTCCTTGGCGGCTTCCACGGGCGCACCATGGGCGCGCTCGCGTTCACGGCGAGCAAGTACACGCAGCAGTCGGGCTTCGCCCCGACGATGCCCGGCGTGACGCACGTGCCGTATCCGAACAACTTCCGCCCGCTGTTCGTCGGCAAGGACCAGGGCAAGGCGGTGCTCGACTACATCGAGAACCAGCTCTTCCAGTACAACGTGCCGCCCAAGGAAGTGGCGGCGATTCTGATCGAGCCCATCCAGGGCGAGGGCGGCTACATCGTACCGCCCGACGGCTTCCTCGCGGGACTGCGCGCGCTGTGCGACAAGCACGGCATCCTGCTCATTTTCGACGAAGTGCAGGCCGGCATCGGGCGCACCGGGAAGATGTTCGCCGCGCAGCACTGGGGCGTCACCCCCGACATCATGACGCTGGCCAAGGGGCTCGGCTCGGGCATCCCGGTCGGCATGGTCGTCGCCAAGAAGAAGTGGATGTCGCAGTGGAAGCGCGGCGCCCACG
>JBAZTM010000013.1:0-64496 GCA_041661925.1 Gemmatimonadaceae bacterium
GCGCGGAAACGTCGGCAAAGAGGAACTTGGCGAGCGCGCGCGCGAGCTCGGTCTTGCCGACGCCCGTGGGCCCGCAGAAGATGAACGACCCGATGGGACGCTTGGGATCCTTGAGCCCCGCGCGGCTGCGGCGGATGGACCGGGCGATCGCCTTGATCGCGTCCTCCTGCGCCACCACGCTCTCGTGCAGCTCCTCCTCCATGCGCAGCAACCGCGCCGTCTCCGCCTCCTGAAGGCGCGTCACGGGAATCCCCGTCCAGCGGCTCACGATGAAGGCAATCTCCTCCTCGCCGAGCACCGGGCGGAACGACTGCCGCCGCTGCTCCCACGCCTCCTGGCGCGTGCGGATCTCGCCCTGCAGCTCGCGCTCACTGTCGCGCAGCGACGCCGCGCGCTCGAAGTTCTGGTCGCGCACCGCCGCGTCCTTCTCGGTGTTCACCGCCTCGAGCTTCCCCTTGAGCTCCGCCACTTCTGGCGGCGGCACCTGCGCCGCCAGCCGCGCGCGTGCCCCGGCCTCGTCAATGACGTCAATCGCCTTGTCGGGGAGGAACCGGTCGGTGATGTAGCGCTCGCTCAGCTTGGCCGCCGCCACGAGCGTATCGTCGGGAATCGTCACGCGGTGGTGGTCCTCGTAACGCTTCCGCAGCCCCTTGAGGATGTCCACCGTCTCGTCAATCGAGGGCGGCTCGACTACCACGGTCTGGAAGCGGCGCTCCAGCGCCCCGTCCTTCTCGATGTACTTCCGGTACTCGTTCAGCGTCGAGGCGCCCACGCACTGCAGCTCGCCGCGCGCCAGCGCCGGCTTGAGCATGTTGCTCGCGTCAATCGCCCCTTCCGCCGCACCGGCGCCCACGAGCGTGTGCAGCTCGTCGATGAACAGGATGATCTGCTTGTTCAGCGCGATCTCGTTCATCACGGCCTTCAGCCGCTCCTCGAACTGGCCGCGGTACTTGGTGCCGGCAATCACCGCGGCCATGTCGAGCGAGAGCACGCGGTGCTCGCGCAGCGAATCGGGGCTCGTGCCGTTGGCGATCATCTGGGCCAGCCCCTCGACGATGGCCGTCTTGCCCACGCCGGGCTCGCCGATGAGCACGGGGTTGTTCTTCTTGCGGCGCGTCAGCACTTCCATGACGCGCTCGATTTCCTTGAACCGGCCGATGGTGGGATCGAGCTGCCCCTCGGCGGCGAGCGTCGTGAGATCGCGGCAGAAGTGATCGAGGGCCGGCGTCTTGGACTTCTTTTCGCCCTTGGCGCCCGGGGTGCCCGGGGTGCCCGGGGCCGGCGTCGGTGTGCCCTGCGCCGGCGTCGCGCCGCCCTGCGTCGTCTCCGTGCCGCCGAGCAGGCGCAGCGTTTCGGCGCGCGCCGCTTCCAGCGAGACGTTGGCGTCGGCAAGCACCTGCGCCGCGATTCCCTTCTCCTCGCGCAGCAACCCCAGCAGGAGGTGCTCGGTGCCGACGTATGAGTGCCCCAGCTCGCGAGCCTCGCCCATGGCGAGCTCCAGCACCTTCTTGGCGCGCGACGTGTACGGCAGGTCGGGACCGGTGGCCTGGGCCGCCTTTCCCTTCTTCACCGTCTCCTCGATCTTCTGCTGGATCTCCTCGAGCTCGACATTGAGGTGCTGCAGCACGGCGGCCGCCACCCCCTCGCCCTCGCGGATCAGTCCGAGCAGGATGTGCTCCGTGCCGACGTACTCATGGTGGAGGCGGGCAGCCTCCTCGCGAGCCATCGCCAGCACCTTCCGCACACGTTCGGTGAAGTTGTAGCCGTTCATCGTCTCCCCGGTCGTCGCCGGCGAAGCCGCTACGCTTCGCCCGCCTCCACGGCCAGCACCCCGCGCACGTAGCGCGCACGGGCGAGATTGGCCTCGATCTCCGTCAGCGGCCGCCCCTCCGCAAGCGAGAGGTGCGCCGCCTGGCTGAACACCAGCAGCTTGTTCAGCGTGTATACACTCAAGCCACCAATCAGGTACATGCCGACGGCGAGGCGCACGCCACTCAGGAGGTTCATGGCCTCGTCAGCGCCCAGACTCCGGGCGTACCGCAACGTGCCGTACGCCCGCCACAGCTTGTCCTCGATAATATAACCGGCATCCCGGCTCAGGACACGCCGCGCCTCGGACTCCCGCGAGATCACGTGCGCCACCACCCGCTCCAGGTGGTCGCAGAGCTCGTCCTCGGATCGCCCCAGCGTGGTCTGGTTGGAAATCTGGAAGAAATTCCCGACCACCTCGCTCCCCTCGCCGTACAAGCCCCGGTACGTCAGCCCCATCTGCTGCAGCCCAGTCAGCACCTTGCCGATCTCCTGGGTCAGCACCAGCCCCGGCAGGTGGACCAACACCGACGCCCGCAGCCCCGTTCCCACGTTGGTCGGGCATGACGTGAGGAACCCGAATTCGCGGTGGTACGCCAGCGGCAGGCGCTCCCCAAGCTCATGCTCCAGCAGGGCGGCGCGCTCCCACGCCCCGCTGATGTCAAAGCCCGACCGGAAGACCTGCAGGCGCAGGTGATCCTCTTCGTTGACCATCAGCGCGGCTTCGTCGCCCACCAGCACGGCCGACCCGCGGCGCGCCGTCGGCGCGTCCAGCTCGGCGAGCTCCCGGCTCACCAGATGGCGCTCGTGCAGGAGGTGCCGCTCGCTGGCCGACAGCTCGTCCACCCGCAGGAGGACGGCGCGCGACAGCAGCGCCGTGTCGGACGCGGCCTCGCGCACCTGCTGCAGCACGCGCAGGCGTTCGGCGTCCCCCGCCCGTGGACTGAACGGGAATCCCGACAGGTTGCGCGCCAGGCGCACGCGCGACGACAGCACGATGTCGGCGTGCGGACCGGACGCCGTGATCCACGGCATCCCGCCGTCCGGCAGGAGCGACAGGTCGAGCGTCATTCGAGCGCCCGGATCTGGTCGCGCAGCGTCGCCGCCAGTTCAAACTCCTCCGACGCCACCGCCTGCTGCAGGCGCTCACGCAGCTCGTCGAGCGCCGTCACGACGCTGCTGAACGCCGGCGCCTCGTACTCGCGGCCACGGTGCCGCGCCGCGCCGTGCACGCGCCGCAGCAGCTCGCGCAGCGCCCCCTCGAACGCGGTGTAACACTGCGCGCACCCCAACCGCCCCGAGGCGCGAAAGTCGCGCAGCGACGTCTGGCAGTAGGCGCATCGCACCTGGTCGCCCGCCGCCGGCGAGGCCTGCTGCTGCACCGCGTGCAGGAAATCGCCAAGCGGATGCTTCGGCATCGCGACGGTCGTCTCGATCCCCTTGGCCGCCGCGCACTTCTCGCAGAGGTGGAGCTGCGTCACCTGCGCCTCGACGATCTGCGTGAGGTGCACCACCGCGTCGCGTTCATGGCACTGGTCGCACAGCATCAGACGAGCCCTTCGCCGCGGTTCTCGTGCAGCATGCCGTCCTCGAGCAGCAGGATGCGCTGGGCGCGCGACGCCAACGATCGGTTGTGTGTCACGACAACGAGCCCCACGCCCATCTCGGCGGCCAGCGACGCGAACAGGTCGTGCAGCGACTCGGCGTTCATGTGGTCCAGATTGCCCGATGGTTCGTCGGCGAGCACCAGCGGCGGCGAAGCGGCGAGCGCCCGCGCCACCGCGGTGCGCTGCTGCTCACCGCCCGACAACTCGCCGGGACGGTGCGTCATGCGCCCCGACAGCCCCACGCGGGCCAGCAGTTCCTGTGCCCGTGCCTGTGCCTTGCCGTAAGTCTCGCCCGCAATCCGAAGGGGCATCATCACGTTCTCGAGCGCGGTGAACTCCTTGAGCAGGTGGTGAAACTGAAAGACGAATCCCACCGACCGGTTGCGCAGGGCGGCGAGTTCCACGTCTTGCACCTGGCTCACCGCAGTGCCGTCCAGCACGACGTCACCGCCGGTGGGGCGCTCCAACGCGCCCAGCACCTGCAGCAGCGTGCTCTTGCCTGCGCCGCTCGCGCCGACGACGGCCACCATTTCGCCCCGCGCCACCTGCAGGTCCACACCGTCGAGCACGACGATCTGGCCGCCGTCGCCGCCAGTGAAGACCTTCCGAACGCCGCGCGCCTCGAGGATCGGGGTCATTCGTCGCGGATTGCCTCAATCGGATAAAGGCGCGAGGCCTGGCGCGCCGGGTAAAGCGTGGCCAGCGCGGCCACGGCAAATCCGAGCAGCGCCATCAGCACCGTGTCGCCGAGTTCGAGCCGCACCGGCAAATGGTCGATGAAGTACACGGTCGGATCGAGCGTGATCAGTCGGTACCGGTCCACCACGAGGCCGAGCACGCCGCCGAGCAGCGTGCCGGCCAGCGTGCCCACGCAGCCGATCACCGTTCCCTGAATCAGGAAGATCCTGCGGATGGACGCCTCCGTGGCGCCCATCGCCTTCAGGATGCCGATCTCCCGCGTCTTGTCGCGCACCACCATCGTGAGCGTGCTCACGATGTTGAAGGCGGCCACGAGAATGATGAGCAGCAGGATCACGCCCATCCCCAGCTTCTCGAGCTTGAGCGCGCGGAACAGCGAGCTGTTCTGTTCCTGCCAGTCCACGGTGTGGAACGGAAACTCGAGCGCCGTGCTCACGCGCTCGGCCACGAGCGGCGCTGACCAACGGTCGGTGGTCGCCACCTCGAGCCCGGTGACGGCGCTGTCGAGGCCGGCAAACTCCTGCGCCGCCTGGAGGTCCACAAAGACGTACGCGTTGTCGTACTCGTACATCCCCGTTTCAAAGACGCCCGTCACCTCGAACTCCGCGACGCGCGGAATCAGCGCGCCGAGCACCGCGTCCGGCCGCAGTCCCGCGGCCGACACCATCGTCAGCTTCGTACCGGGCGTGCCCGGATACGCCGAGAGGCGCTCGGCCAGCAGCTTCCCCACCACCGCGCCGCGCCGCTTGCCGTCGGCGGTCGTGAATGAGAAGTCGCCCATGATGGCGTGGCTTCTGATGCTGGTCACGTGGCGCTTCGTGGTATCGGTGGGCTCGATCCCCGACACCGACACACCCTCGGTGTAGTCGTGCCCCGCGTTCGCGAGTGCCTGCGTCAGCACGAACGGCGCAACGGCGACGACGCCATCCACCTTGGCCACCTTGGCCTGCACCGCGCGCCACCCGTTGATCTTCAGGTCGTCGCCGAACACCAGCACGCGAAAGTCCGGGCTGCCGACAAGAATCTTTTCGCGCAGGTCGGTCTGCAGGCCGTTCATCACGCCGATGATGAGGATCAGCGCGCTGACGCCCACCACGATGCCGCCGATGGCGATGAGCGAGATGAAGGAGAGCCACCGCGTGCGCCCGCGCGAGCGGAGGTATCGCCAGGCGATTTCCAGCTCTAGTCGATTCACCATGGCCACCCCGCCGTTAGCCTCGTCCCCTGCACCCCACCGTGCCCGTGCCCCTGCACCCCACCCTGCCCCCTTCCCCTACTCCGGTCGCATCGTAGGAAAGAGAATCACATCCCGAATATGCGCAGTTCCGGTGAGATACATGAACAGCCGGTCCATCCCCACGCCCACACCGCCCATCGGCGGCATGCCGTATTCCATGGCGCGCAGATAATCCTCGTCCACGCCCGAGGCCTCCTCGTCGCCCGCCGCCTTCAGCCTGGCCTGCGCCTCGAAGCGCTGCCGCTGATCGATGGGATCGTTGAGCTCCGAGAAAGCGTTGGCCATCTCCTTTCCCTTGGCAAACAGCTCAAAGCGCTCCGTAAGTTCCGGGTTCCCGCGCTTCGGCTTCGCCAGCGGCGACAGCTCCTTGGGATAGTCCACGACAAAAGTCGGCCGGTCGATCTTGCTCTCCACGTAATGCTGGAAGAGCTCGTCCATCAACTTCGGCCGCGACAGCGCGGCGACGCCGTGCACGCCCACATGCTCGGCGGCCTTCCGGAGCTCAGCGTCCGTCAGCTGCGTCACATCGCTCACCTTCAGCGCCTGCGACAGCGACGGCAGCCACTCCATGCGCGGGAACGGCCCCTGCAGCACGGCCGGGTCGAACGCCGGCGCGTCGGTGACCAGCCCCGCCGCCGTCAGTGAATCGCGCACCGCCGTGGCCGCCGCGATCATCAGCGCCTCGACGCGCCGCATCATCACCGTGTAGTCGGCGTACGCCTCGTAGAACTCGAGCATCGTGAACTCCGGATTGTGCGTCCGGTCGGTGCCCTCGTTGCGGAAGTCGTGGCCGATCTCGTACACGCGGTCGAAGCCGCCCACCACCAGCCGCTTGAGATAGAGTTCGTCGGCGATGCGCAGGTATAGCGGCATGTCGAGCGCGTTGTGATGCGTGACGAACGGCTTCGCCGCCGCGCCGCCGTACAGCGGCTGCAGCACCGGCGTCTCAACCTCGAGGTAGCCGAGCCCGTCCATGAAGGCGCGCACGGCGCTCGTCATGCGCGAGCGGGCCGCGAAGAGCGCGCGCACCTCGGGATGCACGGCGAGGTCGGCGTACCGCTGGCGCGACCGCTGTTCGCCGTCGGCGAACGCCGAGTGCCGCACCACCTTGCCGTCCACCACTTCTTCCTTGCCGAACGGCAGCGGACGCAGCGACTTGGCCAGCAGCTCGAAGTGCTGCACCTGCACCGTCACCTCGCCGGTGCGCGTGCGGAACAGCGGGCCGCGCACGCCGATGACGTCGCCGAGGTCGAGCAGGTCGCACACCGCCCACGCCGCTTCGCCCACGACGTCCTTCTTGAAGTAGAGCTGCACGCGGCCCGACGGGTCGCCGAGGTGCGCGAAGGTCGACTTGCCGTGGGCCCGCCACGCGACGATGCGCCCGGCCAGCTGCACCTGCGGCCCTTCCGCCGCATCGCCCAGCCGTGCAGCGCAGTCGGCTGCGAAGTTCTGCCGGTCGAAGCCGTAGCCGAAGGGAGCCACGTTCAGCGCCGCCAGCGCCTGCAGCTTCTCGCGCCGCGCCTGCAGCACGTAGTTCAGTTCGTCGCTCATCGATCCGCTCCCGCGTTGCCCGCCACCTTGAGGTAGGCCTCGATGAACGGGTCGATGGCGCCGTCCATCACCTTCTGCACGTCCGTGATCTTCAGTTCCGTGCGATGGTCATTCACCATCGTGTACGGCTGGAAAACGTAGCTGCGGATCTGGCTGCCGAACGTGACGTCCGCCTTGTTGGCGTCGAGCTTTGCCTTCACCGCCGCCTGCTTGTCGAGTTCCATCTGGTACAGCTTGTTCTTGAGCTGCTTCATCGCCTGCGCCTTGTTCTTCCCCTGACTGCGCTCCTGCTGGCAGGCCACCACGATGCCCGACGGGATGTGCGTCAGCCGCACGGCGGAACTCGTCTTGTTCACGTGCTGGCCGCCGGCGCCGCTCGCGCGGAAGACGTCCATCTTGATGTCCTCCTCGCGGATTTCGATGTTGATCTCGGTGTCCACCACCGGATACACGAAGATGGACGCGAAGCTTGTGTGGCGTCGCGCCTGAGAATCGAAGGGCGAGATGCGCACGAGGCGATGCACCCCGGCCTCGGGCCGAAGGAACCCGTACGCCATGCTCCCCTTGATCTCGAGCACGGCGCCCTTGATGCCGGCCTCCTCGCCCTCGCTCAGGTCGAGGATCTCCACGCCGTAGCCGCGGCGCTCGGCCCAGCGCGTGTACATGCGCATGAGCATCTGCGCCCAGTCCTGCGCCTCGGTGCCGCCAGCGCCGGCGCTGATTTCCACCTGGGCGTCGCGGAAGTCGTCGCGCCCCTGCAGCAACGACCGCAGCTTGAACGCCTCGACCTCCTCGACGAGCGCCGCCGTCTCGCGCTCCACCTCGGCGATCATCTCCGCGTCCGGCTCGCTCTCGAGCATCTCGTCGAGCTCGAGCGCCGACTGCACGCGCCCCCAGAGCTTGTCGAACGGATCCACCCACACCTTCAGCAGCTTCATGTCCTGCACCGCGGCCTGGGCGCGCTCCGGCGCGTCCCAGAAGCCCGGTGCGGTCATCTCAGTCTCGAGTGCCGCGAGCCTGGCCCGCTTGCCCTCGAGGTCAAAGGAACCTCCGCAGCTCGGTGAGACGTATCTCATCTTGCCGCAGGGATCTGCTGCGATCGCTTTCAGCCATCTGTTAGGGAGCGTAGTGAGGGAGTGCTTAGAGAGTGCCGATGTAGGGAAAGCTAATAGCGCAGCAGACAAACAACAGAGAGAACAGAGAAACAAGAGAGAGACAACAGAGTCCCCCATCACCGCGGGAATACTGTTGTCTCTCTGTTTTCTCTCTGTTGTTTGTCTGTTGTTTCTCTTAGAAGATTTTCTTCCCGCCCGCAAGAATGTCGTTTAGCGCTTCTTGGAAGTGGGTTGTCGTCTCGGCAAACTCCTTGCCGATCTGGTCGCAGAACTCCTCGTAGCTCTTCTTGATCTCCTCGCGGAAGATCTCCTTGAGGGTGCCGTTGGCCAGCCCCTCTTCACGCTTCTGTGGCAGGTACGCCACCATGTCCGACACCAGCGCCCGTGCGAGCCGCTTGGCCTTCTGGTTCGGGTCGTTGTTGAGGAACGGGTTGATGACGCGCCGCGTCCCCGTCGGCGTCCCGGTCGGGGTCGGCATGCCCGCGATTGGCGTCGCAGACGTGGGCGTCGGCGCGGCAGCCGCAGGCGCGGGGACCGCCGCGATTGGCTGCGTCTTCCCCGGATCCTGGGCCGGTGTCGCCGGAGCCGCCGGCGCGGGAGGCGTCGCCATGGGCGGCATCATCCGCGGCTGCGTCGTACGCGGCGTCAGCGGCATCCCGGCTGGCGGCACCGGCGGCGTCGGGATCATCGGCGTGGGCGCCACGGGACGCGGCGCAGTAGTCCCCGCCGGCATCGGTGGCATGAAGCCTGGACGACCCGGTGCGGCCGGCGGCGCCGTCGGCGTCGTCCCCATCAACGGGGTAACCATCGTTGGCCGCAGCCCAGGCGCGCCCCCAAGACCAGCAGGAGGCACGGGTGGCGTCGGCCTGCTGGACCAAGCCGGCATCGCGGGCGCGGCAGGTGCCACGGGCGCAGGTGCCGCGGGCGCAGATACCGCTGGCGCGACCGGAGCCGGCGAAACCGGCGCCGGCGCTGGCATTGCCGCAAGAATCGGCGTGGGTGCAGCCGAGCGCGTCGGGGTGAAGGGTCCCGGTGCCCCCGGACGAGGCGGCGGCGGCGTGGCGCCGCCCGGCATCGGGGGTGGAAGGGGTGGCATCGTGGGCCGCGGAATCGCCGTCACCGGTGGTGGCGCGGGCGCCTCGAAGGCGGGCGCAGGAGCGACGGCGGGCGCCACGACGGGCGCGACTGCGGGCGTGAACGACGGCCGCGCCGCCTGACCCGACACCCGCGGCATCGTGGGCGGCTCCGGCACCGGCGTCATCGGCCGCACCGCTGTGGGCGGCAACGCAGTGCGCACCCCGTCCGGCGCAGCGGCAGCGTTCGCCGCGATCGGCGCGATGGTGATCACGCCACCGCACACCGAACAACGCGCGCGCACCCCGACCGTCGGCACCTTGGACGGGTCCACGCGGAAGACCGACCGGCATTCAGGACATGAAACGTTCACTTCTCCTCCAACACGCTGGCCGCGTTGTGGACCGACGCACGCGGCTCATCATCATCCGTGGCGACGTCGCCGCGGCGGTCGATCGTGAACACCGAGCCCGGCAGGCTCTTGGCATAGCTCTTCATTTCGGTGGCCAGCTCGCTCACCTGCGACGGATGCGCGAAATGGCGCCGCTCGTTCGTCACCACGCCGATGGACACCGTCATCAGCGGCACCTTGTGGAGCTGTCCGCGCCGGTCTTTTCCAAAATAGTAGCCGGCGCGACGGTCCTGCTCGGAGTACTGGTACGGCACGATGGCATCGAAGACCGACACCACCTCGCTGCAAACTTCCTGTACCGCCTCCACCGGGATCACGAACAGGAAGTCGTCGCCGCCGATATGCCCCACGAATCCGCGCTCCGACACCGTCCCCTTGACGACGTCGTGCAGGATCTTCGACAGGATGCGGATCACGCGGTCGCCGTCGTAGTAGCTGTAGCGGTCGTTGTATTCCTTGAAGTGGTCGAGGTCCGCGTAGCACGCCGCGAACAGCAGGCTCCCCTCGAGGCGCCGCGCAATTTCCGTCTCGATCTCGATGCCGCCGGGGAGTCGGGTGGACGGATGCACATACGTGTCGCGATCCGACCGCCGCAGCAGCGCCTCCACGCGAAGCGAGACCTCGGCGACGTCCGTCCCTTCGCGAATCACCTCGTCCGCCAGCACGTCGAAGGCGGCGGCGAAGGAGGTGGGATCGTCGCGCACGAGCACGAGCGCCGGGACGATGCCGGTAAACGAATCCGCCTTGAGCCGCTGGCATCCCTTGAGGCCCGCCACGGGATGCGTGCGCGCGTCAATAATTGCAAGACGCGGTCGCGACCGGAGCGCCGCCGACATCAACTCATCGGCCGTCGCCACCGTCGCCGTCGGCAGACGATGCTTCTCAAGCCATGCGCGGATGGACTCCGGCATGGCTTGCCCGTCTGGCGCGAAAACAACCGCAGTCGTGTGCGACACGCGTTCCGCTCAACTCCTCTCTGGAAATCGTAACGTACCCGCTGGCCATGGGCGTGTCAAACACAAGCGAGAACACGACTTGCACGGCGCGTCAGAAGCGTGTCAACTCCGTGTCCGCTCAGGGGATCGGCAGCGACCCGCGCATGGCGAATCCGCGGCCGTTGCCCCCCTCCAGTCCCTCGACGCGCAACGTGATCACGGCGTCCACCGCGGCCAGCAGATGGTTGGCGAGTGCCACCCCCAGCGCGGCACGCGCCTCCCGGCCCGACATGTTGCTGCGCCGGATGGTGCGAATGTAGAGATCCTGCTCGAGCTGGGCGTTCCGCCACGACCAACGGTATTCCGGGCGCACCGCGCGGTCGAGGTAGAAGTTTATCGCCCGCCGATACTCGGCGCTCGAGATCGGCGGCGCCACGCTGGGATCCACCCAGTAGGTGGTGCGCGCGCGCAGCCAGGTGAGGCCGTTGTACGTGCGTTCGTCCAGGTCCGGATCCACTTCGCCGCCCGGGAGCCGGTCGAACACGCCGCTCTCCAGGTACTTCTCCATGTTCTCGTAGTACTCCCACGTCCCCACCCGATGCGAGGAGCCGTACAGCGACCGCGCTACCTCGCTCGCCAGCGCCCGGTACCGGTTCCGTTGGCGGCGCGCTTCCGTGCGCTGGTTGGCGAACTCGAGCACCGCCCACGCCTCGAGCGCCAGGTACGCGATGAACCGGTCCTGATGCAGTAGCGCCTGGCCGGCGCCGGGGAGGATGAGCGACGCCACCGGCGCCCACCGCCGTCGCTCCGCCTCGCCCAAGGGTGCTCCACCCAAGCGCGGTGTGCCCAGCGGTGCGCCCGCACCCGGCGGTGCGCCCACGCCCAGCGGTCCGCCGGCGCCCTGCAGTGTCCCGTCGCCCAACACCACGCGCGCCACGCCAGCCCTCGTGAGAGACTGTTGCTGCGCCCACGCCGGATGCGCGCACGCCGCCCACAGCGCGACGAGCACCGCAAATCGCAACGCGCCGCGCGGCATCACCAGTTCACCCGCAGCGTCAGGAAGGTCGGCGGCTGTCCCGCATCGGACGAGAACCCGCCGAACACCCTTGCAAAATCAATGCTGAGCGCCCCGCGCACGAATCCAAGCCCGATGGCAGGGCCGGTTGCCTCGCCCGTGCCGGACGCGTAGCCGGCGCGAAGGTACAGCTGTTTCTGCAGCCCAAGCTCGGCGCCGAGTCGCACCGCGGGATCGTCCAGTGAGGTGCGGTTCACGAGTTCCGCGGACCAGTGCAGTTCGGCGCCGGGCAGCGCCTTCGCCACTGCCGGTACGCGCGCGCCGACACCGATCTGCACGCGCGTCGGCAGCGGATCGGACTGCGCCTCATCGTTGACCTGCAGCTTGAGCCCGAGGTGACGCAGCATCAGCCCGAATGACAGGCTGTCCGCGCGCGCCGTCTGGTACTGGAGGCCGGCATCGAGCCCGCTCGTGGACGCATTGAATGTGGCCACCGATCCGCACGGTCCCGTGCAATCAAGCCGCGACTGCGCGCGCTTGTACGTGACACCGGCGCGCACGTTCGTCCCCAGCGTGGCCGCATACGTCGCCGCCACCACCACCGAGCGCGGCAGCAGCTCGCCCACCGTGCCGTCCACATCGGTGAGCTCCTGCGCGCCGTAGTCGTAGAGCTGCGCGCCAAAGCCGAGCACGCCCGCCTTGCCCGCCGGATAGACGAGCGCGAGCACCGTGCCGTTGGCCACGACGGTGCGCGAGTAGTGCAGCGCCGCCTCGCGGCGCGTCGCGCGCGCGATGCCGGCTGGGTTGCCCCACAGTGACTCTGTCCCCCACTCGGCAGTCGCCGTGGCCTGGCCGCTTCCCACCGTGCGCGCCCCCACGGGAACGAGCAGGAAGAGTGCTCCCTCGGTGGAAAGCCCTCCCTGCGCGCGCAGCGGCAGCGCGGCGGCCGTGACGGCCAGCATCGCGCCCACTGCCGCGTGCCGCGCGACGCTCAGCGCGCCGCGCAAGTTAAAGCGGCGACGCCTCATCGACGAGCATCACCGGAATGTCGTCGCGCACCGGATAGCGCAGCTTGCACGCCGGACAATCCAGCGCCTGCTCCGCCTCGCGGTGCGTCAGTGCCCCCTTGCACCTGGGGCAGACCAGTATCGCCAGCAGCTGTGGAGAAATTGTCATTTCTTGTCGTCCGGTGGCAGCGTGTACCCGAGCCGCGCGAGCGCCGCCGGGTTCCGCCGCCAGTTGGGAAGCACCTTCACGTGCAGGTCGAGGTACACCGCGCCGCCCACGAGCGTTTCAATTCGCTTGCGGGCCGCCGTGCCAATGGTCTTGATGCGCGACCCCCCGCTGCCGATCAAAATGCGTTTCTGGCTGTCGCGCTCGACATGCAGCACCGCACGAATGTACACCGGCGTAGTCGTCTCACGGAACTCCTCGATCTCGCACGCCACGGCGTGCGGCACCTCCTCGTCCAGCTGCTCGAGCGCCGCCTCGCGCACCGCCTCACGCGCAAAGAAGCGGAGGTGCTGCGTCGACAGGTCGTCCGCCGGATACAGGAACGGGCTCTCCGGCAGGTGCGCCCCGATCTTCTCGAGCAGCCGCGGGACGCCGTCGCCCGTGCGCGCCGAGATGATCACCGCATCGGGGTGCGCCGCCACGAGCGCGCGGCGCGCGGACGCCTTCAACAGGTCGCTCTTGTTGATGACGAGCAGCACCGGCGCCTTCGGCGCCTCGTCGAGTCCCGCCACCTCGGCGAGCGGCGCCACCGCATCCGTTGTCGCGTCCAGCAGATGCACGATCACGTCGGCCTCGCGCAACGCCGCGAGCGCCGCCCCCTTCATCGAACGATGCAGCTGATGCTTGGGCTCGAGCAGGCCGGGCGTGTCGAGGATGACCATCTGCACGTCGCCCTCGGTGCGCAGGCCCACGATGCGGTCGCGCGTCGACTGCGCCTTCGGGCTGGTGATCGCCAGGTACTGACCGACCAGCCGGTTCAGCAAGGTGCTCTTACCGGCGTTCGGCTTTCCTGCGACGGTGACGATTCCGGCTCGGGTCATCGGTGTGTGGACGATTGGAGATCTCGTGCGGGAACGGCCGCCGCGCGCATGGCCCCCCCTGAAACGTAGCGGGCGGCGCGACCTGTCGTCGCGCCGCCCGCCCGTCCGTCCTGTCCGGTCCCCGCCGCTATCGCGTGTCGTGCGGCACGGTCACCGTGCACGACGCTGTGGCGGAGTTGCCGCGCTCGTCCTTGCCCCGGTACGTCAGCGTGTAGATGCGGTCCTTCAGGTTGCCGGCGCGCTCGGCGCGCAGGTAGCCTTCCACATCGTCTGAACCCGGATCCCAGTCGACGATGTCCTTGGAACTCGATCCGTCGCCCGTTCCGTTCGCGGGTTCGCTGCTGACGACGGAGACCAGCTTGAACGACGCCTCGCTCGCGTCGGTCAGGCTCACCTGCACCTTGATCTTCGTCAGCTTGTGATTCACCGGCCACAGCACGCTGGGCGTCGCCTTGCAGGAGATCACCGGCGGCTCACTGTCGGCCGCTCGCGTGAAGGTCGCCGTGACCGCCTGCGCCTGGCTCATTGAAACCGTGCAGGTCCCCGTTCCGGAGCAGCCCGCCCCGCTCCAGCCCGTGAAGTCCGAGCCGGGCGCTGACGCCGCCGTCAGGATCACACTCGATCCCTCGGCGACGTTGGCAGCGCAGGTCGAACCGCAGTTGATGCCGCTCGGCGCCGACGTCACGGTGCCGCTGCCGGTGCCAGCCTTCGTCACCGTCAGCGTCTGCATGCGGAAGTTTGCCGTCACGTACTGCGCCGAGTTCATGCGAACGACGCAGGTACCGACGCCGGAGCAGCCACCCCCGCTCCACCCGGAGAAGAAGTAGCCCGGGTTGACCGCCACCGTCAGCGTCACCTGCGTCCCTGCCGCAAAGTCCGCGACGCACAGGGTGCCGCAGTCAATGCCAGCCGGCTGCGAGGTCACCCGGCCGCCGGCCGCGCCGGTCGTGACCGTCAATCTCTGCGGCGGCGGCAGCGGCGCCGTCACGAGGACCCAGCCCGTCCCGTAGTCGAACTCGAGGCGCGGCGCGCCGTCGCAGCAATCCTCAAAGCCCAGCAGTTCAATGGTGTGGGTGCCGGCGCTCAGGTTCAGCGTGGCCGACAGCGTGCCCGGCGCGCTTCCAAAGACGCCGGTCACGAACGCGCCATCAAGCCAGACACCGCCGCCCGCCGCATAGTCGACCGCGGCGCGCATCTGCAGCACCGACGCGCTCACCGTGCTGAAGGTGATGACGGTGCGGGTCGCGAGATCATGGTCGACCCCGACATTGGGCGCGGTGAAGAGCGAGCGGTTGTTCACCATGCTCGTCACCGGCACCGGCGCGTTGGTGTAGCCGGCGACATGCGTGGGGAGCGACGCGAAGAGCGACTGGGCAGTCGCGGTGGTCGGCTGCGGTCCGCTGCGCGCCCAGTAGCGCGTTTCCTCGTTCATCGCCGACACCGTCGGCGCGACGACGAACTTCGCGACGACGGCGCGATCGGCATCCATGGTCAGGGTGCACGCAGTGGACATACCGCTGCACGCCCCGCTCCACCCCGCGAAGACCGACGGCGGCGTGGCGGCGGCCGTCAGCGTCACGGCGGTGCCGTACTCATAGGGCTCCGCGCAATCGACGCCACAGCTGATGCCAGCCGGGAGCGAGGCCACCGAGCCGACGCCGCCGCCGATCTTCGACACCGTGAGCGGCTTCAGCGGGATCGGACCCACAATGTCCTGGTACCCGGCGCCCAGGTCAATCTGGCCGCCCGTGCCGAAGTCATTGCCGTCCTCAAATCCGATCACCTCGATGGTGTGCACACCCTTGGCGAGGTCCAGCGGCAGAACCTCCAGCACTCCCCACGGATTCGTGACCCAGAGCGGGATATCGGTATCAGAGACATCCGCGAGGAAGAAGCCGAACCAGGACGGGTCGCCCCAGTTCGACGCGCGCGGAACACCATCCACCAGCACAACGGCCCCGCGGGCGTCCACACCGAAACGAATGCCGACGGAACTCGGGCTCGTCACGTTGAGCGTGACGGAGACCCGCGTGGCAATGTTGCTGTTCGCCGTGCCGGGGTGGCGCACCGGCGTCGCCAGCGCGCATCCGTCGGCCGTGACGAGCACGGACGGAGCGGAGCCCACGTTGGGAAGTTGAACGGCTGGATACGTGTAGCCAGCGACGCCGGTCGGCAGTGCCTCGTAGGCAGCTGCGGCTGCTGCCTCGGTGGGGAGCCCGTTCCCCGGGTTCCAGTACCGCGTTTCTATGCTGATGCTCGTGATATCGAGGTTGCCGCGCAGCGCGGTAGGTTGCCTGGTAACGAGCGTCGCCGCCTCAGCAACCGCAGCCGTCGGCACTGATCGCGATTCGTTGGCACACGCGGCGCTGAAGAGCGCGAGCGCAATGGGCACAACGGTCAACACACGAGGGGGCATATAACTCATAGGTAGAATGCGCTGGAAAGGCGCCCAGTTTGGATCGTCCAAACTTACAACTGTCAGTAAGGAATTCAATACTACTATTTCGTGACAGTACTTGTGACGCAGCGCACAAAGTAGTGTAACGGAAGCGGATAGGAGTATCACGTTGTGATGATCTGGCGCCATAGCGGCTCACTTGAGTCCGCCAACAGCGGACAAAATGAATGAGTCTCGCTGACACCGTTGGGCGTCGGAGTGACCGTGCCTTGGACGGCTGCACGGGTCGGAAACGCACGAACCCCCCAGCCGATCGCAATCGACTGGGGGGTTCAATGAGGTGCCGGCGACGGCCTACTCTCCCGCGCCCTCTCGGGCGGAGTACCATCGGCGCTGTCAGGCTTAACGACCGTGTTCGGAATGGGAACGGGTGTGGCCCTGACGCTCTAATCGCCAGCAAGTTAGAGACAATGGAAGGGGGTAGTGTTCGTGGTGTGTGGTCTCGCCGTTTTCGCGTTGTAATCGCGAATGCTCTGCGAAGTTTTGTCCTTCTTGCGAAGGATATTGGGAGTAGTCAAGCCTCACGGGCGATTAGGATCGCTACGCTCGTAACGCATTGCTGCGCTTCCACGGGCGACCTATCGACGTCGTAGTCTCCGACGGCCCTTCAGGGTGCTCAAGGCACCAGGGAGAGTTCATCTTGGGGACAGCTTCCCACTTAGATGCTTTCAGCGGTTATCTGTACCGAACATCGCTACCCGGCGTTGCAACTGGCGTCACAGCCGGGACACGAGCGGTTCGTCCGACTCGGTCCTCTCGTACTAGAGTCCGCGCCCCTCAACTCTCCAACGCCCACAGCGGATACAGACCGAACTGTCTCACGACGTTCTGAACCCAGCTCATGTACCACTTTAACCGGCGAACAGCCGGACCCTTGGGACCTTCTCCAGCCCCAGGATGTGATAAGCCGACATCGAGGTGCCAAACCGCGCCGTCGATGTGAACTCTCGGGCGCGATAAGCCTGTTATCCCCAGCGTACCTTTTATCCGTTGCGCGATAGCCGATCCACACCGGTCTACCGGATCACTACGGCCCACTTTCGTGGCGGTTCGACCCGTCGGTCTCACCGTCAGGCCCCCTTATGCCGTTACACTCAAAAGCGCGAGTACCGACCGCGCTGAGGGGACCTTGCGCGCGCCTCCGTTACTCTTTCGGAGGCGACCGCCCCAGTCAAACTGCCCACCTGCCACGGTCCCAGCCTAGGTTTGCTAGTACGTGGTGAGGACGTTACACGAGCCAGGGTGGTATTTCACTGATGACTCCGCCCGAGCTAGCGCCCGGGCCTCAAAGTCTCCCACCTATGCTACACAGTCACGTGCGACGTCCAATGGCAAGCTACAGTAAAGGTGCATGGGGTCTTTTTGTCCTGCTGCGGGTAATCGGAATCCTCACCGATACTGCTATTTCGCCGAGCACTGGGTCGAGACAGTGACCAAGTCGTTACGCCATTCGTGCAGGTCGGAACTTACCCGACAAGGAATTTCGCTACCTTAGGACCGTTATAGTTACGGCCGCCGTTTACCGGGGCTTCGGCTCAATGCGTCGCCTTGCGGCTAACATCTCCCCTTAACCTTCCGGCACCGGGCAGGCGTCAGTGTGTATACGGCGCCTTGTGCGGCTTGGCACACACCTGTGTTTTTGCTAAACAGTCGCTTGGCCCGATTCTCTGCGACCCGATTCAGCAGCCGGCGCGAGGCCGACAACCAAAACGGGCATCCCTTCTTCCGAAGTTACGGGATCATTATGCCGAGTTCCTTGACCCAGTTTCACTCGTTCACCTTAGGCTACTCGCCTTGCCCACCTGTGTCGGTTTGCGGTACGGACGTCAATAGCATTCCCTCTCGGAGCTTTTCTTGCCTGCCGACTCTACGCGACTCGAGGTTGGGTTGCCCCGCCCTCTCGTACTCAGGTCTCGATTGCTCTACACCCTTGAACGGTCATCCACAAAACCGCCCGCGCTTCGTTTCAGGGTCCCTCCGGAGTTGCTAACACACTACTGACGGGGCCGGAATTTTAACCGGCTGTCCATCGGCTACGCCTCTGGGGCCTCGCCTTAGGGTCCGCCTCACCCTGCGCTGATTGCCATGGCGCAGGAATCCTTGGGCTTACGGTGTGCGGGGTTTTCACCCGCATTTGCGCGTACTCAAACCGGCATCCTCACTTCTGTACGCTCCACCGGTGGTTTCCACCCCGGCTTCACGGCATACAGAACGCTCCCCTACCCCTGCAACTAAGTTGCAAGTCCAAGCTTCGGCGGGCCGCTTAATCCCGACCATTCTCGGCGCATTCACGCTGGACTGGTGAGCTATTACGCACTCTTTAAAGGAATGGCTGCTTCTAAGCCAACCTCCCAGTTGTCACGGCACGAACACATCCTTCGCTATACTCAGCGGCCACTTTGGGGCCTTAGCTGTGGATCTGGGTTCTTTCCCTCTCGCCGCCGGACATTATCGCTCGGCGACTGCCTCCCGAGGTCCATTAGTCAGGTATTCGGAGTTTGGTTGGGGTTGGTACCGGCTACGCCAGCCCGCGCCCATCCAGTCGCTCTACCCCCTGCTAACACGCCTCGAGGCTCTACCTCAATAGATTTCGGGGAGAACCAGCTATCTCCAGGCTTGATTGACCTTTCACCCCTACCCACAAGTCATCCGAGCGGTTTTCAACCCACACCGGTTCGGGCCTCCACTAAGTGTTACCTCAGCTTCACCCTGCTCATGGGTAGATCGCCCTGGCTTCGGGTCTACCCCCAGATACTGTATCGCCCTCGTTACAGGACTCGCTTTCGCTATGGCTCCGCCGCTTAACGGCTTAGCCTCGCATCTGAGGAGTAACTCGCCGGTTCATAATGCAAAAGGCACGCAGTCAGGCGCGTACGACCCGAAGGCCGCACCACCCTCCTACCGCTTGTATGCAGATGGTTTCAGGATCTTTTTCACTCCCCGCACAGGGGTGCTTTTCACCTTTCCCTCACGGTACTCGTTCACTATCGGTCACACGAGAGTCTTTAGCCTTGGAGGGTGGTCCCCCCAGCTTCACGCCCGATTACTCGGGTCGGGCGTTACTCAGGAACTCCACTACATCAAGTGCATCGTCTTCGCGTACCGGGCTGTCACCGTCTCTGGCGCCCCGTTCCAGGGGACTTCTGCTGACTTCGCTCGATGCGTGCGTGGGTCCTACAACCCCGGGGCCCTTACGGACCCCGGTTTGGGCTCTACCCCGTTCGCTCGCCACTACTTAGGGCATCTCGTTTGATTTCTCTTCCTCGGGGTACTTAGATGTTTCAGTTCCCCCGGTTTGCTCGGCTTGCGCCGTAACCGATGTCACCATCGGCTGGGTTGCCCCATTCGGAGATCTTGGGATCAGTGCGTGTGTGCCGCTCCCCCAAGCTTATCGCAGCTTACCGCGTCCTTCATCGCCTTCGTGTGCCCAGGCATCCTCCATCTGCATTCATTCACTTGACTACAATACTGTCAAGCAAAGCACGCGCGATCTACAACGAGTAAAAAACTGATTCGCTCCGTGGGGTTACCATGGAGCTGCTTCAGCGATTCACTACAGTGAGATTCACATTACCACGAACACTACCCCTTCCATTGTCAAACAGCGGGTTCTGCGCAGCCCCCCGAGGGGAGCCGCCGGAACAGCTATGAAGAATCGAGAATGAGATCAGGGTGTTGCGAGGCGGCGACTTCCAGGAAGAGCTTTCGTGCCGCAGGTCCGAAGACCTACCGCCTACTCGCTGCTCCGTTAAGGAGGTGATCCAGCCGCAGGTTCCCCTACGGCTACCTTGTTACGACTTCGCCCCAGTCACTGCGCTTGCCTTCGGCGGCTTGGCCCCTTGCGGGTTCCTGCACCGACTTCGGGCACTCACAGCTTCCATGGCGTGACGGGCGGTGTGTACAAGGCCCGGGAACGTATTCACCGTGGCGTAGCTGATCCACGATTACTAGCGATTCCAGCTTCATGCAGTCGAGTTGCAGACTGCAATCCGAACTGAGGCCGAGTTTGGGGATTGGCTCCCTCTCGCGAGTTCGCAGCCCTCTGTCTCGGCCATTGTAGCACGTGTGTAGCCCTGGATGTAAGAGCCATGATGACTTGACGTCATCCCCACCTTCCTCCGGTTTGGCACCGGCAGTCCCTCCAGAGTCCCCGGCATTACCCGCTGGTAACTGGAGATGAGGGTTGCGCTCGTTGCGGGACTTAACCCAACATCTCACGACACGAGCTGACGACAGCCATGCAGCATCTGTGCAGGAACTCCGAAGAGGGGCTCACGTTTCTGCGAGCTTTCTCCTGCATGTCAAACCCAGGTAAGGTTCTTCGCGTTGCGTCGAATTGAACCACATGCTCCACCGCTTGTGCGGGCCCCCGTCAATTCCTTTGAGTTTCAGCCTTGCGGCCGTACTCCCCAGGCGGGGCACTTCATGCGTTAGCGCCGGCACTCAGGGGGTCGCTCCCCCAAGCACCTAGTGCCCATCGTTTACGGCGTGGACTACCAGGGTATCTAATCCTGTTTGCTCCCCACGCTGTCGCGCCTCAGTGTCAGCAATGGCCCAGCAGGCCGCCTTCGCCACCGGTGTTCTTCCGGATATCTACGCATTCCACCGCTACACCCGGAATTCCACCTGCCTCTACCATGCTCAAGCTCGGCAGTTCGCATGGCCGACTCGGGGTTGAGCCCCGAGCTTTCACCACACGCTTACCAAGCCACCTACGCGCCCTTTACGCCCAGTGATTCCGGACAACGCTCGCACCCTCTGTATTACCGCGGCTGCTGGCACAGAGTTAGCCGGTGCTTCCTCACTCGGTACCGTCAGTCCCCTCGAAAAGGGATGTTCGTCCCGAGCAACAGTGGTTTACACTCCGAAAAGCTTCATCCCACACGCGGCGTCGCTGCGTCAGACTTTCGTCCATTGCGCAATATTCCCCACTGCTGCCTCCCGTAGGAGTCTGGGCCGTGTCGCAGTCCCAATGTGGCTGGCCATCCTCTCAGACCAGCTACCCGTCGTCGCCTTGGTGCGCCGTTACCGCACCAACTAGCTGATAGGCCGCGAGCTCCTCGATTTCCCCCGGAGGTTTCCTCATCAGGGGATGTCCCCCAATGAGCGTATGCGGTATTACCCGGTCGTTGGACCGGCTATCCCCCAGAAATCGGCAGATTGCTCACGTGTTACGCACCCGTTCGCCGGTTGCCCTTGCGGACCCCCGTGACTTGCATGTGTTAGGCACGCCGCCAGCGTTCGTCCTGAGCCAGGATCAAACTCTCCAATGAGTGTTTGTCAGCTCTTTCTGATACGCTGTTTCACGCTGTCGTGAAACAGCGTGTTCAGAATCACTTGTTAAAACTAGGTTCGGGTTGATCGCTCCCCGGATCCCCGAACGGGTCCGGATCAATGCGATCGCCTCGCACACCCTTAGTGATCTCATCTCGATTTTCAAACAGCACTTAGTCGCGTTTCCGCGACAGCCTTTAATAATACTAAGTCATGCCCACTCTGTCAACGGCGAAACCGAAAATCTTGCCAACATTTTTCGCCCGATTCACCGCCGACACGAACGGGCCCTTGCGGGCCCGCATGGCACCACCCTCCCCACAGACTTTTTCTCGGGGAGGAAGGGTATAGTAGCATACTTAATGCGCGCACGCAAGGCCCTGATTCACGGTGATTTGGGATTGGGAGCTTGGATTGGGATTTCCGATTTTGATGCGCGATTTGGAGTGACGATTCGGATGCGCGATGGCGCGCCCAAACGCAGTGCGTCGGCGCACCCTCTCGCAGCCGTTGATCACGATTCCCATTCGCCATCCCAATCGCCAATCGCAATCCCCACTCCCAATCCGAGCTCATCATCCGGAATAAAAAAGCCGCCGTGGCTTCCGCCACGGCAGCTTCAGTGCACCCAGTAGGAGTCGAACCTACAACCTGCAGATTAAGAGTCTGTTGCTCTGCCAGTTGAGCTATGGGTGCGGAGAAAAAGAGAAACAACAGAAAGACAACAGAAGACCTGCTACCACTTCGAGAAGCGCGCCAGGAGGGAGTCGAACCCCCGACCCACAGCTTAGAAGGCTGTTGCTCTATCCACCTGAGCTACTGGCGCTTCACCGCATCCTGCTCGCTTCCCTACCTCTCATACCTGCGAGAGCACACCATCGGGGCGGCCGGATTCGAACCGGCGACCTCCTGCTCCCAAAGCAGGCGCGATACCGGGCTACGCTACGCCCCGCTGAAGACACAAAAAATATCCGGACGACACCCGAAGATCAACTCCCCTCGGTCAATTTTCGCAACAGCGCCGACACGGCTCGCGCCCGATGGCTCACGCGCGCCTTCTCCTCCGGCGTCACCATCCCGAACGGCGCGCCGAGTTCGTCGCTGTAGAACAACGGGTCGTACCCAAAGCCGCCCGTCCCCACTTCCCGCTCGAGAATCCACCCCCGCGTCTCGCCGCGCGCCACCACTTCGCGCGCGCCATTCACGAACGCCGCCGCGCACACGAAGCGGGCCGCGCGCGTCGCCACCACGCGACGCACCTCCGCCGACAACGCGGCCCCGGCCAGCGCCGACAGCAGCATCGAGTTGTTCGCCGCGTCGAGCGCCGCGCCGCTGCGCTCCGCGCGCGCGCTCCATCGCTTGCTGAGCACGCCCGGCGCACCGCCCAGCGCGTCGCAGTTCAGCCCGCTGTCGTCGGTCATCGTCGGCAGGCCGCTCAGCGCGTGAAAATAGCGCGCCTTCGCCAGCGCATTCTCCTCGAACGTCTCGGCCAGCTCGAGCGCCTCCTCGTTTTCCGGACGCTCCGGCAGCCCCGCCTCGTCGAGCGTGACCACATCCCAGCCGTGCGCGCGCAGCATGGGCTCGAGTTCGCGTCGCTTGCCGGCGCTGCGCGTCGCCACAAGCAACCGACCGCGCGCGCTCACGACACGCCCAGCGCGCGGCGCTGGTACGCGTCCAATTCCACGATCGACGCCGTCGCGAGTGCAAGCAAGGCGTCGAGCTGGGCGCGGTCGAATGTTCCGTGCTCCCCGGTCCCCTGCACTTCCACAAACTCCCCGTTGCTCGCCATCACGACATTCATGTCCACCTCGGCGCGCACATCTTCAGCGTAGCACAGGTCCGAGTACGGCACGCCGTCAATGACACCCACGCTCACCGCCGCCACGCGGCGCTTGACGGGCGTCGCCACGAGGTGTCCCTCGCGCACCATCCAATCGAACGCGTCCGTGACCGCCACACAAGCGCCGGTGATGGCCGCGGTGCGCGTGCCGCCGTCGGCCTGGAGCACGTCGCAGTCCACCTTGATGGTCCACTCGCCCCACGCGAAGTCGTCGAGCATGGCGCGCACCGAGCGGCCGATGAGCCGCTGGATTTCCTGCGTGCGCCCGCCCACCTGCCCGCGCTCGCGCGACGTGCGCGTGTGCGTGGCGCGCGGCAGCATCGCATACTCCGCCGTCAGCCATCCCTCGCCGCGGCCCTTCTTCCAGGCGGGGACCCCCTTCTCCACCGACGCCGCGCAGAGCACGCGCGTGTTGCCGAACGCGCTGAGACAACTCCCCTCGGCGTAGGCCACGGCCTGCCGCTGCAATGACACCGCGCGCAGCGCCGACGGCGCGCGCCCATCCGGTCGAGACTCAGCCACCCGCCCCTCGCAATTTCTCAATGATGCCGGACGTGGACTGCCCCGGCGTAAGTGGAATGATCACCACGCGTCCGCCGCGCGCCACGACGTCGCTCGCGCCGACAACCGTCTCGGGCGAATAGTCGCCCCCCTTCACGATGACATCGGGCGCCAGGTGCCGCACGAGCGCGCGCGGCGTGTCCTCGCCGAAAATCACCACGGCATCCACGCACTCGAGCGCGGCGAGCACATAGGCACGCTCCGCCTCGCTGCGCACCGGCCGCTCGGGGCCCTTGAGGCGCCGCACGGAGTCGTCGCTGTTGAGGCCGACCACCAGGTACGCCCCCTGCGCGCGCGCGCCGGTGAGCACGTCCACGTGCCCCGGATGCAGCAGGTCAAAGACGCCGTTGGTGAAGACGAGCGGTCCTTTCAGGGCGCGCCGCCACTCGGCGGCATCCTCCCACGTGCGGATCTTGTCGGCCGGCGGCCGCGGCGTCAGAACGTCCACTCGACGCGCGGCGCCAGCAACAGTTCCTTCTGGAGGAACGGCAGTTCGATGAGCTCGTAATACTCGGTCCAGATGGCGATGCGCTTCTGCACGCGGCGCACCCGCACATTCTTGGCGCCCTCGGGCAGGCCGAGCGAGTCGGCGTACAGCGCGAGGCGCCGCTTGATGACGCCGTCGGTGCGGCTGGCGGCAAAGCGCGCCTCAGACTGCATCCGGTCGCGGTACTGGTAGTAGTTCCAGTACACCGAGCCCACGCCGAGGCCGAAGTACCCGGTCGCGGCCACGATGGCCAGCATCACCAGGCAGCCCGCCCGCCCGCTTCCCCGCCGCGTACGCGTCACCATTGTGATTGTGCCCCCTCGATCACTTCGTTGACGATGCGGTTGATCGCCTGCTTGCGACCCTCCGCCTCGAAGCGCTCCGAGTACTCGCCCTCACCCATGATGGACTTCTTCTGCCAGATGGTCTTGCCGAGCACCACATCGTAGATCTCGACGTCCACTACGATCTGCAGCCGGCGGCGTGTGGCCGTGGCCTGATTCGGGTCGGCGCTGTACGCCACCGGCACGTCAATCTCGTACTTCACAATCGTCCCGCGCGCGATGGCGCTCGCCTTTTCCTCGCTCGCGTCGCGCAAGCCGAGTCGCTTGCCCAGCCCCTCGCGCAGCGCGTCCGTGACTTCGCGCGTGATTTCGGGCGACGCGGTCTCGTTGGAAAACGGGATCACCGCCACCGTGCGCACATGCGTCGGCAGGCCGCCCCCGCTGAACCCGTACGCACACGCCGAGGCGGTCACCGCGAGGGCGACCGACAGCCGGCGCAGGGGAAGAGGCAGGGGCATTTGTTAAGTGACGAGCGGGCCGCGTTCCAGCAACGCCCGGATGTCGGGGGTGAGCGTGGTAGGTCGGCCGTCGGTCGAGAGGGAGACGAGGGTCGTAGTGGCGGAGGCGATGCGCGTGCCGTCATCGGCACGGCTGATGTCGTACGCAAACTCCACCGCGCGCGAGCGCAGTGCGGCCACGCGCGTGGTGACGCGCACCTCGTCGTCGTAGCGGGCGGACGCGTGCAGTCGCAGGGTGGCCTCGGTGACGGCGAGCTTGGTGCCGGCGCGCTCCATGTCGGCATACGACATGCCGCAGCGGCGGATGAAGTCGGTGCGGCCGATCTCGCACCAGACCAGGTAGTTGGCGTGATACACCACGCCCATCTGGTCGGTTTCAGCGTATCGCACCCGGATATCCGAGACTGTCTCCTGCCCCATCGATGTCACCCCGTGCCAGTCGTGCCGCGCCTCCTTGGAAGTCTCCGGGAGCGCGTGCCGTTTGTAAAGGCCGCGTCGGCGCGATACACTTTGGCCATGTCCGTTGCCGTCCCAGACGCCCTCGCGGCGCCCGTTTACGTGATCGCCGACGCCCACCTCGGCGTCGCCCCGGTTGAGCAGGAGCATCTGCTCTGGAGCTTCCTTGAGCGGGTGGGAAGAGTCAGGGGCACGGTCGTAATGAACGGAGACATGTTCGAGTTCTGGTTCGAGTGGGGGCACGTCGTGCCGCGCATCGGGGTGCGCCTGCTGGCGGCGTGCGCGGCGATTACGGAGCGCGGACTGCCCGTCTTGTGGATCAAGGGCAACCACGACTGCTGGGGGGGCGACGTGCTGCGCGGCCAGAGCGGCGCGGCGTACGTGGACGGACCGTGGACGGGCGACCTGGCCGGGTGGCGGGCGCACATCGCGCATGGAGACGGCCTGCGCCCAGAACTCGACAAGGGGTACCGCTTGCTTCGCGCGGTGATCCGCCACCGCTGGGCGGTGCGGGCTTTCAAGCTGCTGCATCCCGACTGGGGGGCGGCACTGGCGCGGGCGACGTCGCACACCAGCCGCAACGTGCGCCCGAGGGACGGCGGCGAGGGGCTTCGCGCGGTGGCGCATCAGACGCTGGCGGCCGATCCGTCGCTCGATGTGGTGATCTACGGGCACACGCACATCGCGATGCTCGAGCGCAAGTCGCACGAGCGCGGAATCTACGCCAACCCCGGTGCGTGGCTCGACGCGCCGACGTTCCTGAAGCTGACGCCGGAGCGTGTGTCGCTCTGCCGCTGGGACGGCGTGAACGAGCGCGAGGAAGTGTCGATTGAACGGAGCGGGAGCTAGCTGCCCCGCGAGCGCCGCGCATTGCGCGGCGCGTACTACCGGAACTTGAGCGAGGCGACCAGCGCCGGGCGCCCGTCGGGAGCGGTGCGGACGCCGACGCGTGCCGGGAGATCCCAGAGCTGCGCCGCGACGTAGGCATCGGCGCCGGCGATGAGGTGGTTGAAGATGAGCACCGCCACCCAGTCCTCGTAGTGCGTGCGGCGGGCGCGCACGCGCGCGGCGGAGTAGCGGCTCACCGCCCACGTATCCGCCACGGGGCGTCCATCGCTGCCGAGCAGAGGCTGGCCGGCGGCGTCCACCTTGTACGTCAACGGCACTGAGTCGGCGCGGAACTGCCGCGCGAGTCGCAACTCCTCGGCCGTGCGATAGACCAGCGCGAGCGAGAGTCCCTCGGCGAGGAAGAACGCCCCGCCCCAGAACTGCCGGCCGAGCGCCGCCTGCCCTGCGCCGGGGACGGCGAGGGAATAGAGGAAGGCGCGGCGGGGGGTGACGGGGGGGCGGATGCTCAGTGATTCGGCGGTGGCGACCGTCTTGGTGAGCGACACGCCGGCGCGGGGGGCAGGTGCGGGGGCACCGGGGGCCTGCGCCAATGCCGCGCTGAAGGGCGCGGCGAGGAGGAGGAAGGTGCGGAGGACCACGACTTGGAGTGTTGGGCGAGTCACGATGGCCTTGTTACCCACCTGCGCTGTGTGAGTGCCGCTGCGCAAAGATAACATTGCGCCCGACAATTGCTTTCGGCCGCTCACCCGCTTGACACCACAGGGTCACACCGTCAACGTGGTGAAACTTCTCAAAGGTAATGGAAGATGTCCGTCGCCGCGCATGGCTCCTCAGCGCTGATCCAGGAGTTCCTCGGGAGCGTGCGTGTCCTCTCGCAGACCGTCCGCATCACGGTGGAAGAGCCCCTGCTCGGCACCTTGTCGGGTGGCCGCCTCTCCTTTCCGCAGTACAAACTCCTGCGGCTCGTGGCCAGCGCCGACGGGCACAGCGTCGGCGCGGTGGCGACGATTCTCGGGGTCAGCGCGGCGGCGGCAAGCAAGGGCGTGGACAAGCTGGTGCGCCGACGATTCCTGCGGCGCACTGAAGCCAAGCTCGACCGGCGCGCGATGCACCTCTCGCTCACCGAGCAGGGGCGCCGGGCGATCGCGGCATACGAGGAGGCCCGAGACGCCAAGCTGCTCGCGTTCTTCAGCGGGACGCCCGCGGCCGGACTCAAGCGGGCCATCGCGCTGCTCGACAACCTCTCGGCGAGCCTGGTGGAACACGGCGCCGACCCCGAGGGACTTTGCCTCCAATGCGGGATCTACTTTCCTGACAAGTGCATTGCACGACAGCGCGGGCTGCGCCGGTGCTTCATGGCGAGACTCCGGGACGCAAAGAGCGCGGCGCCGGCACCAGCGCCCGAATCCAAGGCTCCGTCCCGCGCGGCGCCGAAGCGCCGCACGCCCCGCGCACACGGCAAGTAGCGATGAGTCGCGTCAGGTGAGCTTGAGCGCACGCCAGTGGGTCGCCCGAAGCGCTCGAACTTCCTCGACATACAGCACGACGCGATCGCCGCGATAACTCGGCCGAAGGTGCTTGCCGACATCGACGAGCCCGCGCTCGACCAGCCGGTTCGTCTCCGCTTCACGCACTTCGTCCACGCCGCGCGCGCGCAGTACGTCGAGCGGCTGCTCGCCTGCCAAGGCGTCAGGCCACCCCCACCCGGGCCTGTCCACCACGCGGCCGTCGTCACCGGTCGCGAGCAGGCCAACGCCGGCGAGCGCCCCGATGACTCCGTCCTCGTTGCCGCCATAGCCCCGCAGATAGCAGCCGCACGTGCACGCCAATTGCCGTGCTTCCCCCTGACGCACCAGCTCGCGCTGCGTGCGCCGGCCGAACGCCTTCACCTCCTCCGGCACGTCTTCGGCCACGCAGAGCCCCGGATCACTGCCCGGGATGAACCACGTCAGCAACTCGTCACGCATCAGCGGAAGCAGTTCCGCCGCGCGCCGTCCGAGCGCGGCGCGCACCAGGAGCGTGGCACATCCGTTCTTGCTGGTGTACGGCACACGCCGGTCGAAGAAAAGCTGGTGCCGCAGCGCCACGACGAACTCGAAGCCCACAGGCAGCACCCTCGCGAGGCGCCGGGCCAGCTGGTTGGTCCCAGGCGTTCCGACGTTGTCCGTGTCGTCAATGCCGATGTAGATCATGGGGCAGCGCGCCGACGCTCGCGGTAATGAAACCAGAAGGCGGCGCTCATCAGGCCAGCCGCGATGCCGGCCGCGGCATACGTCCACATCGCCTGCGGGAGCCACAGGTCGAAGGGGAGTCGCCCACCGCCGCCGCCGAGACCGCCGCCACTACCGAGACCACCACCGAGGCCACCACCGAGGCCTCCACCGCCACCTCCAGCGCCATGTCTGGTTCCCATCCCGGGCACGCCGTAGAGCTTGGCCGCCGCGCGCGCCAAGAACGCCAGCGTGTTGCTCGCGCCGCACGCGAGCACAAAGGCGAGGTACAGACGCCAACCGCGGCTGGCCCAGCGGACGGCGACGTCGAGCAGCGGGCCCGTGGCGAGCAGGCTCGTCTGCGCACCGAGCCCGTCGAGGCGCACCCCCGCGGCGCCGAGCATTCCGGTCGCGAGCAGCGCACCCGCCGCCATGACACTGCCCGCGCCGCGTCGCGGGACCAGTGCGAGGCCGAGTGCCATCGGAAAGGCCGCGAACACGATGCTGCTCCCCGGAATGCCGAGCCGGAAACGCACGAGGTTGGTCAGCGCGGATGCCACGGCGCCCGTCAGCAGCAGCACCACGACCTCCGCGACACACACCTCGTTGACGCCCGCGGCGGCCAGCGGCTCCACTCGTCCCGCGCGAAGCAATGCAACATCCAATGGAAGCAGCGCGGTGGTCATGCTATTCCCTCGCAGGTAGCAGAGCCGGACATCCCCGGTCGCTCATCGCCGCCGAATCGTGAGACCGGCGTAGATGACGCGCGTCGCCTGCGGCGACCCGTATTCCTCCTCGTAGCGCTCGTCGAACAGGTTGTCCACACCGGCGTAGAGGCTCGCGATTCCGCCGGCGAGCGACTGCTGCAACCGCGCGCTTGCCAGCGTGTAGTCCGGCAAGCGCCGGCTGGTGATCGGTTCCTGCCGCGAGTAGTAGACCTGGTCGGAGACGCGCAGCGCGGAGACGGATGCCGAAAGGCCGAACGCAAAGCCGTAGCGCCCTTCGATGCTCGCGCGATGACGCGGCCGGTATTGGAGCTGGCCGCGCGCGCTGCCGGGTGAACGGTCCTCCGTGTCGAGGTACGTGTACCGGCCGCGCAGCATCGCGGAGCGAACGGTAACCTCGGCCGACGCCTCGATGCCGGCAAAACGGTACGAGTCGTTGTTCGAGAAGGGCACATCGGACGCTGGCCGCTCGATGTAGTCGCGCACGTAAGTGCGGAAGGCGGTGAGCGCGACGCGAGTTGCCCCTGCCAGCGACTGCTCGATGCCCAGTTCGGCGGTGGTGGATCGCTCCGTACGCAACGCCGGATCGCCGCCGTCCTCGTCATACAACTGCCGGATGGTTGGGAAGCGGACGTTCCGCGCCGCCGCCACGCGGAGGCGCGTGTGCGGCGTCACATCCGCATATGCCCCGGCAGACGCCGCCCACGTGCCGTCGCGTCCCGCCGAGTCCTTCTCCAGCCAGTGCCGCGCGTAGCCGAGGACCACACCCGTTCGCGTGGACGGTCGGAACTCGTTCTCGAGCGCCACTGCATAGCGTTGGACCGCGCGCGCATCGGACACGGCGCGAACGGCGTACGTCTTGACGGCGCTTCCGCCGCCCCCGCCTTTGCCGCCGCCCCCACCGCTCGCGCTGACGGAGACGTCACGCACGCTGATGTCAGCGTCCCAGCCGTCTCGCTCGGCCGAGAGGCCGAGCGAAAAGCGTCCGAGCGCGTGCGTTTGCAGGCCCACCTGCGCCGCGGCACCCGTCAGTCGCGTGTGCGACCGTTCGCGATAGGTGCCACGCACCGTGGGATCGTCCATGGACGAGTAGGTGCTGTCGTCGTAGCGGGCACGCTCCTGCCCGAGGCGATTGAAGTACGCCCACGCTCGCACGCTCACGTCCCCCGACGGCGCGTAGGTCGCCGCCACGTGCGACGAGACGCCGCCGAGGTCGTCCACCCGCTCAAAGACCGGTCGGTTGGCGTAGCGGTCTGTGGCATCGTTGATCGCGTTCGGGGGAATCCCAAACGCGCCCCTCACGGCCGCGGCGACGAATCCCAGCATCAGCCGCGGTGAAGGTTGCGACGTGGCGCTGACGAACAGGTTGGCGCGGCGACGGCCGCTGTTCGGCCTCGTCAGTTCCGGCGACGCGCCGAGCGATGGGGAACCGCGCACCGTGGGGTAGCCGTCGCTCTCCGACGCGCTGGCGCTCACGAAGAAGTCGGCGCCTCGCGCACCGCCGCTGAGTGTCGCGCGGCGGAGCCAGGCGTCGCCGTCCCGCCATTCAGCGGCGCCCTCGACCGCCGGCGCCGCGCCGCCCCGCCGCGTGATGATGTTGACGACGCCGCCGAGACCGCCTTGCCCGTACAACACGGAGCCCGTGCCCGGCGTCAGCTTGATGGCCGCAATCTGCTCCACCGGAATGAGCGACGGATCGGCCTGCCCGTCGAATGTCGAGTTCAATGGAATGCCGTCGAGCAACAGGAGCAGGTGGCGGCTGCGGAAGCCGCGCACGTTCAGCCGGGGGATTCCCCCAGCTCCGGTACGGACTTCAACGCCCGGCAGGAGCGCCAGCGCCTCGTCGAGCGTGCGCGCGCCCGACGCGACGATGTCGGCGAGTGAGATGGTGCGGACGGTGGCCGCCGCCTCCGACACGGGGCGCGCGGCTGAGACTACGACCTCGCCTAGTGGATACGGCGATGCCGCTTGGGCGCCGGCAGGAGCCGCCCACAGGATGCACAGCAGGGAGGCAACAACTCTCGCGCCGGCGCGCGCTCCTTTCCAGTCCGAGTCCACGCGTTACCTCGTAGGCCTTCAGGTTCGCGCGACGCCATCCTGATGCACCCCGCACAGCGGGCAGGCAGCACGGCGTCACGGTCTTTCATCAGAAGAACAGCTGCGTCTGCAGCCGGACGGCGTGCGCGTTCTCCCCCGCCACCTGCCGGTCGTTGATCGCGACGTCGAGTTTCCAGTTGATGGTGTGGCCCTTGAGGAGGTAGTTGATCCCCAGGTTCACCGTATTGAGGGTGAAGTCGGTGTTCGGGTTGTCCTGCCGTTGAAAGCGCACGACGGGCTGCCAGCGCCCTTCACCGCTTCCCTTCGGCATGAGGTAGCCGACCTGCACGGCCGCGGTCGTTCCCTCGAAGCCCCCCGTCCACGCCGGGCCATCCCAGTCGTACCAGATCGCCTCGACGTTGATGCGCCCTTCGCCCAGCGGCTGATCGGCGATCGCGAAGACGTTCCACGCGAGACTGTTGCCGATGCCCGCGGTGCTGTTCGGAATCCGGTCGAAGCCGGCGCCCACGGAGAGGATGCGGAGCGTGCCGAGGCCGTTCGGATTGTAGAAGTAGCCGGGCTGCGCATCGGCGAAGTTGAGCATCGCCATGCCGATGGTGCGGAGGTCGTTGTCCGGGTTGTTGAGCCGCACCGGTGCGCCGGCTGCGGCGAGGTTGTAGGTGCGCGCGCCTTTGTAGACACCGCCGCGATACTCGAGCCGCTTGCCCCCGAGCACGCCGCGCACCTCGATGCCGTCGTCGCGCCAGAACGCACGCGTCACCGGAGTGGGCGTCTTGATGGTGTTGAGGTTGTAGTCAATGCCGAGCAGCATCGCCGCGCTTGACCGGATGTCCGGAGAGAATGGCACCAGGAAGCGGCCCATGGCGATGTTGAACTTTGGCGCGAGCTGGACGTCCACGAACCCGTCGTTCCAGATCACGTCATTCGTCACGCCCTGCTTGCCGGCGTTCGGCACATCGGTGGAGAAGAAGAACTTCACCTTCTTGTGCACCGAGCCATTGCCCATGAGCCGGGCGCGCCGCGTGAAGATGTCGTAGCTCCAGGCGTCGCCGTCCACACCGGCATTCTTGTCGGCGGCCTCCACCTGCAGCTGGGCGAGAAAGCGGAACTGGAGCCAGGTGTCGGCGTCAATCGAAAGGCGGGGCACCTGCGCTCCGGCCAGGGCGGTGGCGCCCAGCAGGAGGATGCCCAACGGGAGAGCGACGAATCGTCCATGCATGGCTTGCGTACTCCAAGCGAAGTGTGTGGGTGTCAGTGCAGTGGCGTCGTGGTGGATTCTTCAGGGGGCAGGCTCGCGTAGCCCGCCCCTTCGGCAATGACATCCAGGTGGGCGGTGGCGGCCTGCTCGACGATGGGCAAGACCGCGTAGTGCACCGGCAGGCGCTGCAGGTCCACCGTCTTGAGGTACCATCCGCACGCGTCGCAGGTCTCGACCCAGCGCGGTTCGTCCGCGCTCGCGCGCAGGGTGGCCAGCCCGCTGCGCGAGCCGCAGAAGGCGCAGAGGACGCGCGGAACAATCCATGTCTCGCCGCAGAGCGCGCAGACGAAGCGCCGACGCCCGTCTTCAGGCCCAAGGGCGGCCACAGCCGGCGCCGCGTGGCAGCACGGGCAATGCACGGCGTCCGCCGGATCCGCGTTGCGCGCGTCATACTCGGGCAGCGCGCCACGGCGGAAACGCGCCTCGGCAAGGACTGGCGCGGCGAGCAGCCGCCCCAGGTAGCCGAGGACGACAGGCTCCACGCCAAGCTGCACGCTCAATGCGTCGAGCGCCGGCGCCGAACCGCCGCCGCGTGCGACGGCGGCGACCAGGTTCGGGAGCACCGTGGCATCGGATGCACTCGCCTCGGCCAGCCGTGTCACGTGGCCGCCGCTGGACGCACTCGCGCGCGCCAAGGTCTCGAGCTCGCCAAGCAGGCGCCGCAGGATCGCCTCGTCAACGACGAACGCCTCGGGACGGAGCCGCCGCGTCCGCTCAGCGGAGGGGTGCGCCCCCGCGTCCTCGGCAACGACGGGCCGCGCCTCGCGGATCAGCGCGCGGGCGTGCGCGTGAAAGCGCGCGAGCTCTCCGCAGAATCGCAGGTAGTCCGGCGCCACGTCCTCCGTGTCACCGAGTTCACGCAGCGCCGCGCGTTCGATGTTCAACTGCACGCGCAGATCATCCGGCAACAGCCGGTTCATGTTCACCCCTCGGGACGGCTCGCAGTCGCGAACCCTCCCTGTGAGCCTCCGCGGGGGGCGGCCTTGCTGCGCTACCGGTCCTTCGCAGGACCGTCCTCACCTTCTCGACCGGCCGCGGCGACTTCGTGCCGACGCCGCGAGAGCCAGCCCAACCCTCCGAGCACCGCGCCCACACTGGCAAGTTCCGGTGCCGCGAGCACGCCGGCCACTTCGCTGAATGCACCTTCGGCGGGGGCCGCCGGCAGCTTCGTCGGCAGGCCGATTTCGTCAAACGGGACGGACGCGAGGTAGAGCCACGACGTTCCGCCGGCCTCCTTCTCGCCCCACACGTGATTCTGGTAGCGTGCCGGCGCGCGCCGAATGCGGCGACGCGCCTCGGCGAGCAGTTCGTCCCGGTCGCCGTGCACGAGTGCCCCGGTCGCGCAGGCGGCCACGCACGCGGGCTTGCTGCGCGCGGCAACCAGCCGCTTCCGCTTCGGTTCGTCGAGCACGTCCTCCGTGGAATGCCCCTTGTTCAGCACGTCCGGCACCGACGGGTCGCTCACGCGCGACGTGCAGAACTCGCACTTCCTGATGTGCGGCACCTCATTCACGGTCTCGAGCGTCGGCACGCCAAACGGACAGGCATCCTTGCACGATAGGCAGCCGATGCACTTCGCCGCGTCGTGGGTGACGCTCCCATCCGCATTCTTGTTGAGCGCGCCCACCGGACAGGCCTTCACGCAGCGCGGCTCCAGGCAGCTCATGCACTGCCGCCGGACAAATGTCCTGACGGGAACCTGGCCCTTCCGGTCCCGCTCCCAGAACGTCACCAGCGACAAGGTCGTCGGTGAGAGGGCCGGCGGATTTTGAAAGCCGCCGGCGGGAGCGAAGAACCTCGTCTTCTCCGCCGGCAGATCGTTCTGTTCCTTGCAGGCGACCTGACAGCCGCGGCAACCGGTGCAGATCGTGGTATCAACCAGGACGGCGCGGCTCATGCCTTACCTCCTTTCACCAGCTCCACGTCGCACTGGAACGCCTTGTATTCCGGGATCATCGTGTTGGCGTCGCCGACGTGCGACGTCAGCGAGTTGGCGATGGCCCCCTGACCGAGCCCCATGAACCCGAAATGGTACGGCATGCCGACCTGATGCACCGTGCGGCCGTCAATCTGGAATGGCTTGAACCGGGCCGTGACCACGGCGTACATCTCCACCGCGCCGCGCATGGTCTTGATGCGCACGCGGTCACCGTTCTTGATCCCCTTCTGTTCGGCCAGCTCGTGGCTCATTTCCACGTAGGCATCCGGTACCAGCTCCACGAGCCACGGCATGTTCCGGGTCATGCCACCCGACTGGAAGTGCTCCGTGACCCGGTAGGTGCTCCCCACAATCGGATAGTCTTCGGCCTTCCCCACCTCTTCGGGGTGCCAGACCTTCACGGCGGGAGAGAGGTTGCGCGAGGAGAGCAGGTTGTGGACCGGACTCTCGAGTGGCTCGTAGTGCTCAGGGAACGGCCCGTCCACCATGCTGGGCGCGAATAGGCACGCTTGCCCGTCGGCCAGCATGATGAATGCGCGCCGGCCCGCCGGGTTCAACTCGCCATTTTCCAGCCGCAGCGGCGGCCACGGACCATCCGGGATGTCCCCCTTCCAACGGGCCGCCGCCCAGTCGTACGCCACCACCGCCTTCTGCGGCGCCCATGGGCGGCCAGCCGGGTCGCAGGACGCGCGATTGTAGAGCACGCGACGGTTCACCGGCCAGCACCACGCCCAGTTGGAGTGCAGGGCAATCGGATCCTGATCCGGCGTGGAGCGCCGACGCCGGGCCATCAGGTTGCCGGCTGCCGTGTAGGACGCGCAGTACAGCCAGTTGCCGCAACTCGTGGACCCGTCGCTCTGCAGTTGCGCGAACGCGGGCACCTGATCGCCCGCCTTGAACGCCTGCTCGCCAATGACCTTGTCCGTCACGAAGCGGCCGTTGATTTCCCGGGCGACGACGTGCGCGTCGGGATTGCCGGCCGGACCGCAGTCCCAAGCCAGGTCCACAATCGCGCCGGGCAGCGCCCCGCCGTCCTGCTGGTAGAGCGTCTTGAGCTGACGCGTCAGCTGATCGAGCATCCAGAGATCGCTGTGGCAGGAGCCCGGCGGCTCTGCCGCCTTATAGCGCCACTGCGCCCAACGGCCCGAGTTCGTGAGGCTTCCCTCCTTCTCGATGGATGCGGCTGCCGGGAGGAGGAATACCTCGGTATTGACTTTCCGGGGATCCACGCCGGGTCGCTTCCAGAAGGCGGCCGTCTCCGTCTCGGACAGATCGGAGACGATCATCCAGTCGAGCTTGTCGAGTGCGCTGTGCGCGCGGTTCGCGCTGGGCCCGCCCACCGCCGGATTTTGCCCAAACACCATCAGGCCCTTGATGTCGCCCTTCCCCATCGCCTCGAACATGGCAATGTGCGAGCAGTTGTCCGACGTCTTGGGCAGGTAGTGATAGGCAAAGTCGTTCTCGGCGGTGGCCGCCTCACCCCAGAAGGCCTTGAGCAGGCTGACCGTGTATTTCGGCGTGTTGCCCCACCAGTTGGCACTCAGCGGGTCCACCGTCTGGGGTGTCACATGCGCGAGGTACGTCTTGAGCGAATCGTCGGCGGGCGTCGGTGCCTTCAGATAGCCCGGCAGGATGTGGTAGAGCAGTGCGTGGTCGGTGGAGCCCTGCACGTTCGGCATCCCGCGCAGCGCGTTGATGCCGCCGCCCGCCATGCCGATGTTGCCCATCAGCAGTTGCAGCACCGAGAAGGCGCGGATGTTCTGGGTCCCGTGGGTGCTCTGCGTGCCACCCATGGCGTACATGATGGTGCCCGATTTCTCGGGCCGATGCGTCGAGGTGAACAACTCGGCGACCTCGCGCAGCTTCTCGACCGGCGTGCCGGTGATGCGCGAGACGCGCTCGAAATCGTAGCGGGCATAGTGCCGCCTCATGTGCTGGAAGACCGAGTTGGGATGTTCCAGCGTCGGGTCGGTCAGCACGGCGCCCTTGGGGTCGCGCTGGAAGTCCCAGTGTTCGCGGGTATAGCCGCCGCCCCCAGCGGCGGTCGCGCCGAAGAGACCGTCCTCGAAGCTGTACCCCGGCTTCAGCAGGAAGGAGGCGTTGGTGTACGCCACCACGTACTCCCGCTGGATGCGATTGGCGGCGAGGGCGTAGTTGATGACCGACCCGATGAAGGCGATGTCGGTGCCGGAGCGCAGCGACGCGTACACATGCGCTTGCGACGCGGTGCGCGAGAACCGCGGGTCAACAACGATGAGCTTGCCGCCGGCGTCGAGCGCCCGCAGAACCCAGCGGAACGAGATCGGATGATTCGCCGCCGCGTTGGATCCGATGATGAGGATCACGTCGGCGTTCTGCAGATCGGTCCAGTGGTTCGTCATCGAGCCACGGCCAAACGAGGCGGCCAGACCGGCCACCGTGGAGCTGTGTCAAAGCCGGGCGTGGTTTTCCAGGTAGATCGTGCCCATCGCGCGCGCCAGCTTGCCCAGCGAATAGCACTCTTCGTTGTCGAGCGCGGCGCCGCCGAGGCAGGCGAGGCCCCGCGTGCGATTGACGACCCGGCCCTGCGCGTCGCGGGCTTCGAATGTCGCATCCCGCGTCGCCTTGAGGCGCTTGGCCATCTGGGGGATGGCCCAAGCCCAGTCCTTCTCCACCCAGGAGGAGGCGCCGGGCGCGCGGTACCGCACCTTGGTCACGCGCTGGTCGCTGTTCCAGATCTGGCGGAGCGCGGCCCCCTTGCTGCACGTCGCGCCCTCGTTGATCGGGTGATCCGGATCCCCCATCACGTTCACGACCTTGCCTTCCTCGGTGGCGACGAGCATGCCGCATCCGACGCTGCAGAACGGGCAGATGGTGGTGGTGATGGTGCCGCGCAGGGGGGTGGCGCTGCGGGCCAGCGCGACGCCCGGATCCACGCCGAAGACGGACTTGAGCAGGCCGGCCGGTCCAGCGGCGCCAGCGGCGGTCACGGCAACAAAGGTGCGTCGAGTCAGTTCCATCGCGGCCTCCTCGCCCGTGTGCCCGCGCGAGATCGCGCGGGCCGCACTGCGACGCCCCACGGTACAGCGCCGCACGTCGTCGTGTCAAGTGTAACGTGGTGAAACATTACCTTGCTTAATGTTTCGACTGGTGGCATTTCTCGCGACAGGGCCTGGCGACAGGGCCTGGCGACGGGCGCCGCCGCGTGAAGGCGCGTCCCGGCGCCACGCCGTCGGGGCGGCGCGGCGTGCGGGGTACGTGATCATGCTGCTCGCCGGGCTGTTCGGCGCGGCGGTGCCGGTGATGCACATGCGGGGACGGGTCCTGGCGGCGATATCGCCACGTCGGACGGGGGACTCTGCTTTGTGTGGACGCTGGTTGCGCTGGCGGAAGATGTCCCGCCCGCCCTACCGCCGGACCTCAAGGGCCAACGTCGCCGTGGACAGGGCATCGAAGTGTCCCCGCAGCCGGTAGGCTCCTGGCTTGACGTCGACGCGACTCGCCGGGTCGCTGACGCGCAGATCGAATACGTACTGCTTTCGTTCACCCGGCCCGAAGCGCGCTGTTCGCGGATCGCCGACTTCATGGTCCGCAGTCAGGCGCAGATCGCCCGGAGCGAGGGACACGGCGATTGCCGGGTCGGCGGTGCGGAAGTCTGCGATGACGGCGTGAGACGCAGGATTCATGACGCTGACAATGACCTGAAAGGCCCCGTCGTCAACGCCAGGTGATGGCGCGGCCGGGAAGCTGGAGATCGCGATTCGGAGTGACTCGACGGGCACGCGGATGGCCGTGCTGGTCAGCGGAGATCCGCCGGACTCGCCCTTGCAGGCCTCATCGCAACGAACAACGCCTTCGCAGTGAGCGCGGAAGAGTGATGCCGGGTGCCCGCGCGACCGACTGAGCGCGTGGAGCATCTCGTGCCGGACGATGCGGCCGTTGGCGACTGCGTTCGTGGCCAGCACCACGCTGTTGTCCGTGCTGGACCAGTACGCCACGGTGCCCGCTCCTTCCGCGGCCTGGAGCGCGCCTGCCGGAGCGCGCATCCACCGCACGCTCGTCAGCGACCCCGAAAGCCCCGAACACGCCTCGGTGAGGGTCCACCAACGCGCATAGACGGCTGGCGGAGTGAAGGCGACCGCGCTGTCGAGGCGCGCGGTGCGTTCGCAGCCGAGGGTAGCGACAGCGGCCAGCAGGGTCAGGAACTTGCACATATCCGGATCAGCCAACTGTGGGTGACGCACCGAGCATCGCGCCGCCCCCCTGGCGGGAGCGTGTAGGAGTCGAACCTACCCAGCCTGACCAAGTCAGGCCGCACTGGTTTTGAAGACCAGGAGGACCACCAGGCCCCATACGCCCCCTCACACCATCGGGGCCGCGCGACGCGCCGCTGGGTGGCGCGTCGCGGAACTGCGTCAGCTACTCGAGCACCAGCGGGCGCTCGCCGGCCGGCAGCACTTCGCCGATGCGGACGGCACCGCTGACACGCGCAAGATACTCATCCACACGGTCGCTCGGCACGGCGAGCAGCAGGCCGCCCGAAGTCTGGGGGTCCACCACCAGCGCGCTCATCTCGTTCGACACGCACGGGGCGCAGTTGACCAGCGCCGTCACGTACCGCTCGTTGCGCTTGGCGCCGCCCGTGGTGATGCCAAGTGCAAGCGCGTCGAGCGCACCAGGCAGCGACGGAATCGCGTCGGCCACAAAACGCAGCGTGACACCGCTCGCCTTGGCGACGTGCGAGGCATGCCCAAGCAAACCAAACCCGGAGATATCCGTCGCACAGCGCACGCCAAGCTCCACTGCGACGCGCGACGCAACATCGTTGAGGCTCGACATGCTCGCGATGAGACTGTGCGTCCGCTCCACTGTGAGCGCCCCGCCCTTCATCTCGGTCGCCAGCACGCCGGTGCCGAGCGACTTGGTGAGCACCAGCACGTCGCCGGCGCGCGCGCCGGCGTTGGACATGATGCGATCGGGATGAATGGTTCCCGTGACGGCCAGTCCGTACTTGACCTCGTCGTCCGTCACGGTGTGGCCACCCACCACCATCGCGCCTGCCGCGCGCACCACATCTTCCCCGCCCCGCAGAATCTCGGTGAGCACCCACAGCGGGAGCTTGCTCTCGGGGAACGCCGCAAGTGCCAGCGCCGTGAGCGGTACGCCCCCCATCGCAAAGACATCCGACAGCGCGTTCGCCGCGGCGATGCGCCCGAAGTCGTACGGATCGTCGACGATGGGGGCAAAGAAATCCACCGTCTGCACGAGCGCGAGATCATCGCGCAGGCGAAAGACCGCGGCGTCATCGAACGTGTCAGGTCCGACGAGCAGCCGAGGATCGGCGTGTCGCGCAAGCGGCGCGAGCGCTGCGGATAGGTCCTCCGGACCCATCTTGGACGCTCAACCAGCGCAGCGGGCGAACTGAGTCAATCGGAAGATCTGATCTCTGGTCACGACGGATTGATGATGGGGAGCACGGATTGGGAGTGCGGATTGCGATTGGCGATTGTGATGACGATTGGGATACCGATTAGGGGAGCTTCGCTACCAGCTCAATCTCGACCTGGGCATCCTTGGGAAGTCCGGCTACCGCAACCGTGCTTCTTGCCGGGCGGCTCTCGCCCAAGGTCGCAGCATAGACTTCGTTCACCTTCGCAAAGTCACTCATCGTGCGCAGGAAGATCGTGGTTTTCACCACGTCCTTCCACGTGCACCCGGCGCTCTGCAGCACGGCGTGGAGGTTCTTGAGCACCTGGGCCGTCTGCACGCCCACATCGCCCTCGACGAGGGTCATGGTCTTGGGATCGAGCGGGGTCTGGCCGGCGCAGAACAGGAAGCCGCCAGCGGCGATGGCCTGCGAATAGGGGCCGATCGCGGCGGGGGCCAGGTCAGTGTGATGGATCGTTGTCATGGTGACGGCTGATTATTGATTGGGAGCTCGGATTTGGATCTGGGATTTTGATTGGCGATTTGGCTTTTGGATTGTACAGCGCGCGAACCGGCGGACGATAGTGCACGACCCCATCGCCCGCCGTTCGTGCGGTCACTGCCTCACTCTGCCTGACTCTGTCTGACTCTGTCTCACTCTGTCGTACTCTTCGGTTCTAGAACAGTCCCGCAATCGTGCCGTCCGCAGCCACGCTCATCCGCTCCGCCGCCGGTTCCTTCGGCAACCCGGGCATCGTCATGATGTCGCCGCACTGCGCGACGACGAAGCCGGCGCCTGCCGCCGGATAGACTTCGTTGACCGTCATGCGGAAACCGGTCGGGCGGCCGAGCTTGGTCGCATCGTCCGTCAGCGAGTACTGCGTCTTGGCAATGCAGATCGGCGTGCGGCCGAGTCCGTTGGCTTCGAGGTACTCGATGGCCTTGTCGGCCTTGGACGAGTAGTCGGCGCCGTCGCCACCGTAGACCTTGGTGACGATCTCGTGGATCTTGGTCTTGATGGGCTTGTCGCTGTCGTAGATAGGCGCAAACTTCGACTTCCCTTCGGCCAGCACCTCGAGCACGACACGCGCCATCTCCTCGCCGCCGGCGCCGCCGTGGGCGAACACCTCGTTCATCGCGACGCGCACCTTGGCGCGCCGCGCGCAGTCCATCACCATCTCGAGCTCGGCGTCGGTATCGGTGGCGAAGCGGTTCATGGCCACCACCACCGGCAGGCCGTACTGCAGCATGTTGGCGATGTGGTGCTCGAGGTTGGGCAGGCCCTTCTCGAGTGCCTTGAGGTCTTCCTTGGCCAGGTCCTTCTTGTTCGCGCCGCCGTTCATCTTGAGCGCGCGAATGGTCGCGACGACCACGGCCACTTCCGGGTTCAGCCCGCCGAAGCGGCACTTGATGTCGAGGAACTTCTCTGCGCCAAGATCCGACCCGAAGCCGGCCTCCGTGACCACCACATCACCGAGCGCCAGCGCGGCGCGCGTGGCGAGAATCGAGTTGCAGCCGTGGGCGATGTTGCCGAACGGGCCGGCGTGCACGAAGGCGGGACCGCCCTCGAGCGTCTGCACCAGGTTCGGGCGAATCGCATCCTTCAGCAGCAGCGCCATCGCGCCGGGCGCCTTGAGCTCGCGCGCCCGCACGGGATGACGGCTCGGGCCACCGGTGCTGCCGACGACGATGTCGCCGAGCCGCCGCTCGAGGTCGGCCGGGCTCGTGGCCAGCGCGAGGATCGCCATGATCTCGCTCGCCGGGATGATCACGAACTTCTCTTCGCGCGGCACGCCGTCCATCGGGCCACCGAGCCCGATGATGCAGTGGCGCAGGGCGCGGTCGTTCATGTCAATCGTGCGCGGCCACGTGATGCGGCGGTGGTCGATACCGAGCGCGTTGCCCTGCTGGAGATGGTTGTCGAGCATCGCGCTCAGCAGGCCGTGGGCGCTGCTGATGGCGTGAAAATCGCCCGTGAAGTGCAGGTTGATGTCGTCCATCGGCAGCACCTGCGAGTAGCCGCCGCCGGCCGCGCCGCCCTTCACACCGAACACGGGACCAAGCGACGGTTCGCGGATGGCGAGCACGGCGTTGGTGCCGATGCGGCGCAGCGCCTGCGCGAGCCCCACCGCCGTGGTGGTCTTCCCTTCGCCCGCCGCCGTGGGGTTGATGGCCGTGACGAGCACGAGCCGCCCCTTGGCGGGACGCTGGGTGATTTCGAGGTTGATCTTCGCCTTGTACTTGCCGTACAGGTCGAGATCATCCTCGCCGAGTCCGAGGTCGGCCGCGACGTCGCGGATGGGACGGAGCTTCGCGCGCTGCGCGATTTCGATGTCGGTCGGGACGACGATATGGGGATCGTGAGGCATATAGAGGCAGATGGGAGAGTGGAGGTGGGAGATGGGCGACGGTGATACGCGGGTTACATCGCTGACGGCAAACTGAAGCACCTTCTGGCGTTCTCCGTGACTACGGCGCCGAGCCGCTCGGCGCTGAGGCCGCGGGCTTCGGCGAGCTTGGTCACGGTCTCGCTGACGTACGCTGGTTCGTTGCGTTTGCCGCGGTACGGCACCGGCGCGAGGTACGGGGCGTCTGACTCGACGAGCAAGCGGTCGGCGGGCGCGAGGCGAAGGAGCGCGTCGTCGGCCCACTTCTTGAACGTGATAACGCCCGAGAAGGACACGTACCAGCCGGCGGCGATGGCCGTCTCGGCGAGCTCGGGCGGGCCGGTGAAGCAATGCATGATGCCGACCACACCGTTGGCGCCGGCTTCCTTTACCATCGCCGCGGTGTCGTCGGCTGCCTCGCGGCTATGTACCACCACGGGGAGATGGCACTCGGCGGCCAACGCGAGCTGTGCGGCAAAGGCGCGTCGCTGCTGGTCGCGAGGCGAGTGGTCGTAGTGATAATCGAGTCCGCACTCGCCGAGTGCCACCGCGCCCTGCGCGGCCTCGGCGCGCAGCGCGTCCACATCGCGCAGCGGGTCGAACGACGCGGCGTCGTGCGGATGCACGCCCGCGGTGTGAAAGACATAACCAGGGTGGCGTTGCGCAACGGCGCGAGCGCGTACCGCCATGTCGGGCGACTCGCCAATGCACACGAGCGCCACTGCGCCCGCCGCGCGCGCGCGCGCCACGGCTTCATCGCGATCCGCGTCGAACGCCGGATCGGCGAGATGACAGTGCGAGTCGATGAACGCCGCCATGGAGAGTGAATCTAGAACGGGTACCGCACGTGCGCCCAGCCCGGTTGTGCGTCCCTCACAGCGACGTCAGGGCGAGTCCGACAACGGCAAAGGGCGCCCCGTTTCCGGGACGCCCCTGCAGTGCCAGCACTCACTACGCATCCGCTACGGTTTGGGACGCCCGGCGCCGCGCGCCTCGTTCTCGCGCGGATACTTCTTCTCGACCCACATCAGGATGGGCGACGCCACGTAGATGGAGCTGAACGTGCCGGTGAAGATGCCGAACGACATCACCCAGGCGAACGGCCGGATCACCTCGCCCGCCAGCACCAGCAGCGAGATCGTGGCGGCCAGCGTGGTGGCGTGCGTCAGGATCGAGCGCGGCAGCGTCTCGTTGACCGACAGGTTGAGCAGGTCGTAGAACGGCATCTTGCGATTCTTGTGCAGGTTCTCGCGCACGCGGTCGAAGATGATGATGGTGTCGTTCAGGGAGTAGCCGATCACCGTGAGGATGGCCGCGATGACCGTCAAGGAGATCTCGAGGTGGAGCAGCTTGATGAACGCGATCGTCGTCAGGATGTCGTGCATCGTGGCGAGCACCGCCGACAGGCCGAAGCGCCACTCGAAGCGCCACGCGAGATAGGCGAGCGTGACGGCGAACGAGATGAGGATGGCGTAGACCGCACCGCGGGCCAATTCGGCGCCGACGCGCGGGCCCACCGACTCGACGCGGCCGACCTTGAACGTCCCCTCGCCATACGCCGCCTTAAGCGCGGCCTCAATCTGGTCGGCGATCTTCTCCGCCCCGGCGGCCTGTGACGCCACCTGCTCGGGTTCCTGGGCGCGGATGGTGTAGTCGCGCTCCGAACCGAACGACGCGATTTCGGCGCCCCGGATGCCGGCGGCGTCGAGCGTCGAGCGCAGCTTGGCCACGTCGGGCGGCGACGTGAACTCGAGCTGCATCAGCGTGCCACCCGTGAACTCGATGGACAGCGGGAACCCGCCCTTGAAGATGGCGGAGCCGATGCCGATGACAATGAACGCGATGGTCAAGACGGCGGCAGTGCGCCAGTACTTGATGAAGTCGTACTTGGTGCCGTGGAGAATGCGCAGCATCAGATGCTCACCGACTCGACGCCGCGGTTGCGGTTGAGCCAGACAAGGTAGAAGGTGCGGACCGAGAAGACGCAGGCCACGAGCGTGGCTGCGAGGCCCGCGAGGAGGGTCACCGCGAAGCCCTTCACCGGGCCGGTGCCGTACTGGTAGAGCACCAGCGCCGTGAGCGCCGTGGATACATTGGTGTCGATGATGGCCGTCATCGCGTGCTTGAAGCCCTCGTCGATGGCGGTGCGCACGCTCTTGCCGTGGTCAAGCTCCTCACGGATGCGCTCGAAGATCAGCACGTTCGCGTCCACCGCGATGCCGATGCCGAGCACGAAGCCGGCAAGTCCGGGCAGGGTGAGCGTAGCGCCAAAGGCCGCGAGCACGGCGAGCGTGTACAGCACGTAGAGCACAAGGCCGGCCACCGCCATCAGGCCCGAACCGCGGTAGTAGACCAGCATGATGAGCACCACCACGACGATGGCGACGATACCGGCGCGAACGCTCTTGTCGATGGAATCCTGGCCGAGCGAGGCGCCGATGGTGCGACGGTCAGCGACCTTGAGGGGCACCGGCAGGGCGCCGGCGCGCAGCACCAGCGCCAGGTCCTGCGCCGCCTGCAGCCCCGAACCGCCCATGGTGATCTGGCCGCGCGTGCCGATGGCGCTCTGGATGACCGGCGCGGACATCACGCGGTCGTCGAGCACGATGGCCATATAGTCACGGACGTGCTTGCCGGTCTCGCTCTTGAAGCGGCGACCGCCCTCGTTGTTCAGCTGGAACTCGACGATCGTCCCTTCGCCCGGCACGGTGTTTGGCTTCGCGTCGGTGAGGTACTCGCCGGTAATGATCGGCCGCGCGTCGAGGACGTAGAGTCCGCGATACGGGACGTTGCCGGCCATGATGGTATCGGCGCCCCACTTGAGCTGCTTGCCCGGCGGAAGCGCCGCCTTGATGTCAGGGTTCTGCAGGTAGGCGTCAATCTCGTCGCGATCGGACTCGGCCACCATGAACATGCCCGGATCGCCGCCCGGCGCCTTGCCGACTTTGGTCGCGAACGGACCGTTCGAGCTCTTGATGCTGTCGGCCGCGCTGCTGTCGAGCGCCGCCTTCTTGCCCGTGTCGCCCGTGGCAAAGAGGTTGGGCAAGGCCGACTTGGCGGCCGCCTTGCCCGTATCGGATTTGGTGGCCGCGATGATTCCCTTGTCCCTCAGGATGCCGTCGAGGCGCGCCACGTTCCGTTCGAACGCCTGCGTCTTGTCGGTAATCTGGAACTGAAGGTACGCCGACTTCTGCACCACCTCGGTGGCACGGACGGGATCGTCGATGCCGGGTAGCTCCACGGCGATGCGATCGTTGCCGATCTTCTGCACCAACGGTTCGGCAACGCCGAACTCGTCAATGCGCGAGCGCACGACGGTGAGGGCGCGGTCGAGCGCTTCCGACTTGTTGGCAACGGCGCCCTTGGACTCGTCGATCTCGAGCGTCAGGTGCATGCCGCCCACCAGGTCGAGTCCGCGCTTGAGCGGGACGCGCTTGATGGTATCGAAGACGAAGACGCCGTCGCGCTTGACGCGCTCGACGACCGTACGCGGGTAGAGCGCCCACACCGAAGCGAGGACGAGCAGTACGATTGTGAGCAGCCGGTACTTCAGATTGGTCATTGCCCGGTGCTGGCAGAGGGTTTATCCGAAACCTTGTAAAGTAGTCCGCGGACAAGGTCTAGTCAATCATCTATAGTACTGACAACGAGTTGGGTCAGGCATCAACCAAGGCCGCCCGGGCTGCGGCCTCGTCCAGCTCCAACTGCTCAACCAGCGCCTCGGCCCCACTGAACTTCCGCGTCTCGCGCAGACGCCTGATGAGGTCCACGCGGACGCGGCGGCCGTACAGGTCTGGTGCGGTGTCGAACAGATGGGTCTCGAGCGTGCGCGTCTCGTCCCCGAACGTGGGACGCCCCCCGAGATTCATCATCCCGCCGAACGTCCCCTCTGGAGTGCACACCCGCACGGCATAGACGCCGTCGGGTGGGAGAAGCTTGCGCGCCGGGGGCAACGAGAGGTTGATGGTGCGGAAGCCGAGCGTGCGCCCCCGCCCTATCCCCTCGGTGACGACGCCCGAGACGCCATAGTGGCGGCCAAGCCCGCCCTCGGCCCGTTCCAGGTCACCGCCGGCAATGGCGCGCCGGATGGAGGTGGACGAGACAGGACGGCCGTCGGGGCCCATCACCGGAGGCACGACCTCCACACCGAAGCCGCGCGCCGCACCCAGCTTCTGGAGAACCGAGGCATCACCCGATCTTCCACGCCCAAAGCCGTGGTCGTAGCCGATGAGCAGTTCGCGCATGCCGAAGCGTTCGCGCAGCACGGCGTCCACGAAGGTCGGCGCGTCGTATTGCGCCAGCGCCGGGGTGAACGGGAGAATGGCCATGTAGTCGAGCCTGCTCTCGGCCAGCACCTCGAGCTTCTCGTCACCCACGGTGAGCAGATGCGGCGCCGCGGCGGGATTCACCACTTCAAGGGGATGCGGCTCAAACGTGACGAGGACGCTGGGCAGGCCAGTCGCCTCGGAGCGGGCCGCTAGTCGCTCGAGCACCAGGCGATGGCCGACGTGGACGCCGTCGAACGTGCCGACGGTGAGCACCGTCCCCTCGACGTTCGGGGGAAGCCCCGATTCGACATGCCAGTCCACGCGCTCAGACATCGCGCATCACCACGCGGGGCTGCCAACGGTCGCCGTGTTCCGATGGGCGGCGTTCGGCGAAGGCAATGAGGCAGACTCCGGCAGAAGGCGACAGAGGACGACAGAGGACGGCAGGGACGGCGGCATCGGCTGCACTGCTCGCACTGATCAGGGCGGCGAAGGGGCCTTCCACCTTCGCCTCCACGTCAATTCCACGCACCACGTGCGCCACTTCCTCGTCCGACAGGACCTGGAAGGGGTAGCCCTCGAGCGCATCAATGGCCGGCGCGAGATTGACCGGCGCGCCGGAGCGCAGGACTTCGAGGGGAATGGAGCGCGCGAGCGAGAAGACCCCCGCCTGCTCACGACGCAACGCAACGAGATGCGCGGCCGATCCGGCAGCGCGCGCGAGGTCGCGGGCGAGCGAGCGCACGTAGGTGCCGCCGCCGCACGACACGCGCATGCGGCACGAGGCCACTGCGTCGTCGGTGCCGGTGAAATCGGAGAGCGCCATGGACTCGATGCGCACGCGCGACGGCGTCATCTCCACCTCGCGGCCCTCGCGCGCCAGCTCGTAGGCGCGGCGGCCATCCACACGCTTCGCCGAGTAGACGGGCGGCACCTGGTCAATCTCGCCGAGCAACGACGGCACGGCGGCCTCCAGGGCCGCGCGCGACGGCAATGGCGCCTCACGCGTCACCTGCCCCTCGAGGTCTTCGGTGTCTGTTGCGGCGCCGAACTGCACCGTGGCCGCGTAGACCTTGGGTTCGTCGTGCAGCCAGCGCAGCAGGCGCGTGGCGCGGCCGACGAGGAGGACGAGCAGTCCGGTGGCAAAGGGATCGAGCGTCCCGCCGTGCCCAATGCGCTTCTCGCCGAGGGCGCGGCGTGCCGCGTTGACGACGTCGTGCGACGTCACGCCGGCTGGCTTGTCCACCAGCAGCAGGCCGTCAGGCGTCGGACGCGGGGCCATCGGCGGGGGGATCCGACGGGCGTACGGAGGCAAGAAGCGTCTCGATGCGCGCCGCGCGCGCCACGCTCTCGTCGAACTTGAACACGATCTCGGGGGCGATGCGCAGTCGCAGCGCGCGCCCCACGCGAGCGCGCAGGTGGCCAGCGGTGCTCTCCAGCCCCTCGAGCGCGGCAGCGCGTTCGGCGTCGCTCGCCATGATGGACACGAACACGGTCGCGTGCCCGAGGTCGCGCGTCACCTCGACGGCAGTGACGGTAATCAGCACCGCACGGACGCGAGGATCGCGCACGTCCTCGGCGAGGAACGTCGCGACCTCCATCCGTATGCCTTCCGCCACCCGGTCGGGGCGGCGCGTATCACGCGGCGGCATCAGTGACTCTCCTGCGCGCTCAGCCGGCGTGTGCCGGCTGCAGCGTGCGCGCCACGCTGTCCATCCGGAAGCACTCGAACACGTCGCCCACCTTGACGTCGTTGAAGTTCTCGACGCCGATGCCGCACTCGAACCCTTCCTTCACTTCCTTCACGTCGTCCTTGAAGCGGCGCAGCGACCCAATGGTGCCGCTGTAGACTTCGACGCCGTTGCGGATCACGCGCACCTTGCCGGCGCGCGTGACGACGCCCGAGCGCACCGAGCAGCCGGCGATGACGCCGACCTTGGACACCTTGAAGACCTCGCGCACTTCGGCTTCGCCGAGCACCGTTTCCTTCTCTTCGGGGCGCAGCAGGCCCTCGAGCGCCATCTTCACATCGGCGACGGCCTCGTAGATGATCTTGTACAGCTTGATGTCCACGCCCTCGCGCTCCGCCGACTGGCGCGCCTTGTTGTCCGGGCGGACGTGGAAGCCGATGATGATGGCCCCCGACGCCTTGGCGAGGAGGATGTCGCTCTCGGTGATGGCGCCGACGCTGCGCTGGACCACCTCGACCTGCACTTCCTCGTTGGAGAGCTGCTGCAGGGCGTCGGCGAGCGCTTCCGCCGGACCGCCCTGGTCGGCCTTGATGAGGAGCTTGAGCGAACGCTTCTCGCCCCCCGCGGCCTGCGACATGAAATCTTCGAGCGACACCGCACCCTTGGCGGTGCGGCGGCTCTTGGCCTCGCGGTCGAGCCGTTCGCGGCGCTGCGCAATCTCACGCGCCTCGGACGCATCGTTGACCGCGATGAACTGATCGCCGGCCATCGGCACGCCGGTGAGGCCGAGGATCTGCACTGGAATCGCGGGACCGGCCGACTTCACCGGCTTGCCGCGCTCGTCGAGCAGGGCGCGCACGCGGCCCGAGTAGAGTCCGCAGATGAAGTCATCGCCGACCTTCAGCGTGCCGTTCTGCACGAGCACGGTGGCCACCGGCCCCTTGCCCGCGTCGAGCTGCGCTTCGACCACGGTGCCCGTGGCCTTGCGGTTGGGGTTGGCCTTGAGGTCGAGGATTTCCGCCTGGAGGAGCAGCTGCTCCAGCAGCGCGGGGATGCCCGTGCCCTTCTTGGCCGAGACTTCGGTGTGCAGCGTCTGGCCGCCGAACTCCTCGAGCACGACGCTGTGGTTGAGCAGTTCCTGCTTGACCTTGAGCGCGTTGGCCGCGGGGAGGTCGATCTTGTTGATGGCGACGATCATCGGCACGCCGGCGTTCCTGGCGTGCGAGATCGCTTCGATGGTCTGCGGCATCACCGAGTCATCGGCGGCGACGACGAGGACAACGATGTCCGTGACCTGCGCGCCGCGGGCACGCATGGCGGTGAACGCCTGGTGGCCCGGGGTGTCGAGGAAGGTGATGTGCTTGCCGTTCGGCAGCGCCACGTTGTACGCGCCGATGTGCTGCGTGATGCCGCCGGCTTCGCCCGCGACCACGTTGGCCTTGCGGATGTAGTCGAGCAGCGACGTCTTGCCGTGGTCGACGTGGCCCATGATGGTCACGACGGGCGGACGGAACATGAGCTGTTCCGGCGTGTCCTCGACCTTCGCCTCGGTGGGGGCGGCCGCGTACTCCGCCTCACGCACGGCGATGAAGCCGAACTCGCCCGCGATCAGCTCGATCTGGTCGAAGTCCATGCGCTGGTTGATGGTGACCATCAACCCGAGGTGCTTGAACGCGAACGACACGATCTGCGTGGCGGGAATCTTGAGGATGTCCGCCAGTTCGCTGACCGTGATGAACTCGTTGACGTGCACCGTCTTCTTTTCCTGCTCGGCGACGGCGGCGCGGATGGCCTCGAGCTCCTCGCGTCCCGAATCGTCGCGGCGCCGCTTGCCCGGCGCGCCGCGCATTTCCTTCATCGTGCGCGAGATGTTGGACGAGACCGCTTCCTGATCCACCTGCCCGCGCTTGCCCTTCTTGCGACGCGGACCGCTGGACGGCGTCTGCGGCGCCGTGGACGTGCCGGGACCGCGGCCGCGGTCCTCGCGGCGACCGCCACTGAGGCCGCCGCCCGGGGCGGCAGAGGCGATGGGGCGCGGCGCATTGGGACCACGGGCCGGCGCTGGCCGACCGCGCGGCGCACCCGGAACAACCGGACGCGGGCGTGGACGATCGCCGGCGGGGGCGCTGCCCGAGTGCACGGAGGGCGGCGCGGGGGGCGTGAGCGGGCGTGCGGCGCGGGGCGGCATCGGCAGCGGCGACGGTGCCCTGGGCGCTGCGGGCGCCGGCGGAGCGGCGGGGGCAGCGGACGCCGCAGGCGCTGCGGGCGCCTCTGGCGCCGCGGCCACTTCGGCGACCGGCGCGGCGGGAGCAGACGGCGCTTGCTCGACGACGGGCGCCGACGGCGCCTCGACCGGCGCGGCAGGAGGCGCGGCGCGCTCAGCGGCGGGGGCGGCAGCGACCGGTGCTTCGACCGGCGGCGCTTCGACGACGACCGGCTCGGGCGCGGGCTCGGGCACGGGGGGCGCCGCACGACGGCGACGCACCTTGTGCGCTTCCACGGGCTCCGGCTCGGGCGCGGGCTCTTCGGCCTTCTTCTTGGCGCGCGACTTCGCGGCGGGCTTCTTCTCCTCCGCGTCGGGCTTCGCTTCGGCGGCGGCACTGCCCCGCCGCCGGCTCTTGGCCGCCGATGCCGACGTCTCGACCGACTTCTGGGCACGCACGCGCTTCTCGCGTTCCCACCGGGCACGCGCGCGCGAAATCTGGTCGTCCGTCAAGGGCGTCAGGTGGCTGCGCACAACGACATCCATCGAGCGAAGCATGGACAACACTTCGTCGCTCGAGATGCCGAATTCGGCCGCCAGGTCACTCACCCGAAGCTTCGTCAAACCGCCTCCCTCGTGCTGCTACTCGCCCGCAGGGCGGAGCGCCCCGCGAATTCCTTTCGCCAACTGTGCGTCAACGATGCCAATCACCGCCGTCGCTTCCCTGCCCGCCACGCCGCCCAGTTCGGACGCCGTGAACCCATCCACCGTCAGGATGCCCTTCGCGGTGAGCAGCGGGACGATCTTGTCCCGGCTGTGTCGCGATACATCCCCTGCCACCAAGGCGATCCGCAGCGCCCCACTCTGTGCCGCGGCCCGCACCTGATCCACCCCTACCACCGCGTTGCGAGCGCGCACACCGAGGCCAGCCAGGCCAAGCAGTCGGCGTCGCTGTGCGGCGTCCATCAGTTGCTCCTGCTCACGCCGGCTCGGGCTCGGCCGTGCCGCCGTCTTCCGCGGCTGCTTCGCCGCTGTTGTCGTCGGTGGTGAGCTCGTTGATCAGCGCGATGATGCGATCGGCCTCTTCGGGCGCGATGCCCGGCAAGCGCAGGAAGTCGTCGCGCTCGAGGTCGAGAATGTCGTTGAGCGTCCGGAAGCCGCCGGCCTCGAGCACCGCGACCGTCGCGGGCGGCAGGCCCTCGATGGCGGAGAGGTGCACGTCGGCGGCGGCGTCGTCTTCGGGGAGCGGCTGGAAGAGCGGCATGTCACCGCCGCGCTCGAGCCACTCGCGGCTGGAGTACAGGTCGATCTTCCATCCGGTGATCTCGGAGGCAAGGCGGACGTTCTGCCCGTTGCGGCCGATGGCCAGCGAGAGCTGGTCTTCGTCCACGACGGCCTGGATGGTCTTGGTGGCCGCATCGCTGAAGACGCGCGCCACCTTGGCCGGCGCGAGCGCCAGCTTGGCGAAACGCTCCGGATCGGGCGACCACGGCACGATGTCGATGCGCTCACCGCCGAGCTCCTGCACGACGGCCTGGACGCGCGCGCCCTTGAGGCCGACGCAGGCGCCCACCGGATCAATGGCATCGTCCTTGGAGACCACGGCGATCTTGGTGCGGCTGCCGCACTCGCGCGACGCCGCCTTGATCTCGACGATCCCCTGCTGGATCTCGGGGACCTCGAGCTTGAAGAGCGCCTGCACGAACATCGGGTCGGCGCGCGAGAGGACGAGGCGCGGCCCCTTGGGGGTTTCCTCGATCTTCTTGAGCACTGAACGCAGCGGCTCACCCTGCTTGTAGTCCTCGCGGTGGTTCTGCTCGCGATACGGGATGATCGCTTCGGCCTCGCGGAACTTGTTGAGCATGACGACGATCTTGCCGCGCTCGATCTGCTGGATCTCGCCGGAGAGGAGGTCGCCGACGCGTCCGGCGAACTCGTCGCGGATCTTGGTGCGCTCGCCCTCGCGGACGCGCTGGATGATGCGCTGCTTGGCCGCCTGCACCGCCGACCGCCCGAACTCGGCGAACTCGACGGGCTCTTCCATGATGTCGCCGGGCTGGAACTCCGGATCCTCGAAGCGCGCCTCTTCGAGGGCGATTTCGCGTGACGGATCCTCGACCGTCTCGACGACGGTCTTCAGCAGGACGATGCGGATTTCGCCGCGGGCCTCATCGATGGAGATGTCGGCCTGGACATTGGGCCCGTGCTTCTTGGCGAGGGCGGCATGAATGCCGTCCGTCAGCAGGGCGTGCAGCTCCGCGCGGTCGATTTGTTTTGCGTTCGACAGTTCGCGGAACGCGGCAAGGATTTCAGCCGAACCAGACATCCAGACCTCGTTACGGTTTCCAGTGAAACACCAGGCGGGCCTCGTCCACCTCGGCCAGCCCGAGCACGTGCTCAGCTCCCTTCGCATCGCGGAGGCGCAGGCGCACGGCGCCGGCGTCATCCGCGACTGCCACGATCTCCACTTCCACGCGCCCTCCGAGGGCCGCGCACTTCACGCTCGCCCTGCGTCCCGCGAAGCGACGCCAGTCGCCCTCGGTGCGCAGCGGCCGTTCCATTCCCGGTGACGACACCTCGAGCACATAGCGGTCGCCGAAGAGCGACGGATCCGCATCCAGTCGCGCCTCGATGGCTCGCGATGCCCCCGCGCAATCGTCCACCGTGACCTTTTGCAGGTCACGTCGGTCGATGCGCACGTCGAGTAGCGGGCGCTGGCGGGTGCCACCGACGCGCAATTCGACGAGGTCATAGCCCAACGAGTCAAGTGCAGCAATGACAATGGGTTCCAGCGTTTGCTTCACTTGAATTCGATCCCAAAAGAAGACAAAAAAATGTGGGGGGCGACCCCACATTCCCAAGGCAGAAGGTTCCCGCCCAGCCAGAGAACTATAGATGTTTACCGGGCCAGCGTCAAGATCGGTGGGGAGAGAAACAACAGAGAGACAACAGAGAAGAAACAGAGAAGAAACAGAGAAACAACAGTACGCCCGGCAATTGGACTCTGTTGTCTCTCTGTTGTTTTTCTGTTGTTTCTCTGTTGTCTCTCTTCTAGGCCGCTGGCGCTATGACACCGACCTGTCTTCCGCTGTCGCCTGCGCGATGAGAGAAGTACCTGTCGTTATTGCATTTCGTGCAGTGCGGGCTGATCTCGACCTGCTTCACGCCGGCGATGCGGGCCTGGTCGGCCAGGAGTGCGCGCAGGTCCACCGTGGCCGGCGCATCCACGGTGCGCCGCATCAACTGCGCGTACACATCCGGCCCGACCTCGTAGCACTTGCCGCAGATGGCGGGACCGAGATGCACGACGAGGTCGCGCGCCTGACAGCCCATGCCAACGAGCACGCGCACGCCCGCCTCGAGAATTCCGCCGGCGGTGCCGCGCCAGCCGGCGTGCAATAGGGCCGACGCTCCCTTGGGATGCCCGATGAAGATGGGCACGCAATCGGCGATGGTGACGACGAGCGTCGTGTCGTGATGCGCGGTAGCGTGGCCATCGGCGGAGTCGACGCGCAGCCAGCCGTCCCACCCCGGCGTATGCGTCACGATCTTGGGGCCATGCACCTGATGCGCCGACGCCATGCGTCCGCCCGTGGAGCGCAGCAGGGCCAGCCAGCGTTCGTTCACTTCCCCCACCGGCGCGGCATCGGTGAAGCCGTAGGTGCCGGCGTCACGCGTCGTGGTGAAGGCGCTCAGTCCCAGGACGGAGAATGAGGCCACCCGTTCGCGCGGAGGGAGCGCGCCGCTCACTTGTCCTCGGGCACGCGGGTAATGTGCGCGCCGAGGGCGTTGAGGCGCTCGTCGATGCGCTCGTAGCCGCGGTCGATCTGGCCGACGTTCTTGATGGTGCTCGTCCCCCGCGCGCAGAGCGCGGCAAGGAGCATCGCCATGCCGGCACGGATGTCGGGGCTTTCCACCGTGCCTGAGCGCAGCTCCGAGGGGCCGGCGACGAGCGCGCGGTGCGGATCGCAGAGCACGATGCGCGCGCCCATGGAGACCAGCTTGTCCACGAAGAACAGGCGCGACTCGAACATCTTCTCGTGCATCAGGATGAGCCCGTCGCACTGCGTGGCGGTGACGATGGCGATGGACATCACGTCGGCCGGAAAGGCCGGCCAGGGCTGGTCCTCAAGCTTGGGCACGTGCCCGCCGATGTCGTTCTGGATGACCATCGACTGCGCGGCGGGGATGATGAGGTCGTCGCCTTCGATGCGGCAGGTGATGCCGAGCCGCTCGAAACCCATCAGCGTGGAGCGCAGGTGCCGCACGCCGGCATTGGCGACGCGCAGCTCGCTGCGCGTCACGGCCGCCAGCCCGATGAACGAGCCCACTTCGATGTGGTCGGGGCCGATGTTGTGCGTGGCGCCGCCGAGCGTCGCGCCGCCGTGAATGGTGAGCGTATTGGTGCCGATGCCCTCAATGCGCGCGCCGAGCGCGACGAGGAACTCGCAGAGGTCCTGCACGTGCGGTTCGCTGGCGGCGTTGCGCAGGATCGTCGTACCGCTCGCCGCCGCGGCGGCCATCACGGCATTCTCGGTCCCGGTGACGCTCGGCTCGTCGAGGAAGACGTCGGCGCCGACGAGGCCCTGCGTGGTAAAGCGGATCTGGTCGGACAGCACATGGTCGGCGCCCAGCTGCTGCAGCGCGAGGAAGTGCGTGTCGAGCCGCCGCCGCCCGATGACGTCGCCTCCCGGGGGCGACAGCGTGACCTCGCCGCAGCGCGCGAGGAGCGGCGCGGCGAGCAGGATGGAGCCGCGGATGCGGCTGCACATGGCGAGGTCGAGCGCGCGCGCCGACACGGACTTGGCGTGCACCTGGAGCGTGTTCGCGCCGGTCCATTTCGCTTCGGCGCCCGTCGTCGCGATGAGCTCGACGAGGATCTCGATGTCCTTGATGCGCGGTACGTTGTGCAGCGTCACCGGATGCTCGGTCAGGAGCGTCGCGGCAACGATGGGCAGGGCCGCGTTCTTGTTGCCGGAGGGGCGGATGGTCCCGCTCAGCGGGCGGCCGCCGTCGACGAGAAATTTCATGGGTACAAGTTACGTGTGAAGGACAGTTTGGGTAACTGATTGGGAGTGTGATTTCGGACTTGGATGGAGGAATTGGATTGGCGATGGGGATTCGTGAGTGGGATTTGGGATGCGCCGCAATCGCGGGCAAAATCGCGAATCCAAATCGCCAATCCAAATCGCCATCCCAATCCCCATCCCAATCCGAGCTCCCAATCCCAATTCGCTGTTAGCTAAGCCCTTGCATTTGCGCCTGCGTCGGCGGATGCTACGATCATGACTCCCCTACTCCAAATCGCCACCGATACGCTGATCGTCCGGCAGGTGACGCCCGATCGCGCGGGGCTGGATCAGGTCGTTTTCGTCACGGCGGGAATCGCCCAGATCGTCACGCTGGTCGTCGTGGTGATGCTCGCGATCATCTTCTTCCGCATGTGGAAGGCGCAGCAGGCCATGCAGGAGCAGCTGGGGCGGCTCGCCTCCAAGGTCGACCCGATGATCTCGAGCGCCACGGCGGCCGCGGAAAACGTGCGCGAGCTGACCGACGCGGTGAAGCAGGACGCGATGGCCGCCGCCGAGGCGCTGTCCAACGCCACTGAACGCGTGCGCGACTCGGTGAGCGGCATCGCCGATCGCATCGACGAGTTCGGCGACCTGCTCGGACGCGTCACCGCAAAAGCGGAAGCCGTGGCGGACGTGGCCGGCGTCGCCGTAAGCACCATCAAGGCCGGGTCGCGCCTGTTCAAGCGAGATGAGCAGCCGCATCGACACGGCGAATCGCGGCAGCGGCGCGACGAGCACCGGCGTGATGAGCCGCGACGCGAGGCGCCGCATCGCGACGCACCGAGGCGCGACGAACCGAGGCGCGATGAACCGCGACGAGATGCGCCCGTGCGCCTTGAAGAGCGGCCAGTTGTGGCCGAGGCGTCGGCTGGCGAGGAGATCGACGAGCCCCTGCGACTGACCGACGAAGAAGAAGGGCACGAGTCGCCCTACGCCGAGGAAGCTGGGGCGGCTGGTGACGCCTCCCGGCCGCCGCGGCCCAAGCGGCGACGCAATCGCCGCCGGCGCGGGGGTGGAGGCGCGGGCGGCGCAGGCGGTCCCTCGGACAGCGGACCACAGCTGGCACTTTGATCTCGTGAGGCTCGACGACGCACGGACGCGAACGAATGGGCGGACCGCGGCGCTCTGGCGCGCGGCCGCCGTCGTCGTGGTGCTGCTGGCCCTGACGCCCGCCGTGGCGCACGCCTGGACGCCCGGCACCCACATCCTCCTCGGCGAGGCGGTGCTGCGCTCCGCCTTTCTACTCCCGCCGCGCATCGCCGAACTGCTGCAGGCCTTTCCGTACGACTTCCTGTACGGATCGATCGCCGCCGACACGAGCATCGCCAAGAAGTATGCGCGCTTCGGACGACACTGTCACCACTGGTATGTGGGGCTCGAGATCCTCGACCGCGCGCGCGACGAGACGCTGCAAGCGTTCGCGTACGGCTACCTCGCGCACCTCGCGGCCGACGTCGTGGCGCACAACTGGTTCGTGCCGCACCAGCTGGCGGTGACGTCGAGCACCAGCACCATCGGCCACTCGTACTGGGAAAGCCGGTTCGAGTCGCACCTGGGGGTGCGGCACAGCCGGCGCGCGCACGAGATCATCCTGCTGGACCATGCGCGATCGGATGACCATCTCGACCGCATCCTGAGCCCGACCATCTTCAGCACGCACACGAACCGACGGATCTTCCGCGGCATGGTGCGCGTGACGGACGCCGAGAGCTGGCAGCGCATCTTCGCGGTGATGGCGGAGCGCAGCCGGTGGGATCTCGCGGAGCGCGACGTGGGCGCATACCTCACGCGCTCGTTCGACTACGTCGTGGACTTCCTGCGGCGGATGGACGGGAGTGAGCCGTACGCGCACGATCCGTCGGGCGAGGAGCCGTTGCGCGCGGCCAAGGCGGTGCGGCGCGCGGCCCTGCGCGGCGGCGGCGACAGCGACATGGCCCGCGAAGCGGCGCTGCGGCACTTCGGGCTGCCGGTGACATCGCTCGGCTTCACAAGCCAGCTCGCGTCGCCGCTCTACGTGCCGGCGGTCTAGTCGGCGCGGACGCTCGGCGCGGACGCACTCGTGTGGTCGCATTCGTGCGGACGCTCGGCGGATCGAATGGGGGGCGTTCGCTCAATTCTCGGGCCTGATGGCGCGCTGCGCGCGCCTCGATATGACCCTCAAGTATTCGCGAACGCCCCCCGTCCGATCCGCCGCGCTCCGAGGGCGGCGCGGCGCGGCGCGCCGCAGGGCTCGTGGTGCGTCGCGACGGCACCGCGGCGGCACGAAGCGCTCGCCCCCATCCCCGACTTCGCGGCGCGAACCCCCTAGCCTTCGTCGTCGCGCTCCAGGCCAGCGAACGCCACGACGAGACGCTTGCGACCGACGGCTTCGTCGTCGAACTCGATGGTGACCTTCGCGTCGCGCCCAGTGCCGGCGAGATCAAGAATCGTCCCGCTGCCGAACGCCTTGTGGCGCACGCGCGCGCCCTTGATGTAGATCGGCGCCACCTGCGACTCGTCGTCCGTCGGCGGCGCCCAGGCGGTCGGACGCGTCATCGGAGAACCGGGCCGGCGCATCGCCGGCGTCGTGTAGGCGAACGCGCTCGCGCTCCCGCGCAGCTTGGACGTCACCTGCGCGTCGTATAATTCCTTGGGCACCGGAGAGAGGAACGACGAGAGGATCCCCGGCATCAGTTCGCCGTTGCGACGTCGCGACATGGCCCACGTCAGCGTGAGCTTGCGCTCGGCGCGCGTGATGGCGACGTAGAGCAGGCGCCGCTCCTCTTCGAGCATCTCGGGATCGTCGAACGCCCGCGCGAGCGGAAAGAGCCCGTCCTCCATGCCGGAGACGAAGACGACGGGATACTCGAGTCCCTTCGCCGTGTGCACGGTCATCAGCGTCACCGCGTCGGCGTCGGCGCCGAGCTGGTCGGCGGCCGTGACCAGCATCGCCTTCTGCAGAAAATGGTCGAGCGGGCGAAGGCCAAGTTCACCACCATCATCCACCACCGTCTCGGCGGCGCCCTCGATCATCGCGCGTACGTTGTCGAGACGGTCGAGTCCCTCGGGCCCCTCGGCGCGCAGCGCGTCGTCGTAGCCCGTGGCCTGCAAGATCTCGACGATGAGCTGGTCGACGCTCGCATCCGCCGCGCTCGCGCGGAACCGGTCGGCGAGGCGAACGATGTCGCCCAGCGCCTGGCGCGTCGCGGGACGCACGCCCTCGAGCTCACCCGCGCGGCGCGCCATGTCGAGGAGCGAGATGCCATGGCCGCGCGCCATCTCGGCCATCAGCTCCACCGTCGCCTCGCCGATGCCACGGCGCGGCGCGGTGATGGCGCGGCGGAAGGCTTCGTCGTCGGCCGGGTTGGCGGCAAGGCGCAGCCACGCCAGCACGTCGCGCACCTCGCGGCGATCGTAGAAGCGCACCGCGCCGACCAGCCGGTACGGGATGCCCCGCCGCCGCAGCGACTCTTCGATGGACCGGCTCTGCGCGTTCGTGCGATACAGCACGGCGATCTCCGACGGCCGCTCGCGCAGGTTCATGCGCCGGTGCTCGATGGACTCGGCAATGGCGTCCGCCTCGTCGCGATCGTCGAGCGCCTTGAGCACCGTCACCGGCTCGCCGGCCGGGCGCGTGGCGCGCAGCGTCTTGCCGCGCCGCGCCGTGTTCTGCGCGATGACGACGTTGGCCATGGCGAGAATGCCGGGCGTCGAACGGTAGTTCTCCTCGAGGCGCACGACGCGGGCGCCGGGATAGTCGCGCTCGAAGTCGAGGATGTTGCGCACGTCGGCGCCGCGCCAACCGTAGATGGACTGGTCGTCGTCACCCACCACGGCGACGTTGCCCTGCGGCCCCGCAATGAGCCGTACGAACTCGTACTGCGCGTGGTTGGTGTCCTGGTACTCGTCCACCAGCAGGTGCTCGAAGCGCGTGGCGTAGTGCTCGCGCAGGTCGGCGTGCTCGGTGAGCAGCTGCACCGGCAGCACGAGCAGGTCGTCGAAGCTCACGGCGTTCTGGGCGCGCAGGACGGGCTCGAGGGCGGCGTAGACCGACGACACCGCCTTCGCCAGCGGCGTCATCGCGAGCCGCTCGTATTCCGCCGGAGTGACGAGCGCGTTCTTGGCGTCGCTGATGGCGGCCACGACTGCCTTGGGCGCGAAGTCCTTGGACGACACCTTGGCGCGCTCCATCAGGCGGCGCACGACGGTGAGCGTGTCGTCCTCGTCGTAGATGGTGTATTCCGGGGTGCGACCCACGCGGTCGGCGTGCAGGCGCAGCATGCGCGCGCCCAGCCCGTGGAAGGTGCCAATCCACATGCCGCGCGGCTCGGCGCCCAGCAGGCGCGCGATGCGCTCGCGCATCTCGCCCGCCGCCTTGTTGGTGAACGTGACAGCCAGCACGCGATGCGGCGCGACGCCGAGTTCATCCACGATGCGGGCGACGCGGGCGGTCAGCACGCGCGTCTTGCCCGAGCCGGCGCCAGCGAGCACGAGCAGCGGCCCCGTGCCGTGTTCGACGGCGGCACGCTGCGCAGTGTTGAGCGTCACTTCACCTGCGGGGCCCGGCAGCGTCATCCAGGAACGATCACGTCAAAGACCGCGCCGCGATCGGACGCCACGAGCACGAGGCGGCCGCCGTGCGACTCCTCGATGATACGGCGGGCGAGCGGCAGGCCGATGCCCCAACCGCGCTCCTTGGTGGTAAAGCCCGCGGCGAAGATCTTGCGCTTGAGTGCCTGCGGAATGCCCGGCCCGTCGTCGGCGACGCGCACGCGGGCGCCACCGCCGGCGGCGCGGTCCACGCGCACGGTGATGGTACCGCCCCGCCCCGCGAGCGCATCCACGGCGTTCTTGATGAGCGACTCGACCGCCCACTCCATGAGCACACGATCCACCGGCGCGACGAGCGGCCCGTCGCCGCGCTCGAACGCGATCACGACGGTGTGGGCCAGCGTCGGGACGCGCGCGCGGAAGTAGTCGACGACGGCCTCGGCCACGTCGCCGACATCGGTGGCGACGAGCTTGGGCGGGCGTCCGATGCGCTCGAACCGGTGCGCCACACGCTCCAGCCGCTCGACGTCGCCCTCCATATGGCGTCGCGCCGATTCGGCCGCGGCATCGCCCTCGCGCTCCGAAAGCAGTTCGAGCCATCCCTTCAGCGACGAAAGCGGCGTGCCCAGCTGGTGCGCCGCCTCGCGCGCCATACCCGCCCAGACGCGCTCTCGCTCGGCGCGCGCACGCACGCCGAGCGCCATGATGCCCGCCACGATCAGCAGCGAGAGCATCGCCACCTGTAGAAGCGGAATCACCTTGAGCCCGCGAACGAGCGGCGTGTTGCCGAAGTGGATCTGGCCGATGCCCTGCTCCACGACGGGCCGGTTCTGCCTGTCGAGTGTGCGAACCATGGTGAGCAGCGCGGCGTACCGCGGGTCCGCTGGCGAAACGAAGCCCGAGCCGAGATCCGGAATGTTGGCGAAGTAGCTGGGGCGGCCCGCGTCGTCCGTGACGATCACCGGCACGCCAAGTTCGACGATCTCCTTGGAGATGTCGAAGAGCGCGAGGTTGGCCGCCGCCGCTGACGCGGACGTATCCACCATCGCGCCGTAGACCCGCGCGAACATGCGCCCGGTGCGCTCGGCTTCCCCGCGCAATTCGTCCACGACGCGCTGCGCGTACCAGACGTACGACCCCAACAGCAGCAGGAGGCCGAGCGCAACAAGGAACACGGGCCCCCGGCGTCGCATGCGCTACCGGATGGTGTCGGCGCCCAGATACGGGCGCAGCGCCTCGGGCACCAGCACCGAACCGTCCGGCTGCTGATAGTGCTCGAGGATGGCGGCGATCACGCGCGGGAAGGCCAGCGCCGATCCGTTCAGCGTGTACACGTACTGCGGCTTCTCGCCCGGCGCCGCGCGGAAGCGGATGTTGGCGCGCCGCGCCTGAAAGTCCGTGAAGACCGAGCACGACGAAACTTCGAGCCACTTGCCGACGCCGGGAGCGAAGACTTCGAGGTCGTACGTCATGGCGCTGTTGAAGCCGGTGTCGCCGGCGGCCAGCAGCAGCACGCGATACGGCAGCCCCAGCAGCTGCAGCACGTGCTCGGCGTGCCCGGTGAGCAGTTCGAGCTGCGCCGCGCCATCCTCGGGGCGGCAGTAGCGCACCAGCTCCACCTTGTCGAACTCGTGCACGCGCAGCAGCCCGCGCGTGTCCTTGCCCGCGGCCCCCGCCTCGCGGCGGAAGCAAGGCGTGTACGCACACATCGCCTTGGGGAGTTGCGACGCGTCGAGGATCTCCTCGCGATGCAGGTTGGTGACCGGCACCTCGGCGGTGGGAATCAGGAAGCCCTCATCGCCGACGAGCGTGTACATGTCCTCGGCGAACTTGGGGAGCTGGCCCGTGCCGATCATCGACGCGCGGTTCACGACGACCGGCACCCACAGCTCTTCATAACCGTGCTCGCGCGTGTGCAGGTCGAGCATGAGGTTCATCAGCGCGCGCACCAGCCGCGCGCCGGTGCCGCGGAAGACGATGAAGCCCGAGCCGGAGATCTTGGCGCCACGCGCGAGGTCAAGCAGGCCAAGGGCCTCGCCCACCTCCCAGTGCGGCTTGACGCCGTCGGCGGCGCGGGGGGTGCCCCACGTGCGCACCACGCTGTTGTGCGTCTCGTCGCCAGCCGGCACCTGCGGCAGGGTGACGTTGGGGATCTCGTACATCCCCTGCTGGATCGCCGATTCCGTCTCGGCGAGCGTCGCCTCGATGCGCGCGATCTCTTCGCCGAGGGCGCGGGTCTCGGCCTGCAGGGCGGTCGTGTCCTCGCCCGCCTTCTTCTTGCGGCCCACGTCCTGGCTGGCCGCATTGCGGGCGGCCTTCTTCTCCTCGACGGCCTGGATCGCCTGTCGGCGCTCGCGGTCGAGGGTCTCGAGCCGTGCGATCACCGGCTCCAGCTGTTCGAGGGCGCCGCGGCGGCGCATGCCGTCGCGCAGCGCCGCCGCCTGTTCACGCACCATCCGGATGTCGTGCATGGCCTATTTTTCCGGGATGCCTTCGGCGAAGGACTTGAAGCCGCAGTTCGGATTGATCATGCCGCGGCCAAAGATCAGCCCGCCCGCCTTGACCGAGTCCACCACGATCTTGGCGAACATGTCCGAAGACATCTGGTAGGCGCAGCTGGCCGATGTCAGGCGCACGCCGAGCACCTCGCCGGAAACCAGCGTCACCGCGGAGTCGAGCTGCCAGCCGTTGGTGGGCGCCAGCAGCACGGACTCGTAGCTGCCGCTGATGCGCTGCAGCGCAACGGTGCGGGAGCCCGTGATGGGCGTGCCGACGAGCTTCTGCGGGAGGATGACGACCTTGCCGGTGCCGTCAAAGTCGAAGGCGATGTCGAAGTTGAAATTCCCGTCAACACGCACCGGGGCCCGGCCCACGAGGTCGAGGGCGGCCGGCGCGTTCGCCGGACCCGATCCGGAGATGCCGTAGAGCGAGTAGACGAACGGCTCATTGCTGTACGACGCCTTGAGCTTGAACGGATCCTCGCAGGCCGACAGCGCGAGCGCCGCAAGGGCCAGCAGGAACGGGCGGTGCGCCGCGCGACGGCCGCGGCCAAGGAAGGATTTCAGTGTGTGCATGGGCTGTTTGTGAAAGTAGCGGTCGGGCGTCGGCAGGGGAAGCGAATTCCGCTTGACTTCGCCTTGGTGGAGCGTACACTTCGGCAACCTTTTCTACTTCTACACCGGAGCGGGCGATGCCGACCATTCACGACCTCGTGGCAGCGATTCGGGATCGGGAGGGGGTGCAGGCTGCGGTCGTCCTTGGGCGCGACGGTCTGGTCATCGACGCCCAGGCCCTGCCGACCACCGACGCCGAGAACGTGGCAGCCCATGTCCCGCCCGTGCTCCTGGCCGCCGAGGAGCTGGGACACGCCAGCCAGCAGGGGGCGCTCCAGACGGCGGTGCTCGAGCACGAGCGCGGCTATGCCATCGTGGCGTCGCTCTCGGCAGAAGCCGTGCTGCTGGTGCTTGCCCTCCCCAGCGTCAACCTCGCCCAGCTGCTGTACGAACTACGGCGCAACCGCGCGAACATCGCGTCCCTCGTCTGAGCGGCGGCCCGGCATGACGTGCCACGTGCTCGTGGCCGACGACGAACCCCACATCGGCCGCATCGTCAAGACAAAGCTGGAGCAGGGTCCCTTTCAGGTGACGCTCGTCTTCGACGGGGTCGAGGCGCTCGAAGCCCTCGCGGCGCACCCCGACATCCGGCTGGTCCTGCTCGACCTCATGATGCCCAACCTCACCGGCCTCGAAGTGCTGGCGCGCATGCGCCAGGACCCGCGCTGGTCGTCCCTGCCCTGTGTCATCCTGACGGCGGCCGGACAGGACCAGCGATACGACGAGGCGATGCGCCTCGGCGCGTCCGATTTCATCACGAAGCCGTTCAGCCCCAAGCGGCTCTACGCCCGCGTGGCGGAGCTGACAGGCATCGATGACGGCGCCGAAACGCCGCCGGTGACGCCATGAGCTCGCCGTCGAAGGCGGGAGGCACCATAAACACGACCGCCACCTGGGTGGTTATCCTGGCCGGCGGCGTCGGGTCGCGCTTCTGGCCGCTCAGCACGCCGGAGCGCCCCAAGCAGTTCCTGTCCCTGCTGAGCAGCCAGCCAATGTTGCGCGACACGCTCGACCGACTCGCCCCCGTGGCGCCGGCTGAGCGCACGCTGGTGCTGACCAACGCGGAACTGGCCGATGGCGTGCGCGCGATCGCACCCGAACTCCCCGCCGACCACGTGCTCGCCGAGCCGCGTCCCGCCGGCACGGCGGCGGCGCTCGCATGGGCGGCAAGCCGCATCGCCAAGGTGGCCGGCCCCGAAGCGATCATGGTGTCGGTGCACGCTGACTGGGCCATCGCCGACGTGACCGGCTTTCGCGAGGCGCTGCAGCTCGCCGCGGCCGAGGCGGTGCGCACGCACGGTTTGGTGACGGTGGGCATCGTGCCGACGCATGCCGACACCGGACTGGGCTACATCGAGGTGGGAGCGGCGACGGACGGCGCGACGCGGCGTGTGGCGCGCT